>CAVJKX010000005.1:0-116424 GCA_963650165.1 bacterium
TCGCGATATCCTTTTTTCTTTTCCTGCTCTGTAACTTATCATTGACTAACCTACACTTTTTTGCTGTTGAATTGCCGATTATATAATGGTATAGTGTTCTCAGCCGGCCTTTCCGGCAAAGGAGACAGATATGAAAAGAATAATTGCGCTTTTGCTGTGCCTCGTCATGGCACTTTCGCTGTGCGCATGCGGGGACACAGAGCCCGAAGCGAGCGCACAGCCTGCCGCGGAGCCGACGCCCGAGTCGAGCTACGCCCCGGTGAGCTTCCGCAACCACGGAAAGTTCAGCACCGTCACCGCGCTTCCGCAGAAGGTCGTGACGGCGGGGCCGAACTGCACGGAGGTTTTCTGCGCGCTCGGCCTTGCGGATAAGGTCATAGGCAAATGTATGGAAAACCACTCGCTCGGCGCCCTGCCGGAGTATGCCGACGCGGTCGCCGGCATTCCCACGCTCAGCGTCGGCTACCCCACTGCGGAGCAGATAATCAAAAGCGGCTGCGACTTTCTGTACGCAAGCTCGTGGATATTCGACGACGACCTGACCGTGGCTCAGCTCGAAAGCGCCGGAATATGCGTGTACGTCAGCGAGGCCGAGACGGTCGAGGCCCTGTGGCAGGAGCTGCGCGACCTCGGCAAGGTGTTTTGCGTGGATAACATCGAGGAGATCGTCGGAGGGCAGAGCATGAGGCTCGAGGCGCTGGCCGACAGGCTCGGCGACGTGAGCGAGCCCAAAAGCGTGTTCGTGCTCGACAGCTTCATCGGCGATAAGCTCTACACCGCGGGCAGCACGAACATCGAGTCGGCCTATATCGCCGCGGCGGGCGGCGTGAACGCCGTGACCGGGCTTACAAAGGCCTGGGACGCCGTTGATGCGCAGACGCTCATCGACGCCGACCCGTGGTGCATCGTTATCCACGACTACTCGGGCTCAGGCTACGACGACAAGGTCGAGGCCCTCAAGGCCGATGCGCAGCTTTCGCAGCTCGACTGCGTAAAAAACGAGCGCTTTGTACGCCTTTCACTGGAGGACGCAATGCCCGGCATTCGCTGCGCCCCGACGGTCGAGGCCATAGCGCAGGCGCTGTACCCAGAGAAATTCTCATAAAGAAAAATTCCGGTAACGCAAAAGTGTTACCGGAATTTTTGGAGACTGTCAAAAAACCTGTGCTGCTGAGTAGAGATATCCGCGCAGCGGGGGAGCTCGAGGGGGGGTAAGACCCGCCTCGAATTAGATTATAGCCATCAAAAAGTCTGATTTATCAGACTTTTTGACGAGCACAGCGAGATTTTTCGTGAAGCGCAAGCTTCACAAAAAATGTGGCGTTTTTAAGCGTTCAAAAAAGTCACAGACTTTTTTGAAACGCTGAAAAATTCCGGTAACGCAAAAGTGTTACCGGAATTTTTGCTTTGCATCAGGCTGCCGTTATTCCTCGCTCCCGACGCCGTCGATGGCCGAGAGGGCCTTTTCCGCCATGCCTGCGTGGGCAAGCTTGCCGAGCCGCGCAAGCGACAGGCAGCATTTTAATAAGTATTTTGAGACGTTCAATGTCTTGTGCCTCAGGGAACGAAGATATTATCCCCGCCGATATCGGCAAGCGTGGGAGTGCCGCACATGGTCATAGTGTCGCGCAGCTGAGCGGTGATGGTGTCCATGTATACCTTGAAGCCCTCCGCGCCCTCGGCGTAGATGAAGGGAACGACCGGGCGGCCTATCAGCACCGCGTCCGCGCCCAGAGCGATGGCCTTGAAAACGTCGACGCCGCTGCGGATGCCGCCGTCGACGAAGATCTTGACCTTGCCCTTGACGGCCTTTGCGATCGCGGGCAGCACCTCCGCCGTTGCGGGGCAGCAGCCCTGCACTCTGCCGCCGTGGTTTGACACGACGATTGCGTCGGCGCCTGCCTCGACGGCCTTCTCGGCGCCCTTTACGGTCATGATGCCCTTTATGATAAACGGCATGTTCGCGTGGTTTATTATCTCGCGCATCTCGTCTACAGACTTCGAGCCCGCGTTGGGGTTCATTGCCTTGAGGAAGGGCAGGCCCGCGCCGTCAACGTCCATGGCCGCGGCGAATATGCCCAGCTCGTTGAGCAGGTCTATCTTCTCGAAAACGAATTCCTTGTTCCAGGGCTTTATCGTCGGGATGCCCATGCCGCCGATGGCTGCCATATCCTTTGCGGCGTTCTGCATGACGGCGGGATCGACGCCGTCGCCGGTGAGGGCGCAGATGCCGTAGTCGGCAGCGGCGTTCACGAGAATGTGATTGTAGTGCAGATCGTCGTACTTATCGCCGTAGTGCATGCTCAGTGCGCCGAGCGGAGCGATGAATATAGGCGCGGAGAATTTTTTGCCGAAGAGCTCAAAGCCCGTATCGACCGCCGTGTTGGGGCAGAGCGTGTCCATGTTGACGAATATCTCCTGCCACTTGTCATAGTTGCGCGCGGCGGTGTTGCCGGGGGCTTTGCTGCCGGGGCCGGGCATGGTATTGCCGCAGGCTCTGCCGTTGCAGACGGGGCAGGCCTTGCAGTACGGGCCGACCTCGCCGGCCGCTTTTTTGAGAATTTCACCGTAGTTCATAATGTACCTCCTGTGTGTTTTATATGTTTATATATAGAGATCAGATACCGCTCAGGTCAAAGTCCGGTATCATATCATCGCATGCAGCCTCCGGCTCCTGCCAGAAGCCGTTATATATCCCGCGCCGCATCATATAGTCCACAAGCGCGTCGTTTTCCGCGGCCGTGACGGTTTTCTGAAGCTCGGGAAAGCTCTCGGTTCCCGGCATGGGCGTATACTGCGCCATGAGCGAAAACAGCACGTCGTCGCCGGGGAAATTATCGGCAACGAAGTCGATTACCGCGCGGCTGTTTTCCTCCTCGCCCGGCAGGATCAGGTGTCTTATGAGAACGCCGGACAGGAGCATGCCGTCGCCGTCGAGCTCAAAGGCGCCGGTCTGCCGGAACATTTCGTTTATCGCGGCCTGAGCGGTCTCGGGATAATCCGGCGCGCGGGAGTAGCGTGCGGCAAGCGCAGGGTCCATGTATTTGAGGTCGGGCATATATATCTGCACGAGACCTTCAAGCTTTCTCAGACTCTCCACGCTGTCGTAGCCCGAGCTGTTCCACGCTACGGGAATGCCGGGCTTTGCCCTTTCCAGCGCCTGCACTATCGCGTCTGTGTAATGCGTCGGCGTTACGAGGTTTATGTTGTGAACGCCCTTGTCCTGAAGCTCGAGAAAAATATCGGCAAGGCGCCCGATGCTTACGGCTTTGCCTTTTTCCGCGCGGCTTATCTCATGGTTCTGGCAGAACACGCATTTCAAATTGCAGCCGGAGAAAAACACGGTGCCGCTGCCGCGCTGCCCGCTGATGCATGGCTCCTCGCCGTAATGGGGCGCGGCGCGCGCAAGCATCGGCAAAGACGGGCATGCGCAGACCCCGCCGGGACAGTGTTCGCTTCTTTCGGCGCCGCAGCGGCGCGGACAGGCGTTGCAGATCATTTTTTGCCTCTCAAATTACGGAAATTAATGTGCACATTGTCGGTTTGACACACGTTTACGGTGCCTGCGCGAGGCGAAACTTGTAAAAGGTGCAACAAATCTCGAAAATCACAAAAAAGTTCATCTTTTTCGGGTGAAATGTGCTAAAATGTACTTGTAAAACAGATATTTGATAATGAAACGGGATATGATAATGCTGAATATAGTCCTTCTCGAGCCGGAGATACCGCATAATACGGGAGCGATCGCGCGGACCTGCGCGGCCACCGGCGCAAGGCTCCACCTCATAAAGCCGCTGGGCTTTGATATCTCCGACAAAGCCGTCAGGCGCTGCGGCCTTGACTACTGGCATCTTGTCGACATAAGCGTGTACGAAAACCTTGACGAATACCTCGAAAAAAACGGCGACGAAAACCTCTGGCTTGCGACGACCAAGGCACCGCGCGCCTACTGCGAGGCCGACTTTTCGACCGAAACGGTCTCCGTCATGCTCGGCAAGGAAACCGCGGGACTGCCCGAGGAGCTGCGCATGAGATATTATGACCGCTGCATACGCATACCCATGGTGAGCGAGGCCCGCAGCCTCAATCTCTCAAACTCGGCCGCGATACTTGCCTACGAGGCGCTTCGCCAGCAGGGCTTCCCGGGGCTCAGGAACACAGGGTCCATGGCCGAATAATAACAGTTATCCATTAAATTTTCAATACCGAGTCGGATTTTTCCGACGGAAAGGAGCTTTATCATGAATTACAACAAGAAAAGCGTGCTCGATGCGGACGTCAAGGGTAAGAAGGTGCTTCTGCGCTGCGACTTCAACGTCCCCCAGAACAAGGAGACCGGCGAGATCACAAGCGATAAGCGTATCGTCGCCGCTCTGCCGACGATAAAGTATCTGCTGGATAACGGAGCCGCCGTCATTGCCTGCTCCCACCTCGGCAAGCCCAAGGGCGAGTGGAAGGAAAAGCTCACTCTCGCACCTGTTGCAAAGCGCCTTTCCGAGCTGCTCGGTATGGACGTCATTTTCGCAAAGGACATAATCGGCGAGGATGCGCAGGCCAAGGCCGCCGCGCTGCAGCCCGGCCAGCTCATGCTGCTTGAAAACCTCCGCTTCGATATCCGCGAGGAGAAAAACGGCGACGACTTCGCAAAGGCGCTCAGCGATATGGCCGAGCTCTACGTTTCCGACGCCTTCGGCACCGTTCACCGCGCCCACGCCTCCACGGCGGGCGTTGCAAAGTACCTGCCGGCATACGCGGGACTTCTCGTCGAGAAGGAGCTGTCGGTCATGGGCAAGGCGCTCGACGATCCCGCGCGTCCCTTCGTCGCGGTGCTCGGCGGCGCTAAGGTCTCCGACAAGATCGGCGTCATAAACAATCTGCTCGATAAGGCCGACACCGTCATCATCGGCGGCGGCATGGCCTACACCTTCATAAAGGCCATGGGTCACGGCATAGGCAATTCCCTGCTCGAGGCCGACAAGCTCGACTACGCGCTTGAGATGATAGCCAAGGCAAAGGAAAAGAACGTCAGGCTTCTCCTGCCCGTCGATACCGCGATCGGCAGCGAGTTTAAGGCCGACTGCGAGAAGAAGGTCGTTCCCGCCGATACCATACCCGACGGCTGGATGGGCCTGGACATCGGACCCGAGACCGTGAAGCTGTTTTCCGACGCGATCAAAAACGCAAAGACCGTCGTCTGGAACGGACCCATGGGCGTTTTCGAGTTCGAGGCCTTTGCCGAGGGCACCAGGGCCGTGGCAAGAGCTCTTGCCGAGTCCGGCGCCGTTACCATAGTCGGCGGCGGCGACAGTGCGGCGGCCGTAGAGCAGCTCGGCTTTGCCGATAAGATGACCCACATTTCCACCGGCGGCGGCGCATCGCTCGAGTTCCTCGAAGGCCGCGAGCTCCCCGGCGTCGCATGCCTGCTCGATAAATAAAGATCCCCTACAGGAGGCTTGATCAATGAATACAAAATACAGAAAGACCGTAATAGCCGGCAACTGGAAGATGAACATGCTCTCTTCCGAGGTAAAGCCCTTTATCGAGGAGCTCAAGCCCCTCATGCCCAAGACCAAGGTCTGCGAGACGGTGCTGTGCGTTCCGGCTGTCAATATAGCCGCGATGCTCAAGGCCGGCAAGGACGCCAAGGTCATGACCGGCGCGCAGGACGTTTCAAAGTTTGAAAAGGGCGCATACACCGGCGAGGTGTCCGCCGCGCAGCTTGCCGACGCGGGAGTGAAATACTGCATCGTCGGCCACTCCGAGCGCCGCCAGTATCACGGCGAGGACGATCTGCTCATAAACGCAAAGACCCGCGCTCTCCTCGAGCACGGCATAAGCCCCATCATCTGCGTCGGCGAAAGCCTTGAGCAGCGCGAGATGGAGCTCACGATGGCACATATAAACTATCAGGTGCGCGCCGCTCTGCACGGCGTTGACGCCGCGTCCCTGCGCCGCTGCGTCATAGCTTACGAGCCCATCTGGGCCATCGGAACGGGCAAGACCGCAACGAGCGGGCAGGCCGAGGAGGTCTGCTGCGGCATCCGCGCGATCATCCGCGATATCTACGGCGCGCGTGCGGCCCGCGGCGTAAGCATCCTCTACGGCGGCAGCATGAACGCAAAGAACGCGGCCGAGCTTCTGGCTCAGCCGGATGTCGACGGCGGCCTCATAGGCGGTGCGTCGCTTAAGCCCGCAGATTTTGCGGCGATCATAGCGGCGGCGGGGGCAGGCAATGAGTAAGTGCGTTCTTGTCATAATGGACGGCTTCGGCATAGCTCCCGACGGAGCGGGCAACGCCGTAAGCCTTGCGAAAAAGCCCTGCCTTGACCGCATTTTCGCCGAAAATGCCCACACGCAGCTTCAGGCCTCCGGCCTTGACGTCGGCCTGCCCGAGGGGCAGATGGGCAACAGCGAGGTCGGCCACACGAACATCGGCGCCGGACGCGTCGTGTTTCAGGATCTGCCGCGCATAAACAACGCCATAGCCGACGGAAGCTTTTTCGAAAACGCGGCCTATGTCAGGGCCATGGACGACGCAAAGGAAAGCGGACATGCTCTGCATATACTGGGGCTTTTGTCCGATGGCGGCGTGCACAGCCACATAAACCACATATTCGCCATTCTCGATATGGCAAAGCGGCGCGGCCTTGATAAGGTCTTTGTCCACTGCTTCCTCGACGGGCGCGACGTTCCGCCGAGAAGCGCCGTGGAGTATGTCACGCGCCTGCGCGATAAGTGCGCGTCCCTCGGCAATGCGAAGATCGCAACGATACAGGGCCGCTTCTACGGCATGGACCGCGACAAGCGCTGGGACAGAGTCGAGGCCGGCTACAATGCCATCGTCTGCGGCGAGGGCGCTTTGAACCCCGATCCCGTCAAAGCCGTCGAGGACAGCTATGCGGCAAACGTGTCCGACGAGTTCGTTAAGCCCGTCGTCGTCTGCCCCGAGGGCACGGTAAGCGAGGGCGACAGCGTCATATTCATGAACTTCCGCCCCGACCGCGCAAGAGAGATGACCTGGGCGCTCACCCTGCCGGATTTCGACGGCTTTAAGCGCAGAAAGACGGTGTATCCCCTGAGCTATGTCTGCACCGCGCAGTACGACGAGGCGCTCACCCTGCCCATAGCCTATCCGCCCGAAAAGCTTGAGAGCACCATCGGCGAGATAGTCTCGGCAAAGGGCTTCAGGCAGTTCCGCGTTGCGGAAACCGAAAAGTATGCGCATGTCACCTTCTTCTTCAACGGCGGCGTCGAAAAGCCCTGCGAGGGCGAGGACAGATGCCTCGTCCCGTCGCCCAAGCAGTTCCCGACCTACGACCTCATCCCTCAGATGAGCGCGGAGGAGGTCGCCGACAAGTGCGTTGAAGCGATAAAGAGCGATAAATACGAGATGATAGTCTGCAACTTCGCAAACTGCGACATGGTCGGACACACGGGAGTGCTCGACGCGGCGATAAAGGCCGTCGAGACCGTTGACGGCTGCATGGGCAGGGTGTACGCTGCGGCAAGGAGCATGCCCGACACCGTTCTGTGCATCACCGCCGACCACGGCAACGCCGACTGCATGGTAAACGCCGACGGAAAAATTAATACTCAGCATACTACCAATCCCGTGCCTTTTGTGGTATGCTGTGACGGTGTCAGGCTTCGTGACGGCGGCCGCCTTTCGGATATCGCCCCGACGATGCTCGACATCATGAACATCGAAAAACCCGGCGCAATGAGCGGAAGCTCGCTGATAATCAAATAAAAGGAGATTGAGCAAAATGAAACAGTATTTTGAGATCGTTGACGTAATGGCAAGAGAGATCCTCGACTCACGCGGCAACCCGACCGTCGAGGTCGAGGTCACCCTCGACGACGGCACCGTGGGCCGCGCGGCGGTACCCTCCGGCGCATCCACCGGCATGTACGAGGCATGCGAGCTGCGCGACGGCGACAAGAGCCGTTACGGCGGCAAGGGCGTCAGCAAGGCAGTCGAGAATGTCAACGGCGAGATCGCCGAGGCCATGGTCGGCCTGAACGTCCTCGATCAGCCCGGCATCGACAAGATGCTCATCGAGATAGACGGTACCCCCAACAAGTCCCGCCTCGGCGCAAACGCCATCCTCGGCGTATCGCTGGCCTGCGCACGCGCGGCGGCTGAGGCCACCGGCCAGAGCCTGTATAACTACATCGGCGGCGTGAACGCCAAGACCCTGCCCGTTCCCATGATGAACGTCCTCAACGGCGGCGCACACGCTACCGGCTCGAACGTCGATATCCAGGAGTTCATGATCATGCCCGTCAGCGCAAAGAGCTGGAAGGAAGCGCTGCGCATGTGCGCAGAGGTGTTCCATGCGCTCAAGAAGGTCGTTCCGGCCTCCGGCGTGGGCGATGAGGGCGGCTATGCTCCGAACCTCGAGTCCGACGAGGATGCGCTCAAGGCGCTGGTCGCGGCAATGGAAAAGGCCGGCTACAAGCCCGGCGAGGACTTCAGGATCGCCATCGACGGCGCAGTTTCCGACTGGTACAATGAGGACGACAAGTGCTACCATCTGCCCAAGCGCGGCACCGTCATGACCAGCGAGCAGATGGTCGACATGTGGGAAGGCTTTGTCGATAAGTACCCCATCATCTCCATCGAGGACGGCATGGGCGAGAACGACTGGGATGGCTGGCAGCTCATGACCAAGCGCCTCGGCCACAGGATCCAGATCGTCGGCGACGACCTGTTCGTCACCAACACCGAGCGGATTAAGAAGGGCATCGCTCTGGGCGCGGCAAACGCCGTTCTTATCAAGGTAAACCAGATCGGCACCCTGACCGAGACCCTCGACGCCATCCAGATGGCACATCGCGCCGGCTGGACCGCGGTCGTCTCCCACCGCTCCGGCGAGACCGAGGATACCACCATCGCCGATATCTCCGTTGCCGTAAACGCAGGCCAGATCAAGACCGGCGCACCCAGCCGCACCGACCGCGTCTGCAAGTACAACCAGCTGCTGCGCATCGAGGACGAGCTCTTCGACGTTGCGACCTACCCCGGCATGGACGCATTCTTCTCCATAAAGTAATTTTAAGTAATTTTCGAAAAAACGACCCGGCAGGAGCCTTCCTGCCGGGTTTTGTGTTGCACGATGCTTTTTGGCATGCTACAATATCTGCATAAAACAAAAGGAGAGCTCAAGCATGAAAGACATAGCAAAAAGCTGCAAAGCTGCGCTCGTGCAGGCGGAGCCCTGCATGTTCGATAAAAAAGCCTCGGTCGAAAAGACGCTTGAATATATTGACGAGGCTGCGAAGAACAAGCCCGACCTCATCGTTTTCCCGGAGCTGTTTATCCCCGGCTACCCCATAGGCATGAACTTCGGCTTCAGCATGGGCAAGCGCACCGAGCCCGGCCGCGAGGACTGGAAGCGCTATTACGATGCGTCGATCGTCGTCGGCGACGCGGACTTCATGACCCTTTCCGAGGCGGCCGTGCGTGCCGGAGCCTACGTCAGCATCGGCTTCTCCGAGCGCGACGCCGTCAGCGGAACGCTTTACAACAGCAACGTCATCTTCGAGCCCGACGGCTCGTACAAGGTCCACCGCAAGCTCAAGCCTACGGGAGCCGAGCGCGTGGTATGGGGAGACGCGAACCGCGATTACTTCCCCGTGACCGAAACGCCCTGGGGTCCCATGGGCAGCCTCATCTGCTGGGAAAGCTATATGCCCCTTGCGCGCGTTGCGCTGTATCAGAAGGGCATAACGATATACATTTCGCCCAACACAAACGACAATCCCGAGTGGCAGGCGACGATACAGCATATCGCCATCGAGGGCAAGTGCTATTTCATAAACTCCGATATGATCGTCAGAAAGTCCTCGTACCCGACAGACCTCAACGAAAAGGACGCCGTCGCGCGTCAGCCGGATATGGTCTGCCGCGGCGGAAGCTGCATCATCGATCCCTACGGCCACTATCTCACGCAGCCGGTGTGGGACGAGGAGACGGTGATCTATGCCGAGCTCGACATGACGCTTCCGGCGGCCTGCAAAATGGAGCACGACGCCGTCGGCCACTACGCGCGCCCCGACGTGCTGGAGCTTATAGTCAACGAGAAATAAGTCGTCACCAAAAGACTGTAAAAAACGAAAAGATTTGCGCCGCTTATTCTTGCCGCAGGCTCATGCAGAGCGGCAAAATGGGCGCGGGAGCTCAAAGCGGAGGACGCCGACAGTGCCATGGCATGGAGCCGGGACGGCACACAATGGCGGACAGATAATGACGCGCTGACGAGCTTTGTCAAAAGCGTGTGCAAGTTAACGGAATAACGGAAAAAACGCCCTGCGGGGCGTTTTTTATTTCTTTTCCCGCGGTTTAAACAGCAGGGCGACGATGAGGGAGAAGAACACGGCGGCGCAGATGCCGGCCGACGCAGCGGTGAAGCCGCCGGTGAAGGCGCCGAGGACGCCCTGCTCGGAAACGGCCTTCTCCACGCCCTTTGCAAGCGTCGAGCCGAAGCCGGTCAGCGGAACGCTCGCTCCGGCACCGGCCCATTTTACGAGCGGCGAGTACAGGCCCGCGGCCTCGAGGATGAGCCCCGCTGCGACGTACACGGTCAGTATCCGCGCGGGCGTGAGCTTTGTCCTGTCAATAAGCAGCTGGCCTATGGCGCACAGCGCACCGCCAACGGCAAAGACCTTTATATATTCGATAAGCATGCCGTCACCCCTTGTCAGGCAGAGCTTTTTCGATCGCAAGCGCGTGGCATATGCCGGGAATGCTCCGCCCCTGCTGCGTGCTCGTCGGCGACATGAGCGCACCCGTCGGAGCAAACAGCACGCGCTCCCATTTACCCTCGGCAAAGCCTCGCAGTATCAGCGAGCAGAACACCGAGGCCGAGCAGCCGCAGCCAGAGCCGCCCGCGTGAACGTCCTGCCGCCCGCGGTCGAAGATCAGAACGCCGCAGTCGGTGTAAAACCTGCCGAGCTTCACGCCGTCGCGCCGGAAAAGCTCCTCGAGCGTATCGCGGCCCACGGCGCCGAGGTCGCCGGTGACGATCATATCGTAATAGTCCGGCGCTCTGCCGGTATCGTCAAAGTGCGCCCTGAGCGTCTCGTATGCCGCGGGAGCCATGGCGCTGCCCATGTTGTTTGCGTCCGTTATGCCCGCGTCGACTATCCTGCCCGGCGTGAGGCAGGTCACATACGGCCCGTCTCCGCCGCGCTGCAATATCAGCGCTCCAGCGCCCGTCACCGTCCACTGTGCCGTCGGCGTGCGCAGGCCGCCGTATTCGAGCGGAAAGCGGTACTGCCGCTCCGACGAGCAGAAGTGCGAGCCCGTTACGGCGCACACGCGTTCGGCAAAGCCGCCGTCGACGGCCATTGTGCCGAGGATCATAGCCTCGCCCATGGTCGAGCATGCGCCGTACAGGCCGAAGTGCCGCACTCCGGCGTTTTTGAGCGCGAACGCAGAGCCCACGCATTGGTTGAGAAGATCGCCGGAGAATATCATATCGAGCTCGCGCGGCGGAATGCCGAGCTTGCCGCAGCACAGCTCGAAGCAGTCCTTTATCATCGCGCTCTCCGCCCTCTCCCACGAGCTTTCGCCGAAATACGCGTCGAGGCATATCTTGTCAAAGCAGTGACCGATCGGGCCCTCGCCCTCCTTTTGGCCGACCACCGAGGCAAAGGATACGATGCACGGCGGCCTCTCGGGGCGCAGGCTCTGCTTTCCCGTAATTTTATTCATAACATCACCGCGGATATTTTGCCCGAAACGGGCATAAAAATACGGCTGAACCGATTTGCTTCGGTTCAGCCGCCGTATTTTATCGTTTAGAAGATGTCCTCGTTGACCTTTGCGGGAGGCACCTCGAGAACGGAGGGATCCTGAATGATGCGGTTTATGATCTTGAAGGCGCTGGCGTAGTAGTGGCCGTCAACCGTGCGCTCGTCAAGGACGAACTTGCCGTCAACGTACTTGCGGTCAACGACGTTGCCGTGGCGGTCGAGCTCATGCACATGGCGCTTTGCGCCGAAGGAGACGAACACCGGCAGCGTGCCGAAGTTGTAGATATGATGATAAATGGGGCCGATGCCGAGCGAGCCGAGGTCGGTGATTATCATCGAGCCGTGGAAGGGGCTGACGTCGAGCAGCTTCTTCGGGATGAGGCCGAAGTAGTCGGCAACGCGCAGCAGCCAGATCAGGAAGCTGATCAGGAAGCGGGGCAGGGCGGCAAACTTGTTCGCAAACTCCTCCGTGCCGTTTTCGTCGTCGGAGTTTTTGATCTCGTCGATGGCCGCGTTCATGCGGTTGTACACGTCAAAGATTGTGTCGGTCGGTTTGAATACGACCTTGATGGTGGTTTCGGTCGCGTCGATGCTCAGGTTGCGCTTTACGGCCATGACGATCTCTATGTCTTCGCGGGCGTACAGGCGCTTGCCGACGCAGAAGCGGTTGAGGCCGGGCAGATATGCGCAGGCGCGGACATAGGCCGCGATGAGCAGATGCAGCATGCCGATGCCCTTATAGCCGGCAACGCGCTGCCTCCTGAACCAGCGGTCGGCGTTCGTGATCTCAAACGACTCCTCGTAGAAATTGAGCGCGTCGTTTCTCTGCGGCATTATGAAGGGGATGAAATTATAAAAGCCGTTCAATGAGCGCAGCCGTCTGCCGTCAACGCGGTCGCCGGCGCGCCTTTTATAATTGTTAGCCATAGTAGGCCTCCTTGGTACTTCACAATTTTGAAATAATCATACTTAGTCATTATACATGGTCGACGCAAATTTGGCAAGGGAAAAGCGAAGTTTTTACATTCAGCGAGCAATGTAAGTGTTCAGACGGTGTGAAAATCGATAAAAATTCTGGAAAAAGCGCAAAAAAGAGTTGCAAAATCAGCAATTAACATATAGTATGTTAATTAACAAACGAAACACTGCGGCTCGGAGCCGGTTTTCGATATCCTTGTTTATCAAGGACTTGCTGAATTGCGGATACGGCGGCAGCTTTGAATAATAATTTAACAATTTAAATTGCTTTAAGTTTGTCAATATAAAATGCACAAAATATGTTGAAATTCAGAAGTGATTTTGTTATTGTTAACATATTAGAAATATTCAACGTCATAAAATTAAATATTGTATAAAGAAAATTAACGAAGGGAGGAGATCTGATGGCATTTGATGAGATTGCCGGAATAAGTGCGGCGGAGGAAAGCGTCCGTCTCGGCCTTGCCGAGGCGCAGGCGGAGGCGAAGAGGATCGTCGCTCAGGCCGAGCTTGCCGGCAAAGCAGATGTCGCCGAGGCACGCGAGAAGGCGGAACGGGAGCTTGCCGGTCTCAGGGCCGAGGCAAGCGCCGAGGCCGAGAAAGAGGCGCATGAGATATATCTCAAGGCCGAAAACAAAAAGGCCGTGCTCCGCGCCAAGGCGGAAAGCCGCCGCGGCGCCGCGGCAAAACTTATCGCGGAAAGGATCGTGAACGGGTAATGGCCATTGAAAAAATGAAAAAGCTCAGGCTGCTGGCCGTCCGCGATCAGAAAAAGGCGCTGCTGCGCAGGCTTCAGCTTCTCGGCTGCATGGAGGTATCCGAGCCCGCGCTTTCCGAACTCTCGCCGGAGCTGCGTGCTCATCTCTCAAAGGAGAGCAGCGACGCGGTCAAGTGCAGAACCGATCACGCCGTGCTCGTTCAGGCGGTGGAGCTTCTGGACAGGTATGCGCCCGTCAAAAAGGGGCTTCTTTCCGCAAAGCCCGAGGCGGAGGTAAAAACGCTGCTTGACGACTCGACGCTTTTGTCAACGCTCGAAACGGCGAACCGGATAGTCACGATCGACGAAACGGTGCGCAGGATAAACGCCGAGTGCGCGCGTATCTCCGGCGCGTCAGACGCGCTCAGACCCTGGCTCGGGCTGGACTATCCGCTCGACGGGCAGGGAACGCAGCGCTGCGCGGTTACGCTGGGCTTTGTGCCCGCATCGGAGAGCCTCGCTGATGTGCGCCTGTGCCTTGAGGGGGTCACCGAGGAGGCGGAGCTCGTCTCCGTATCCGACGACAGTGCTCAGCACTATCTGGCGCTTATATGCTTTAAGGAGGACCTCCCCGCGGCGCTCGACGCGCTGAGGGTACATAACTTCTCCATAGCGTCCTTCGGAAATGCCGAGGGCACGGCGGCCGAGAACACGGAAAAGCTCAGTGAGGAGCTTGCGCGGCAGATCAGGCGCAGGGAAGAGCTTACGGACGAGATAAGCGCCATGGGTGACTGCCGCCGGGAGCTGAAGCTCTGTGCCGACAGGATGGAGACGAAGCTTGCCTACGCCGAGGCCGAGAGCCGGCTTTACGGCATGGAAAGCGCCGTCGCGCTCCAGGGCTGGGTGCTTGCGCGCAGAGTGCCGGAGCTGGAGGCCTGCCTCGAAAGCTTTGACTGTGCCTGGGAGCTGAGCGACCCGGAGCCCGAGGAATACCCCGAGGTGCCCGTCGCACTTCGCAGCAACAAGCTGACAAACGCCCTGAATACGGTCACGAACATGTACAGCCTGCCGTCTTACGACGGCGTTGACCCCAACCCGCTCATGGCGCCGTTTTTCATCCTGTTCTACGGTCTGATGATGGCGGACATGGGCTACGGCCTGATAATGATCCTCGCGGCGGTCGTCGCAATGAAGAAGCTGCATCCGCGCAGGGGTACGCTGAGCTTCTGCCAGCTCCTTCTGTACTGCGGCATATCGACCTTCATAATGGGCATACTCACCGGCGGCTTTTTCGGAGACGCTCTCACGCAGCTCGGAAAGATCCTCGGCAAGCCCGACGGATGGGGCTCGCTGTGGTGCCTGTTCAATCCCATGACCGACGTCATGTCGGTGCTCATCGGCGCAATGGTGCTCGGCCTTATCCATCTGAACACGGGCATGGTCGTAAGCGTTGTCGAGAAGATCAAAAGCGGCGACGCGGCCGGAGCGTTCTGGGAGGAGGGCTCGCTGTGGGTCATTCTCATAGGCGCCGTCATGGCGGCGCTCAAGGTCGGCAATATCGGCGGAGTGCCCGTGGTGCTCGTCGTCGGCTGCGTGATGCTCTTCTACGGCGGAAGCCGGGGCGCGAAGGGCTTCGGCAAAATTACGAGCCTGTTTGCAACGCTGTACAACACGGTGACCGGCTGGTTCGGCGATATACTTTCCTATTCCCGAATCATGGCGCTGATGCTTGCGGGCAGCGTTATCGCAACGGTTTTCAACACCATCGGCGGAATAGCGGGCAGTCTCTGGCTGTTTATTCCGGTGTTCCTCATAGGACACTGCTTAAACTTTGCCCTGAACCTTCTCGGCTGTTATGTACACGACCTGAGGCTCCAGTGCCTGGAGTATTTCGGCAAGTTCTACAAGGACGGCGGCAGGGCGTTCAAACCACTTGAAGTAAGCACAAAATATTACGATATAGCGGAAGATTGATAGGAGGAAAAACATATGGAATTTCTGTTTGCACACACTGGCCTTGCAATAGGCCTTCTCGGCGCGGGTCTTGCGGCGTGCATGGCCGGCGCGGGCTCGGCAGTCGGCACAGGCATCGCCGGTGAGGCCGGCGCGGGACTCGTCACCGAGGACCCCTCCAAGTTCGGCAAAACGCTGATCCTGCAGGTCATCCCCGGCACTCAGGGACTGTACGGCCTGGTCGTTTTCTTCGTTGCGATCATGAACATGGGCCTGTTCGACGGAACGGCGGCAGAGCTTTCGTTCATTGACGGCTGCCGTTACTTCGCAGCCTGCATGCCCATCGCCATAGGCGGCCTCGTTTCCGCTATCGGACAGGGCAAGGTCGCGGCGGCCTCGATAAACCTGCTTGCAAAGAACCCCGACCACTGGGCAAAGGGCATGATCCTGTGCATCACCGTTGAGTTCTACGCAATTTTGTCCCTGCTCGCATCGATGATGATGCTGCTGTACATCTGATCTTACGGTGAAATTTAACGTAAAGGCAGGGCTTTACCATGAAAGGCACTGAAAAAATAATCGCACATATACGGGCCGACGGCGACGCGGAGGCGAAAAAGATAATAGACGACGCGTCAAAGCAGGCCGAAGAGATCCGCGCGGAGAGCTTCAAAAAGGCGCTCGAAGAGTATGAAAAGCTCATGCAGTCGGGCAATGCCGAGTGCGGGGATATCCTCAGCGGCAGCCGCCGCATCGCGGAGATGGAGGCAAAAAAGAGCGTCCTTTCCGTAAAGCAGGAGCTGGTATCCTCGGCCTTTGACGCAGCGCGCGACGAGATAATTAATATGCCGCGCGACAAATACACGCAGTTTCTCGCGCGTATGGCGGCCGGGGCGGCTTCCACCGGGCAGGAGGAGATAATTCTCAACGAACGCGACCGAAAGGAGCTCGGCAGGGCCGTCTGCAAGGCGGCAAACGAGCTGCTCGCGGCAAAGGGAGTGCACGGTGGGCTCACCCTCGGCGAGGATACCGCCGATATCTCCGGCGGGCTCATCGTCCGCTTCGGCGGCATAGAGACAAACTGCGGCATCGACACGCTCATTCGCCAGCTCCGCGGCGCCCTTTCGACAGAGGTCGCGGCAGTGCTGTTCGAATGATGCTCCGGCGCTGCATATCCCGAAAAGGGAGGGAATGAATTGGCAAATAAAAAGTGCGTCAGAGAAAAATATCTGTATCTTTCCGCGATGCTCAGAGCCAGAGAGGCAAAGATGCTCAGCCGCGACAGAGCCGAGCGCATGATAGACGCGCCGAGCTTTGACGAGGCGGCGAAAATGCTCACCGACTGCGGCTATAAGGACATGTCGGGCTATTCGGCAAAGCAGGTCGAGGAGACCCTTGCCGCGCACAGGGCGGAGATATTCGCAGAGCTTGCGCGCATCTCGCCCGATCCCGAGCCCGTGGAGATATTCCGCATGCGCTATGACTATCATAACGCGAAGATCGTCATAAAGACCGAGGCCGAGGGCTGCGACCGCTCCGACCTCATGAGCGAGGCGGGCAGAGTGAGCCCCGAGCTTTTAAAGCGCAGCTTCGCGGAGGAAAAATACCTGAGCCTGCCGCCTGCGCTGGCAGACGCGATGGCCGAGGCCAAAAGCGCGCTGGCACGCTCGCGCAATCCGCAGCTTGCCGACTTCATACTCGACAGGGCGTATTTTGCGGAGCTCGTCGCGGCGGCCGAAGAGCTCGGCAGCGGCTTCCTGCTCGGCTATGCGCAGACGCTCATTGACGCTGCAAACCTCAGAAGTGCGGTGCGCACGATGCGCATGAAAAAGGACGCGGAATTTCTCAAAACGGCGCTCGTTCCGGGCGGCGGTACGGACATCGGCCGCATCCTCGCAGCCTTCGGCTCGGGCGACACGCTCGCGGCGCTGTACGCAAACACGCTTCTGGCATCCGCAGCCGTGCTCGGCGCGGCAGCGACAAAGGGCGGCACGATGACCCGGTTCGAGCTTGCCTGCGACAATGCGGTGACGGCGTATCTGACGGGCGCAAGGCTCGTGGCCTACGGTGAGGCGCCGGTAATAGCGTATCTTGCCGCGGTCGAGGGCGAAGTGACGGCGCTGAGGATGATACTCACGGGGCTCCTTGCCGGACTTCCGAAAGAAACCATACGGGAAAGGCTGCGTGATCTGTATGCTTAAAATTGCTGTTATAGGCCGGCGCGAGACCGTCATGGGCTTCACGGCGCTCGGACTGGAGGCATATCCCGTTGCCGACAGCGCCGAGGCAAGGGCGATACTTCGCACGCTCACCCACGAAAGGGAGGACGTTGCGATAATCTACGTCGAGGAGGATATCGCCCTGGAGCTTCAGAGCCAGATAGATAAATTCAAGGACAGCCCCAAGCCGGCGATAATCCTTATCCCCGGCAGAGAGGGCAGTCTCGGCATGGGGCTTTCGGCGCTCAATGCCGCGGTAGAGCGTGCCATCGGCACGAATATCCTCGAGAATAATTAAGAAAGAAAGGTATCTGTATGAGCGGAACTATAATAAAGGTCTCAGGCCCGCTTGTAGTCGCGGAGGGACTGGGCGACGCAAACGTCTCCGACGTCGTGCGTGTCGGTCCCGACAGACTTATAGGCGAGATACTTAACATGACCGGCGACAGCGCCTCGATACAGGTCTATGAGGAGACCTCGGGTCTCGGACCGGGCGCTGCGGTCGAGTCGACCGGCATGCCGATGTCCGTCGAGCTCGGACCGGGCATGCTGGAGAATATCTACGACGGTATCCAGCGCCCGCTGCCGGAGATACGCGAGCTCACCGGCGCCACCATAAGCCGCGGCACCGACGTTCCCGCGCTCAACCGGAGCAGAAAATGGGCGTTTGTTCCCGCCGCGCACGAGGGCGACGAGCTCTCCGGCGGCGACGTTATCGGCACCGTTCAGGAAACGAGCGCGATACTTCACAAGATCATGGTGCCGCCCGATCTGAGCGGCAGACTTATAAGCATAAAAAGCGGCGATTTCACCGTAACGGAAACGGTCGCCGTGCTGGAGGATAAAAAGGGCGGGAAGCACGAGCTCACGCTGATGCAGAAATGGCCGGTGCGTATAAGCCGTCCCTATGCCGCAAAGAGCATGCCCACGCGCCCGATGAACTCCGGCCAGAGGATCATAGACACGCTGTTTCCCATCGCAAAGGGCGGCACGGCGGCGGTCCCCGGCCCCTTCGGCTCGGGCAAGACGGTCGTCCAGCACCAGCTTGCAAAGTGGTCGGACGTCGATATAGTCATCTACATCGGCTGCGGCGAGCGCGGCAACGAGATGACCGACGTTCTTATGGAGTTCCCGGAGCTGACGGACCCCAGAAACGGCGAGCCGCTGATGAAGAGAACGGTTCTCATAGCAAACACCTCGGATATGCCCGTCGCGGCGCGCGAAGCGTCTATCTATACGGGCATTACCATCGCCGAGTATTTCCGCGACATGGGCTACGACGTCGCCGTTCTGGCCGACTCCACCTCGCGCTGGGCGGAGGCCCTGCGTGAGATGTCCGGCCGGCTTGAGGAGATGCCCGGCGAAGAGGGCTACCCGGCCTACCTCGCCTCGCGCATAGCTCAGTTTTACGAGCGCGCGGGCGTTGTGGAATGCCTCGGCTCCGACGGACGGCGCGGCTCGGTCACGGCCATCGGCGCGGTCTCGCCTCCGGGCGGAGATATATCCGAGCCCGTTTCGCAGGCGACCATGCGCATCGTCAAGGTGTTCTGGGCGCTCGACTCCTCGCTTGCCTACGCACGACACTTCCCGGCGATAAACTGGCTGACCTCGTATTCGCTGTATGTCGATACGCTGGCCAAGTGGTATAACGAGCAGTTCGGCCCCGAGTACATGGCAAACCGAGACAAGGCGATGCACATCCTCCAGGAGGAAAACGAGCTTCAGGAGATCGTCCGGCTCGTCGGCCAGGATGCGCTCAGCCCCGCCGACAGACTCACGATGGAAACGGCGAAGATGCTGCGCGAGGACTTCCTGCAGCAGAACGCCTTCGTCGAGGAGGACGCATATTCGTCCTACGAAAAGCAGTTTGAGCTCATGCGCCTGATCCTCAGCTTCGACGCTCTCGGGCGCGACGCGCTCGGCAAGGGCGCGGATATGAAGGCGCTGTTCTCGATCGGCGCGAAGGAGCGCATAGGCCGTGCGAAAATGGTGTCTCCCGACAGCTATAAGCAGGAGTACGCCTCCATCCTTGAGCAGATGAAGGCGGAGATCGATGCGGTCATCGCAGGAGGTGAGGACGCATGATTAAAGATTACAAGACCATACGGCAGATAGCAAATCCCCTTATGATCGTCGAGCAGGTCGAGGGCGTCACCTATGACGAGCTGTGCGAGATAGAGCTCCAGAACGGTCAGACGCGCCGCGGCAAGGTGCTCGAGGTCGAGGGCGACAGAGCCGTCGTCCAGCTTTTCGATTCCGCGCAGGGCATAAACCTCGCGCAGACCAAGGTCAGATTTCTCGGCCACCCGCTGGAGCTTGCCGTTTCCGAGGATATGCTCGGCCGAGTATTCAACGGCATGGGTCAGCCCATCGACGGCGGCCCCGAGCTTCTGGCGGAGGCTCACCGCGACATTAACGGCATGCCCATGAACCCGGCGGCGCGCGCTTATCCCGCGGAGTTTATCCAGACAGGCGTTTCAACCATAGACGGTCTGAACACCCTCGTCCGCGGCCAGAAGCTGCCCATATTCTCGGCCTCCGGCCTTCCGCACGCGGCGCTGGCGGCTCAGATAGCGCGTCAGGCGCGCGTTCTCGGCGACGGAGAGAACTTCGCGGTCGTCTTTGCGGCGGTCGGCATCACCTTTGAGGAGTCCGAGTATTTCATCGAGGACTTCAAGCGCACCGGTGCAATCGACAGAACGGTCGTATTCTCAAACCTTGCAAACGACCCCGCGGTAGAACGTATCGCAACTCCGCGCATGGCGCTGACGGCGGCGGAGTACCTTGCGTTTGAAAAAGACATGCACGTTCTTGTCATCATAACCGATATCACAAACTATGCCGAAGCTCTGCGCGAGGTCTCGGCGGCGAAGAAGGAGGTCCCCGGCCGCCGCGGCTACCCCGGCTATCTGTACACCGACCTTGCGACGATGTACGAGCGCGCAGGCCGCCGCATAGGCTGCAAGGGCTCGATCACCATGATCCCCATCCTCACCATGCCCGAGGATGACAAGACCCACCCGATCCCCGACCTCACGGGCTACATCACCGAGGGACAGATCATCCTCAGCCGCGACCTGCACCGCAAGGGCATCGTGCCGCCGGTGGACGTTCTCCCGTCGCTGAGCCGACTGAAGGATAAGGGCATCGGCGAAGGCAAGACCCGCGAGGATCACGCGGGCACGATGAACCAGCTCTTTGCCGCATATTCACGCGGCAAGGACGCAAAGGAGCTCATGACCATCCTCGGCGAGGCGGCGCTGACCGACGACGATAAGCTGTTTGCCGAGTTTGCCGACGAGTTCGAGAAAACCTACGTCAATCAGGGCAACAACACCAACCGCAGCATAGAGGAGACGCTCGACCTCGGCTGGAAGCTGCTGAAGATCCTGCCCAGAGCGGAGCTCAAGCGCGTAAAGCCCGAGATGATCGAGAAATACATGAAGTAAGGGGGAGTCTTTATGGCAGGCACCACGATAACCCCTACGAGAATGATGCTCAAGCAGCTCAAGGGCAGGCTCAAGACCGCCCGCCGCGGCCATAAGCTGATGAAGGATAAGCGCGACGAGCTGATGCGCCGGTTCATGGACATCGTGCGCCTCAACAAGCAGCTGCGCGAGCGCGTCGAGCAGGGACTGACGGAGGCCTTTTCCGCCCTGCAGGTCGCAAGTGCGATCATGAGCCCCGAGATGCTCGAGCAGGCGCTTTTATACCCGCGCCAGAGCGTTGAGCTCGACATGGAGTTTAAAAACATCATGAGCGTCAACGTCCCGCAGTATTCCTTCCACACGCGCAATAACGACCCGTCGGAGATCTACCCCTACGGCTTTGCACAGACCTCGGGCGAGCTCGACGATGCGCTCGAGCGCATGGCGGAGGTGTTCGAGGATATGCTTCAGCTTGCGCAGGTCGAAAAGACCATGCAGCTCCTGGCCGAGGAGATAGAAAAGACGCGCCGCAGAGTAAACGCCTTGGAATACGTCATGATCCCGGAGCTTGAGAACAATATTAAATACATTTCCATGAAGCTCGAGGAGAACGAAAACTCCACAAAGGTCCGTCTCCTCAAGGTCAAGGAAATGGTCCTCCAAAACGCACACGACTTTAAATGAATGCAGATATCTCCCGTCCGCGGACGGGAGATATCTGCGCATCGGGGAGCGTATCGCCTGATATGCTCCTGCGTTCCCTGTCATTTCATGTTCGTTATCAGCGGAAGGTAAAATTCGCGGAAGATCGGGATTATATACACACTATTAAATTTGTTAGTAACTCATAAACCGACCAATATCTTTCCGCGCAGCGGTATCCGGCCTATAATGAGGGCAGATGAGCCGAGGGGCTCAAAATACAAGGAGGATGCTGTTATGCTGAATGAAAATGTTGTCAAGGTACTCAAAAGCGGAATGTGGGATCTGGCCACCTGCCGCGGCGGTGAGCCCAATGTCGTGCCCGTCGCGTTCAAGGACGTTACGCCCGACGGAAAGCTCGTTGTCGGCGACGTGTTTCTGGACACGACGCTCAAAAACCTCGCGGCGAACAATGGCCGCATAGCCATCTCCGCATACGACGCGCAGAGTCTGGAGGGCTATCAGATCAAGGGCAGCGCCGTGTACGTCACCGAGGGCGGGCTCGTTGCGACCTTCAAGGCCATGGTCGAGAAAATGTTCAACGGCGCGGCGACGGCGAAGGGAGCTCTTATCATAACGCCCGAGAAGGTCATCGTCACGACTCCCGGCGCGGACAACAAAAAAGAGCTGTGAAAAATCAATGAGCAGGTGCAAAAAACACCTGCTCATAAACTCTTTGCTTACTTGCCTGCCGCGAGGAGCTTGGCTTACAGACTTTTGACCTCGCTTATCCACTTTTCATAATCGCCTTTTTTGAATACGCCGCTGTCAAAGGGCAGCTTGATCTCGGCACCGGCGCATAGCTGCCGCAAATGCTTCATTGTCCAGCTGATGCCGCTCATGCCGTAGGTGGCAAAGGGAATTACCGTTTTGCCGCTCAAATCGCACTTTGCAATGAAGTCTGCCACGAAGCGGGGAATGTCCTGCGCCCAGATAGGGTAGCCCAGCAGGACGGTATCACAGCGGCTCAGATCGGGGATCGCAGTGACAAATGCCGGTGCGACGGGAGCAGCGTTTTCCTTCATGACCCGCAGGCAGGAAGCAATGTAGCTGCCGTAAGCCTCCTCAGGTATGATCTTGACGGCTTCACAGTTCAGATCGTCCTTTGCCTGCAATGCGATTTTTTCGGTGTTGCCCGAACGGGAGTAGTAAATGATGATAGGTTTCATAAAATCGTCCTTTCATTATCCGACGTCGTGTTGTATAATATTATAAAATCACATGACGGCATCATCAACCGACAGCGGCGGAGGAAATGTCGGACGGAGGGAAGTATGAAGAAGCAGCCGGAGGTAACGGAGCAGACGCGCAGAAATATCATGGAGGCGTTCTGCCGCATGTATGCTCAGCGTCCGATAGAACAGATATATGTCAAAGAGCTTATCTCGGCGGCGGGCTACAATCGCAGCACGTTTTATGAGTATTTCAGGGACGTTTATGACCTGCTCAACTGCCTTGAGAATGATGTGATCGGCTATATCAGAGAAAAGTCGGCCGGTGCAGAGCGCACACCGGCAAAGCTGATGCAGCTGCTGACGGAAAAGGAAGAATACCTGAAGGCCCTGCTGGGGCCGTTCGGCTGTGCTCATTTCAGGGACAGACTGAAGGAGGAGTTTGCGGCGGAAGCTGATGTGCCAGTAAAAGATGAGCACATTGAACCGTATTTTTCCGAATTTCACATTGAGGTGTCTCTGTCGCTGTACAGACTGTGGCTGAACAGAGGCAAGGATATATCACTTGACGAGCTTGCGGCGCTTATACATACTTTATATACATACGGCGCGAGCGGAATACTTGCTCATACCACATAGCGGCTTGCCTGCCGCGAGGCATCGGGATATAATGGAGAAAAACAAAAGGAGAGAGCACCGTGTATCAGAGAAAGCTTGAAAAGGACATACGCTGCCCGCTCGAATACGGTATGGAGCTGTTCGGCGGAAAATGGAACTCGCGCATCATCTGCGTGCTTGCGGCGCTGGGCACTCTGCGCTACAGCGAGCTGCGCCGCGAGATGGGCAATATCACCGACGCCGTGCTGGCCTCCGCGCTCAAGGGCCTGATATCAAACGGCATCGTGCAGCGCAGATCCTACGACGAGATACCGCCGAGGGTGGAATACTCATTGACGGAAAAAGGAGCGTCGGTCGTGCCGATACTCCGGAGCATATGCCGCTGGGCCGGCGCGTTTTACAAGGACGAGGGCGATACGCCCATGATCCAGTGCCGGAAATGCGACCACCGCGGCTGAAAAAATCCTCCTGCATGCCGAAAGACACGCAGGAGGATAATTTTTTTCGTTATTTAAGCAGTGCCCTGATGTCCTCTTCCGGCGTGGTGATGGGTGCGATGCCGAAGTTTTCGACGAGGAAATTGAGAACGTTGGGCGAGATAAACGCCGGAAGCGTGGGGCCGAGGCGGATATTCTTAATGCCGAGATACAGCAGCGTCAGCAGGATGCAGACGGCCTTCTGCTCGTACCACGAGAGCACCATCGACAGCGGCAGATCGTTCACGCCGCAGCCGAATGCGTCGGCAAGCGCGACGGCGATCTGAATGGCGCTGTACGCGTCGTTGCACTGACCGACGTCCATCAGACGCGGCAGTCCGCCGATCGTGCCGAGGTCGAGGTCATTGAAGCGGTACTTGCCGCAGGCGAGCGTCAGAACGACGGTGTCGGCGGGAGTCTGCTTTACAAAATCGGTGTAGTAGCTGCGTCCCGGACGCACGCCGTCGCAGCCGGCGACGAGGAAGAAATGCTTTATATCGCCCGCCTTTACGGCCTCGATGACCTTGTCGGCAACGCCGAGAACGGTGCCGCGCGCAAAGCCGGTCATGACGGTGCTGCCGCCGTTGAGGCCGGTGAATGCCTTGTCCTCGCTGTAGCCGCCCAGCTCGAGCGCCTTTTCGATGACGGGGGTGAAGTCCTTGTCCTCACCGATGTGCTTTGCGCCGGGGTAGGACACCAGTGCCGTCGTGAACACTCGGTCGGAGTAGCTTGCCTTCGGCGGCATGAGGCAGTTGGTGGTGTACAGTATCGGCGCGGGCAGCTCGGCAAATTCCTTCTGCTGGTTCTGCCATGCCGTGCCGAAATTGCCCTTGAGATGCGGGTATTTCTTCAGCTCGGGATATGCGTGTGCCGGCAGCATCTCGCCATGGGTGTAGATATTTATGCCCTTGCCCTCTGTCTGCTCGAGCAGCAGCTTCAGGTCGCGCAGATCGTGGCCGGTGATTACGATGAACGGCCCCTTCTCGACGCTCAGGGGAACGGTAACGGGAGCGGGCGTGCCGTAGGTCTCGGTGTTGGCCTTATCCAGCAGCGCCATGCACTTGAGGTTCTTTTCGCCGACCTCCATGACGACGGGCAGCAGCTCGTCCATGCCCCAGTCTCTGCCGACGGCGTCGAGCGCCTTGACGAAGAAGGCGTTCACCTCGTCGTCGGTGTAGCCGAGCACCATCGCGTGATGCGCATAGGCGGCCACGCCGCGCACACCGAAGAGGATGAGGCTCTTGAGGCTGCGGATATCCTCCTGCGCGTTCCAGAGCCCGTTCATGTCATAGTCGCCGCAGCAGCAGGCGGGCGCAAGCTTTGCTCTCTGCGCGTGAACACGCTCCGTGAGCTCGCGGATGGTCTCCTCGTTGAAGTTAACGTTGGTGACGGTGGTGAAAAGCCCTTCGATTATGAGCTTCCACGTCTCGTCGCAAAGCTCTTTGCCGTATGCCGCTTTTGCGAGTCCGATGAGCGCACCCGTCAGCTCGTCCTGAAGCTTTGCCACGTCGGCGGTCTTGCCGCAGACGCCGGCCTTTCCCGTGCAGCCGGTGCATCCGGCCGTCTGCTCACACTGGAAGCAGAACATTTTGTTTTCCATATTGTACCCTCACTTTCTTATTCTTCGATTTACCGGTATTTGTTAGTCTAAAATTCTTCCGTCCGTGGAGATCGTCACGACCTGCCAGGGGATGAACTTGCCGCTGTTCTGAAGCGCGGTCTTTGCCGCATGCTCCAGGCCGCCGCAGCAGGGGACCTCCATGCGCACGACGGTGACGCTTTTTATATCGTTATTGCGGATGATCTCGGTGAGCTTCTGGGAATAGTCCACGCTGTCGAGCTTGGGGCAGCCGACGAGTGTGATGTGTCCCTTTATGAAACGCTCATGGAACGCGGCATAGGCGTAAGCCGTGCAGTCGGCGGCTATGAGCAGCTTTGCACCGTCAAAATACGGAGCGGAGACCGGTACGAGCTTTATCTGCACGGGCCACTGCGACAGGCGGCTGACCGCCTCCGCGAGGGGAGCCTGCTCGCTGCACTGCGCATGCTCTATGCGCTTCGACTGCGAGCCGGGGCAGCCGCAGGGGAGCTTCATGCCCTCTTTTTTCATCTTTTCCTGCATTTTTCTGCGTTTGTTTTCCAGAACGGCGGCCTCGTCATAGGCGGCGGCCTCGCGCTCTACGAAGGTGATGGCGCCCGTCGGGCAGCCGGGCAGGCAGTCGCCCAGACCGTCGCAGTAGTCGTCGCGCATGAGCTGTGCCTTGCCGTCGACCATGGCTATAGCACCCTCGTGGCAGGCGGCGGCACAGGCACCGCAGCCGTTGCATTTTTCCTTGTCTATCTCAATAATACGTCTTTTCATGACGGCACCTCCTTGAATCTTCGCCTTTATTTTAGTATAATGCAATCAACAAGTCGGTTGAATTTTCAACGAAAGAGGATTTTTATGAAAGAATTTTTTCCCGTTATCAGGGCATCACAGCTCTTCTCCGGCATCTCCGAGGACGAGCTCGAGGCGATGCTGGGCTGCCTGGGCGCAAAAAAAGAAAGCTATATGAAGGATGACTTCCTGCTGCGCGCCGGCGACACTGTCGAGGCCATCGGCTTTGTGCTGTCGGGCAGCGTGCTCGTCATACAGGAGGATATCTGGGGCAACCGCAACATCGTCTCGCGCGCCGGACCGGGGCAGACCTTCGCCGCCGCATTTGCCTGTGCGCCGGGCTCGGTGCTCAACGTGAGCGTGACGGCCGAGGAACCCGTCACGGTGATGCTGCTGAACGTAAAGCGCGTTCTGAACGTGTGCTCGTCGGCCTGCACGCACCACAGCCGGATAATCCGCAATCTTCTGGGTGAGCTTGCCGAGAAAAATCTGCGCTTCGGCGAAAAGCTCACGCATATGGGGCAGCGCAGCACGCGCGCAAAGCTCATGTCCTATTTCTCCGCCGAGGCTCAGCGCCTCGGAAAATACGAGTTCGACATTCCGTTTTCGCGGCAGCAGCTTGCCGACTATCTCGCCGTCGAGCGCAGCGGCCTGTCGCTCGAGCTCGGTAAAATGCGCGCCGAGGGGCTTCTGGATTTTCACAAAAACCACTTCGTGCTGTCGGTCGGCGCGAATACATGATATTGATATAAGGTATAATCGTGCTTGCACTTTGCCCGCGCGGATGATACAATATCTTGTTGAAAATTAAAAGGAGGATTTCCTTTATGAAATTAGGTATCGTCGGGCTGCCGAACGTCGGCAAGTCCACACTGTTTAACGCAATCACAAACGCGGGGGCGGAGAGCGCAAACTATCCGTTCTGCACGATCGAGCCGAACGTCGGCATGGTCACCGTGCCGGATGAGCGCCTTGACTTCCTTGCGTCGATATATGAGCCGAAGAAGTACACCCCGGCGGTCATCGAATTCGTCGATATTGCGGGCCTTGTAAAGGGCGCTTCCAAGGGCGAGGGCCTGGGCAACAAGTTCCTGTCGAATATACGCAATACCGACGCCATCGTCCACGTCGTCAGATGCTTTGACGACGAAAACGTCATCCACGTCGAGGGCGGCACAGATCCCGCGCGCGACGTAGATATCATCGATCTCGAGCTCATCATGGCCGATATGGAGATGGTCGAGCGCAGGATAGAGAAGGCCAACAAGAACGCCAAGGGCGACAAGAAATATCTGCATGAGGCCGAGGTGTTCAAGGGGCTTCTGGAGCACCTCAACGAGGGCAAGAGCGTGCGCAGCTACGAGTGCGAGCCGGACGATATGGAGCTTATCGCAACGAGCGATCTGCTTACGATCAAGCCCGTTATCTACGCTGCGAACATGGATGAGGACGGCGTGGCCGATTACGAAAATAACGCCTATTACAGGCAGCTTTGCGACATCGCCGCAAAGGAGGGCGCGGAGGTCCTGCCCATCTGCGCAAAGCTCGAGGCCGAGATAGCGGCACTTGAGCCGGATGAGCGCGAGATGTTCCTCGAGGAGCTCGGCATGAGCCAGTCGGGACTTGACCGCATGATAAAGACCTCCTACTCGCTGCTCGGGCTCATATCCTTCCTCACCTGCGGCAGCGACGAATGCAGGGCGTGGACTATAAGCCGGGGGACCAAGGCTCCTCAGGCCGCCGGCAAGATACATACCGACTTCGAGCGCGGCTTTATCCGCGCCGAGATAGTCGCCTTTGACGATCTCAGGGCCTGCGGCAGCATGGCGGCGGCAAAGGAAAAGGGCCTTGTGCGCTCCGAGGGCAAGGACTATGTCATGCATGACGGCGACGTTACGCTGTTCAGGTTCAACGTCTGATGGACGAGGTGATGTTTGTCCTTGAGCTCATAGGCGCGGCGGCCTTTGCCGTGTCGGGCGCGATGGCCGCGATCAAGAAGGGCGCCGACATCTTCGGCGTGCTGTTTCTTGCGGTGACGACGGCGCTCGGCGGCGGAGTCATACGCGATGTGCTCATAGGGAAGATACCGCCCGTGATGTTCGTGAGCTACTGGTACCTGCTCATATCCGTCGCGGCGGCGCTGGCTGTGTTCATAGATGCGTATCACAGGAGCGAAAAGTATAAGCTGCATCTGGACAAGCTCGACGCGGTAAACAACGTCTTTGACGCGGTGGGCCTTGCGGTGTTCACCGTTTCCGGCATGAACGCGGCCATGCCCGTGAGCGATAACGCGATCCTCGTTCTGTTCGTCGGCATGTGCACCGGCGTCGGCGGCGGTATGCTGCGCGACGTTATGACCAACACCATGCCGAAGGTGCTCAGAAAGCGCGTGTACGCTGTCGCGTCGCTGCTCGGCGGCGGGCTGTACTATGTGATGTACATGCTCGGCGCAAACCGGCTTTTATCCATCGGCTGCGGCATGCTGCTGATCTTTGCGCTGCGCGTTTTTGCGACGATATACAAGTGGAATCTCCCGTCGGTGAAAATTGATTAAATAATTGTTGACGCGGAGCGCGGGTTATGATATTCTAACAGAGTTAAAAGGGAGTAGCGTGCGCCATGCGGCGTTCGGTATGCCGTCATCTCGACCGTCAGGTTCGGTGTACCGAGTACGATATAGTATTGTATTTGCAAGACTTTTACGGCAAGTATCCAAGCCGTAGGAGTCTTGCTTTTGCTATTTTATAAGGAGGAGCATAAGTGAAGTATTATTGCGAAGAAAAGGACCGCGTTATACAGCAGCTTCAAAGCAGCGAAAACGGTCTGAGTGAGGCCGAGGCCGCAAAGAGGCTCGCCGAAAACGGGCCGAACAAGCTCGCGGCCGCGAAAAAGGATTCTATCATAAAGCGGTTTTTAATGCAGATGGCGGACCCGATGATAATCATACTGCTCGTGGCCGCCGCGATAAGCGGCGTGCTGGCGGTAACGCAGGGCGAGAGCTTTGCCGACGTTATCATCATCCTGTTTGTCGTCGTCGTCAACGCCGTCCTGGGCGTTTATCAGGAGAACAAGGCCGAAAAGGCGATAGAGGCTTTGCAGGAAATGTCGGCGGCAACGTCAAAGGTGCTGCGCGGCGGAAAGATCGTGACGGTGCACAGCGAGCAGCTCGTCGTCGGCGACGTCGTGCTGCTCGAGGCCGGTGACGCAGTCCCCGCCGACGGCAGGATCATCGACAACGCAAGCCTCAAGATCGAGGAGGCGGCGCTCACCGGCGAGTCCGTGCCCGTCAGCAAATTCATTGACATCATCAGCCTTTCCGACAATGAGCGCGACGTTCCCCTCGGCGACAGGCGCAACATGGCCTATATGGGCTCGACTGTCGTTTACGGCCGCGGCGCAATGATCGTCTGCGCAACCGGCATGGATACCGAGATGGGCAAGATAGCCGACGCTCTCGCCCAGGCCTCCGACGGTCAGACGCCTTTGCAGATAAAGCTCACGCAGCTGAGCAAGATACTCACCTGGCTCGTGCTTGGCATCTGCGTCGTCATCTTCGCCGTGCAGCTCCTGCGCGCCGGCGGCCTTGATTTCGAGGTCGTTCTCAACTCCTTCATGATAGCCGTGTCCCTTGCCGTTGCGGCAATACCCGAGGGGCTTGCCGCCGTCGTGACGGTGGTCCTGTCCATCGGCGTTACCAACATGTCAAAGCGCAACGCCATCATCCGCCGCCTGACCGCCGTCGAGACCCTCGGCTGCGCACAGGTCATATGCTCGGATAAGACCGGCACCCTGACGCAGAACAAGATGACCGTCGTTGACAGCTTCGGCGAAAACGAGCGCGAGCTTGCGCAGGCAATGGCACTGTGCTGCGACGCAGAGATCGACGAAAACGGCGCCGTTACCGGCGAGCCGACCGAGGCCGCGCTCGTCGCGTGGGCATACAAGCTCGGACTCGGCAAAACCGAGCTCAAGGCATCCTTCCCGCGCTGCGGCGAAGCGCCCTTCGACTCCGGCAGAAAGATGATGAGCACCCTGCACCTTGCCCCGAACGGCGTAGTGCAGTACACCAAGGGCGCGCCCGACGTCATAATCGGAAAGTGCACGCACTATCTGCATGACGGTCAGGCCGTTCCCATGACGGAGGCATACCGCGAGGAGATACTCAAAAGCAACAAGGCCATGGCCGATAAGGCTCTGCGCGTTCTGGCCTGCGCCATGCGCATCTGGGAAAAGGAGCCCGGCAGCACCGAGCCCGAGGATCTGGAGCATGATCTCTGCTTTGTGGGTCTCACCGGCATGATAGACCCGGTACGTCCGGAGGTGAAGGCGGCCATCGACGAGTGCGTCGAGGCGGGCATCCGCGCCGTCATGATAACCGGCGACCATATAGACACGGCCGTCGCCATAGCAAAGGAGCTCGGCATCCTGCGCGAGGGCGATAAGGCCATAACGGGCGCTCAGCTTTCCGAGATGAGCGACGAGGAGTTCGAGCGCGAGTTCATGCACATCAGCGTCTACGCCCGCGTCCAGCCCGAGCACAAGACGCGCATAGTTTCGGCATGGCGCAAGGCCGGCTACGTCACCGCCATGACCGGCGACGGCGTAAACGACGCACCGTCGATAAAGAGCGCCGATATCGGCGTCGGCATGGGCATAACCGGTACCGACGTCACAAAGAATGTCGCCGACATGGTGCTTGCCGACGATAACTTTGCCACCATCGTCGGAGCCGTCGAGGAGGGCCGCCGGATATACGACAACATCCGCAAGGCAATTCAGTTCCTGCTCGGCTCGAACATGAGCGAGGTCATAAGCATTTTCGCCGCAACGCTCCTCGGCTTTACGATCCTCAAGCCCGTTCACCTTCTGTGGATAAACCTCGTCACCGACTGCTTCCCGGCGCTGGCGCTGGGCATGGAAAAGGCCGAGGGCGATATCATGCGCCGCAGGCCGCGCCCGGCAAAGGACGGCATATTCGCCGGCGGCATGGGCGTTGATATAGCCTATCAGGGCCTGCTCATCTCCGCGCTCATTCTGGCGGCCTACTTCGTCGGCCACTATATGGAGACCGGCGTCTGGACGATAACGGACTCGGCCGACGGAACGACCATGGCCTTTCTGACCATGTCCATGGCCGAGATATGCCACAGCTTCAACATGAGATCCCTGCGCGGCTGCATCTTCACCATGGGCACAAAGAACATGGCGCTCACCTGGGCGGCCATCGGCAGCATCGGCGCAACGACCCTCGTGTGCGAGGTGCCCGTCATTGCCGACGCCTTCGGCTTCACGCCCGTATCCTTCGAGGAGTACGTCATCGCAATGGGCATCGGCATGGTCGGCATGCTCATCATCGAGCTCGTAAAGACCTTCCAGCGCAAGGCCATGAGAAAAAGGGGAGAAATTCTTTAATTTCCGCCAAAACAGAATAACATCAGCCGTACCGGTTTTCCGGTACGGCTTTTTCGCGGCAAAAAGCTCTTGACTTTTTAAAACAGTTAAGCTATATTAATTATAATAAATTAACTGATCGAGGTAAGGCATGAATTTACGGAAAGCACTTGATACTTTTTACTACAGCAGCGCCCTGTGCGAGCTGCGGCTGATGAACAGGCAGCTTGTCGATGAGAGCATCACCTACAACAGCCTTTTGTATATCGAGCTTATCTACACCATGAACGGCAGCTGCACGGCGTCAAGGCTGGCGGAGCTGCTGAATATATCGAAGCCCGGAGTTACCCTGAAGCTCAACGAGCTGCTGCGTCAGGGGCTTATCACGAAAACGCCCGATCCGAAGGACAGACGCAAAAACTACCTGAGCGTCAACGAGGAGGCGATACCGCAGTACAAGGTGTTCCGCCGCCAGGACAGCGAGGCGGTCAGGCGTATCACCGAGCGCTTCACGCCCGAGGAGCTCGGCAGGTTCTGCGAGATGCTGGATATAATTTCGCAGATCAATTTTGAAGAAATAAACTCGTCCGATGAAACGAACGGAAAATAACTTTTCGGAAGGGGCCATCCTGCCTTCGCTTTTAAAATTTGCCGTTCCGGTGCTGCTGGCACTGATGATGCAGGCACTGTACGGAGCCGTCGATCTGTGGGCGGTCGGTAAATTCGGCACGACCGCCGACATTTCCGCCGTATCCACCGGAAGCCAGACCATGCAGATAGTCACGGGCCTTGTGACCGGACTTTCCATGGGAACGATCGTGCTGCTTGGGCAGCGCATCGGATGCAGAGACGATGAGGGCGCGGCGCGGGTGGTCGGCACGAGCATCAAGATATTCGGCGTTCTCGGCATCGTACTGAGCATAGCGATGGTATTTACGGCAAGGCCTGTCGCATATCTGATGAACGCGCCCGAAGAGGCCCTTGAGCAGACTGTTCATTACATACAGATCTGCGGCGGAGGAAGCCTCTGCATCGCGGGATATAATCTGCTCAGCGCGGTTTTCAGGGGAATGGGGGACTCCGGATCGCCGCTTATCTTCGTGTCGATCGCCTGCGTGACAAATATAGTCGGGGATATTACCCTGATCGACGGCTTTAAAATGGGCGCGGCGGGAGCCGCCGCGGCAACCGTGGCGGCGCAGGCGGTCAGCGTCGTGCTTTCCGTAATGCTGATAAAGAAAAAGGGCCTGCCGTTTGCGTTTACAAGGGAGCATTTTGCTTTTCACGGAAAAACGGCGGCTGCCGTTATCAGGCTCGGCTCGCCGATCGCCCTGCAGGATATGTGCAATGAGGTGTCCTACCTTATCATCATCGGCCTTGTCAATGCGCTGGGCGTTACGGCCTCTGCCGGTGTCGGCATTGCGGAAAAGCTCGTCATTTTCATTTTGCTGATCCCGATGGCCTATATGCAGTCGATATCCGCCTTCACGGCGCAGAACGTCGGCGCGGGAAAGCCCGGACGTGCGAGAAAAGCGATGTGGCTGGGTATGGGCACGGCGGCCGTCCTCGGCGGCGTTATGGCCTGCCTTTCGTATTTTCACGGCGATGCGCTCTCTCTGCTGTTCGTAAAGGGCTCCGCGGAAGGGCAGGCGGAGGTCATACGGGCCTCGGCGGAGTTCCTGCGCGCGACCTCGATAGAGTGCTTCGTGCTGTCCCTGGCCTACTGTCTGACGGGATATTTTAACGGCTGCGGGAGGACCGCGTTTGTCATGGTGCAGGGACTGTGCGCCATTTTCCTCGTAAAGATACCGTATGCCTGCCTTGCAAGCCGAAGGCCGAGCTCGCAGCTTTTTGATATCGGCCTGTCCACGGCATATGCCGCCGTGTTTACCCTGACGGTCTGCCTTATCTATTATTATTTATGTTCGCGCAGAAAGCGGGGAAGCTGAGCCTAAAGTATGCGCAGGCACGGTAAAATATTGCGATTTGCGGTTGACAGGGGAGCAATTGGGTGATAATATTTAAAAATCAGCGATGACGGAGAACGATGACGCCGTATCCGCACAGAGAGAAAGGCCGCAGGCTGCAAGCCTTTTCGGAGAAAACGTCGGAGACCGCTCCCGAGCCGAAGCAAGCAAATGTGCTTCCGCACCGCGCCCGTTAAGCGCATGATGAGTCTTATCAAGGTGGGACCGCGTAAATACTACGCCCTTGACGCATTGCGTCAGGGGCGTTTTTTGATAAAGGAGTAGATATCATGGAAGAAAATAAGTACACTTTTGAAAACCCCGAATTTAAAGACACTTATCGTCATACCACGAGCCACATCCTCGCCCAGGCAGTCAAGCGCCTGTACCCCGAGGTGAAGCTGGCCATAGGCCCCGCTATCGAGAACGGCTTTTACTATGACTTTGACGCTCCCTTTGCCATAACTCCCGAGATCCTCGAGAAGATAGAGGGCGAGATGCGCAAGATATGCAAGGAAAAGATAAAGCTTGAGCGCTTCGAGCTCCCGCGCGAGGAAGCAATAAAATTCATGGAAGAGCGCGATGAGCCGTACAAGGTCGAGCTCATAAACGACCTGCCCGAGGACGCGGTGATCTCCTTCTACAGGCAGGGTGATTTCACCGACCTGTGCGCGGGCCCGCACCTCGACTCCACCGGCAGAGTCAAGGGCAACGCCATCAAGCTCACCTCCTGCACCGGCGCATACTGGCGCGGCGACTCCAAGCGCAAGATGCTCCAGCGCGTCTACGGCACCTGCTTCATGAAAAAGGACGAGCTCGACGAGTACCTCGCCCGCATCGAGGAGGCCAAGAAGCGCGACCACCGCAAGCTCGGCAGAGAGCTCGGCCTGTTCATGCTCACCGATGAGGGCCCCGGCTTCCCCTTCTTCCTGCCCAAGGGCATGGTGCTGAAAAACACGCTTATCGACTACTGGCGCGAGATACACAAGAAGTACGGCTACGTTGAGGTCTCGACCCCGATGATCCTCAACCGCCAGCTCTGGGAGACCTCCGGCCACTGGTTCCACTATAAAGAGAATATGTACACCACCGTCATCGACGGCGAGGACTATGCAATAAAGCCCATGAACTGCCCCGGCGGCATGCTGGTGTATAAATCCGAGCCGCACTCCTACCGCGACCTGCCCCTGCGTGTGGGCGAGCTCGGCCTTGTCCACCGCCACGAGCTTTCCGGCGCTCTGCACGGTCTGTTCCGCGTCAGATGCTTCACGCAGGACGATGCGCACATCTTCATGACCTGGGATCAGATGAAGGACGAGATCAAGAACGTCGTCAAGCTCTTTGACGAGGTCTATTCGCTCTTCGGCCTGCCCTACGAGATCGAGCTGAGTACCATGCCCGATGACCACATGGGCGACGAGAAGGACTGGGAGTTTGCGCAGAACACCCTCAAGGAAGCCATCACCGAGATGGGCAAGAGCTTTGTCATAAACGAGGGCGACGGCGCCTTCTACGGCCCGAAGCTCGACTTCCATCTTGAGGACAGCCTGGGCCGTACATGGCAGTGCGGCACCATCCAGCTCGATATGCAGCTGCCCGAGAGGTTCGAGCTCGAGTATGTCGGAGCCGACGGCGAGAAGCACCGCCCCGTCATGATCCACCGCGTCGTCTTCGGCTCGATCGAGCGCTTCATCGGCGTCATCACCGAGCATTTCGGCGGCGCGTTCCCGACCTGGCTGGCTCCCGTTCAGGTCAAGGTCATGCCGATAACCGACCGTGTTGACGACTATGCAAAGTATATCTCCAAGCGCCTGGACAAGCAGGGCTTCCGCGTCGAGACCGACCTGCGCAACGAGAAGATCGGCTACAAGATCCGCGAGGCGCAGACTCAGAAGATTCCCTACATGATCATCGTCGGCGACAAGGAGGCCGAAAGCGGCACCATCTCCGTGCGTACCCGCTCCGGCGGCGACGAGGGCAGCATGCAGGTCGAGGACTTCATTGCAAAGCTCAAGGCCGAAGTCTCAAGCCGCGCAAGATAAGCTGATATATGAAAAATCTCCCGTCCGCGGACGGGAGATTTTTTCGTTAAGCTTAAATTTTAAATACGCGGCCGTCGCGGAGCTCCGGCGCGGCGGGCTCTTCGCCGTCCGCATAGCCGAGAATGCAGTGGCCGACGCCGATATACTCGTCGCCGATGCCCTTTTCGCGCAGTATCGCGCGCGCCTCAGGCATCTCGAAAACCTCGCGCGCCCTGTTTATCCAGCACGAGCCTAGACCCGCTGCCTTTGCCGCGTTCAGGAGATTTCCGAGCACGAGCGCGCCGTCCTCCTTATATGACGGAACGCTGCGGTCGGCCAGCACGGCGATGACGGTCGGCGCTCCGTAAAACGGGTCAATGTCCTTGCCCATGACTGCGGCGTTGAGCTTTGACAGCATTTCTATCGTCTTTTTATCCTGCACGACGAGCAGCACCGTCGGCTGGCGGTTCATTGCCGATGGAGCGGCAAGACCGGCGCTGAGAACGCTCTGAAGCTCCGCATCGCTTATCTGCCCGGGCTTATAGGCTCTGACGCTCCTGCGCTCAAGAAGCACATTCAATGCGTCACTCATGATCGTCACCTTCGTCTATATCGTAAAACTCGGCGTACTCGCCGCCGTTTTTTCCGGCCTCGACCGCGGCCTTGGCCGCCTCGAGCTCCTCGCGCATGGTCTCGATGCGCTCATCCATGGCACGGAGCTCCTCAAACAGCGGAGCATAGCGCTCGTCGGGATCGTCGTGCATCTGGTCGTAGCAGAGTCTGCCAATCTCGATAAAGACCTTGTTCTGCTCTTCAAGCTCGCCGTTTATCTGGAGGCTGAGCTTGGCTATGTTCGCATAGCAGCGCGCTGCCGTGCTGCCCTTGTCGTAGGCGTCCTTGAGTCCGCCGCTTTCAACGTAGTCCTTTGCCTTTTTGGTCACGCTGTTGAGTGTGCCCTTGAGAATGCTTTTGTAATCTGCCATGATATCAGTTCCTTTCCTGCCCGCCGTCCTTTTCCTTTGCTCTGTTTACGAAAAGCTCGTCGGGCGAATGTTTTTTCCTTGCGTTTATTATGAGGATCACCGCCGCCGCTGCGGCGCTTACTATTGCCAGCAGCTGCGATACGCGGATATCGCTTGAGCCTATGTATAGACTGTCGGTGCGCAGGCCCTCGACCCATGCTCTGCCCAGCCCGTACCAGAGGACGTACAGCCATGTAAACTGCCCGTCATATTTTCTTGCGCCTTTGTGCAGCAGAACGCACAGGATAATAAGCCCCGTGAAGTTCCACAGGCTCTCGTACAGGAAGGTCGGGTGCACATACACGGTCACGCCGTCGGGCGTCGTGAGCCCCATGCGGCAGAAGATGTCCGTCTCCACGCCGAAGGCCTCGCGGTTTATGAAGTTGCCCCAGCGGCCGACCGCCTGACCGATCAGAAGTCCGAAGACCGCCAGATCGCCCAGCGCGAGCACGGGTATCTTTTTCCTTCTGCACACGAAAATGCCGGTTATGACGCCGGCTATGATGCCGCCGTAGATGGCAAGGCCGCCGTCGCGCACGGAGAATATCTCCGAGGGGTTCGCGGTGAAATAGTCGAGCTTGAACAGAACGTAGTACAGCCGCGCTCCGATTATGCAGCAGGGGATCAGCCATATGACGAAGTCAAAAAGATCGTCGGATGTAAGGCCGAACTTTTCCGCCTGCCTTGCGCAGAACAGCGCCGCGAGGATGAAGCCCGCGGCGATTATCGCGCCGTAGAAGTATATCTCGAAGCCGAAAACGCTGAAGCTGTAGGGCGGGTCGATGCTCCGATCTCCAAGCATCGGGAAGCTTATCGCTGCGTCGCGCAGCATGGTTGCAGTGAGAAAATTCATAGGTATATCACGCCTTTACGGGGTTAATAACGCTCATTGCGAGCTTGTCGGGAGTAATGAAGGCCTTCAAAAAGTCCTCGCACTCGGCTTTTGTTACGCTCTCGAGCACCTCGTATGCGTCCAGCGCGCAGTAGCCGCCGAAAACGCCGTCAACGAGGGAGAGACACAGACTGTCGAAGTCCTCGAGCCCGCGCAGACGTGTGCCGAAGGAGGCGCGCTTTGCCTTCACGAAGGCGTCCGCGTCAAGACCTTCCCTGAACACACGCTCAAGCTCCGAGTTCAGCTCCGCGAGCACCTTCTGCGGCCGGGCGCTCTCGCCGCCGAGCATTATCATTGCCGTGCCCGCACTGTAGTCCGTTTCATAGTCATAGTCGCGGTTGAGCGTGCCTTCGGCGTACAGGCGGCTGTAAAACTCCGCCGACGTTCCGAACACCGTGCGCAGCGCAAGCTGAGCGACCGTCTTCTGCCGAAGAAGCTTTTCTCCGTTCGGAGCGGGAGCGACCTTCGCACCGATGAGAAACTGCGGCGCGGAGACCTCCATGAATTCCTCGTTGAAGGTCTTCAGCGGCAGCTCCGATTCCGCAGGCCCCATATCAGCCTTGGGTACCTCCGCCTTTTCGCGCTCAAGCAGCTCACCGGCAACGGCAAATACCGCCTCCGGGTCGCAGTCGCCGGCGACGCACAGCGCCATGTTGGACGGCGCATAAAACGCCCTGTGGCAGTCATACAGCGTTTCGGCGCTGATACGGGCTATGCTCTCTATGCTGCCTGCCACCTGATCGCGGATGGGATTGTGCTCATACAGCATGCGCATGAGCCTGTTATATACGACATAGCCGGGGTTATCCTCGACCATGCATATCTCCTGCCCGATGATGCCCTGCTCCTTGTCCACGGTCTCCTGCGTGAAGTAGGGAGTGGATACGAACCTGAGCAGCATGCGCAGGTTTTCCTCAAAGCCGGAGGTGCAGTCAAAAAAGTACGCCGTCATGCCGCTCGAGGTGAAGGCGTTCGGCTGTGCGCCGTTTGCCGACAGAACGCTCAGCGCATTGTCGCCGTCGGGCATGTCAAACATCTTGTGCTCGAGAAAATGCGCAACTCCCGCGGGCGTGTCGTGCATTTTGCCGCCGAGGGAAAAGCGCCTGTGCGCACCGCCGTAGTTTGCCGCAAGCACGGCATAGGACAGCCGGAAGCCGGGCTTTGTCACAACGTTTACGTTAAGGCCGTTTTTGAGCTGCCCCGAGTACAGGTCCTCGCCGATCCGGTCAAATCTTCTATGCTTCATCCGCTTCCTCCTCACCGTTTCCGCGCAGGTAATACACGGCGTCGGGAACTATGCTCTTTGCGATATCGATAACGGCATCGAGCTCGACGCATTCGACCGCCGCCGCCAGCTCCTCGGGCTCGAAGGAGAGCCCGTCGATGGTGTTTGAAAGGTAAAAGCCCTCAAGATTATACTGCGAATCCGATATCGCGCGCAGATCGGAGGCAACGCTTTTTTTTGCCGCCGTGAGCTCCTCGTCCGTCACCTCGCCGCGCCTTATGGCCTCGAGCTGTGCGCTTATCTCCGCCTTCGCGGCGTCAAATTTGTCAAAATCCACGCCGGAGGAGACTATCATAAGCCCCTTGTGCAGGTCGATGAGCGAGCTTGCATAGTAGCACAGCGAGAGCCTTTCGCGCACGTTCATGAAAAGCTTCGACGTAACGCAGCCGCCGAACACGGCGTTAAAAACGTGCATCGCCGCAATGTCCGGATCGTCCATGCAGTCGCCGAGGCGGTAGCCCATGACGAGCTTTCCCTGCGTGACGGCGAGCTCGTCTGAAAACTCGCGCACGCCCTCCTCGACGGAGTTCATGCGGATATCCGTTCCGATATCGTAATCTATCTCGCCTCTGGGCATGCCGCTGAGCGCGTCCGAGAGCGTTTCGGCGACCGTGTCCGCGCCGAGGCTTCCGCAGTAGAAGATCTCGACGGGTGAGCTCATTATGAGACTGCGGTAGTGCTTTGTGAGCTTCTGATAGTAGATATTCTCCGCCGTGTCCTCCGTGCCGAGGCGCGAAACGGCGAAGGCCTCGTAGCAGCACATCTGCTCCGTAAGACGCTGCAGCGCCCAGGAGCGCTTGTCGTTTAGCCTGCTTCTTATGCCGTCGAGCAGCTTTTCCTTCTCGCTTTCGACATAGTCGGGCAGCAGAAGTCCGCCCTTCGTGCAGGGCGAGAGCAGTATCTCGCCGCAAAGCTGCGCGACGCTTTCGAAAACTCCGCTGCCGTCTGGCAGATATTTGTCGTCGGCAAAGCTCGCAAGAAAGCCGATGCACTGGATCTCGCCGATCTTGCGCACGACGGGCTCGATATAGCTGCCGTACAGCCCGTCGAGCTCGGATGCGAGCGAGCGCATATCGCTGTGATATCTGCTGCCGCGCCGCAGGACATAGGGAATGAGCGCATTCTGCGCGGCCGTGCCGCGGTCGAGCTGGGTGAGCAGATTGATGCTCAGGCAGCCGGTCTTGAATTTCCCGCTTTCGAGTGCGGTGAGCCATACGCCGGGGAGTATCTCCCGTCTGACTGTCTCCATGGCATGACCTCCTTCGGATTTATAATAAATCAGTATAACACACTTTTCAGATATATGGTATACCTTTTCCGTCATAAATTCCGCCGTCGAGCCGTATACCGCCGCGGCCTATCACGATATCGTGCGCATTCCCGTTTCTGCATAGAAGCCTTACGCGGCAGTCGGGAAAATCGTCAGGCAGGCAGGGTCGGATATATATCATGCCGTGCCACGGCCGCAGACCGAGCAGCTCCTCGGTGAAAACGCGGAAATACCAGCCGGAAGAGCCCGTGTACCACGTCCAGCCCGCCTCGCCGACGTGCCCGGGGCAGGTGTAAACATCGGCGGGGATGACAAAGGGTTCTGCCGTATAGCGGCGCAAATCGTGCTCCTCGGGCAGGATGCAGCGCAGTATCTCCCAGCCGTCGTTTGCCCTGCCGCGCTTAAAGCAGGCCTGCGCGAGCCAGATCGCCGCGTGCGTATACTGTCCGCCGTTCTCCCTGAAGCCGGGGCCGTAGCTGCGGATATAGCCGGGGTCGCGTCCGGAGCCGGAAAACGGCGGATCAAAGAGCCGGACGAGCCCGTTTTCGCGGTCAAACAGCTCGCGCAGAGCACTGTCGAGAGCGCGCTCGGCCTTCGAATTAGCTGCCTGCGCGCAGAAGCAGGCCCAGCTCTGCGCGATGGAATCTATGCGGCAGCACTCCGACTGCCTTGCGCCGAGCTCCTCGCCGTCGGGCCAGTAGCCGCGCAGATAGCGGTCGCCGTTCCACGCCCTGTCGGCGGCGCTTCCCGCCGCGGCAGCAAGCGCACGGTACCTGTCCGCGTCGGAGCAGCCGAGCTCGGCCAGAAGCTCGGCAAAGCGCTTCACGCAGCAGGAGAAGAACCAGCTGAGCCACACGCTCTCTCCGAAAATGCCGTTCATGCCGTCGTTCCAGTCGCCGCTTCCGAAGAGCAGCAGACCGTGGCTGCCGGTGCCGCGGCTCACGCAGCAGTCAACGGCGCGCCGCGCATGGCACAGGACGCTCTCCGAGCAGTCCGACCTCAGCGGCGTTTCGTAGCGGTCAGACTCCGATGCGTCGAGCGGCTTTGAGTTGACATAATATTCTGCCTCGCTGCATATGCCCGTGTCGCCGGTCTTTTCGGTGTACTCGCACAGCGCCCAGACGAGCCAGAGCATATCGTCCGAGCAGCGCGTGCGCACGCCCTTGTCGGCACCGCCAGAGCCATGCCACCAGTGCATCACGTCACCCTCTGTATACTGATGCCGGCAGCAGGCGAGTATCTGCCGCTTTGCAAACCCGGGGTCGAGCAGAATGAGGTTTACGGCGTCCTGAAGCTGATCGCGGAAGCCGAAGGCCCCGCCGCTCTGATATACCGAGCAGCGGCCCATAAGGCGGCATGCCAGCGTCTGATAAACCGCCCAGCCGCTCATATATCGGTCGGCGCTGCCGCAGCCGGTGAGGCTCAGGCGGCCGCAGAGCTTTGCCCAGTGCGCCTTTGTGCGCCCGAGAGCGGCAAAGGCCTCGTCGGGTTTACATAATTTAAGAAGTTCCTCCTCGCCGCAGCATCCGCAGACAAGCACCGTCACCTCCTGCGCCTCGTATCGCGCAGCAAAAACCGGGCAGGCAAGGCCCTCCGTCCGGCCGTCAAATTCGCCGTGCATCCAAGATAAGCCGTCGCAGGTATGGCCGAGCGCGGGTGCGGAGCACGCGGCGCGAAAGCGCATGGAGCGCAGCGGCGATCGGCTGCTCGAGGCGCTGAACACGGAGTTGACATAATCACACGCAACGGCAGGCCGGGCGTTATCGCCGTCCGACAGCAGAAGCTCGCATTTCCAGTCGAGCTCGCCGCCCGTTTCGCCGAAAAGCTCGATGATGAAAACTCTTGCGTCCGTGTCCGGCGGCACGAATGCCGTGCAGCGCGAGGCGCAGCTGCCGAAGCTTTTTTCCCAGACGGCAAAGCCGAAGCCGAAGGTCACGCGGCACTGAGCTCCGTCCTTATCGGCGAAAACGCTCCAACGCTCCGCGCCGCGCACATATTCAAGGCTCTCCGCGCCGTCTATGGCAAGCGGGTCGTTCAGCCACGGCGTAAGGCGCAGCTCGTGCGCGTTTTTAAGCCACATGTTTCCCATGCCGCTGTCGGCGGCGATATAGCCGAAGCTGCCGTTTGCGAGTGGGCAGCTCCAGACGCGGGAGGGCAGGGTGTGGTTTACATAAAACATAAAGCTGCCGTCGTCGCCGTATTCGTGCCTCGGCGCACAGCCGCCTTCTCTGCGGCGCATTTTCATTCTGCGCGGTGCGGCGGAAAACGAGCGCTTTTCCCGCTCCGAGCCGTAGATGAAGGCCGCCGCGCTTTCTATGAGCTGCCGCTCCCCGCTCGGAAGCAGGTGCACCCCGGCGTGCGTTCCGATGAGAGCCTCGAGCCCGTAGGATGCCAGCAGGTCGCGCACCTTCGAGTACAGCGGCCTGCGGTACTCGCCGCCCTCGTCGGTCAGAAACACGAGATCAGCGTACACGCCGCAGCTTCGCAGCAGACAGAACTGCTTTGTAAGAGACTCCGCATCCTGCGCATCGGAGCAGCATATGATCGGAAGCTCGCCGGAAAGTCCGCAGCGCCAGAGGCTGCTTTTCGGCGGAAACTGCGTTTTTGCGCTCACGAAGCGCAGGCTTTGCAGCATGCTCATGGCGCTTTCCGTCTCCTGCACGCTCATCTGCGTGACGCTCGCGCAGGCCGAAACCATAGCACCGTAGTCCGCAGGACCGGCGGTGAGCATGCGCTGCGCACCGCTGTAGGCATCCTCCGGCGCCGCGGCGACGCACAGGGCAAAGCACAGCCCGAGACGCTCTCCGCTTCTGAGCGAAACGTTCACGGCGGCTTCTATCGACGGATAGGACAAGAAGCCGTCCGCGCCGGAGCCGCCGGTCCTTGCCGTCATGGGCCTGTCGCAGGCAAGGCAGAGCCAGAGCTCTTTCTGCCTGCCGCGCGGGAGCCTGTGCAGCAGCAGGCAGTTTCCGTCGCGCTTTGCCTCGATGCCGAGCCGCCAGTAGGCCGGATGACTGTGATAGTCCGATGCGTCCGCCATGACGGCGTCGAAGCCAAATACAAGCTCCGCGCTCTCGATATCGCGCTTTGCGCAGAGCGAAACGCTGCGTATCTCGCCGTTTTCGGCTCCGGCCGCGGCTATGCCGCAGCGCGAGGTGAAATTCTCGAAAACGCCGGAGTAGGCCGCGCTGATCTCGGAAAATTCCCACATATATGCCGCGTTCTCGCCGGGAGAGGGCAGAAGCGAATGCTCCCGCTCACCGAGCCGCAGATAAAGCTCCGCGCCGTGCCCCTCGCCGAGCCGCCTGAACGGCGTGCGGTATATGAGCGTGTCATTGCAGTCGGCCGACGCAATGCCGCTCTCGGTCAGTATGATGTTATATGCCCCGTTTGACAGCAGGGCGCACTCGGGCTGCGCGTAGTTTACGCCGCTGCCGCGCTTTTCCCACTGCCTGCTTTTAAAAGGCTTTGAGCTTCCGCTCTCCTCCTCGCTGAGCCGCAGTGCAGGAGCGCCGACCGGCACGCGCTCCGCCAGAAGCTGCGCATATGCCGCCATATCCGGCGAGAGCATGAACATGCGCCGCACAAAGCCGCGGTCAAGATGGTTTGCGACGGCGAGCATGCTCATGCCGAGATGGTGCGCCATGAAGCAGCGCACCCTTTCGCCGCCGGAGGCGCGGCAGCGCGAGGGCGTGAGGTCAAGCGCCTCGAAGAAACCGTATTTCGAGCGCATGCCGAGCCCTTCGAGCCTGCGGAGATTGCTTATCGCGGCGTCCGGCTCGGCGCATAGAGCCAGGAAGCTTGCATAGGGAGCGATCACAAGCTCCGCGTCCTGCCCGCGCTTGAGCGCAAGACGGGCGCAGCCGTGAGCCTTGTAGCGATAGCTCAGCGACGCATCCAGCGAGTAAAACGCACTCTCGGATATGCCCCAGACGCCGCCGGGAGTGCGACGGCTTTTCTGAACGCAGAGGCAGAACTTCGCCGTTTCGTACAGCAGACCGTCTCTTTCGAGCGGCAGAAAAAGCTCCGGCATGAGGTATTCGAACATCGTGCCCGTCCAGCTTGCCATGCCGCGGTAGCCGCGGAACGAGCGCATCACGCGCGAGAGCCTGCGCCAGTGACGGCGCGGAACGTCGCCCTTTGCAACGGCGGTGTAGCTTGTAAGCCGCGCTTCGCTTGCCATGAGGTCGTACAGTCCGGGTGAGGCCGCACCCTTTTCGAGGTCGATGCCTATGTGCATCAGACCGCGCCGGGCGCTGTAGAATATCGAAAGATCCATATCGGATATGAGCGCCTGCACCCGCTCACGGAGAGCGTCGAGCCCGTTTGCACCCAGCCAGCCGCGCAGCGCGATAAGGCAGGCGCAGAGGTTCCCGCAGTCAACGGCGGACAGGTATTTCGGCGCAAGAGGGCGCAGAGTGCGCGTGTCGTACCAGTTGCACAGATGCCCGCCGTACCGCGGCAGCCGTTCGACCGTGCCGAGCATGTTCCCAATGAAGCTTTCGGCGCGCTCCTGGCTTATTATCCCGAGCTCCCGCGCACACATGGCAGAGCACAGCGCAAGGCCGATATTCGTCGGCGAGGTGCGGTGTGCCGTGCCGACCGGCGGCTGCTCCTGAAAATTGTCCGGGGGCAGGAAATTGTCCTGCCCGGTGCAGAACGTGTCAAAATAGCTCCAGATATCCTTTGCACAGCCGAGAAGATAGCTCCGCTCGTCCGGCGAGGGCTCCCGCTCCTTCTTTGACGGCAGCGCGAGAGCAAAGGCCGCGATCGGCGAAAGAAGCCACAGCAGCCCCGCCGCTTTTGCAAAGGCTCCCGCGGAGAACAGGATAAGGCACAGCCCCGACAGCGGCGCGAGCCACATGCTTTTGCAGTATCCGGCTATGCCGGGCCTTTTGCCGCCGCCCTGTGCGGAGGTCTCCCATTCGAGAAGGCTTCTGCCGCTCACGAGCATGCGCCACAGCGCGGTGACGATCGCCGAGAGCGATATCCACGCCTCATAGGGCAGAAGCCACAGTCTGAACGCCGTTCCGACGGCACCGGCGCCTGCTCTGCCGAGTACGCGGCTGTGATACCTTGCCCGCAGCGCCTCGGGTCTTTCCGAGGCAAGCTCGGTCAGGGAAATGAGAAGCCCCACGGCGAGTGAAACAAGTGCCGCCCACGCCGCAAGCATCAGCCCGTGCCGGGCCGACAGCAGCCCCGCGAACACCGCCGCGAAGGTCGCCGGAGCGACGAGACTGCGCCGCAGCGAGTCGAACAGCTTCCAGCGCTCCACATCCGGGAGCTGCGCACTTTTTCTGAATATCCAGCCCGCGTTCTGCCAGTCGCCGCGTATCCAGCGGCGGCTGCGCCGGAAATATGCGTCGGGCGAGGAGGGGAAGGAGTCGGAAAACTCAACGTCGCTCATGTATCCGCCTCGCAGATACGCGCCCTCGAGCGCGTCGTGCGATAGCACCCGACCCTCGGGAATGTGCTTTTCCGAGCATACGAGCAGCGCCTGTGCGTCAATGATGCCCTTGCCGGAAAAGCCGCCCCGGCCGAACAGATCCATGCCCACCTCACCGCAGAGCGCACCGTAGGGCTCAAGCCCTCCGCCGCCGGAGAAAATGCGTGCAAAATCCGTGGCGCAGGCAGAGCGCAGAGCGGTGCACATGCGCGGATGTATGATGCCGTGTCCGGATACGACGAGCCCTCGCTCAAGGTCGGTCACCGGCCTGTTCATCGGATGCAGCGCGGCGCCGATGAGCTCCGCGGCGGAGCCCGGCGAGGGCACGGTGTCGCTGTCGAGCGTGAGGATATAGGGAACGTTCCGCAGAGCAGCGGCGTCACCGGCTGCGATGCGCAGCCGGCTTTCTTGCCCGCACAGCAGCCGCGCAAGCTCAAGTATCGCGCCGCGCTTGCGCTCAAAGCCCGTGTATCTGCCGCGCCCGGGGTCGAGACTGCGCCCGCGAGTGAAAAGGTAAAAGCCGCCGCCGTATTTTTCATTGAGCCTGTCTGTCGCCTGCGCGGCGGCGGAGATGATCGCCTCATCGTCCGGAGCCGTTTCCGTGTCCGATTCGCGCAGATCGGCGAGTATGCCCATCAGCAGATTGCCGCCGCAGTCGCGGTTTGCAAGGCGGTACCGCTCCAGAAGCGCGGCAAAGTGCCCGCCGCTGTCCTCATCGCTCAGGAGCGCCGATATGACGCATATCGTGCGCCCGGTGTCAGGCACACCGCCGCACAGCTCGAGCCGTGGCAGTCTGCGCGGCGGAACGCAGAGCAGAACGATGTAGTCAAGCAGGCTTTTTGTGAGCTCCGACAGCGGCAGCAGAAGCAGCGCCGCCGCGATCGCACTGCGCGATAAAAAGCCGCACAGCAGCGTCAAAAACAGCGTGATAAGCACGTTTGCGCCGATATACAGCGCACCGGAGCGCCGCTCGTCCGGCTCCTCGGCCAGCCAATAGCCTATGTGCCGCTCGATACCGTCCCTGAAGCGGCATTTTTCGACTAGCTTTTTGGCAAATGCCTGCTCCTCAAGCCCCTCGCGGCGGGCAAGACAGGCAAGAGACCTGCGGTACTGCGCACGGCTCTGCTCGTCCATGTGCGGATATACGCCGGCAGGGTCCGCCATGAGCGCTTTTTCGACCGTGTCGGCGCGCAGAAGGAGAGAGTGCATGTCAAGCTCGGATATGAGCCGCAGCGAGCCGAAGAGCGCCGCAAAGCGTGCTCCGAGCCCGTCGGGCTCGGAGCTTGCTTCAAGCTCCCGGCAGGCGTCGGCGAGGGCCGCAGCGAGCTGCACGGTGAGCACAGCCGGAAGAAGATACAGCTCCTTCTGCGGCAGGGGAGATACGCTCTGAAAGCCGCCGAGATATTCGAGCATCACGTTCTCGCTCAGTCTGCCGCCGCAGACGCTTATCATGCCGCGGCAGGCGGAGGAGACTATCATGCCCTCGCTCCCGGCACGCAGTCTGCGCTGCCCCTCAAGCCGTGCGAGCGCACATTTTGCCTCGCGCACGGCAAGATAGCGGTTATCCAGCAGCCAGCGGCAGCTCTCGGGTATGCAGGCTTTGCCCTCAAAGCGGCGCTCGACGAGCGCGTATGCCGCGTTAACGGCCTTCAAGCTGCGCCTCAGCAGTGCCCTGAGCTCGCTCACGGGAGCGTAAAAGGCGGGCCTGTTGAGCCTTGCGCAGCTTGCCGCGTGTTCAAAAACGGTGCTTTTATCCATGTAAACTCTCCCTTTTTTGATATAAGTATAAGTTTTACCGCAAAAGACGAATAATATTCGGCGCATGACAAGCGAAAATGCTTGACACGGAGCGGAGCTGATGCTATACTCTGTAAAGCAAAAATCGTTTACAGGGGAGGGAGCGCCGTGGAGAACAGTGCGGTCATGCGTTCGATGCTGTTTGATTTTTACGGCGAGCTGCTCACGGATAAGCAGCGCGAGTATTTCGACCTCCGCTATAACGAGGATCTCTCTCTCGGCGAGATAGCCGAGCAGTGCGGCATATCGCGCCAGGGCGTCTGGGATATCATCCGCAGGGCTGAGGCCGCAATGAGCGAGATAGAGGAAAAAACGGGGCTCATTAAACGCTTTCTGGAGCGCAACGCCCAGATAGACGAGCTGATACGCGAGCTTGAGGACAGCGGAACGGATGAGCATATCCTCAAAAAGCTCGAAGAACTTAAAATATAGGAGGCAGAGAGCATGGCATTTGAATCATTGTCCGACAAGCTTTCCGCTGCCTTTAAGAAGCTGCGCGGCAAGGGCAGACTGACTGCGGCCGACGTCAAGGAAGCCATGAAGGAAGTGCGCATGGCGCTTCTGGAGGCGGACGTCAGCTACAAGGTCGTAAAGGAATTCACGAAAAACGTTACCGAACGCGCCTCGGGTGCGGATGTGCTCGAAGCGCTTTCGCCTGCTCAGCAGGTCATCAAGATAGTCAACGAAGAGCTCATAAAGCTCATGGGCAGCGAAAATCAGCGCCTGAGCATAGGCTCGAAGTCGCCGAGCGTCGTGATGCTCGTCGGACTTCAGGGCGCCGGCAAAACGACAAACGGCGCAAAGCTTGCCGCCTATATGCGCAAGCAGGGCAAGCGCCCGCTGCTGGCCGCCTGCGATATCTATCGCCCTGCGGCTATAAAGCAGCTGGAAACGGTCGGCAAGCAGCTTGACATCCCCGTGTTCCAGATGGGCACGACAAATCCCGTCGATATCGCAAAGGCCGCCATCGAGCATGCGAAAAAGCACGGCAACGATCTCGTGTTCCTCGACACGGCGGGCCGGCTCCACATCGACGAGGAGCTCATGCAGGAGCTCAAGAATATCCGCGACGAGGTCGAGCCGAGCGAGATACTGCTCGTCGTCGATGCGATGACCGGTCAGGATGCGGTGAATGCCGCAAACGCGTTCAACGACGCTCTCGGCGTGACGGGCGTCATGCTCACGAAGCTTGACGGCGACGCACGCGGCGGCGCGGCGCTTTCGATAAAGGCAAGCACAGGCAAGCCCATAAAATTCATCGGCGTGGGCGAAAAGCTCGACCAGATCGAGCCGTTTTACCCCGACCGCATGGCCTCGCGCATACTCGGCATGGGCGACATGCTCACGCTTATAGAAAAGGCCGAGCAGAGCTTTGACGAGAAAAAGGCGCTGGAAATGGCCGAAAAGATGAAGGCCAACCGCTTCTCGCTTTCCGATTATCTCGATCAGATGCGCTCGCTCAAGGGTATGGGCGATATAAACGACCTCGTCGGCATGATCCCCGGCATTGACGCAAAGGCGCTCAAGGGCGCCAAGGTCGACGAGAAGGGCATGGCGCGGATAGAGGCGATAATCCTTTCCATGACTCAGGCCGAGCGCGACGATCCGTCGATACTCAACGCCTCGCGCAAAAAGCGCATCGCCGCAGGCAGCGGCACCTCGGTCGTGGACATAAACCGCCTGCTCAAGCAGTTTGACGCGATGCAGGGCATGATGAGGCAGCTTTCGGGCAAGAACATGAAGAAGCTGCAGAAGCGCTTCGGCGGCATGGGCGGAGGCGGCGGCTTCCCCGGCCTCGGCGGATTTAAGCTTTGATTGCACACGCTCAGGCGTTTGTAATATATAAATGTGTATTTTGGAGGTGAAAGATAAATGGTAAAGATCAGACTTCGCAGAATGGGTGCAAAAAAGGCTCCTTACTACCGCATAGTCGTTGCTGACTCCCGCTGCCCCCGTGACGGCCGCTTCATCGAGGAGATAGGCACTTACGATCCCATGGCAGAGGGCGAGAACATCAAGGTCGATCTCGAGCGCGCAAAGTACTGGATATCCAACGGTGCTCAGCCCACCGAGACAGTACGCGGCCTGCTTACTAAAGTTGAGGCCTAACAAGGAGAAGCTACCGGCATGAAAGAACTTTTGACCTATATCGTACAGAGCCTCGTGGAGAAACCCGACGAGGTCTCTGTGACCGAGCGCGTTCACGGCGGCGAGACCGTATATGAAGTACGCGTAGCTGACGGGGACATGGGCAAGGTCATTGGCCGGCAGGGCAGGATCGTCAAAGAGATCCGTATACTCATGCGGGCTGTCGCCCAGAGACAGGGCAAAAAGGTTTCAGTCGATATAATGGACTGATATAAAAGCAGAACGGACATTTACAATCCGTTCTGCTTTTTTAACGCCGTTTTGCTTGTTAAGCCCTGCACTGTGTGGTATATTATATAATGAGTAAGTTTGGAGGTTTTTTCATGGAAAAGCAGCAGTATATAGAAGCGGGAAAGATCGTTAACACTCACGGCGTGCGCGGAGAGGTCAAGATACAGGTATGGCTTGACAGCCCCGAGTTCATGCGCCGTTTTAAAACCGTATATATTGATTCAAAACCGGTAAAGCTCGTCGCGGCGCGTGCGCACAAGGGCTTTCTCATCGCGCAGCTCGAGGGCGCGGAGGATATAAACGCCGCCATGAGCCTGAAGAATAAAACCGTATATATAGACCGCGCCGACGCGCCGCTTAAAAAGGGCGAGTACTTCCTGTGCGACATTATCGGCGCACGGGTCGAGACCGAGGACGGTACCGTCGTCGGAACGCTTGAGGATATCCTCGAAACCCCGGCCTCGTCGGTGTATATCGTGCGCGGCGAGACCGAGCACATGATCCCGGCCGTGCCCGAGTTCATACTCGGCACCGATGCCGAAAACGGCGTCGTGACCGTGCGCCTGATAGAGGGAATGTGATACGTTATGTTAACTGATGGCAAGGAGAGCTCCCCGGCGATGAGAATAGATATAATGACGCTTTTCCCCGATACGATGAATGCGATCATGCACGAAAGTATTCTCGGCAGAGCCGCGAAAAAGGGAATAATCGAGATAAATTGCGTGCAGATACGCGATTATACGGAAAATAAGCAGTGCCAGGTCGATGACTACCCCTACGGCGGCGGCTGGGGCTGCGTTATGATGGCGCAGCCGCTCAAATCCTGCCTTGCTGATATTATGTCAACTGCACATGGCAGGCGCAGCCGCGTTATTTACATGTCTCCGCAGGGCAGACCCTACGATCAGGCCGCGGCGCGCAGGCTCAGGGACGACTATGACCATCTCGTGCTCGTGTGCGGACACTATGAGGGCATAGACGAGCGCTTTATCGAGCAGTGCGTCGATGAGGAGATATCGCTGGGCGATTTCGTGCTCACCGGCGGTGAGCTTGCCGCAATGGCGGTCGCGGACTCCGTGTGCAGGCTCGTGCCCGGCGTCCTTTCGGACGAGGAGTGCTTCACCGGCGAGAGCCACTGGGACGGCGTGCTCGAATATCCGCAGTACACGCGCCCCGAGGTCTGGGAGGGCAGAGAGGTGCCGAAGGTGCTGCTGGGCGGTGATCATGCCGCGGTGGCGCGCTGGCGGCGCAAAATGAGCCTTGAGCGCACGATGGACAAGCGCCCGGACATGTTTGAAAAGCTGGAGCTGACTGATAAAACCGATATAAAGCTCATGGACGAGATAAAAAAAGAGCGCAGCCGCATGCGCCTTACAAAGCCCGTCGGCTGCCGTGCGGCGCTGCCCGGTGATACGGACGATATCATGCTCATCGTGCGGCAGGCGCGAAATTACCTCAAAAAGCACCGCGTCGATCAGTGGCAGGGCGAATACCCGGCGGAGGAAAACTTCCTGCCGGACATAAACGCCGGACGCTGCTTTATCATGACCTACGGCGGCGCAGCCGCGGGCTTTTTCTGCCTCGGCTGTGAGCCGGAGGCGGATTACGTGAGCATCAGCGACGGCCGCTGGCACGTCGAGGATGCATACTGCACGCTCCACCGCGCGGCCGTTGCCGCCGAGTTTCGCGGCACAGGGCTGAGCGAAAGGCTCATGGCCGCCGTCGAGGACAGGGCAAAAGCGCTCGGCGCGCAGGCCATACGGACGGATACGCACAGGAAAAACAAGGCCATGCAGCAGCTTCTGCGGAAATGCGGCTACGTTTACCGCGGCAACATGCTCCGCTCATCCGAGCCCGGACACGACCCGGCGCGGCAGTGCTTTGAGAAAATCCTTTGACGGAGATATATATGGAGCTTACGAACATAAACGATATAAAGGCGCTGCTTGCGCGGCACGGCTTCCGCTTTTCGAAAAGCATGGGGCAGAATTTCCTGACAGCCGCCTGGGTGCCGGAGGATATTGCCGACGCGGCCGGCCTTGACGGTGACACCGGAGTGCTGGAGATAGGCCCCGGCATCGGCTGCCTGACAGAGCAGCTTTCCCTGCGCGCGGGCAAGGTCGTCTCCGTGGAGCTCGACACGGCGCTCCGCCCCGTTTTGGGCGAAACGCTTGCCGGGCGGGACAATGTCGAGATAGTCTACGCCGACGTGCTGAAGATAAACATCCCGGAGCTTCTGGACGGGAAAATGCCGGGGATGCGGCGCGTCGTGTGCGCAAACCTTCCGTATAACGTGACGGGGCCCGTGATATCCGGACTCTTAAAATGCGGCTGCTTCGACAGCGTCACGGTCATGATCCAGCGCGAGGTGGCGCGGAGGATCTGCGCGGAGCCGGGAACGGGAGACTACGGCGCGTTTACGGTGTTCGTCAACTGGTACGCGCAGCCGGAGCTGCTGTTTGACGTGTCCCCGGGCTGCTTTATCCCGCAGCCGAAGGTCACATCGAGCGTCATACGCCTTAACTGCCGCAAGGCTCCGCCGGCCGAGGTCAAAAGCGAGGCGCTTTTTATGCGCGTCGTAAAGGCGGCCTTTGCCCAGCGGCGCAAGACCCTGCTCAACGCGCTCAGCTCCGCCTTCGGCGAGCTGCCGAAGGAAAGCATCGAAAAATGCCTGCGGGACAGCGGCTTTGACCCGAAAGTGCGCGGCGAGGTGCTGTCCATTGGTGAATTTGTGAAAATAGCCGATGCTTTTTACGAGGTTTTAATATAACTTTTGTGTACAAAATGCATTGATTAAGCCCTACTGAAAATGGTAATCTTAATTAAGGTTAAAAATGCGCATATTTGTGCGCTATTCATAAAGAAAGGATGATTACATCAATGAGCAAGAAGTATGTTTATCTGTTCTCCGAAGGCAACGCAAAGATGCGTGAGCTGCTCGGCGGCAAGGGTGCAAACCTCGCGGAAATGACCAATATCGGTCTGCCCGTACCGCAGGGCTTCACCATCACCACCGAGGCCTGCACGCAGTACTATGAGGACGGCCAGAAGATCAACGACGAGATCATGGCCGAGATCATGGAGTATGTAGTAAAGATGGAGGGCATCACCGGCAAAAAGTTCGGCGATCTGGAAAATCCGCTCCTCGTCTCCGTCCGCTCCGGTGCGCGCGCATCCATGCCCGGCATGATGGATACTATCCTCAACCTCGGCCTGAACGAGCAGGTCGTTGAAGTCATGGCCAAGAAGTCCAACAACCCCCGCTGGGCGTGGGACTGCTACCGCCGCTTCATCCAGATGTACTCCGACGTCGTCATGGAGGTCGGAAAGAAATACTTCGAGCAGCTTATTGATGAGATGAAAGAGGCCCGCGGCGTAACCCAGGACGTCGAGCTGACAGCCGACGACCTCAAGGAGCTTGCAGGCAAGTTCAAGGCCGAGTATAAGGAGAAGATCGGCGAGGACTTCCCGACCGACCCGAAGGAGCAGCTCATGGGCGCCATCAAGGCGGTCTTCCGCAGCTGGGATAACCCCCGCGCAAACGTATACCGCCGCGATAACGACATCCCCTACAGCTGGGGCACCGCCGTCAACGTTCAGATGATGGCCTTCGGCAACATGGGCGACGACTGCGGCACCGGTGTTGCATTTACCCGCGACCCCGCGACCGGCGAGAAGAAGCTCATGGGCGAGTTCCTGACCAACGCACAGGGCGAAGACGTCGTCGCCGGCGTCCGTACCCCGATGCCCATCGCTCAGATGGCCGAGAAGTTCCCCGAGGCGTTTGCCCAGTTCGAGAACGTCTGCCACACCCTCGAGAACCACTACCGCGATATGCAGGACATGGAGTTCACCGTCGAAAACGGCAAGCTCTACATGCTCCAGACCCGTAACGGCAAGCGCACCGCACAGGCCGCGCTCAAGATCGCATGCGACCTCGTCGACGAGGGCATGATCAGCGAAAAAGAAGCCGTTGCGATGATAGATCCGAGAAACCTCGACACTCTGCTGCACCCGCAGTTCGATGCCGCCGCCCTCAAGGCCGCAACTCCGATGGGCAAGGGTCTGGGCGCATCCCCCGGCGCAGCCTGCGGCAAGGTCGTGTTCACCGCCGAGGAAGCAAAGGAATGGAACGCCCGCGGCGAGAAAGTCGTTCTCGTCCGCCTCGAGACCTCTCCCGAGGATATCGAGGGCATGAAGGCGGCCCAGGGCATCCTGACCGTTCGCGGCGGCATGACCAGCCACGCGGCAGTCGTCGCACGCGGCATGGGCAAGTGCTGCGTCTCCGGCTGCGGCGAGATCAAGATGGACGAGGAGAACAAGCAGTTCACCCTCGCCGGCAAGACCTTCCATGAGGGCGACTTCATCTCCCTCGACGGCTCCACCGGCAAGATCTACGACGGCATCATCCCCACGGTTGACGCCTCCATCGCAGGCGAGTTCGGCCGCATCATGGCATGGGCCGACAAGTACCGCCGCCTGCAGGTCCGCACCAATGCCGACACTCCCTACGATGCAGCCAAGGCACGTCAGCTCGGCGCACAGGGCATCGGCCTGACCCGTACCGAGCACATGTTCTTCGACAGCGACCGTATCGCCGCATTCCGCGAGATGATCTGCGCCGACACGCTTGAGCAGCGCGTCGCGGCTCTGGCAAAGCTCGAGCCCATGCAGCAGGCCGACTTCGAGGGCATCTACGAGGCCATGGAGGGCTGCCCGGTAACCATTCGCTTCCTCGATCCTCCTCTCCACGAGTTCGTTCCCACCGAGGAGGCCGATATCGAGGCTCTGGCAAAGGCTCAGGGCAAGACCGTTGAGGCCATCAAGGCGCTCATTGCATCCCTGCATGAGTTCAACCCCATGATGGGTCACCGCGGCTGCCGTCTGGCCGTCACCTATCCCGAGATCGCGGCAATGCAGACCCGCGCCGTCATCAGCGCTGCAATAAACGTTCAGAAGCGTCATCCCGAGTGGAAGATGGTTCCCGAGATCATGATCCCGCTGGTAGGCGAGGTCAAGGAGCTCAAGTACGTCAAGGACGTCGTCGTCAAGAACGCCGATGAGCTGATCGCAGCAAGCGGCCTTGAGATGAAGTACCTTGTCGGCACCATGATCGAGATCCCCAGAGCGGCCCTGACCGCCGACGAGATCGCCAAGGAGGCCGAGTTCTTCTCCTTCGGCACCAACGACCTGACCCAGATGACCTTCGGCTTCAGCCGCGACGACGCAGGCAAGTTCCTCGGCGCATACTACGACAAGAAGATCTATGAGAACGACCCGTTCGCAAAGCTCGACCAGGTCGGTGTAGGCAAGCTTGTCAAGATGGCCTGTGAGCTCGGCCGCGCGACCCGTCCCGACCTGCACCTCGGCATCTGCGGCGAGCACGGCGGCGATCCCTCGTCCGTCGAATTCTGCCACCGTGTCGGCCTCGACTACGTTTCCTGCTCGCCCTTCCGCGTCCCCATCGCCCGCCTTGCCGCTGCACAGGCTGCCATCAAGGAACAGCGCCAATAAAAAGATGACGCAAGTGGCGTAGGAAAAATAACTGATATAAATACGGTCACACAGTCCGTCGGGATTGTGTGACCGTTATTTTTGCCATGCAAAAGCATGGCAAAAATAAGAAATGTGCCATTTCCTCGCCCCTGTGGGGCAACCGTAAATGATGCACAAAAACTTCATGCGCCGGCATTTGCGCATTTCCGTGGCGCGGTGCTCAGGCATGAAGTTTTTTGCCCATTTTCAGCTGAATACACCGTAAATCAAGCCGCCGATTTCACTATGAAATCAGCGGCTTTTTCGTGTTCAAAAAAATCTTTTGAAATTTTTTCGCTCAGGGGGTTAAAAAATGAGCTTTCTCGCTGCCTACCTATTGAGGGACAAAACAAATGCCTTTGAACCTTGAAAATCGAATAGATATTCAACAGGTACATTCCTGATCGGGGGTGAAAGCCCCAGCCGGATGAAGGTGCGCCACGAACTTCCTGCCCACAAGGGTTATCACGGAAAGCAAGGTTGGTAGCGATTCCGAACCATTCTGAAATATCCGCTTGCTACGGATAAGGCGATGAAACGAATCAGGGACAATGATACTTCCCTATGGGGCTGGCGGAGTACCCGGCAGAGGTAAGATTCCTATGAGTTCGGTCAGCAGCCGAACGCCTGTTGCTTTCCTTTTACGCATTTGGGGGATGAGATCGAATTAAATGCGACCACCAAAGCACAGGATACACTTCCTGTGTTTTGGCGGATCGAGCGATCCAAATCTAACAAGAAGGAGGAAAGCAAAAATGCCAAACTGCAAAACAATTGCTATCTGCAATCAGAAAGGCGGCACAGGCAAAACAACCACAACGGTCAATTTGGGTGTTGGGCTTGCACGACTCGGCAAGAAGGTACTACTTGTAGACGCCGACCCGCAGGGCGACCTCACAACTTGCCTCGGATGGCGGGATAATGACAGTCTTACGACGACCTTAACCGACAAGCTCTCCGGGGTTATCCGTGAGGATCATACAGACCCGCAAAGCGGTATTCTGCATCACGAGGAAAATGTCGATCTGCTCCCTGCAAACATCGAGCTGTCCGCTATGGAAATGATGCTTGTCACCGCAATGAGCCGTGAAACCATTCTGAGAAGCTATCTGAGCAAGGTCAAAGACAATTATGACTATGTACTGATTGATTGTATGCCTTCGCTCGGTATGGTCACTCTGAATGCTTTGGCGGCGGCAGATAGCGTAATCATTCCCGTGCAGGCGCAATACCTTCCGGCAAAGGGAATGACCCAACTAATGCAGACCATTGGAAAGGTCAAACAGTACATCAATCCGAGTTTGCGAATCGACGGTATTCTTTTGAATATCGTAGATAACCGCACCAACCTCGCAAAAAGCACTGCCGACGCACTGCGAAATAACTTTGGAAGCGTTATAAAGATATACCGTTCTTCCATTCCTATGGCAGTGAAAGCCGCAGAGGTTGCTTCCAAGGGCGTAAGCATCTACAAGTATGAGCCGAGCAGTCCTGTTGCAAAGGCTTATGCTGAGTTCGCAAAGGAGGTGTCTGCCGATGGCAGGAAGAAAGAGCGACTTCACTCTGCCGACGCTCGATGACCTGTTTTCTACACAGGAGCTTCGGGACGATGCCAAGCTCAGTAAAATCCGAGATATTCCCCTTAAGCTGATCGACGATTTTCCCGACCACCCATTTAAGGTGCGGGACGATGAAGATATGATACAGCTTGTGGAGAGTGTCAAGGAGCGAGGTGTCATTACTCCGGCTACCGTCCGTCAGAAAGAGGACGGCAGATATGAGCTGATTTCAGGTCACAGGCGAAAACGGGCTTGTGAACTTGCCGGATTTGAAGCGCTCCGTTGCGAGGTCGTAGACCTTGACCGTGATGCCGCCACTGTGCTGATGGTGGAGAGCAACTACCAGCGGTCGCAGATTCTTCCCTCAGAAAAGGCGTTTGCCTATAAAATGCGGTTGGATGCGTTAAGTAGGCAGGGCAAGCGTACTGATTTAACTTCCGACCCAGTGGGTGGGAAGTGGGATGGAAAAGAAACGGCACAGATGATCGGAGAGCAGTCAGGTGACAGTCAGACGCAAGTTCGTCGTTATATCCGTCTGACGAACCTTGTTCAAGAACTTCTCGACCTTGTGGACGAGGGAAAAATCAAAATGCGTCCTGCGGTGGAACTATCCTATTTGGACGAGGACAGCCAGCGGGTGGTGGTTGATGAAATCGACCTGAACCAATGCACCCCGTCCCACGATCAGACCATCCGTATGCGGAAGTTCTTCACGGAAGGCAAACTCACACCGGAAGCTGTATCTGCCATTATGAGTGAGGAGAAACCAAACCAGTGTGAGAAAATCGTCCTGCGTGGGGATAAGGTGCGAAGCCTGATCCCGAAGAATATCCCCGTAAGCCAAACGGAGGAGTATGTGGTCAAAGCACTGGAGCATTACAGCCGATTCCTGCGCCAACGGGCAGAGCGTGACAGCCGATAGGCACACGGAGTATGTTTTCTGCTGTCCCCTTCCTCACACTCCATCCCCGGAGAACTTCCAGACTGTCCGAGAATAAAAAATTTATCTCCAAACTTTATCTCTATCTCCCTAAGTAAAGTCTATCTTAGAGTAGCTCGGAGATTGCACAGTTTGGAATTGCGCCCACCGGCGATATGATGAAAAATTGCGCTTCAAAACGCATCTTTGTCTGAACGGTTCTCATCGGGTAGAATGTGGTCGAAGGGAGTGAAGCGTATGAAATCCAAAATCGCAGTGCTTTTTCTCGTTGTCCTTTTGTGCCTGGCTTCGGGGTGCAGCAACACCTCGCATATTGCAGAACAGCCAGCCCCGGTTTCTTCTTCGGGAAGCAACAAAGCTCCCAGCCAAGTGGAAACGGCGCAGGCAACAGAAAAAACAGAGGTTGAACAACCCCGAAGTACAGAGCCGGAATACTCTGCGTCATCTCAAAAAGAACAGCTTTCATCTTTAATAGCGGAAAAACAGAAATCGGCAGAACAACCACAACCTGCGGAGCAACAAGGGCAAGAACCTACAGAGGCAGCCTTCAATATCGACTACTGGATCAACTTTGCTCAGAGCTATGCCGAGAGTGTTGGTCTTACGCTGGACAGCGAAGCCGTGTACTGTTGGGACAACCCCATTGCCGCAGGCACAGATTGCAAATACACCGAAAGGGACATTAAGGGTTACTTAAACCGCTACGCCAAAGATCCCGACATCACGGATGTTTGGATTTGGTATGAGCAAACCGGAACCGGCTCCTTTGAGGTGTATATCGGTTACGCATAACAAAAAATCAAATCACACTGAAACGCATCGTCAAAGCACGGTGCGTTTTTCGTTTTCAAGGAGGTATTTAACACAATGAAATCAAATATTATCAAGCGGGGAGTGGCAGGACTGCTTTCTCTCGTGATGTGCATTTCAACTTTCGTAGGGATTGGTACTACCACCGCTTTTGCCGCTGGGGAACAGGCCGAAGTTTATCTCGTTTCTTTTCCAAGAAGCGGTGATACAAATCTTGATTACAGCGGAACTTGGGGACATCCCAATCTCCACTATATGAACGGATGGAATTCCGGTGAGTCCAAGTTCACTATCGTCCGAGCAATGCATTCATATGACGGTAACATATGTTATTGCATTGAGCCGGGCGCACAGCAGGATACTGGCGACAGCTATACCAGCAAGGATGAAACCTTTTGGGATAACCTTCCCTCGGATTTTAATAGCACTATTTCGCCCTACGATATGAAGTTGTTCATCGGGCGTATTATGCAGTACGGCTACACGGGACCGATCAGCACCACTTGGCGTTCTCAGAACGCAAGCGATGCCGCAACGCTGGCACAGGCAATGGCAACGCAGGTGCTTATTTGGGAAACCGTAGTTGGCGAGCGTGATGAGGACTTCAATCATATCAGTCCCGGCAGTTATGATGCCGTTAAGAGCGTTGTCAGCACAGCACACCCTCTGTATAGCCAGTTCATCAGCTACTACAACAGCATTGAGGCAAGCGTACAGCGTCACTCTGCCATTCCCAGCTTTATGGCTAAAACTCCCGGTAAGGTGCAGAGTGTCGAGCTTGCTTGGAACGGCACGAACTACACCGCAACCCTGACCGACAGCAACAATGTCCTTTCCGATTATAGCTTTTCTGCGAATGAGGATGGTATTTCTTTCAGCGTCAGCGGAAACAAACTCACCATTACGGCTGCTACCGCACCCTCTGACAGCGTGAGAATTACTGCAAGTAAATCCGGGTCAACTCGCCGAGGTATCATTACTTGGACGGATGGAAGATACGCTCCCGGAAGCGGTATTCAGGATGTCGTCAGCTATGCCCAAGAGGTGAATGACCCTGTGCAGGCATTCCTCAATCTGAAAGTATCCTACGGTTCTGCTAAGATTGTCAAGACCTCGGAGGACGGTAAGGTAGATAACCTTACTTTTACTGTTACCGGCAATGGGATCAATCAGACCGTCAAGACCAACTCCAAGGGGGAGATTCAGATCGACAACCTGATGCCCGGTGTCTACACCGTGACCGAAATGGACTACGACAAGTATGAACCGCAGGAGTCCCGCCGTGTGACGGTCGTTTCCGGTCAGGTTTCTACCGTGACCTTCAACAACAAGCTCAAGCGTGGAGATTTGCAGATTGTGAAGTCCTCTGAGGACAATCTCAACGAGGGCGTGACCTTTCACCTTTACGGCACCTCGCTCTCCGGCATTGCCGTAGACGAGTATGCTGTGACAAATTCGGACGGCATGGCGACCTTTGAGGATGTCCTCATTTCCGGCTCTGTTCCTTATACCGTGGAGGAAGTGGACACTGCTGTTCGCTATGTCATTCCCGAAGCACAGTCTGCGCCTATCCGCTGGAACGAGGTCACAAATCGTAGCTTCCTGAACATTCTGAAAAAGTTCACTGTGACCGTTACCAAGAGTGATGCCGAAACTGGTACGGCTCAGGGTGATGCTTCTCTTGCCGGTGCGATTTACGGCATCTATAAGGGCGAAACGCTTGTGGATACCTACACTACCGACAAGAACGGGCAGTTCATCACTAAGGAATATATTTGCGACGATGACTGGACGGTACGAGAGATCACTCCGTCAGAGGGTTATCTGCTTGATACCACCGTCCATAAGGTCGGCGTAGAGCCGCAGCTTTATACAGTGGAGCATAATCAGACGGCAAATGATGTGACCGAGCAGATCGCAAAGGGCAATATTGCCATCATCAAGCACACCGATAACGGCGATACACAAATCGAAACACCCGAAAATGGCGCTGAGTTTGCCGTGTATCTGAAAGCCGCAGGCTCCTATGATAGCGCAAAGGCTTCCGAGCGTGAATATCTCACCTGTGATGAAAACGGCTTTGCACAGACGAAGGATATGCCTTACGGCATATACACCGTCCATCAGGTATCCGGCTGGGAAGGCAGCGAGTTGATGTCCGACTTTGATGTTTTCATCTCTCAGAATGGGGCGACCTATCGCTATCTCATCAATAACGCTCCCTTCAACAGTTTCATCAAGATCGTGAAGCAGGATGCAGAAACCAGTAAGACCATTCCTTATGCCGGTGCGGGATTCAAGATTTATGACCCGGACGGCAATCCCGTAACGATGACCTTCACCTATCCGACACCCACCACCATTGATGTGTTCTACACCAATGCGGACGGTTTTCTTGTGACGCCGGAGAAGCTGCCCTATGGCAAGGGCTATTCCATCGTCGAGGTACAGGCTCCTTATGGCTATGTCCTTGATGAAACACCTGTGTACTTCGATGTCACGGAGGACAATTCCACAGAAGAAAGCGGGGTTACAGTAGTCAAAGTGGAAAAACCCAATATGGCACAGAAAGGCACCATCACCGTGGAAAAGACCGGCGAGGTGTTCTTCGGTGTTTCCGTCATCGGCGGCGTTGATGAAAGCGGAAACGAGCTACCTACCATCTATCAGCCGCAGTATGAAAAGTGTGGACTTCCCGGTGCATTCTATGAAATCATTGCCGCAGAGGATATTATCACACCGGACGGCACAGTCCGAAATCAGAAGGGCGAGGTCGTGGACACCGTTACAACCGATGAAAACGGTGCAGCAGTGAGCCGTGAACTCTATCTCGGTAAATACGAGGTGCGTGAGATTACTGCACCCCACGGGCTGGTACTCAACCCGGAACCCCACTGCGTTGAGCTTGCCTATGCCGGTCAGAATGTTGCCGTGACCGAAACGGCGACCTCTTTCGAGAACGAGCGCCAGAAGGTGGAGATCAGCCTTGTAAAGTCCATCGAGCAGAATGAGCGCTTCGACATTGGCAATAACGGTGAAATGAAAAACATTTCCTTTGGACTGTTCGCCGCCGAGGAGATCGTGTCTGCCAGTGGTACTTCCATTCCCGCAAACGGTCTGATCGAGATCATCTCTCTGAACGAGGACGGAACGGCAACGGTCAAGACCGACCTTCCTCTCGGAAGTTATTATGTGCAGGAGCTTGCCACCGACAGTCACTACAAACTCTCCGATACCAAGTATCCCGTAGCCTTTGCGTATGCCGGTCAGGATACGGCAGTTGTAAAGATCGCCGCTAACGACGGCAAGTCAATCGAAAATGATCTGATCTACGGTTCTGTTTCCGGCAAGAAGGTCGATGAGGACGGTAACGCCCTCGGTGGTGCGCTGATTGGACTGTTCCGCACGGATGATGGCGAGTTTACAAAGGAAAACGCACTGATGACTACCACTTCTGCTGAAGATGGTAGTTTTTCTTTTGCGAACATTCCTTACGGCACTTGGTATGTCCGTGAAATCGAACAGCCCACCGGCTTCGTGCTGGATGACACCATCTACCCCGTGACGATCAGCGCAGACGGTCAGGTCGTGGAGATTGAAATCGTCAATGCGTATGTCCGTGGCAACATCCATCTGACCAAGGTGGATTCCGAATATCCCGATAATAAGCTGACCGGAGCAACCTTCGAGGTCTACAAGGACAGCAATGACAATGGCAAGCTGGATGACAGCGATAAACTGCTCGGCACACTGACCGAAAAGGAAATCGGAGAATACGGAATGAACGACCTGTTCTATGGTCGCTATTTCATCAGGGAAACCAAAGCACCGGAGGGGTTTGTCCTCGATACCGGCGTGTATGAGGTGATGATCAACACGGACGGCAAGACCTATGAGGTCGAGAATAAAGCAGGTGTCGGATTCATCAATGAGGCGATGCGTGGCAATCTGAAAATCGTCAAGACTTCCTCTGACGGCAAGGTCAAAGGCTTTGCGTTCCGTATCACGGGTGCAAACGGCTATGACACCATCCTTGAAACCGATGAGAACGGCGAGATCTTCCTCGACGGGCTTCGCATCGGTGATTACACCATTTCCGAGGTTAGCAACTCCGCATCTTCGATGTATGTCCTGCCTGCCGACAAGAAGGCAACGGTCAAGATCGGTTCCACTACTATTGTGGAGATGCACAATGTTCTGCGTGATACGCCTAAGACCGGCGATACAACCAACCTGCCGCTACTTTACACCCTTGCGGGTCTGTCCGCAGTCGGCATCGCTGTGTGCGGCATTATCGGATTCAAGAAAAAGAAGAAGGAGGATCGTAACTAATGGAACCTAAAACCATCGTGGCTATCGTACTGGTAGCCTTTATCATCGGCGGCTTTATCTTCTTGCAGGTCAGGAAGAAAAACAAGAAGTGAGCCAATCATCCAAGGGGCGGAGCAGAAACTCCGCCCCTTTTCTACCACCCGAAGGAGGGACCTGATGAATCAACAGAAAACCGTGGAGAGCCGTGTGCTTTCTATCTTGAAGGACTGCCCAAGAGCAAGGTTCGACGATATGATCCTTATTATGCCCTACTACAACCGCTATGCGAACCATCTCCGCGCTGATGAGCTGCCCCTTTGTAATCTTGCATTCAACTATAAAGCCTACGGCTTACCGTGCTTTGAAACCATCCGCAGAGCAAGGCAGCGTGTGCAGTCGCTTTTCCCGGAGTATTCCCGCAACATCGAAACGGATGATGACAATATGGTTATTATCATTTGTATTCTCTAAGTCAGGAGGTAAACATCTATGGCAGCAAAGAAAACCGTAGCCGAACAGGGCTTGCAGCAGAAAATGAAGGTGCTGGCAAAGCTCTTTGACGCCGGCTGCAAAACCGAAAAGGATTTGAAGGCGCTGACCTTGCCGAGCATCCTGAAAATCCCCGATGTGACCGTGCCGGATATGACGATTATCACGGAGCTTCAGGAGCAGGTCGCCAAGAACCGCCTTTTCTCGTACTTGGGAGGTAGAACAGATGAACCAAGCGACACGACCGAGTGACCGCCATATCATTTGGAGCAATCAAAGTCTTGATGTGGACGACTGGCGAGAGGATTACAAGGAGTTTCTTGAAGCTAATGAGCTGGACGACGACCCGAATAATGAGCAGGCGCTCTATGAGTGGATGGTGGAAACCAATGACGACTACCTCTCCGATGAACGGCTGAACCTGAATGTGCAGCTCTCTCAGCCAATCATTGTTATCGGTGACATCGGCAGGTGGAATGGCAGAGTGATGGGATACAAGGACATCCCCTCCGGCAACATCCGAGATTGCCTGTACGCCGATACCGACTATACCGAATGGTATGTAGATAAGTACGGCGACCTTCGTGCCGATGCCAGCCATCACGACGGCACAAATCACTATCTCTACCGTGTGTTCAAAGACGGCGTTTCCGAAACGCAGATGGAGAACCTGAAAGATAGAATCTATCACGGCAAAGCCACACGAGCCGATATTACACGGCTGACCCGGCGACTTGGGGATGAGATCGCCGCCGTTTACGGCTTTGACATCCCGAAACAAAGAACACGCCAAGAAAGGAGTGAGCGATAATGGCAGATTTCACACTGCGCCCAATGACCATTCCCGAACGCAAATACAGCTATGCCCAAAGCTCTCAGCTTCAGGGACAGACCGGCAACATCGGACATCTGCGTGGGGACTTCGGTTCTAACGACAACTGGTTTTACACCACTTGGTTTGACACCCGCCCACAATGGAAAAGCTATGCGTTCAAGCAGGACTTGGACGATGTAATCAACGCCCTGCGTTCAGAGGAATACGGACTGCTCAAAAATCGTGTTGCTATGCGCTCGTTTGGGCGGGCAAATAAGGACAGCGAAATGCAGGGCAACTACACCACGGAGTTCGGTTTTCGAGCTGATACAGAGAAGTATGCGTTTCTGCTTCGCTGTATCCCCGTCCGGGGTGACTATAACTTCTACTGCTTCTGCTATGTGAAGGAATGGCTGGATAAGCACATCGAAGAAGCCAACCGGGATATTCGCTTTATTGACAGCCACTATAAAGAGCTGTTCCGCATCCCCGACGGCGAGCGCATCATCGTGACAGACCGTGCCGGCAAGACGGAAAGCTATCCCTGTCGCTATATTGACGACTATCATACAGAAGTCGGACAGAATCTCTTTCACATCTGTGAATTTGCCGAGCGTATGGAGCAAAGCGGCTGTACCTACGCTCCAATGGAGCCGCCCTTGCCTCCGATGTGCTATTCCATACTCCCGTCAACCGGCGAAGTCATTCAAATCGACCGCTGGCAAAAGGGTTATACCGCCACAAGGTTTAACGATGGGAACCGTGCGGAGAACGAAGCAATTAAGGATAAGTTCAATGAGAAGCTGGGGGTCAGCAAGGCGCAGGAGCAGGCGATGCTTGCCGGTTCTATGATCCGGTGGGACTCCGTTGCCGCCAAGCCCAAGAGCTATGACGAGAACGGCAAAGCCATCAAGCCCAAAGACTATGAACGATAAGGAGGTGTCCGCCGATGGCACGAAAATACGACTTCATTTCGGAGCTGTATAACCGAACCTGTAAAACGGTCGTTGCAAATCCCGCAAGTTGGGAAGCATTTCTGCGCTCTGCCTGCTACAACTACCGTCTGCGCTTTGATGAGCAGCTTTTGGTACACGCACAGCGACCGGACGCCACCGCCGTTCTTCAGATCGACGACTGGAATAAGAAGTTCGGGCGTTGGGTCAACCGTGGGGCGCACGGCATTGCCGTCTTTGAGGATGCCGACAGACGCCGCCAGCGGCTTGTCCACTACTTCGATATTTCCGACACCCACGAAAGCCGCTTTTCCCGCAGGGTTCCCATTTGGCAAATGCGGGGCGAGTACACAGCAGAGGTGATCGACACGCTGGAAAGCACCTTTGGCGAACTGGATGATAAGGAAACCCTTGCAGTTGCCATCGAGTCGGCGGCAAGAAACGCCGTAGAGGACAATATTCCCGACTATCTCACCGACCTTCTCTACAGCGTGGAGGACAGCTTCTTGGACGGCGTATCCGAAGAAGAAATCACGCACATTTTCAAAACGGCGGTTCGCAACAGCATCGCCTATATGATGATGACCCGCCTCGGCATTGATGCTGGAGAATACTTTGAACCCGATGATCTTCGGGATGTGGTGAACTTTACGACCCCTGCCACGCTGAACGCCCTTGGCTATGCCACCAGTGATATTGCTGAGATGGGGCTTTCGGAGATTTCCCGCACCATTCTTGCCCTTGACCGACAAAATCGCATAATTGCGGAAAGAGCCAAATCTGATTACAATGTAGTCAAAGAAAAAACCGAAAGGAGTCATGACGATGAACGAGATCACTTACACGAGGCAGGGCGACTATTTGCTTCCCGACCTGACGATGCCGGAACAGCCGGAGATGCCGATGGGCAGATACGCCCGGATGCGGAAGCAGTTTCTGAAGGAGCACCACAAGGTGCGCTACTACAACCTGCTGACGAGCTGCACACTGAACGAGCACCTGAACGACACGGAGCGCAGAGCGAACGAACTGGAGCAGAAGCTGACGATGCAGATGGCGGCATCGGAGGGCGTGACGGAGAGCCTGAAAGCGACGGATATGATGAGCTGGGTTCGGAAGATGAACAGCATCCGGAGCCGGGTGCAGGAGATCGTTATGGCGGAGGTAATCTTCGCTTAGACTATTACGACCGAAGTCATGAGGATAAGAGCCTGCCGTTCTTCGGCGGCGACGATACCGTTCGTGAGATACTCGGTACGACACCGCACCTGAAAGCAAGCAAAGACGAGATACGGGCATTCTTTGAAGCTACCGCTGATGAGGACGCCCGTATTTCTTATATCAAGCGCATTTTCAACAACGACTTTACCGAGGTCATTCTGAGTGACGGTCGGCGTGTTGGCTACAAGACCTATCAGAATGTGTTGCAGCTTTGGGAGGGCAGCTATCTCTCCCGGACGGCGCAGAGCTTCTATGATTGGGGCGTGATCGCCCAGCACTTTGAAGCGATGCGACTGCTTGGGGAGTTGCAGGACACGATGAAGCCGCTGCCGTCCATTGATGGGCAGATGAGCTTGATGATCGAAGGAGCAGAGGAACAAAAGACCTCTGCTTTTACTTTTTCTCAAGAGATTATTGATACTGTGCTCACCCGTGGCAGCGGTATTTCCGAAGGAAAAATGCGTATCTATGAGCAGTTCCAAAAGAGCTTGTCTGCAAAGGAAAACGCCGACTTTCTGAAAGAGGAATACGGCTGGGGCGGTGCGTATCCCGTAATCGTCGGAACCGGCATTGATGAGCAACACGACGGAAAGGGCATCCGTATCTCTAAGGGTATCGGAAGTGATAAGCCCCACATCGACCTGAAATGGAGTCAGGTGGAGAAGCGTATTGCCGAGCTGATAAGGCTCGACCGCTACCTGAACCCCAAGGAGATAGCGCAGTATCCCGAATGGCTGAAACAGCAGGAAGAACGCCGGGCAGAACTTGCCGAGGAACGCAGGAACAGAGAAATCCTCTCTGCCGCACCACCCGAAAAAGAAACTTCTGTCGAGTCGGAACCTGCCGAGTATGCTTACCACCTCGGTGACAAAGTATATCTTGGTGCCAGCGAATATGAAATCTTGCATTTTGACGATGAGCGTGTGACGCTCTACGATACGCAGTTCCCGCTTTTCAACAAAGAGATGGAACGAGCCGACTTCGACCGTAAGGTGCAGGAAAACCCGGTGAACGACCACCTGAAGGTAACGGAAAAACAGCCCGAAGGACAGACGGTTGAATATGACATCGGAATGGGCTACCTCGGCAACGGTCTGACCGTTTGGAACCGTGCAGTCGAGGTAAATGGGGACTATCAGACCATCGCCCATATCTCCCCTGAAGGTGAGATCACCTACTATGTGCCGGACTTGCCGCAAAGCGTTGTAGAACGCATTGAGCAGGCAGCGGAAAGAGAAAAACCAAAGAATACTGCTTTGCCGGAATTCTATCAGGCGTATCTTGAAGCCAAAGCAGACGATCCGAACAGCCTTGTGCTGTATCAGATGGGTGACTTTTTTGAAGCCTATGCCGATGACGCAAAGGTCGTAGGGACAGCCCTTGATCTGATGCAGACTACCCGTGTCGTCGATCATAACACCCGTGTCCCGATGGTGGGATTTCCTCAGAATCGTTTAGAAACCTACCTTACGATGCTGACTGACCGTGGCTATGATGTGACGATCAATGCTGTTGAGGATAGCGAGCGTATTATCCGCACCGTGGTTTCCACCACAAAGGAAGCACCCGTCGAGTCCAAGCCCATCGGCAGGATCGACTATCTCGGCACGGACGGCAAGGTCGGTGAAAGCATCGAGTACACCAGCCCGTATAGCTTTGAAAAGGACATCAAGGAGGAAAGCTACTATGGTGTCCCGATGAGCATTGTTCTGTATCAGGACAGGGATGGCAGTACCATCCCCCACGACTTTATTGCACAGCTCGACTCGCCGCCCAAGGGCTTTCAGATCATTGACAGTCCTTACCTGACGGACACTGCACTGGATAAGGCAAAACGGCTCATTGATGATTTCTGTCGTGAGGAATACCAGCAAGAGGACGGTGCGGATTACGCCGACCTTGCCAATGTAGGTGTTGCCTACACCACGACTGAGGACGACAAGCACGAAATACAGGCAAGAGTCAACCTTGTGGATTTTCGTATTGAAACCCTTGCGGATGGAAAAGTCGTCCGCAGTGAGCAGTATGCTTCTCTTGAGGAACTGACTGAAAAGGGATTGCAGGTGCTTTCCTTTGACGACCTTGTTTACCTCTCCGAAGAAGAATTGGCACAGGTAGAAGCACCCCTTGCCCCCGCTTGGGAGCGCCCGAAGAAAAGCCGAGTGCAGACCTTTGACATTCATCCCGAAATCCCTATGGCTGACCGACACACCTTCGACCTTGCCTCTCACGAGGTCGAGGAGGTCAACAAGAAGGAGCGTTTCCACCGCAACTATGCGGCGATCACCGTTCTGAAAAGGTGTCAGGAAGAAAACCGCTTTGCCACACCGGATGAACAGATCATTCTCTCTAAATATGTCGGCTGGGGCGGTATCCCCGAAGCCTTTGACACGAACGCAGGCTCTTGGCAAACCGAGTATGCAATGCTCAAAAACATCCTGTCCCCGGATGAATATGAAGCCGCAAGAGCCAGTACGCTGACCGCTTTCTACACGCCGCCTGCCGTCGTCAACGGCATCTACAAGGCACTTGAGCATATGGGTTTCCGTGAGGGTAATATCTTGGAACCGTCCTGCGGAATCGGTAATTTCATCGGAATGCTTCCTGAAGAAATGAAGGAAAGCAAAATCTACGGCGTGGAGATCGACCCAATCTCTGCCGGTATTGCCCAACAGCTCTATCAGAAAACCTCTATTGCCGCACAGCCTTTTGAAGAAGCCAGTCTACCGGACAGCTTTTTTGATTGTGTCATCGGCAATGTGCCGTTTGGAGATTTCAAGGTGGCAGACAAGCGGTACGACAAGTACAACTTCCTGATCCACGATTATTTCTTTGCAAAGTCCCTCGACAAACTCAGACCGGGCGGTGTGATGGCACTGGTCACAAGCAAAGGCACGATGGACAAGGAAAACTCCGCTGTCCGCAAGTATATTGCCCAGCGAGCTGATCTCATCGGCGCTATCCGTTTGCCGAATAACACCTTCAAGGGCAATGCCGGAACAGAGGTCGTATCGGACATTCTCATTCTGCAAAAGCGGGATAGGATCATCGACATCGAACCGGAGTGGGTACAGCTTGACACCACCGAGGACGGCATCAAAATGAACCGCTACTTCGTGCAACACCCTGAAATGATTCTTGGTGAGATGAAGATGGTATCCGGACGGTTCGGTCCCGAAGCTACCTGTGTACCCTATGAAAATGCTGACCTTTCGGAACAGCTTGACGAAGCCATTGCCAATATCCACGGTGAACTGACGGCATATGAGGTGGAAGATGAGCTTGCCGAGGAGGACACTTCCATTCCCGCCGACCCCACCGTCCGCAACTTCTCATACACCGTTGTGAACGACAAAATCTACTATCGGGAAAACTCCCGTATGACGCCGGTGGATTGTTCGGCAACGGCAGAAAACCGTATCAAGGGAATGATCCGCATCCGTGATTCGGTGCGGACGCTACTGGAGATACAGACCGAAGATTATCCCGACAGCGAAATCAAAGCCGAGCAGGAGAAGCTGAATCAGCACTATGACGAGTTCACCAAGAAGTACGGACTCATCAACAGCCGAGCCAATGTTTCTGCCTTTTCGCAGGACAGCTCCTATTCCTTACTGTCTGCACTTGAGGCGCTGGACGATAACGGTGAGCTGGAGCGCAAGGCTGACCTCTTTACCAAAAGAACCATTAAACCGCATACGCCGGTTACAGCCGTGGACACCGCCAGCGAAGCGCTCGCCGTGTCTATGGGCGAAAAAGCTACCGTGGATATGGCTTATATGTGTGCGCTGACCGGCAAGACGGAGCAGGAAATTTTCGCAGATTTGAAGGGCGTGATCTTCCTCAATCCGCTTTACGGCTACGGGGACAGCACGGAGCCGAAGTACCTGATGGCGGATGAATACCTCTCCGGCAATGTCCGGGAGAAGCTGGCACTCGCCAGAAAGTCGGCGGAGCTTTACCCTGAAGATTACACCGTCAATGTGGAAGCACTGGAAAAAGTTCAGCCCAAAGACCTGTCTGCAAGTGAGATCTTCGTCCAGCTCGGTTCTACTTGGGTGCCGGAGGAGATCGTGCAGCAGTTTATGTTTGAGTTCCTCGATACGCCCCGGTGGGCTTACTGGAACATCAAAGTGCATTACTCCAAATTCACATCCGAATGGAATGTGGAGGGAAAATCCTACGACCGTGGCAATGTCAAAGCCAACAGCATCTACGGTACGCCCCGCATCAATGCTTACCGCATTATCGAAGAAACTTTGAACTTGAAAGATGTCCGTATCTACGACTATGTAGAGGATGCCGAGGGCAAAAAGAAAGCCGTCCTGAACAAAAAAGAAACGGCGATCGCACAGGCAAAACAGGAGCTGATCAAGCAGGGCTTCCAAGATTGGGTGTGGTCTGATCCAGCCCGCCGAGAGCAACTTTGCCGTATCTACAACGAGAAATTCAACTCCATTCGCCCCCGTGAGTACGACGGTAGCCACATCGTTTTTTCGGGAATGAACCCCGAAATCGAGCTTCGGGAACACCAAAGGAACGCCGTGGCACACATCCTATACGGCGGCAATACTTTGCTGGCACACACGGTGGGGGCAGGCAAGACTTTCGAGATGGTCGCTGCTGCAATGGAGGCGAAAAGACTCGGACTTTGTACGAAATCCCTATTTGTCGTTCCCAACCATCTGACGGAGCAGTGGGCGGCAGAGTTCTTGCAGCTCTATCCCTCAGCCAACATTTTGGTTGCCACGAAGAAAGACTTTGAAGCAAAGAACCGCAGGCGCTTTTGCGGTCGAATCGCCACCGGCGATTATGATGCCATCATCATCGGTCATTCCCAGTTTGAGAAGATCCCGATGAGCATCGAGCGTCAGCAGATGATTTTGATGCAACAGATGGATGAGATCACCGAAGGTATTGCAGATTTGAAACGCAACCGAGGAGATAAATTTTCGGTCAAACAGCTTGAAAAGACAAAGCGCTCCCTGAAATTAAAGCTGGACAAGCTGAACGATCAGAGCCGCAAGGACGATACCGTGATCTTTGAGGAACTGGGCATTGACAGGCTTTTTATCGACGAGAGCCATTACTACAAGAACCTCTACCTCTATACCAAAATGAGAAATGTAGGCGGCATCAGCCAAACCGAGGCAATGAAATCCAGCGACCTTTTTATGAAGTGCCGTTATCTTGATGAACTGACCGGTGGGCGTGGAACAGTCTTTGCTACAGGTACGCCCATCTCCAATTCGATGGTGGAACTCTACACCATCCAGCGCTATCTCCAGTATGCTACGCTCCAAAAGTACGACTTGCAGCACTTCGATTCTTGGGCGGCGATGTACGGAGAAACCGTGACCGCAATCGAGCTGACACCCGAAGGAACTGGATACAGAGCCAAGACCCGCTTCGCAAGATTTAATAACTTACCGGAGCTGATGGCGATGTTCAAGCTGGTCGCAGACATCAAGACCGCCGATATGCTCCATCTTCCGGTGCCGGAGGTGCAGTACCACAACATTGCCGTGAAACCGTCTGAAATTCAAAAGCGGATGGTGGAATCTCTTGGAGAACGAGCAGAGCGTATTCGGGGCGGAGGTGTTTCCGCCAGCGTAGACAATATGCTGAAGGTCACGAATGACGGCAGAAAGCTGGCGCTTGACCAGCGTATGATCGACCCGCTGCTTCCTGATGAGGACGGCAGCAAGGTCAATGCCTGCGTCGGAGAGGTCTACCGGATATGGAGCGAAACAGCGGAACAAAAGTCTGCGCAGCTTCTGTTTTGTGACCTCTCCACGCCGAAAAGTGACGGCTCATTCAATGTCTACGACGACATCCGAAAGAAGCTGATCGCCCGTGGCATTCCCGCCGAGGAGATCAAGTTTATCCACGAAGCCGATACCGAAGCGAAAAAGCAGGAACTTTTCAAAAAGGTTCGTCGTGGTGAGGTGCGAGTGCTGATCGGCTCCACCGCTAAGATGGGTGCCGGAACCAATGTGCAAAATAAGCTCATTGCATCTCACGACCTTGATTGCCCGTGGCGACCCAGCGACCTTGAACAGCGAGCCGGTCGAACCGTTCGTCAGGGAAACGAGAACACCGTTGTCGGGCTGTATCGGTATGTGACGGAGGAAACCTTTGACGCATATTTGTATCAGCTTGTCGAGGGCAAGCAAAAATTTGCGTCGCAGATTATGACCAGCAAATCGCCTGTCCGTAGCGCCGACGACATCGACGAAACGGCGCTGTCCTACGCCGAAATTAAGATGCTGGCGACCGGCAATCCCTATATCAAAGAAAAGATGGACTTGGACATTCAGGTACAGAAGCTGCGTTTACTGAAGTCCAGCTACCTCTCCGAGATTTATGCCTTGGAGGACAAGATCATCAAGTATTTCCCTCAGCAGATTGCCGTGAAAACGGAGCTGATCTCAGCACTGGAAAAAGACCTTGCCACCGCACAGAAGCACCCGAAACCCACAGATGACCGCTTTGTCGGCATTGAGGTTAAGGGTGCTTTTTACTCGGAAAAGGCGGAAGGCGGGCAGAAAATCATTGATACCTGCCAGCAGATGAACTCACCTGACCCGATTACTCTCGGCAAATACCGTGGCTTTGGACTGGAGCTTTCGTTTGATACGATGGAACGAACCTATAAGGTTAAAATCCGAGGTGTGGCTTCTCGCACAATCTCTTTGGGTACTGACTCTGCCGGCAACATCACCCGTATTGATAATGCGGTTGAGAAGATTTACGAGCACCTTGAAACTGTGAAAGCCGAGCTGGAGGGCTTGGAAAAGCAGTTTGAGGTCGCCAAGGAAGAAGTCAAAAAGCCCTTCTCCAAGGAGCAGGAGCTGAAAGAAAAGACAGACAGGCTGAATGTTCTGAACGGTTTATTGAATGTGGATAAGCGTGACAATGAGCTTGCGGACGATGCACTCGATGAGGGCGAAGAACTTCCTGATCGCAATCCGAAAGAATTGGAACGTTGACCGATGCGGTATGGGGGTAATCCCATACCGCCGACACATCCTGCGAACTCGACAGTGGAAAAAGTCACAGAGTCGTGGTATAATATTCTTAAATCAGAATGACAAATTGGAATTTGTCGATTATGTGTTATAGCAAAAATGCGAAGTAGAAGAGTATCAATACGCACAGGGAAAAATAAATTAGGGAGGTAATACAAATATGAACAGAACTGGAACATATGTTGCTTTTGATGGGTTGGGCCAAACGGATCCATCAAAATCTGACTTCCGTTACTATTCAATCTTACAGGCGTGGGACGCAAACAAAAGCATTGATTTTAAATTAACAAACAGCCATGAGAAAACTTATGCCGTCCGAGATACGAGTTCGAGAGCAACTTTATATGCTCGCATTCGAGAACGCTTGAGTGCATCAAAGAATATGCTTATCATTATTTCCACAAACACGAGAAAAAGTGGAAGTGTTCTATCTTACGAAATTGAACAAGCCATTGATAATTATAAGATTCCGTTAATTATTGCATATCCAGCGTATTCGGCTATATGGAAAGTGGATGACAATTTATCAGCTATGTGGCCTACTGCGTTATCAGAAAGAATTGACAAAATCGGTACTGAGGCGATTCATGTTGGTTTTAAAAAAGAACCGATAATGGATGCTATACCAAGATTCACTGTTAATGGTGAACATTTGTCGAATGGAAGAAATGTTTATCATAGAGATGCTTATGTAAAATGGGGAATTCTAAGATGAGTGGGCGGTTGAAATATTATCTCAAACTACTTTGTGGAGTTGCAGGTACTATATATACTGGAATTACTGTATTTCTTTCTTTTTGGTCTTGGAATCAAGTGGGTATTACAGACAACTGCTGTAAGGCGTGGATTCTATTTGGGGTTATTCCTATATCAGCATTAATTTCGTGGATTATTTTAATAAAAACAAATAAAAGGACAGCATGGAAGCAAGGAAATAACGCAATAATTTTGCAATATGGCGATTTACATTCCATTGCCTTCCCTAAATGCAAGAAAAAGAAAAATAGTAAACGTATTGTTTTGATTTCGATGAATACACATTTTGATACATTAGTCAACAATAGAGTCGTTTCTGAAACCAGTGTTCATGGTAAGTGGATAAACTGGATGAAAGATAAGGGCGTTTGTCCAAAAAACTTAAGCGAAAGAATACAAATGGCAGCTGCTGAACAAGGAATTAATCCAATTCGTATTGACAAAAAAGAAGGAAACGCACCGGCCTACCCAAGAGGTACAATAGTTGAACTTGATTTCGAAAACACTCGTTTTTTCTTGTTGGCACTATCTGAATTTGACGAAAATCTAAATGCTCAAACAGATAGGGAGCAGATCATTGAAGTGATAAAGAACATTTGCGATTACTATGACAAACACGGGGCAGGTCACCCTATGTGGACACCCCTTATAGGAACAGAATTATCACGCGCAAACATTTCGGAATACGAGTCATTGATGATAATGAAAAGCATATTCCAACTCTATTCAGAAAAAATACATAATGAGTTAAGTATTGTTGTATATAAGAAACATCGTAATCAAGTATCAATATTTGAATAAAAAAATTAGGAGAAGAGTAAATGGCTACTTACAGAACACGAACATATTTGGCAGCGGATTGGGATGGAGACAAAAATGCAATTGACAAATTACACGAGTGGAATGATGGAGAGAAATGGAGTTTATCCTTTACGGATGCTCATAATCTGACTCAATCAAGCGACGATAGCTTAAATTGTAGCATTAAGGCTTCGCTTTATAAAAGAATGAACGCTTCAAAAACATTTGTACTAATAGTTGGTAGCAACACAAAAAGTCGTAGAGCTGGAGAGTGTACATATTGTGAAAACTACAAAAACGGTAAGTGTTCTACAGGACATAATGTTAGTAATGACAGCTTCATAGAGTATGAATGCAAAAAGGCTGTTCGAGATAGCGAGGACTTGAAACTTGTAATTCTATATAATGCTGCCACAGTTGATAAGGCAAAATGTCCTGATGTAATCAAAGACTATGGAACTCATGCCGCAATGCAAAAAATGAAAGATGGTAAACATGTATGGGATTATCAATCTGTCAAGACTGCATTGGGATTATAACCAGAAAACAGATAAATTAGTGTGCACTATAAAATGTTGGACTTGAGAGTTGATGCATATTCTGTTGCACGAATGTGTATTTGATAACTAAACACGAGCTTCGTATTATATTTACGCTATAAAATTAAAAAATTACACCGTCGCTAAATTCCGATTTGTCGAATTGAATACAGCTTACAGAGCCGCTTGGTTTTCAAAAGAAATCAGGCGGCTATTTCTATTTTGAAGGAGGTGTTCGCTATGAGCAAAACAGATTACAATGCTCGCCTTTATGAGAAAATGAAAGCCGAGCAGGATAAATATCGGGACTGGCTTGTGCGTCAGGAGCCGTCCGAAATCCTTGAGCATACCTACGAATATACGATGCGAGAGGACATTGTGATGTGTATGGAGGAACTGGAGCTTGAGCCTGAAAAGGCGAAGGCTTTGCTTCGTTCTCCTTGCCCTCTAAGTGATGTATATAAGGAGTTTCGGGACAGAGAAACTGAGCATATGGATACCATTCGGGACTCTATCGAAACAGAAGCTGACAAGAGCCTGCAACGGCAGGAGAAGAAACAGCAACGGGAAAGCAGGTGATTTTATGCCGTATATCCCACCGGAGGTAGTGGAACAGGCACGGCAAATCGACCTGCTGACCTATCTGCGAAGTTGCGAGCCGCAGGAGCTTGTCCGCATTTCCGGCAACAATTATACCACCCGCACCCACGACAGTTTGAAAATCTCTAATGGTAAGTGGATGTGGTGGTCACAGCGCATCGGTGGCTATAATGCCCTTGACTATCTCGTGAAAGTCAAGGGCTGTTCTTTTGTAGAGGCGGTCGAAACGCTGATGGGAAAAGCGGCGGTGATGCCGTCAATGACAGTTAAGCCCAAGCAGAAAGCGGAACCGAAGGTCTTACTTCTGCCGGATAAAAGTGCTTCCACAGACAAGATCACAGAGTATCTTTTCGGCAGGGGTATCGACTATGCCATCATCCAATACTGCATTGACAAGGGACTGATTTTCGAGAGCTTGCCGTATCACAACCTTGTGTGCGTGGGCTTTGATGAGAAGAATATCCCTCGCTATGCTTCCTACCGGGCAACCAATGACCGCCGTGTTTTGGGTGACTGCTCAGGTAGTGACAAGCACTATTCTTTTCGGATCGCAGACAGCGACAGTGCTACGGTGCATCTCTTTGAGTGTGCCATTGACCTGCTTTCCTATGCGACGATTGAAAAGATGGCGGGCAGAGAGTGGCGCACGGACAACCTTGTTTCTCTCGCCGGTGTGTATCTGCCCAAGGAAAAAATCGAGGATAGCACCACGCCTGCGGCTCTTGTAAAGTTTCTTTCAGATAAGCCGCAAATCAAGAAAATCTTCCTGCACTTCGACAACGACAATGCCGGAAGAAAAGCCAGCCTTGCGCTGAAAACCATATTGCCGAGTAAGTATGAAGTCATTGATAGCCCTCCGCCCTACGGCAAGGACTACAATGACTTTCTTTGTTTCCAGCTCGGTATCCACCGCAACAAAACCAAAGAAAGGACGAATGAACGATGACTGAGTTCAGCATTTATCAGATCAACACAGACCGGGACGACAACCGTATCTGCTTCTTGGGGCTGGATACCCTTGAACGATTCCAGCACTCCAAGGCGGTCGATCCCGCCCTCTACGACCGAGTTTATGATGGGAAGCTCGATTGCAATTCCCTTGAAACCATCTATGAGAAGTTCAATATCGACCATCCTGCCGACTACAACGGACGCTCTCTTTCCGTGTCGGATGTAGTCGAAATCAGGGAGAGCGATACCCTTAATCCCGGCTTCTACTTCGTGGACAGTATCGGCTTTAAGGGGATTTCTTTCGACAAATCGCTCTGCAAAGAGCCGGTAAAAGCAAGCGATGGGAAAATTTCCGTTCTGCTTGTGGAGCCGAACAAGTACCCCAAGATGATCGAGATCGACGACACCCTGGAAGCAATGCAGGAGGTGGTCGGCGGCGACATTGAGGAATATATGCCCTTTGAGGATGAGGTCGCCATCATCTGCAATGAGGAGGGTAAGGTCAACGGACTGACCCCGAACCGTGCGATTTATGAGGAGAACTCCCGTGAGATGCAGGACATTATCTGCGGGAAGTTTTTCATCGCCTATGCCCCCTTTGAAGCAGAGAAGTTCCAGTCCCTCCCGCCTGACCTTGCGGAGAAATATCGTGAGAAATTCAAGTATCCAGAACGCTTTATGAGAGCCAACAATGAGATCGTAGCCGTACCTTTTAAGCCCGTCAGGGCAGACAAAGAACGCTGATCTCAACGAGAACGGGGTTCCCCCGAACGCTCTGTATTATCTTAACGAGCAGTGCCTTTTTACTCCGCTTTTCAAAGCGCCGCAAAAAGACCTCGTTAGGGGGGGAACCCCTAATACCCCGTGCAAGAAGCACTACACATTTCAAGAGAAAGGATGAAGTCCATTTATGAAAAGAACGATCAAGAAGCAGTTTTGGTTTTCCCGTGATGAAGCGCAGGACTTGCAGAAAAAAGCCAAGAAAACCTGCCTGTCAGAAGCGGCGCTCGTCCGATTGCTACTCCGTGGCTATGAGCCGAAGGAGAAGCCCGACGACCGCTTCTATGATGCGATGCGAGAGTTCTCCGCCATCGGCAATAACATCCATCAGATCTCCGTCAAGGCAAACGCCCTCGGCTTTATCGACACACAGAAGCTGAATAGCGAGCTGGAGCGCCTGCACAAGTTTCAGGCAGATGTGGAGCGCCAGTTTCTCCGTCCCGGTGAGAGCAACCTGAAATGGCAGTAAGTAAGCTGTGGCCGGTCACGGTTCGCCTTGCGACCGTTCTCGACTACGCTTCCAATCCTGAGAAAACCTCGAAGGCAAAATCCAAGTACAGCAATGCAGATTATCAGGCGCTTCGTGATGTTGTCAACTATGTAAAAAACGGCGAGAAAACCGAGCAGGAATTATTTTGTGAGGGGATCAACTGCACTCCGGCGATTGCCCGTGAGCAGTTTGTCACTGTCAAGGAACAGTTCGATAAGACAGACGGCATCCAAGCCTATCACGGCTATCTTAGCTTTAAGGAAACCGACATCACACCGGAGCTTGCCCAGCATATCGGAATGGAGTTCGCAAATTCCGTTTGGGGCAAGCAATATCAGGTGTTGGTGACGACCCATCTGAATACGGAGCATCTGCACTGTCATTTTGTTATCAACTCTGTTTCCTTTGTCGATGGGAAGCGTTGCCGGGATACCTCGTGGTTTAAGTTCTATAAGGAAGCTGATCGCATTTGTGAAAAGTACGGTATCAGCACGATCAAGGAACCGGAGCGTTATCCCGATGCAAAGTATCTGACCCAAAAGGATAAAGCCGGAATGCCCACACGCTATAATCTTGCCCGTGCAGCTTTGGATGAAGCCATTGCAATGAGCCACAATCTTCGGCAACTTGAATATCATCTGTCCGAGATGGGATACACCCTCGGCTCCAATCCCAAGCGGAAGTATTGGACAATTAAGGGAAAGGACGATGAACGCCCCATCCGTTTACACCGGCTCGGTGAGGAATACACCAAGGAGCGTATTACACAGCGACTCATTGAAAACCGTGACAACATCAACTTCGAGCCGTTCCAGCCGAAAACCTACCGACAGAAGCAATACCGGCTTAGAACACGGAGCGACAAAATCGAAAAAGTCGGCGGTCTGTATGGACTGTATCTCTACTACTGCTACCGGCTCGGCTATCTGCCGAAGTACAAGGCAGGACAACAAAATCACGCACGAGTTCACTACCTTTTCAAAGAGGACTTGATGAAGATAGATGAACTCACCAAACAAGTCACGCTGCTCGGCAAGCACCACATCGGTACAGACGAACAGCTTTTTTCATATCAGCACTCGGTCGAGGAGCAGATCAAGACATTAACTGCCGACAGAACGCACCTCCGAAATGAAATACGAAAAGTGAACATCACAGATGCAGAGCTGTCACAGGCAAAGGCAAGCATTTCGCTTCTTACCGAAAAGCTGAAAGAACTCCGCAAGGAGGTCAAGCTCTGTCAGGACATCGCCGTCCGTTCCAAGGTCATCGAGGAAAAGGTGGATGCAGTCCGGGCAGAGGAAGAAAAATCAAAACGAAAGGAGAACCGCAACTATGAACAACGGCGGTGATGCGGCTGAACAGGTCGTCAGGCTTTCGCTTGAAGGCTTTGAGGTCGCCGCAAAACTTACAGGCTCGGCGGCAAAAAATGTCGCCCTGCTTCTTGTGTCCGTGCTGAAGCAGGAGCAGCAGACCAAAGGCAAGGCACGACTCACCAATATGATCAAGTCCGGAAAGGAACTGAAGGTCTTTTCTATCCCGAACAAGGACTTGGCACAGTTCACCAAACAGGCAAAGCGCTACGGCGTTCTTTACTGCGTCCTGAGAGATAAGAGCGCTAAGGGAGATAATGTTCCCGTGGATATTATCGCCCGTGCGGAGGACGCCTCCAAAATCCAGCGCATTGTGGAACGCTTTGAAATCGGCAAGGTCGATAAGGCTGGCGTTATCACGCAGGCGGAGCAGGACAAGGCTGACCGTGAAGCCGTGGCACAGGAAGTGCCGACGAAAACGAAGGGCGAGATCATTGTGGAAGAAGCAATGGGAAAACCCTTGCAGAAAGAAGGTCAGTCCCACGAAAACCCTACGGTCGCAAAGACGGAAAAAAGCCCTCCGTCCGAGCGAAGCTCCGAAACCAAAAGTTCGGCTACTGACCGGGGTACGGCAAAGCAAGCAGATAAGAAGCCTTCCGTAAGAGAAAAGCTGGAACGCTATAAAGCTGCTGCAAGAGCCGACAAGGAGGCAGACCGTGCCGAGCCTGCGCTTTCAAAGGAGAAAGCCAAAACGCCTGAACCGTCCCGTCAGACGGTTCATACCCAGCCGAAACGACACAAGAAATCGAAAGAGAGGTAATCAGCTATGACCAACAATTTCACTCCCAAGAAGTCCGGGACTGCGGCTCGCCCGCAGCTCTCCCCGGAGGAATACGCCGCCAAGAAAAAGGCGGAGAAGGATGCCGTATATCAGATGATCGACGACACCGCAGCCGAGATCGTCCGTGACCCCGACAAGTTCAGAGCCTACCTCGATACGCAGGCACGAATGGATCGCTACTCTGCCGCCAACGCTCTGCTCATTTATAAGCAGCAGCCGCAGGCGACCCAGCTTAAAGATTTCCGTGACTGGCAGGAGGACGGCGTGAAGGTCAATAAGGGTGCCAAGAGCCTGTCCATTCTTGAACCCGTGGAATACACCAAGAACGACAGCTCTACCGGCATTGCCTACAATGTGAAGAAAGTGTTCGATGTGGCGCAGACCAGCGGTAAGAAACCTGCCGCACCGACCCTTGACCGTGACCCCCGAAAGCTCGTTGCCATTATGCTCGACACGGCTCCCATTGATGTGACGACCGTGGAAGAACTTCCTTCTCCCAATATGGGAGCGTTCTATAAGAACGAGGATCAGACGCTCTACATCAAGCGGGACATCGGGAACAGTGTGGCGCTTTGTCAGTGCGTGGCACAGGAGTTGGGTCACGCCCAGCTTGCAATGACCTGCGAAGCATATAGCCGCAGGGATATGGGCTTTTCTGCTGTCTGCGTCGGCTATATGCTCTGCCGTAAGTTTGGCGTGGATGTGAAGAACTTCGCCATTGACCGAATCCCCGAAGAACTGGCAAGTAAGTCCCCCAAGGAGATCCGTGCGGAGCTTTCCAAGACTCGTGCGGCTATGAGCGAGATCGGTTCCCGTGTGTCGGAGGAAATCTACCGTCGCCGAGCAGACCGAAGCAAAGATCAGGAAAGATGAGGTGTGACTGATGAAAGAGGAACGCTATCACATTGCCTTGGACGACTATGAACACGGCGTTGTCATTCGTGCGCTGAACGATACCAAGACCGACCTGATGAATGAGGGAAAGTCTACCGACGCTGTTGACGACCTTATCATCAAGGTCGGCTATGCCCCAAAGAAAAAGTTTAAGGTAATCGAGCGAAAGGAAGATTCCGGTCGTGAATCGAGATAACGACCGACAGACTTCCATTATCCTCTCCCTGATCGGTATTCTGCCTGTTGTATGGCTTGGACTTCTCATTGCGCCGTCTGTGAAGGGCGGCTTGCCTGAGATATTGCCGAGCTTGATGAATGTGATGAGCGACCCTTTCCATATAGAGTTCTGCGAGGACAGTGTGAAAACTGTCCTCGTTTTGCTTCTCTGCTATGGAATGGGCATCGGCATCTATTTCTCTACACGCAGAAACTACCGACGCCGAGAGGAACACGGCAGTGCAAAATGGGGCAACGCCAAAGCCGTGGACAAGAAATACCGACAGAACCCACCATCCGAAAACAAACTGATGACGCAGGATGTCCGCATTGGACTCAACGGTAAGAAACACCGCCGCAATCTGAATACCCTTGTCTGCGGCGGCTCCGGTGCCGGTAAGACCCGCTTCTACTGTAAGCCGAATCTGATGCAGGCAAACACCAGCTATGTTATCCTTGACCCGAAAGGCGAGATCGTCCGTGATGTGGGAAATCTGCTGGAGAAAAGGGGCTACGAGATTCGAGTCCTTGACCTGATCTCAATGGAAAAGAGCCACTGCTACAACCCGTTTGTCTATCTCCATTCGGATAATGATGTGCAGCGCCTTGTCACCAACCTGTTTAAGAGTACCACCCCGAAGGGCAGTCAGTCCCAAGACCCGTTTTGGGATACCTCGGCTTCAATGCTGTTGTCTGCGCTCGTCTACTACCTTCATTATGAAGCGCCAGAGGACGAGCAGAACTTTGCGATGGTAATGGAGATGCTACAAGCTGCTTCCATCGACGACGAGGAAGATCCACGACCTTCGCCGCTTGATTGCCTGTTTGCCGACTTGGAGTTGGACAGACCTGACCACATCGCTCTGAAATACTATCGCTCTTATCACACCGGTTCGGCAAAGACGCTGAAATCTATTCAGATCACCCTTGCCGCAAGACTTGAAAAGTTCAACTTGGAGAGCTTGGCGGCGCTGACCTGTACTGATGAGCTTGATCTTGCTTCTATGGGTGAAAAGAAAGTGGCGTTGTTCGCTATTATCCCGGATAACGATACGAGCTTCAACTTTTTGGTCAGTCTACTTTATACCCAATTATTCCAGCAACTTTTCTTTTCTGCTGACCATATTCACGGCGGCGCATTGCCGATACCAGTTCACTTCTTGATGGACGAGTTCGCTAATGTCAGTCTACCGGATGACTTCGATAAGATCCTTTCCGTTATGCGCTCCCGTGGTGTGTTTGTGTCCATCATCCTTCAGAACTTGGCACAGCTCAAGGCACTGTTTGAAAAGCAGTGGGAATCCATCGTCGGCAACTGCGATGAGTTTCTCTACTTGGGCGGCAATGAGCAGTCCACCCACAAGTATGTGAGTGAGCTACTGGGCAAGGAAACCATCGACACGAATACCTACGGAAAGAGTTCCGGACGAAGCGGAAACTATTCCACCAACTATCAGATCAGCGGTCGTGAGCTTCTGACTCCCGATGAGGTTCGTATGCTCGACAACCGCTACGCTATCCTGTTCATTCGAGGGGAACTCCCCATTATGGACTTGAAATATGACATTCTCAAGCACCCTGCCGTTGATCTGACTGCCGATGGAAAAGGCGGTATCTATCAGCACGGCAAGGTCACGAGCAATGTTGCGACCATCGAGGTGCAATACCTCGACCCCGATAACCTGCCGGATATGGAGGTGTCGGAAACCACCTATGAGTTGTTGTCCGATGAGGACTTCGACTCGGAAAATACCACTACAACTTCAAAAAACTACGGAGGTAACTACTATGAACATTTTCAAGAAGAACACTGAGAAGCACACCACCAAGCTGCCTATGACCGGCAAGGTCAAGAAGGGCTTCCGCATTTACTGCACCGCTATTATGGGTGCGGCACTCGTCCTCGGTACTTCGGTCACGGCTTTTGCTGCCGGCGACCCCATTACCGTTATCAATAACCTGTCCACCTTTATCTTCGGTCTGATTCGTGCCATTGGGCTTATCCTGCTGGGCTTCGGCGTCGTGCAGGTCGGTCTGTCCCTGAAGTCCCACGACCCCTCTCAGCGAGCCAACGGCTTCCTCACTCTCGCAGGTGGTGTCATCATCACCTTTGCCAAGGAGATCCTCGACTTGATCGTCGGCTAAGTTCATTCACACCGTGGGGTGTTCCTGGCTTTTCAGGAACACCCCCTATTCTCTGAAAGGAGGTGCTTTTCGTGAGCGACAACTGGGTCGTACAAAATCTTCAAAGCGCACTGGAAACTTGGAACGAAAAGCTGGCTGAGATTTGGCAACTTATCACGACAACGCCGCAGGACTTCAAAGGCGGAGGGATTTGGGGCGTGATCGTCAATATCAACGGCGCAGTGCAGTCTATCGGGCTTGCACTTCTTGTGCTGTTTTTCGTCGCCGGTATGGTGAAAACCTGCGGCTCGTTCACAGAGGTCAAGAAGCCGGAACACGCTCTGAAGCTGTTCGTCCGCTTCGCCATCGCCAAGGGTGCTATTACCTATGGTATGGAACTGATGCTCGCCTTGTTCAATATCGTGCAGGGAACGATCTCTACGATTATGAGTTCGGCAGGCTTCGGTTCACCACAACAGACGGTTCTACCGGCTGAAATGATAACGACTATTGAGGACTGCGGCTTCTTTGAGTCCATCCCATTGTGGGCGGTCACGCTCATCGGCGGGCTGTTTATTACCGTGATGTCCTTTATCCTGATAATGACTGTGTACGGGCGTTTCTTTAAGCTCTATAGTGCGCCCGGAAGGACTGCGGCGTAAGCCAATGCAGTCTGTGGGTAATTGGAAATTCCGCCTTTGGCAAGGCGGTAGGAAAAGGTATCAACGAGAGGAGGTGAACTATCGCCTATCATCACCCGACTTATCCGGCGGGGAAACCCAATGGGGAGTGTAGCATGTCGGGAAAGCCGCAAGCTGACTAACTATCAAGCCACTGCTGAACGGTGAGATGAAAGGTTGTGAACGAGGAATAAGGCTAAACTGCCTGAAGGGCAGTCCAAGACGGCATACTTGAGCCGACGGCGTAGGATAGTTGTATTCGCCGTATGTCGTGGCAACCGGGGACAGGTATTCGCTGGTTGCGTAATACCCATGACAGTCAGCCGCAGTAAGCGGAAACGGACGAAAACCCACTCCGACATCACAACAAGCTATTTCCAGTTATCTAACCGGGGATTGCCTAACCCGAAACGCCGGGGAAACCTGGCTATGCGTAATGCCTTATGGTGATAAATTTCAAGGGTTAAGCCTAAGAAAGATGACGCTGAAAATTCGATATGGCAACGGAGCCGCCGTAGTAGTCCGAGGTTGGGAAAGCCAACTACATGGCGAAGGGCGGCAGGGTATCAACCAAAATATTGAAGGAAAGGTGCGTGAGGCACTATGAGAAGTCCTCAAAATGTTTTGGAAAGTCTAAAATCCAAAGCAACAAATGCAAACTACCACTATCAAAGACTCTATCGTAATCTGTACAATCCTGAGTTTTATTTGCTGGCGTATCAGCGCATACAGGCAAAACAGGGTAACATGACTGCCGGGACAGACGGGAAAACAATTGACGGCATGGGTATGAAGCGGATTGAAAATCTTATTGAAAAATTGAGAGATTACAGTTACCAGCCGAAACCCGCCCGGAGAATGTACATCCCGAAAGCAAACGGCAAAATGCGCCCATTAGGTATTCCGTCCTTTGACGATAAACTTGTTCAGGAAGTTGTGCGCCTGATACTGGAAAGTATTTACGAGCCTACTTTCTGCAACACTTCACACGGATTTCGCCCGAAGCGGAGCTGCCATACAGCCTTGCAACACATTAAGCGGAATTATACCGGGGTGAAGTGGTTTGTCGAGGGCGACATCAAAGGGTGCTTTGACAACATTGACCACCATGTTTTGGTGCAAATACTCCGCAGACGCATTACAGATGAACACTTCATCGGCCTAATCTGGAAGTTCCTAAAAGCGGGCTACATGGAAAATTGGGTATATCACAACACCTATTCCGGCACGCCACAGGGATCGCTAATTAGTCCGATACTGGCGAACATCTACCTCAACGAATTGGATGTATTCATGGCAAGCTATGCCCAAGCCTTTAACCGTGGTGCAAAGCGTCAAATCAATCCGGCATATAAAAAGCCGCTTGATGTAAGACGTGGAAAACAGGAATGGCTAAAACGCAATGAAAACAAAATCAGCGAGGAAAAGCGGCGTGAGGTAACAGCGCAAATTCAGGAAATCAACCAGTATCTCCGAACGATTCCTTATGGCGACCCGATGGATAATGAGTATAGGCGCATTGTCTATGTTCGCTACGCCGACGACTTTCTTATCGGTATTATCGGCAGTAAAGCGGACGCAAAACAAGTCAAGGCTGATGTGGGAATGTTTATCAGCAATGAGCTCCATTTGGAGATGTCATCAGAAAAAACACTCATTACACATGGCAATGACTTTGCTCATTTTCTCGGCTATGAAATCACCGCCAGCTCGGAGCAAAACAGTACCCGCATGAAAACAGGATATACCAAGCGTTCCTATACCGGGCGAATCAAATTGTATGTACCGAAAGAGAAATGGCTCAACCGCTTGTTCTCTTACGGTGCGTTAAAAATCAATTTGTTGGAGGGAAAGGAAGTTTGGGAACCCACACGCAGACCGGGACTGATGCGACTGGACGACATTGAAATTCTGAATCAGTACAACGCAGAAGTGCGTGGATTGTACAACTACTATCGGTTAGCACACAATGTATCGGTGCTGAACTCGTTCCTTTATGTGATGAAATTCAGCATGTACAAAACGTTTGCCGGGAAATATCGGACGAGCATGCGCAAAATCATTCGAAAGTACAGCCGTGATGGGGATTTTATCGTGTCATATCCAACGAAGAAAGGCACAAAATCTACCGTATTCTACAATCAGGGAATGCGTTATGACGACAAGATTGTAGTGACGGAAAACCCTGACATAATCGGCAGAACGAATGAAAATCGTCGCTATACAAGCCTGATTGACCGCCTGAAAGGTAACACTTGCGAATGGTGCAAAGCCGAAACAAGGGACATTGAGATTCATCATGTCCGAAAACTCAAAGATTTAAGTGGTAAGGCAGAATGGGAACGCCACATGATTGCACGTAAACGCAAGACAATGGCACTGTGCCATTCCTGCCATGTAAAGCTGCACAACGGGAAATTAGACTGATACCTGGAAAGCCGGATACATCGAGAGGTGTACGTCCGGTTTGGAGGGGAGCGTTTGGAAACCTACCGCAGTAATACGGTAAGGCGCCGGGCGCTTACCCTACTGTACACGGCGCTTGCGCCCATTCCGCTTTCCACCTTTGCCGGTGAGCCGAGTCAGAATGTTGGCAAGTCCTTTATCAAAAGCTACTGCGCCGTCTGCTTGGAAGGCGCAGTGATCGTGCTGTCCTGCATTATTTTCTCGCTCTTTGCGTCCTCGCCGCCCGTGGTAAACCCCGATGCGGCGGCGGTCACACAGGTGTGGAGCTATGTAGGCGAACTGCTCTTTAATATGCTTGTCCTCGTTGGTTCGGTCAAGATGAGCGACCGTATTATCAGAGAGATGATGGGGCTGTAAGGAGCGCACTATGAAAAACAACACCAAAATCTATAACCGCTTCAAGGGATTTACCCTTGAGGACTGCGATTGCAGATATTGCCTGTACTACGGCGGCAGACGCAAAGGCAAGGTAAACTGCCTTGCGGATGAGTGTGTATGTGCCGACGAAATCCGTCAGGCTAAGGACCGCTATCGTAGAGAAAGGAGCTTTAATGGAAGTTAAGATCAACCGAGAAATCCGCAACTATACGGAGGCGATGTTCTTTGGACTGTCTATGCGACAGTTCATTTTTTCTGCCTGTGCCTGCGTGGTGGCAGTGGGACTCTATTTCCTGCTCAAACCTTATGTCGGCACGGAAACCGTATCGTGGATGTGTATTTTGGGAGCCGCCCCCTTTGCGGCTCTCGGCTTCATTAAGTACAACGGAATGACGGCTGAAAAGTTCGTATGGGCTTGGTTCAAATCCGAGTTCCTGATGCCGAAGAAACTGACCTTCCGTTCCACCAACACCTACTACGAAATGATGAAGTCTGAAATGGAACACAAGCAGAAGGAGGTATTGAGAGCCAATGATTAAAACACTTCGCAACCTGCTCAAGCAGGACAAAGAACGATTTGTTGTGCCGAGAGGGGTTCAGGATGTGATCCCCATCAAGGCAATTTTCGACGATGGTATTTTTCAGGTGGGCAGAGATAAGTTCTCAAAGACCTACAAGTTCAGTGACATCAACTATGCCGTCGCCAGCCGTGAGGACAAAGAAGCAATGTTCCTTGAGTATTCGGAACTGCTTAACAGCTTCGACAGCGGCGCAACCACCAAGATCACCATCAACAACCGCCGCCTGAACCGTGCGGATTTTGAGAAAACCATTCTTCTCCCTCTGAAGGGCGATGCTCTTGACGAGTACCGTGAGGAATATAACCGGATGCTTCTTGAAAAAGCGACCGGCGCAAACTCGATCATTCAGGAGAAATATATCACCATTTCGGTGTGCAAGAAGAATGTTGAGGAAGCGAGAAACTACTTTGCCCGTGTGGGTGCCGACCTGATCGCCCACTTCGGGCGGCTCGGCAGTAAGTGCGTGGAGCTGGAGCCGGATGAACGACTCCGCATTTTCCACGACTTTTACCGTGCCGGTGAAGAAACGGAGTTCCGCTTCGACATTAAGGAAACTCGCAGAAAGGGTCACGACTTCAAGGATTTTGTCTGCCCGGACTCGATGGAGTTCACGGGTGACTATTTCAAGATCGGAGAGCGTTACGGCAGAGTGCTGTTTCTGCGGGAGTACGCCTCCTATATCAAGGACAGTATGGTAGCGGAAATGACCGACCTCAACCGCAATCTGATGATGTCCATTGATGTTATCCCCGTACCCACGGATGAAGCCGTGCGAGAAGCTGAAAGCCGTCTGCTCGGTGTTGAAACCAATGCGACCAACTGGCAGCGTCGGCAGAATGCCAACAACAACTTTTCTGCCCAGCTTCCCTACGACATTGAACAGCAGCGCAAGGAAATGAAGGAATTCCTTGACGACCTGACGACCCGTGACCAGCGAATGATGTTTGCCGTTCTGACGATGGTTCACACGGCGGATACCAAGGAGCAACTGGATAACGACACCGAAGCTCTGCTCACTACGGCAAGAAAGCACTTGTGCCAGTTCGGTGTCCTCAAGTTTCAGCAGCTTGACGGGCTGAACACGGCGATGCCTTTCGGTGTCCGCAAGATCGAATCGTTCCGCACGCTGACTACGGAGAGCCTTGCGGTCTTTATTCCGTTCCGGGTGCAGGACATTTGCCATTCCAACGGCGTTTACTACGGGCAGAATGTCATTTCTAAGAATATGATCATCGCAGACCGCCGACAGCTTTTGAATGGTAACGAGTTCATTCTCGGTGTTTCAGGTGGTGGCAAGTCCTTCACTGCCAAGGGCGAGATCATCAATCAGGTGCTTGCCGGGGATGCCGACATTATCATCATTGACCCTGAACGAGAGTATTCGCCCCTTGTGCGGGCACTGGGCGGCGAGATTATCAACATCTCTGCCACTTCTCCCACCCACATCAATGCGATGGATATGAACCGAGAATATGGCGACGGTGCGAACCCCGTCATTTTAAAATCTGAGTTCATTATGTCCCTGTGTGAACAGCTTATCGGCGGCAACAACCTTGGCGCAGTGCAGAAATCCATCATTGACCGCTGCACGGCAAGCGTCTACCGCACCTATCAGCAGAACAACTATACCGGCGAAGTTCCGACCTTGCAGGACTTCCGGGCGGAGCTGTTGAAACAGTCCGAACCTGAAGCGCAGGAGATTGCTCTTGCCATCGAGCTGTTTACCAACGGTTCTCTGAACACCTTCGCAAAGAAAACCAATGTGGACACGGATAACCGCCTGATCTGCTACGACATCCTCGATCTTGGCAAGCAGCTTATGCCCATTGGTATGCTGGTCGTCCTCGACTCTATCTTGAATCGTATTACGCAGAACCGAGCCAAGGGCAAGAACACCTTCATCTTCATCGATGAGATTTACCTGCTGTTCCAGCACGAGTACAGCGCAAACTTCCTGTTCCCCCTTTGGAAGCGTGTGCGAAAGTACGGCGCTTATGCGACCGGTATCACGCAGAATGTGGACGATCTGCTCCAGTCCCATACGGCAAGAACGATGTTGGCAAACTCTGAGTTCATTGTGATGCTCAATCAGGCATCGACCGACAGGCTGGAGCTTGCGAAGCTACTGAACATCTCAGATACGCAGCTCTCCTATATCACGAATGTAGATGCCGGTCACGGGCTCATCAAGGTCGGCTCCAGCCTTGTTCCGTTTGCCAATAAGTTCCCCAAAAACACGAAGCTCTACAAGCTGATGACCACCAAACCGGGCGAGGGTGCTTAATCCTTGCATTACAGGAAGCAATCCGCAGTTAAATAAATTGCCGAAAGGTTTTGCGGTTTATAATCGCAAAACAAATTGACTTTTGATGAGAATTGCGGTATACTATCTACAAACGGAGGTGGTCACAATGATTTACAGACCTTTGTATGTAGATAAGATTATGGCTTATGTGGATACGCCATTTGTAAAAATCCTCACGGGAGTGCGCCGTTGCGGAAAGTCAACGATCCTGAAAATGATTATGGAACGGTTGAAAACGCAGCGGGGTATTCCGGAGGATCGCATTGTCAGTTGCCGCTATGACTCAATGGAATATGAGGATATGACGGCGAAGCAGATGTACGCTGAATTGAAAGAGCGCCTGTCCCCGGAGGGAAAAACCTATCTGTTTCTTGACGAGGTGCAGGAAATCAAGGGCTGGGAAAAGGTCGTCAATTCGCTGGCATCGGACTTCGATGTTGACCTGTATGTGACAGGCTCCAACTCCCGTATGATGTCCTCTGAGATCTCGACCTATCTGACGGGACGGTATGTGTCTTTCCGCATCTTCACCTTGTCCTTTGGCGAATACCTGATGTTCAAACGCCAATATACCGATGTGGTCAATCCCAAAGCCGAGCTTGCCAACTATGTACGCTTGGGCGGTTTTCCTGCAACACACTTGCAGGCATATTCTCAGGACGAGGTCTACACCATCGTGCGGGATATTTACAACTCCACGATTTTCTCGGATATTGTAAAGCGCAATCAGGTGAGAAAGGTTGACCAGTTGGAGAGAGTGGTCAAGTACACCTTTAACAATGTGGGCAACACTTTCTCGGCAAAATCCATTTCGGATTATCTGAAAGCGGAACACCGTGCGCTGGACAACGAAACGGTTTACAGCTACTTGGAGAAGCTGGAAAAGGCGTATTTGCTTCACCGTTGTTCCCGCTTCGATTTGCAGGGTAAGGAAATCCTAAAAACGCAGGAGAAGTTTTATCTTGCAGATACCGCCCTGCGGTACAGCGTTCTCGGCTATAACGCTGACAGCGTGGCATCCAGCCTTGAGAATGTCGTGTACTTGGAGCTTTGCCGCAGAGGATATACTGTTAATGTTGGTAAATCCGGCAGCGGCGAGATCGACTTTGTGGCTGTCAGGCAAAACGAAAAGCTCTATGTGCAGGTGACGCAGGAACTTCGTTCTCCGAAAACGGAAAAACGGGAATACGACCGTTTGCTGGAGATCCACGACAACTACCCCAAATATGTTCTCACAACGGATGAGTTTTCAGGAGGAAACTATGAGGGCATCAAGACGATGCACATAGCGGACTTCCTGTTAAGCTCTGAATATTAAACGACAGAATTGTGAAATGCTCGCTTGGCAACAGGCGGGCATTTTGCTTTTCGGAAAGGAAATTCAATGAGAAAGAAAATCTGTGTGATTCTTATTGCGGTGCTTGTAGCTGTTCTCGGTACAAGCACCTATTTTATTATCGACCACTACAAGGAAGCAAATAAGCAAGCCGAGCTTTATGACGAGCTGGCTGACCTTGTGGATGCTGCGGCGCAGACGGATGCCACAACGGAACCGGAGGAGCAGATTCCATACTCCGAGGAAAAGATGCTTCTGCCGGAGCTTGCAGAGCTTTATCAGCAGAACGGCGATTTGGTGGGCTGGATCAGCATTGCAGACACCAACATCAATTATCCCGTGATGCAGTCAGTGAATGAGCCAAACTTCTATCTGAAGCACGGCTTTGATAAGGAATACTCCGACTATGGTTGCCCCTATGTGCAGGAGGATTGTGATGTGCAGGAGCCGTCCGACAATCTTGTGATCTACGGACACCATATGTCCAATGGCTCAATGTTTGCCCACCTTGAAAGGTTCAAGAGCAAAGACTTTTGGAACAAGCACCGGACGATTACCTTCAACACGCTGACGGATAATCAGGAGTATGAGATCGTTGCTGTGTTCCGCACGGTAGTCTACACCGACAGCTCCGATGCGTTCAAATATTACCGCTTTGTGGACGCAGAGAGTGCCAATGAGTTTGACGACTTTATTGCCAAATGCAAGGAGCTGTCCTTCTACGATACCGGTGTGACCGCTGAATACGGCGATAAGCTCATTACGCTGTCTACCTGTGAGTACAGCCGCAACAACAGTCGCCTTGTGGTCGTGGCGAAACGCATAACGGAGGACGGTGGTGCGGATGCAGCCAAGGCTCACGCCGAAGCAACGGCAGAGAGCAAACGCCCTAATTAAGCGCCTTTGTGCCAATTATGATAACGGCAACTGCCTTGCACTGGACGACGGAGAACCGTGTATTTGTGTGCAGAGTATTTCGTACTCACTTCTCTGTAAGTATTTCCGTAAAGCTGTCTTACCGGCGGAGCCTTTGCTGGAAGCGGATATTCTCGGCACACGCTTTGAAAAGTGCGTGTCCTGCGGTGCGCCGATTATCAAGAAGGGCAACCGAAAGAAATACTGCGAGAAGTGCACTCAAAGAGTCTACAAAAAGCAACAAGCTGAGTACGCAAGAAGAAAACGGGCAGAGTCGAAAAATAGGCGCTGAAAAAGCCAGCAATATCGAGGCTTTTCAGCTCCCGCACTTTGAGGGGTAAGGTGTTTATACCTTTACCCCTCATTTTTAATTTAGGGGCGTTTTGGTACGCCCCGGAAAGGAGGGTTCAATGGCTGATATTAAAACGAGAGATGTCTTAAAGGGTACGATCAAGAAGATCGACAAGGCGGCAATCGCCGCAGATCGTATGCGCTCCGCCTATGTGCAGACGAAGGAAAAGGCAGAACACACAACGCATCCCGATGAGCATAATGCCGAGGAGTACGCTTTCGACCGTGTGGAAGGCGGCGTTGACCGTATGACCCACGAAGCGGTGCACCAGTTTGATAAGCAGGGTCGCAAGGGGCTGGAAGAAACCAAACGGAATGTGTCCAAAGCGAAGGACGGTGTTCAAAGGTTTCGGGAAAAGCTGGTGGCTGAGTCGATGAAAAGGCAAACTATCCGCACACCCGGAAATAAGACCATCAAGGCGGTCGAGCAAACGGAAAAGACAATCAAACAGTCCGCCCGTTCTGCCGGCAAGAAAACCATCAAGACTGCCGGAAAAGGCACAGCCAAAGCCGTACAGAGGTCGGTCAAGACCACGAAAACTGCAATCAAGACCACACAGCAGGCGGCAAAGGCGGCACAGAAAACCGCACAGGCTACGGTAAAAGCATCGCAGAGAGCTGCACAAGCTGCCAAAGCCACTGCCAAGGCAGCGGTTGCCGGTGTGAAAGCTGCCGTGAAAGCAACGATTGCGGCAGTCAAAGCGATCATTGCGGCGACAAAAGCACTGGTCGATGCTATCGCCGCAGGCGGCTGGGTCGCTGTTGCGGTCATTGTCGTGATTTGCCTGATTGCTCTGATCTGCGGTTCTGTTTTCGGGGTGTTCTTCTCCGGCGAGGACTCCGGCACGGGAATGTCGATGCAGACAGCCGTGCAGGAAATCAACGCTGATTACGATGCCAAGATGGAAGCGGAGAAAAACTTGGTAGCCTATGATAATATGGAGATCAGCGGCGGACGAGCTGTTTGGAAGGATGTGCTTGCGGTCTATGCGGTAAAGACCAATACAGATAAGGACAACCCACAGGAGGTTGCCACGATGGACGAGGACAAGAAGCAGATCCTCTCGGACATCTTTTGGGAGATGAACTCCATATCCTCCCGCAGTGAAAGCCACTCGGAAACGGAGATCACCGAAACGGACGACGGAAACGGCAACATCGTTCAGACGGAAACGACGGTTACAAAGACAACGCTTTATATCACCGTTTCTCATTTGACGGTGGACGAAATGGCTGACCTATACGGCTTTGACGCAGAACAGCGGGAGTATCTTGCCGAGCTACTCAAGGATGAGAACAACTCTATTTGGGCAGCGGTGCTTTACGGCATCCGATACAGCGACGATCAGATCGTCACCGTGGCGCTTTCGCAGGTCGGAAATGTAGGCGGCGAACCGTACTGGTCTTGGTACGGCTTCGGAAGCCGTGTGGAATGGTGTGCTTGCTTTGTAAGTTGGTGTGCCGATCAGTGCGGCTATATCGACACTGGAGTTGTGCCCAAATATGCAGGCTGTGTGAACGGCGTCCAGTGGTTCAAAGACCGTGGACAGTGGATAGATGGCTCTGCCGAGCCTGTCCCCGGAATGATTATTTTCTTTGATTGGGATAATAAAGGTTCGTCGGGTCCGCAGGACGGACAATCTGACCACACCGGTATTGTCCAAAAGGTCGAGAACGGTATCGTTTATACCGTCGAGGGGAACTCAGGCGATAGTTGCCGAGTAAACCAGTACAGAGTAGGTCACTACGAAATTCTCGGATACGGAGTGCCGAATTATTAATAGGAGCCTTGTTTTTGCAAGGCCCTCTCATTGCGCAACGAATGTTTGATTTCTAGTTTTGCGGTTATGGCGTTACCGCGTCTTGTACCGACAAAATAAACGATTTTGATTTTGACTGTCTGCACACTGAAAATCATGCGGATTATACAACTCATCTTAGAAGAATTGTGTTCCATAAATGTGCTGAATACAAATAAAGTGCACAGCTATGTCTCTCATGATGGGCGGCATATTCTATCGATTCTTTTGCAATTGAATATACACTTTTGACAAAGAATACATAAAATTACAACAAAAGCTGCTGGCATATGACAAGCGGCTTTTACTATTCTGTCCTTTCAAATTCATAGCTCTTAAATATATTCTACATATCTACGACCATACAGGGCACGGACAATTTTAGATATTGTTAAAAAATCAGGGGGAATCAAAAACTTTTTTCAAGAAACATGTCCCCAAAAGGCGATCTACGAACATATATTAAGTATAAGGGCAAAAGCCCTTAAACAGAGAAAAAATAATGTAGGAGGTAATGAATGAGCAACAGAAGATTTGAATGGAAGAAGCTCCTGTGCATGCTGCTGGTGTGTATATTTATGACGCAGCTTGTGCCAGCGAGTGTTCTTGCGGAAGTCGTTAATGACGTTCAGGAGCTACGAAAGACTGCAGATACCGTCATTGCGACAGAAGTAGAAGAACCGGCGACTATTGTCGGTGAAGTCGAGACTGAACGCGACGAGAGCGTAAAGCACTATCGATTGAGCGACGGGTCGTTCGCGGCGACGCAGTACGCAGAACCGGTGCATTACAAAGCAGCCGATGGGCAGTGGCGGGATATAGACAACACCCTGACGCTTGACGGGGGAATGTATACGGCGCAGGCGGGAAAAGTCATAAGACAGTTTCCAAAAGAGCTGAGTTCAGGTCAGCTCTTTGAGATCGCCTATGGGGACTACAGTCTGAGTATGTCAGTGGTCAGTCCAGACGACGGAGCTATTCCGTCGACCGGGGACTCCGGCATCTCGCAGCCGTTGGAGCCGACGCTGGAAAGCGAGGCAAGCGTAGCAAATCCTGAGGATGTTGATGTTAAGGGACTTGAACCGGACGCAATGCCGCTTCCGGCGCGCCTCAGTTCCGAGATAAGCTATAAAGACGCTTACAAGGACACGGACATAGTATATAAAAACCACGGTTATAACATAAAAGAGAGCATTGTTGTCAATGCTCCGCAGAGCTCGTACACCTATGCGTTCCGAATGACGGTGAAGGGGCTGAGCGCGGAGCTGACGGACGAAGGCTCGGTAGAACTGACAAACGAAGAAGGTACAGAGGTGTTTACGATCCCTGCCCCGTATATGATAGATGCCGACGGAGCAACATCTACGGAGGCGAGGTATGTTCTTGCCGATACAGAGGACGGATACATACTCGGCCTCATTGCGAGTCCGGAGTGGATAAACGCACCAGACAGAGCGTTCCCGGTGGTTATAGACCCAAGCGTTTATCTTCATTATAAGAGCAGTGACCTTAGAGTCGTCTGCTTAAGAAAGAACAGTGCAGACAGCAAGACACCGTCAGACGGCGGTATCATCTGCGGACGAAACGCCTCAAGCAATTATGGCGTTTGTCAGACTGCAATACAAGTTGAGACCCTGCCTGCTATACCCAAAAACTGCGTGATGGTAAGTGCACAGATGGCAGTGTATCATGCAGGACAGTTTAAGTACGGCTCCACCACGCCTACAAGAGAAATGCTCATAAGTGCATATAAGCTGAATAACGTCAGCAGCAATATATTAAACCTGACGTGGAACGGGGTGTACGGATCAGGCGGGCTGGGTCGGAACAGCAGAGTGCTTGACTACCAAAAGGTCAATGACGATACATTAAGCAAATACGTTTCGTGGGATGTGACAAGCGCAGCAAAGGACTGGTACGGCAGTACAGCGAAAAAAGGAGCAATGATCCTCGTTTCGCAAAACGAAGACAGCCAGCCGCTTTGGGCGAGCTTTGTAGGCCACCTTAATTATGCAGACAGCCCGTATTTTATAGTTAATTACCGCAACACGGTCGGCCTTGAGGACTATTACACCTATCAGACAGTGTCGGCAGCGCGCGGCGGAACCGTGCATATAGGGGACTACAGCAGCCAGCTTACCCTCGTGAACACAATTGCAAGCTACAATACTGATGCGATCAGTACGGATGTAAGCCTTGTATATAATACCGCGTATGCAAGCAGAGATTTCGGCGGCTCCGGCGACGGTATGAACGTACCCGATCTGGGCTCAATGAACGTAGGCCTCGGCTGGAAGCTGTCAGTTGCGCAAACGCTGAAGGAAGTGCCACTGAGCGGAACCACTTACATCGTGTACAACGATGCTGACGGCACAGAGCATTACTTCAGCGGCAGCTCCGGTACCTACAAGGATGAGGATGGCCTCGGACTTACGATCGTCAAAAGCAGCAGCGGATACACGATGACGGATACGGATAAGTATCATACATGGACGTTTTCAAGTTATGGCCTGCTGACGAAGATCGCGGATTCCAATAATAATGTTGTAAATATAAATTACTCTAACGGCCATATAAGCTCAGTTACGGCGAAATCCAACGGAGGAACGACCGTAACCGTTGCGACGATAACGTATGACTCAAGTAATTATCTGAAGACGATAGTAGACAATTTAAACAGAACGACGGAATTCACTTATTCCGGCGGTGCGCTGAGCAAAATAAAATATGCTGACGGAACAACGGTCGACTATTCATACGACAGCGGATACTTAACTCGCATATATGACAATGAAAGCCTATACGGACTGACGTTCACATACTGGAACGGTACGTTTGGCGGAAAAAGAGTAAAAAGGACGCAGGAGATCTCAGGCGCATCCAACACAGTGGGAAATGCATTCCACGGCTATAAAAACTCAGAGCAGCTGACGTCCTACAGATTCTACGGACCTGATCACACGAGCGATACCGAAGACGACACTATAGTATACTACATTTTTGACCATGCCGGCCGTACGATCGGGTCGTATGAGACCAATTACAACAGAACTAAAGTAACAGGCTCTTCGGCAGCAAGCTATACGCAAAACAGCGAGACATCTGGGAAAAACAATCGCCTTATAAGCGCGGGAGCGATGGGCATGACCTATCCAGCGGTGTCGGCAGACGGCGGCTTTGAAGTCAAGAGCATTGGAAAGACCACCGGCACAGCGGCGATCATAACTACGAACACGACGGATGACGCGAGAGTGCACACGGGCTTTAGATCGCTGCGCATTACAAACAGCGGAGCAGGATATATAAAAGCCAGCCTTACGTCGGGCGAGACCTACACTGTGTCATGCTATGTTAAAAACTCTGATGCAAAGAATTGGAGCAGCAGCTCATACGGCAAGATCTCGGTGCTCAATTCGTCCGGCACGGAAGTAAAAGCCTCACAGCAGTTTACAACGAAAACGAGCAGCGACATTGACGACGGCTGGGAGCGCATAAGCTATACATTCGCGTCACCCGGTACGGGAACATACTACATCGGCGTATCGGCAGGCGGGTTTGAAGATTACTACTATGTTGATGACATTCAGGTGGATACGGGTGAGCTTGCCGGTTCCAAGAACCTTGTAAACGGCGGCAAGCCCAACTCAACGGAATACTGGGGTCTTTCCCAGCTTACCTACGATTCGAGTTCACAGTCTAAATCGCCGTTCGGCGCCGGTGTTTTAAAGATAAGCGGCGACATCAGTACGAACAAGATCGGCGCGGTAAATGTAAACATGAACGAGAAAAGCGGCGGCACGTACATCGTGTCGGGCTGGGGGAAAGCGACGGCGGTAGGAAGCACGGCGACGGATTATGACGGGAAAAAGCCGTATTTCGGAATGATCGCGGCAGTGTACTACACCGGCGTGAGCGGCGAGGAATGGCATTTCATTCCGTTCAATAAGGACTACACGGACTGGCAGTTTGCAAGCGGCATCGTTGTGCCGAAGCAGGATAAGCCCGTGTATATGATAAAGGTCTACCTCGCATACACATGCAATGCAGGCGAAGCCTATTTCGATAACATCAGCCTGACGAAGGAGCCGTGCAGCAGCTACAGCTATGACGACAAGGGCAATCCCGTGTCGGCAAAGGAGGGCGGCGCAAAAACAAACTGCGAGTACGAGAGTGGCACGAGCATCCTGACCAAATACACCGCGTCCACGGGCGTGACCTCAAGCTTCACCTACGCGCCGACGACGCATAATTTGAAGACCGTGACGTCAGCCGGAGTCACGACCTCAAACACGCACAGCTCGGCAGGTCTGCTTACGCAGAGCATCAGCACGGGCGGGGGACAGAAGCAAAAGACGTCGGCGACATATGACAGCTACGGCCATAAGACCTCGTCGACGGACGTAAACAACACGACGACGAGCTACGACCACAGCTACTACATCGGGCATCACGTCAGCGGCATCACCGAGGGCAGCATGAAGCAGCAGTGCTTCACGTATCTAACGAACGAGCGCCTTTCGGTCACGAGCATGGAAGGCATCGCCGCGCAGCACTATAACTACTCGACCGGCCAGCTCGCGGCTCTTGCACGCAAAAGCCGCGTCGGCACGGGCGCGTTCACGTGGCAGAGCTACCACTTTGCGTACGACCCGTTCGGGAATATGACGCAGATAAGCGTCAGCGGCGCGGACAACACGTCATCGAGCGCACCGTCAAGCGCGATCATGCTCGCAAAATACCAGTACGAAAGCGGCGTGAACAACGGCCGCTTGCAGAAAATGACGTTCGGCAACGGGCAAACAGTACAGTATTCTTACGATATATTTGACAGGACGACAAAAGAGCAGTATAATAATGTCACATATGAATATGCCTATGATGCATCCGGACAGCTTGCAAAGCAGAGTTCGACGGCAGGGGAAGAGTATAACTATGAATACGACAGCCTCGGTCGGCTGATCCGGAGCAGCGAGTATAACGACGGTGAGTTCGAGCAACGCACGGAGCATGTATACGATGCGTCCGACCGGCTGACGAAGCAGAGCTGGTATAACGCGGGAGGCACGACAACGTTGTCGTATGCCTACAATGCGACGACGGGACTGCTCTCAAGCCTGAACGCGACTGTTCAGAACTCGAGCATCCCTGTGACCTACACGTATCAGGGCGCAAACCAGTTGCGCAGTAAGGCCATCGGCAGCGTCATGACGAAGGCGTATAACTTCCGCTCGGATAACGGCTACGCGACCGCACTGCCGGATTACGTCAATTACCGCGACTCGTCGGGCAAGCTGATCTATGGCGATAATTGCCATTATGACAGCAACGGCCGCCTAGTCAAGATCCTCGATTCGGGCAGCTCAACGACGACCCGCGCGATCTATGGCTATGACCAGCAGGGGCAGCTCACCTCGGCGACAGTCGGGGGAACGAGCTATGAGTACAGCTACGACACCGCGGGCAACATTCAGAGCAAAAAAGTTGGCGGCACGACGACCAATTATACCTACGGCAACAGCGCGTGGCGCGACCTGCTGACGGCGTACGGCGGCAATACGATCACCTACTCCGGCGGAAATCCGACGAAGTATTACGATGGCAGCACGTTCACGTGGACGCAGGGGCGCAGACTGGCGACGGCCAAGGTCGGCAGCACGAACATAAGCTATACCTATGATATGGCGGGTGTTCGCAGCAGCAAGACCGTGGGCTCGACGACGTATGATTTCACGACCCTAAGCGGTCTTGTGACGCGTCAGACGGGCGGCGGCAAGACCATCGACTTCGTCTATGACGAGAACAATCAGCCGCTGGCGATGAAGTACAATGGCACGTTGTACTATTACATCCTCAACGTGCAGGGCGACGTGATTGCACTGGCTGACCAAAACGGCAATCTTATAGCAAAGTACAGCTATGACCCGTGGGGCAAGCTGTTAAGCGTAACGCCGAACGGATGGCTTGATGAGCAGAATGCATACTACCTGGCGGTAGCTGAAGCAAATCCGCTCCGCTATCGCGGTTATTATTACGACTCTGAGACAGGCTTCTACTATCTCCAGTCCCGTTATTATGACCCCGAGATCGGCCGCTTCATAAACGCCGACAGCTACGCATCCACGGATGCCACCGGCCTCCTGAGCACCAACATGTTCGCATATTGCGAAAATGACCCGGTGAACAGAAGTGACCCGAGCGGTGAAGCGTTCTCGCTCATCACTATTGCAGTGGGAGCGACGGTTGGCGCACTCGTAAATGCAGCTGGAACAGCAGCGGCAAATATCTTAGAGGGAAAAGCCTGGGATGACGGAATCGGCTTGGCGCTGCTTTCTGGTGCAGTGTCCGGAGCGGTGTCCACCGTAAGCATGAATCCGGCAGCAAGACTTGCGATAAGCGCAGTGGCATCGGCAGCAGAAAGTGTATACGATCAGGTCAAAAACGATGGAAGTGTAAACCTCGGGCGCTTGACAGCTGATGTTGCAGTCGGAACGATTTCGGGATACCGAGGTTATATTGGAAATGATTTAACTGGTTCTTTCGTGAAAAGCGGAAGCATGCTTAAAGGCCAAATTGGAAACGCCTTTAAGAGCAAGAATGTCTTTGATGGCTTGAAACGAGCTGGTAAGAATTACTTGAAACGAACACTTACGTTGTATAAAGGAGAATTCTTTTCAGTACGGAAAATATTGAAAGGCATTAGTTCAACGGCTGGGTATAATTATGCCAGCAACAGAGTTTGGAAATGATATGAGCTTGTTAATGGCAATTAAAGCGATTAAGGGGCAATTACTAGGCACTTTTGGATTGACACTCCTTTTTGGATTTTCAACACGACATGATCTTGTTAGGGTAGCCGACCGAACCCTTTGCAAAAGAGAATTTGAAGAACGGAGTCATAAAAGAAGTCTTGCGACGTGGTTTTTTTTGACCAACTTTAAAGACGTTATACCAAAATCAATGTACATTTGGTATTATACTCAGTTGGCTTCATGGCTGATTTTGGCTGCTTATATAATTGTGCTGGCAAGAAATGGTGCTGTAAAAGAATCCATAATAGCTGCATGCAATTTGTATATCGTTATTATATCTGTGCCGGTTTATGCCTATTGGCTATTCTTCATGAAGCGTGATAAGAAAAACGGACATCTTGAACCCCGCTTTATCCCACGCCGTCATGTTGTGACGCAAAAACATACCCAACAGAAAAAAGGTAAAAAGCATACCCAACGAAAGAATAGAAAATAGTGGTAAAGGAGCCTTTGGCATAGCCAAAGGCTCCTTTTTACATTTCCGTGAATAACGGACGATGAATCGTTTTGTTAACAGTCCAGCTTGAAATGCGTCCAAAATGCGTCCAAAAATGTCGGATATAAAACTATCGTTTGTAGGCAGTGGTTTTGATTTTTTCGCAGTGCCTACATTATTTAATGTGAAAAAATTTTGCTTGATAACTCTACAAAAATCAGACCTCCGAAAGCGGAATGGCATTCAAGAGGTCAGCGGTTCAACTCCAGTCACTCGGACAAAAAAACAGTCATCACTGTGTGATGGCTGTTTTTGCTTTTTTATAATTTGACAGCATAACAAAAAATGTGTATAGTAATACCGACGTTGCTCGGTATAAGACAAACAGGCAATTTTGCGCGGCCGGTTGGCGTGTAAAATTGCTGTGGAGGTGAGTAAGGTGAGCAAAGTGTTTTTTGAGTATTTTCCTTACTACTTAATTTCATGTGTGCTCAGTCTGCTTATGATTCAATGGTTGATTAATGACATATTTATAGCCAGCATTGCAGGCAAATACGGCAAAGCATTTAATAAGTCCATTGATATAAAAAGCGAGTATTCACTGCCACAAAGAATAAACCAAAAGTATATAGAAAAATACGTGGCGACCGAGTATAAACGAGCATACAGTAACTACATGTGTTTAAAAAAAGGCGTTGCTATATATTTTGTGGTTGCGTTTTTAGCGCTTTTGTGCATTGGCGAAATGTGTGAAGAATACAAAATGATATTAGTATGGAGAGTTATAAGTGGGATTAATACGTTGATAATGCTTTTCCTCTTTTTACATTTTGATATCAATAGGCAATCAAAATACACGCGTCATAAATAATATTTAGATAAACAAGTAGACTGATAGAACGCTTTACAACTAAAATCAAATTCGCAGGAGCATATCATTTGATATGCTCCTGCTTTCCTTGATGTCTTTAGGCGTGGAAAATAAACCTCCGGTTATACCGGAGGAAGAAAAACAGCTTTAGCATGAGAAAAACCTCCTATTGTGTAGTATAGCGGTAAATGGTTTGGCGACCGCATTACCACAAGCAATAGGAGGTTTTTAATAAATGAAAAAAGAAGAAAAGAATGAAATAAAGAGCACCGCACATTCGAGATACAGATGTCAATATCATATAGTGTTCGCGCCAAAATACAGAAGAAAGGAGATATATGGAGAGCTGAGACGAGATATAGGAGAAATCCTACGGACGCTGTGCAAACAAAAGGGAGTGGAAATCTACGAGGCTGAAGCATGTCCGGACCATATACACATGCTGGTCAGTATACTGCCGTACTTGAGTGTAGCACAGTTCATGGGATTCCCCAAGTGAAAGAGCAGCCTAATAATATTTGACAGACATGCAAATCTGAAATACAAATACGGGTCGAGAAATTTTTGGTGCAGAGGATACCATGTGGATACTGTAGGAAGAAATAAAAAGATAATTGCAGAGTACATCCGCAACCAACTTGAGGAGGACAGAGCGTCGAATCAGATAAGCATGAAAGAATATTTTGACCCGTTTACGGGTGACAAGAATAAGTAGGCATAAAAAGACAGCCGCTTGAAGCGGCTGCCCGTAATGGTAATGCGGTGTCAAACTTTCAGTGCCCCTTTCAGGGGCTAAGTCCGTAAATGCCCCTTCTAGGGGCTGTGCATACCACCAGTTTACTGGTGGTTATGATTTTGCCCGCAAAATACCAGTACGAAAGCGGCGTGAACGATTAGGTACAATAAGTTGCGCAAAAAGGAGCAGTGAAAAAGAAGACGTAGTTTGCAGACTCCGGCTGAATGAAGTCAGCTAGAGTCTGCAAACATTTTTGCGCATAAATCTTGATGGTATCTGCTATTTTCAGCCCCCTTCGCTCAATGCTTGAAGCTAAAGCATCTTGCGGGATACCTCTACCGGCATAGATGGTAGTTTCCGAATTCAATAAAGATAAGAAGGCCGGCAAAACGTTGTCAGCCTTCTTACTTGAGAATATTTAGCTTTATCTTATTAAATACTCATTTCGCAGTTGTGATCGATGTTGTATATGAGCGGGAATCCGAGCCGCTGCTGTTTTTCGCAAAGAAGATGACAACGGCGTAGTACTTTTGTCCGGCCACGCCGACGTAGGGGACAGAGTCGCTGTGGAATGCGGTGTTAGATTTCATCATGTATTCATTGCCCTTGGTGGCGTGTGATATTGTGGCTATACGTGTACCGTCTGACTTGTATATGTAAATTAAGCTGGCACCTATCTTGGTCATCGTGCCGGTTCCGACAACTGTGAATTCAACATTGATCTTACCGTTTCCTGATGCAACAACCGAAGCACCGTAGCCGGTAAACCATGCGCTGGCTCTCGCCTCGGCGGCAAAAGCATACACGGGCGCGCTAACTAAAAATACAATCACAAGTATAATCGAAATCGATCTCAGTATTCTTTTGTTCATTGTTTTTTCTTCTCCTTAGCTTTGGTTAAGTGAGGTTATCATTTTCAAAGCTTCATCGTGAGTTGAAATGCCGGATATTGTACATTCAATGTTCTCCGAAAGCCAGGTGACAAAGTAATCATCCATATTTGACATTATATAATATGTAGTTCCGCCGCTTTCGTACTTTTCGGGAGAAAGAGCGTCCTTCTCAAGCTGAAATGAGGTGGAATCACCCGAGTATATCCTATATATGAATAGGATGTCGTTTGAACCATTGCTTAGCTGACAAAATATACTATCCACATCAGCAAGATCGGTGTATTGCAGATCAAGAATTTTATATCCATCAGGAATATAACCGGGAATCAAATCATCACTCAGACCATGTTCGATCATTAAGTTTTCCAACTCGGCTAACTCCGCAGGTATTTGCTTGATGTAGGGTGTGGGTTCGGGCTCGTTCATGTTGGTCTCAAAGCCAAATGTGTCCTTTGTCCAAACTATGATCGCATCCCATATGTCATATCCGAGTGCTTTGGCAGTAAACGACCCAACCAGAATTATACAGATCACTGCGGCAACTGATATGATTGATTTGATACCGCGATTTATGCCCCTGTTTGCCCTTTTGATGCTTGCGACTTCTGCGGCTGGTTCGCTGACGAACCTGCCGTTGAACTCATCATCAAAATCGTGTAAGGGTTTTCCGTCATTACTGTCGGTGTTGTAGTATTTCTGAAACTCTGCCCAAGCTTTTTGGACATCGGGTAAATTACACTTATCATCTTCTATTTCACGTCGTTCAAGCACCTCCATTACATATAAAACATCATCTAGATTCGAATCGCCGCAATAGGAATCCTTACGCAGATATTCATTCAATTCAGCTGTGCTCATACTGTCAAACCTGGAGTGATCTTGGCCTATTTGCCTAGTTGATTCAGCCATCAAAAATAACCTCCTTTGATTATATATGTCTCAAGAATACAGTTTGGGGACAAAAAATTATAAAAAATCTTCTGAGATTGATTTTCTGAGCTTCTTTTTTGCACGTTGAACGCGTTTTTTGCAGGCTTCAACAGATATTCCGATTTCATTTGAGGCTTCGATCATGGTCTTGTTTTCGATAATTATATGTTTTATAAGCTCAAAATCTTCTTTCCCCAAGATAGAGGTGTAGTACATCGCTAGCTCAGTATTATCTTCGGATATCTCGGGCGACATTTCTGCAGCGGTCGTTATTATCATCAGAAGATTGCTGAATTTTGCCTGACTCCTGCGAGTGTTGTAAATTACATATTTCAGCGTGTTTGTAAGCCAGCCTGGACGATTTTGACTTTCTATAAGCTGGGCGGACTTCGCATAGGCGATTCGGAAGGTTTCCTGAACAGCTTCTTCGGCTAGATGAAAGTCTCCGAGAGAGTTTTTCGCATATATAAATAGTTTGGGATACATATCAGCGTATAAATCTTCAATGGTTTTGTTAATTCCTGCATTATTGCTCATGTTTATTCTCCCACAAACAAATGAGCTTAGTTATTGCCGAATGCGTCTATACACAGGCGGGTCATTTTCTCAATTGTAGCTATGAAATCCGGCGATTGGCCATTCAAAAGCATTTCAATATTCTTTACATGCGTGTCTCCAGTCGGCTCATACAGTAGCCGATCAACCGTTACGCCCAAGCATTCGGCAAGTTTATAAAGTACGGTAACGCTTACGCCCTTGTTGCCACGCTCAAGGTTTGCGTAAAACGATGTGCTTATGCCAGCTGATTCTGCGAGTCCTTCCTGTGTTAGACCACTATCGGTCCTCAATATGCATAGATTGTTCCCGATAATTGTGGCAAGTTCACGCTTATCCATGTGATATCAACTCCTTGTGGGGATAATTATATTTTCCCCGAGGAATGCATTGAATTGTCTGTGAGGATGTAATTATATTTCCCACAGAAATAATGCGGACACACCGATCATATTTTCGTGATGTTCACAGTTGATTGTTGTATTGCCTATATGACACCAACTTTTCGATAGAACAATTGCGCTTATATCAAAAATTGGGGAAATCGAAAAAATTTTTAAGAAACATGTCCCTAAAAGGCGATCTGCGAACATATATTATATAGCGAAGAGATTATAGAAATTCAACTAAATAATAAAATAGCTGATATGAAAGTTGAAAATGAAATCTACAAATTTTATGATAGGAAAACTGGTATACCAACTTGCGCCGCTTTGTATATCTAATTTTAAACTGAGGGCAAACGGCGAGAGGTGATAAGGTTAAACTATTCCATAATGATTATAAATATGCTCTCACGATGGAGTGTATAAACGAAGAAACTTGTTATAGGAAGCCATCTTTTCTCATTTCAGATTAAGTGTGTTGAGTGATGTGAATTCTACAGCCCATCATATTAAAATCGGACACAGCAATAAGGGAATGACCGGTAGCTTTTCCGGAGGATATTTAAGACATAGAATGTATAGATCAACTAAGCACTTCCTTTTTGCGGCTTGGGCAACGGATGGAAAACTTGAACTGGTTATCAGCGTTTATGTAGATTTTGTTGTAATACTTGTGATAGGGAGGTGCGAATGTTGTGGGATAAGATACTACAATTGTTTGACCATGTGAAGAATTACATATTAACAAATTTGGCTGATTGGATGATCGGTGCAATCGTTGCCTTTATATCTGTAAGGATAGCAACTCGAGACTATTATATTGAAAACAGATTAGAAGTGGCGAAAAGGATTATGGAGCAAACGTTGAGTGAATTGCTAGAAATTAAATATAACCAGAAAATGCCGTCGCAAGCGCAGGCCATTATGGTCAAATATGGCGGACGTTGCTTTGTTGTGGACGAGCGTTCAAAGTGTAAATTCGGAGAGAAAATTAGAAAAACAGTTGCGGTTGTTGGTGGCAATACTTCTGATGTATCTAGAATTAGACCCCTTTACTATGGTGTACTTGGTGTAGCCAATGAGCTTGGCGTGCCAACGCTGTACGATTTTGCTAATAAAGGCAAAATGTGCAAATATGAAAAAGGACAGGTGATAGATATAGAGAATTTAGAGCGCGATGAAGACTCCGTATACTATACTGTCAGACCGGGTAAGAAACTGTTTGTTGCAAAGATAAATTCAGCAAGGAAATTCATGATGGCGATACCTATAAGCTGCAATGGCAAACTCGTTGGAGGGATTACATTTGACTTTACTGGTGAAGAGTTTAATGATAACGAAGAATTTGCCAAGTCAAAATGCAAAGAAGCATTTAATGTGTGTAGCGATGTTGCTGAAGACTTAGCACTAGCATATTTCAACAAGAAAAGAGTGTTTTAAAATGAGTATTGAAAAAAGAGTATTTGTCTCGTTTGACGAATTTTGCCCCCATCAGTGTAGGTACTGTTTTACATACGATATACCTAGGCTACGGGAAAGAACCATTGAAGAGATAGTGAATAGTATTGAGAACGATACTTTTGATGTAATTTACATTTCACAAAAGAATGATAATTTTTCCAACCCGTATAAAGGAATGGAATTAACTAGACAGCTTTTTAGAAAATATAAGACCAATGTATTTATAATAACAAGAACAGTTTTTGATAAAAAGCAATTGCGTGAGTTAGATGAATTATCAAAAGAAGTAAACGACGCTGGAAAGATGATGTTCGTGGCGGTGTCTATTAATGCTATTGATTCAATAAGTATATGTGAGAATCCGGACTTGGTAGCGACGCCAATGCGTAGAATTAGTTTCATTAAAGAACTGTCTGCAATAGGGTTACATCCAATTCTTATGCTACGCCCGGTATTCCCAAATGAAGTGATTCCCGTGGCTGAGTGTGAGAAACTTATCGAAGCTACTTCTAATGATGTTTCGTGTGTAGTATCAAGTGGATTAGGTGTAAATGATAGTATACTCAGCCGGTTGGGGATGAAAGAGTCTGATTTTTCGTATAAAGAGAATCAAGAATATCTGCAGGGGGCCATAGAATGTGAGATAAAATTTGTAAATGTAGAAAAAGAACTAGCGGCTCTGCATAAAAAATGCACCTCATTGGGAATCCCTATGTTTGAGCACAGTATGCCAGCAATAAACTATGTAATGAACATGGAAACATAAGCTAACAACTAGCCGCGACATTCCAACATACTGTGTGCGGATTGTTCAGAAAATTCTGCGGCAATTTATGTGTGAACTGGATTAGAAAAACTTGACAATATATAGAATCCCCCTTGCCGTAGGATAATCCTCCGGCAAGGGGGATTGATTCTGCGAAAGTGTAAATGCCCACATTAGAGAATCATCTTGGTAGAACGCAAAGAGGTGCTGTCAATAAGTATATGCCAGTACATGAACACTATTAATGTAGCATATTTAAATAAACTTACAATAATAGCAAGATAAAAAATTTTAAAAATAAATGTCCCCAAAGGCGGCGGGATTGACATATAAGAGGTGAGAAGAAAGATATTTACTTAGTATGCAGCTTGAGATGATAAGAGCTGTGTATTTGTGAAAAACTGAATATAGCGTAGCGACGGTAAGGTTTAGCTAAAATGGAGATGTGTATCTCCTGATTAGACCCACGCTTTGACTACTTCGGTTGGCAACTATTAATTCCGCGCTAATATGAGCCGCCGACAAGGCAGATAGCAAAAAGCTAAGTCTGTCTTGCCGGCGGCTTTTTCGGCGGAAAAACATAAAAGAGCTTCTGGCAGAGAAATCTGAGAGGAGCTCTTTTATGTTGTGCCGATGGCTTTGCTACATAGCTGAATACCCATAGACTCCTGAATTTTGACTTTAGAAAATCAAAATTCAAAGGAGATTTTACTATGAGCTGGAATGACGGCCACGAAAGAAGAAGGTTTGAGCAAAAGCAAAGAGCTCAGGCAAATGAATACCATAAATATGGAATGAATGAGGAGCAGATACAGGCGATGTACCTGCAAGATTTGCAGGAATACCGAAATAACCGCATTTACGCAATTCACATTCAGTCCATTGAGGAACTTGAAAGTGACGGTGAGGAAAGCAGAAACGCACTGCACAAAAAGTTCCTGCTTTCGATGACATGCACGATGGATATGAGCGAGTGCAATCGGTACGGCTGGATCGACGAAATCGAGAATAATGCTCTATATTGTGCGATTTGCAAACTTAACACAAATCAGAAGGAACTTCTGACGCTGCTGTATCGGGATGGATACACGCTTTCAGAATTAGCAGATCGGATATACCACACCTCTGTTGCGGCTGTTTCGCTTAGACTCTCCCGCATACAAAAGCGAATCCGCCAATTTGTTGCGGAGAATGGAGGGCTGGGAAATGACTGATTTCAAAAAACGCCCTCCGTATATGGAGCTGTGCCTGTGCCGCAGATGTGCGGATGCCTACTTCAACGATCCTGCCTATTGGGTTGAACGCTCCAATCCCATTCAAACGGTGCGGGAGCTTTGCGATGTGTGTAGCCAATACCGTGGCTTTGACTATTCGATTTGGAAGAAGCCCTCGAATGTGCGATTGCCAAAATCGCATCGTTGAGGAGGTGTCCGAAAATGAATATGATTAAGGCAGATAAAGAAAACAATATTTTCGGTGCACTGAAACTCATTGAGCAGCTTTATCTTGACGGCGAAATTCCCGGCTATGTATTTAGGAACATCCTTCAGGAATACAAGGATGATGTCTGCATTGCCGATTTCACCTGTTACAAAAAAGAAAAGCAGGAAGGTGAGGATAAGTAATGTATGGATTAAATTCTGATTTCCAAAAGAGAGATGTTGCTATATACGCTCGTGTATCGACGGAACACGAAGCACAGCTTTCAGCTCTCGGCAACCAGTTAGACTGGTATAAACCTATTTTGGCGGCAAGACCCGATTGGACTCTGACCGCACAGTATATTGATGAAGGTATTACGGGAACATCCGCTGAAAAGCGTCCGCATTTTATGCAGATGATAGAGGATGCCCGGCAACGGAAGTTCAATATGATTATCACCCGTGAGGTATCCCGATTTGCTCGAAACACGGTAGATACGCTTCAATATACACGCCTGCTGAAGGAGTACGGCGTTGAGGTCTTTTTCATCAACGATAACATCAAGACCTTTGACGGCGACGGCGAACTGCGGCTTACGATAATGGCGACGCTTGCACAGGACGAGAGCCGTAAGACATCCCTCCGTGTAAAAGCCGGACAACAGACTTCAATGCAAAACGGTGTGTTTTACGGTAATGGGAATATCCTCGGATACGACCGTGTCGGTAAGGAGATGGTCATCAACCCCGAACAGGCAAAGACAGTGCGGATGATTTATGATATGTACCTGAGTGGAATGGGGGTAACAGCCATCCAGTATGAGCTTGAAAAAGCGGGACGGCTGACGGCGATGGGAAAGGAACGGTGGTTCGCATCGTACATTGCGAAAATGCTTCGCAATTCCTTTTACTGCGGCATCATAACCTACCACAAGGAATATACGCCTGATTTCCTGAAGCAGAAGAAAATCAAGAATTACGGTGATTTGGAGTATATTCAGGTTCAAGGTACACACGAGCCGATCGTAACCGTTGAGGAGTATGAGCAAGTACAGAGACTGATGGATGCCAAGTCGGTGCTTATGAAAAACCATAACAAGGGAAAACGCAGAGTCGGAAGAATGCAGCATACCACTGCTTTCGGACGGCTAATGATTTGCCAGTGCGGAAACAAGTTCAACTTGCGGTTTCATTCTCGTGATGGGCGGACAGACGGCGTTGATTACCAGTGCTACACATCGGTAAACCGTGGGAGCATCGCCAAGCGTCTGAACAAAGGCATCTCCATTGAGCATTCGTGTGAATCACCCTATATTCAAGGCTGGAAGCTGGAAATGATGGCGGAGCAGGTATTTGACCGGTATATCGAAAACGCCGACAAAGTGATGGACTTGTCTTATGCGATGCTCGAAAAGCACATTGCCGATCAGGAGGAACTACCGGACAATACGGATGTTATCCAGCGCAAGCAAGGTGAAATCGAGAAGCTGATGAATAAGCGGACAAACCTGATCGAGATGAGAGCCGAGGGTGACATTGATAAGGAAATGTTTCGCTCAAAGAAGCAGGAGATCGAGGATCGTGTTGCCAAGCTCACGGAAGAAATCAAAGGCTTACAGCCTGAGAAGGAGCTGACAAGCAACGAGAACTATTCCGTCAAGCTCTTGGAACTGCGGGAGCGTCTGAAGGAGTACACCGGATTTGACTACTCGGTTATCCCCGAAAGCATTGTGGAGGCGTTTATTGAGCGCATTTGGGTGTCAAAGGATGAGTTTCGTTGGTATCTGAGAACCGGAAACAATGCAGACGGCGAATTTGACCCTGACGACCGCATCAAAATCGGCTCCTTTACGCTGACTATCGACGATGCAAAGAAGTACATCTACAGCTTTTCGACCCGCAGGAGAGTCTATAAGTGGGTGGATTTGAATGTGAGCGTGTGGATATGAAATAGTTGGCGCTATGTATTGCTTGCATCACAGGCTGCTATTAAGGACGAGAAGTAATAAAAAAACTCACGCAAACAGCGTAGGCAAAATAACTGATATAAATACGGTCACACAGTCCGTTTGGATTGTGTGACCGTTTCCTTTTATAGTCTTTGACAGCGCACTGCGCATAGTGTACAATAAAAAAAGAGCTCTTGATTACTACGATTCCGAGACAGGTTTCTACTATCTCCGGTCTCGTTATTATGATCCCGAAATTGGCCGCTTCATAAATGCCGACAGCTATGCCTCCACGGATGCCACCGGCCTCCTGAGCACCAACATGTTCGCATACTGCGAAAATGACCCGGTGAACAGAAGCGACCCAAGCGGTGAATGGTTTTTACAAGCGGCCGCTATAGGAGCTGTAACAGATGTAGCATTATATTTGGTCGGCTGCGCAATATCCGGGGAAGAAGTTACTTGGAGAGGCGTCGGCGAACATGCACTAACGGGAGCGATTACAGGAGTTGCCTTTGGCGGCGCATCGAAAATAGTCGGCAAAGTTCTGTCAAAAGCTGTTGGTGCAGTAAAGGCAGCAAAATACACAACCGGAACGCCCAATGCAGTTGGAAAAATGGGAGAACAATTAAAAAACGCAATTACACAGCATAACATTAGCGTTAGATATCTTTGGTGATAAGAGGTGCGTAAATGGAAAACAATGAATTTGTAGCTGGTGTACTTTACGATGCTGCCTTGATAGATTTTGCGGAATGGAGAAATGACCCTGATAATTTACACGATGTTGCGCTTTTTGACGAAATGCTCAAGAAGATAAATGCTATGGGATGTGGCAGCTATAGTAGCTATCCGGACATAACCATGCGGCGGCATGATGACCCGAACGTAATTGACATTATTGCTGATTATCTTGGCAAATTCGATGATGAGGGGATTACCGGAGAGCTCGTTCGCTCGATAGGAACAAAAAACGGGAAAATTGCTACAGAACGTATAATCGATTCTTTTTTCGGATTAAGCGAAACATCAAAATGTAATCATGCAACTTTTTATGATACCGCACTAACGAACATTTGTGACAAGCGATTTGCAGACAAATATGTAGAAATGATAAGTAACCCAAAATATGCGCGTTGGCTTTTGGGTGTGATGAAGCTGCTCGGTCGATGGAAGAATGAAAAAGCTAAAAAAGTCATGCTGGGGTATTTGGGGTCTGATAATGAGGATATAGTTAACATGACAGTTCAGGCACTTAAATATTATAAGCATGATCAGGAAGTTATAGCTGCTTTGAAATTAAGCCTTACTAAAGAGCATTCGGAAGGTTTGACCAAGCGCATAAATAGTTCTCTACAATTTGCGTCAAAGTAGCAAGGTTGAGAGCAAAGATGCTATATTAAAATCAAATTCGCAGGAGTATATCGCCTGATATGCTCCTGCGTTCCTTGACACCGCAGGCAATATTCAGAGCAAAAAAGTTGGAAGCACGACGACCAATTATACCTACGGCAACAGCGCATGGCGCGACCTGCTGACGGCGTACGGCGGCAATACGATCACCTACTCCGGCGGAAATCCGACGAAGTATTACGATGGCAGCACGTTCACGTGGACGCAGGGGCGCAGACTGGCGACGGCCAAGGTCGGCAGCACGAACATAAGCTATACCTATGATATGGCGGGTGTTCGCAGCAGCAAGACCGTGGGCTCGACGACGTATGATTTCACGACCCTAAGCGGTCTTGTGACGCGTCAGACGGGCGGCGGCAAGACCATCGACTTCGTCTATGACGAGAACAATCAGCCGCTGGCAATGAAGTACAATAATACATTGTACTATTACGTCCTCAATGCTCAAGGCGACGTTGTTCGCATTGTCAACAGCAGCCGCAGCGTTGTTGCGAGCTATACCTACGATCCCTAGGGCAAAATAATAAGCAGCAGTGGAACGCTGGCGGACATAAATCCTCTGCGCTATCGCGGTTATTACTACGATTCCGAGACAGGTTTCTACTATCTCCGGTCTCGCTATTATGATCCCGAGATCGGCCGTTTCATAAACGCCGACAGCTACGCGTCGACCGATGCGACCGGTCTCCTGAGCACCAACATGTTCGCATACTGCGAAAATGACCCGGTGAACAAGAGCGATCCGACGGGTGAGGTTGCACCCATACTGGTCGCCATGGCTGGCGGCGCACTTAAATCACTCGGCAAATATTTTGGCAATATATTTAGTATTGTGACAAGGTATTATAACAAGAATATTTGAGCGATAAGAATAGGAGGTTTTCTGCATGGACTTTTCAGCATATACAGATTTGTTATGGGGTACAGTGCTGTTCGCCTTAAAGATCACTGCAATAATTGCTCCATTCTGCTTGGCTCCTGAAGTGCTGTATCTTTGTTTAAAAGTAAAACTGACAAAGAGTGCAAACAAAACGTTTCAAGACATGAGTACGCTGATGATATGTGTCCTGATATTTTTCTTAATAAAATTCGCGGTGGTATCTATACCGATACTAAAGGACATTGCCGGTGAGCATTATTTATCAGCTCATGGAGAATATACAATTGAAAGATATCCCCAAAAGCTTGGCAGCCGGTCTGTATGGATAGTTGTGATAACAGACGATGAGGTAGAAATCGATCTAGGCTATCCGAAAAAGGGAGAAGAGCTTCTTGATTTACCTAAAGAGGGGGGCCGAGGTGTAATTTGGTATTCAGAAAATTCAGGTTACATTTTAGATTTTATCCCTGACGAACCAACTGACGGCAACTAGCAATTAAAATCAAATCTCGCAGGAGCATATCGCCTGATATGCTCCTGCGTTCCTTTTGCTCGCAAATTATTGAAGATTGAAATATTCCAGCACGATCTGGATGAATTTTTCCGTTGCGGGGGAGGGGCGGCGGCCTTTCTTGACAGCAATGGCCACGTCACGGTACTGCGGCGGATCGAGCTCCTTGAGACGGATATCGAAGGGCATACGGCCGGTGACGAGCTCCGAGAGCACCGAAACGCCGAGCCCGCTTTCGACCATCGCCATGATCGAGTAGTCGTCGTTAACGTCGCAGTAGGCGCTCACGGGCGTGTCCAGCAGGGCGTTGAGCTGGGCAAAGACCTTGGACACCTCGTTGTTGGCCTCGTCTGTGAGCTTTATGATGCGCTCCTCGCTCAGCCGCTGCAGAGGATAGCACGGCGCGTCGGCCAGCGGATGATCCGACGGCAGCACGGCGAGCATCCTGTCGCGCATCAGGACCGTGACCTCCAGCTCCGGCGAATACGGCGCGCTTATGAAGCCGCAGTCGATCTCGCCGGCGCACAGCGCCTCCTCGGTCTCGCTGTACTCCATGTTCTGGAGCTGAAACACGATGCGCGGATAGCGCTTTTCGAAGTTTTTCAGTATCGAGGGCAGGCACTGCGTCGAAAAGCTCGAGCACGAGCCGATGCGGATAAAGCCGGTCTCCAGTCCCTTGAGGGAGTTCGCCTGCTCCTGCAAAGACTCGTAGCGGCGGCAGAAATCCTTTATATACGGCAGCATCATGAGCCCGTCCGAGGTCAGCGCCAGACCGCCGCGGCTGCGGCGCAGCAGGTTGAGGTTCCATTCGTCCTCGAGGTCCGCCACCATGCGGCTGACCGCCGACTGCGTATAGCCCATCGCCTCGGCAGCCTTCGTGATGCTGCTCAGCTCCGCCACCTTGACGAATGCCTGATATTTGTGAATTGCCATGCTAACACCCCAAATTCCGAAAAAGAATGATGCGTTCGAATTAAATTCTAATACGACATATTATATGCCTTGTACGGTCTCAATGCAACATCAATTTACATTCGAAAAAATCATATAAAGCATGAAAAATATTCGCTTGCGTAATGGGGGAAAATATATTATACTTTGACCATAAAATAACGAAGCTTGAAAAAAGGCAATGCCTTTTAGACATATTTCATCCATTCTTTCTCTCTCGTTATCGGGCCTCTCCATCCCGATAACACCAACAATCTCCCGAAAACCGAGTGTCTTAACCGACACTCGGTTTTCGTTTTTTCAGAGGCGCATTGAGGCACCTACGGATACGTTTATTGCCGGTGCCCGGTATCGAGACATTGGCATAAATAAGACCGTTTCGCTGCCCGCAAGTGCGGAAAAAGATTTGTTCATCCCTTTGTTTCGGTTTTCTGCGCAGCTGCCGGTCGGGCTGACACAATAATGTATCGGTACAATGTGAAAACGCCTCTGAAAAGCCGCACACCGCAATTATTCATTATTCACTATTCAATCTTCACTCGCAGAAGCGGAGCTTCTGCGCTGCCTTCCCCTTGCGGAGCCTGAGGGGAAGGTGGGTCGCGCAAGCGAGCCGGATGAGGTGTTATCAAATCCTTTGCCGTCAGGCAAACACAAATTTTCTACAAGCAAGAAGCTAATTCAATATTAAGCATGAAAAAAGACAGTGCAGAGTATGATCTGTACTGTCTTTTATCAACATTGTTGCGGCTGACGCCGCGATTTGGCTACACCTCTTCAGTCACCTTCGGTGACAGGGCAGAAAGTCAAGCAAGTGCAACAAA
>CAVJKX010000006.1:0-84550 GCA_963650165.1 bacterium
TCTTCATGGTTTCTACAACCATTCTCTTGAACTCCGGCGTATATCGTTTGTTTGGTACTCCTTTTGGCATAGCAAAACACCCCATTTCCTAAACAGTATACCATACTGTCTAACATATGGGGTGCAGTTCACCGCGGGGATTTTTTCGCTGTTCGCTTAAAACGCGACGTGCATGAACAGTGCGACGCAGCAGAGGATCAGCGCGAGGGGGACATAGACATAGCGGCCTATGCAGTACCACAACTCGCCGCGGCGCCTGAGGGCACCGGTATTCACGGCGCTCATGAGCTCGCTTTTCTTCATCACATAAAACCATGACGCCGCGCCGAGCGTTGCGCCGATGGGGATGATATAAATGGACACAAGATCCATCCACGGCCCCCATTTGGAGATGGGCTCCATGCCGATGCCGAAGCCGAGGCACAGGACGCAGAGAATGGCGAGCACCGCCGTGCGGCTGAGCTTGGGGAATTTGTGCATCAGCGACTCCGCGACGGCCTCGAACATGTTCTGCAGCGAGCTCACTCCGGCGAAGATCATCGCAACGTAGAGTATGACCGCAAACAGCCTGCCTAGAGGCAGATCCTGCAGAATGGTCGGCAGCGTGACGAACAGAAGGCTCGGCCCCGCGCCGACGTCCTGCCCGTAGGCAAAGCAGGCGGGGATGATCACGAGCGCGGCGACGACAGCGGCTATCGTGTCAAACAGCGCGGTGTGCTGCGCAACGTCGACGACGTCCTCTCCGTCGGAGAGATATGCGCCGTAAACTATCATGCCGCTGCCGGTGACCGACAGGGAGAAAAACGCCTGTCCCATCGCCCAGATCCAGATCATCGGATCGCACAGCGCCTCCCAGCGCGGTGTGAACATGAACTTATAGCCCTCCGCAGCGCCCGGCAGGAATGCAACGCGCAGCGCCAGCACGATGAAGATGACGAAAAACAGAGGCATCATGACCTTATTGGTCTTTTCAATGCTGTGAGCGCCGAGATACAGCGTCAGGAGCGTACCGGCAACGACAATGACGTGAAACGGCACGACCGAGTACGGCGTTGAGGAAAACTCGGCAAACCATTCGGCGGCGTCGGCCGTCATAAGCGTTCCGGCAAGGGAGTCAAACAGCGCCTTGAGTATGTAGGTCACTATGACGGCATAGCCGATGGCGATGCACAGCGAGCCTGCCAGCGGCAGCCAGCCGAGTATCCCGCCGGCCTTACCGGCGGCTTTGCCGCGCGTTGCCCAGGCGCTTTCGTATGCGCCCAGCGTGCCGGTGCGCGCCCGTCTGCCCATGGCAAACTCGGCGGGCAGGCCGACATAGCTGAAAATGAACACGAACAGCAGGTATATCAGCAAAAACGCGCCGCCGCCGTTCGAGCCGAGCTTGTTCGGAAATCCCCAGACGTTTGCCATGCCGACCGCAGAGCCGACCGAGGCGAGGATAAAACCCCAGCGGCTCGCAAAATTCTTCGTTTTTTTCATATGCTCTCTCTCCTGACATAAAGTCCTCTTTCCCGAGGACTTTTTCATTTTAACGCTGCAAAGCGAAAAAGGCAAATGACTAAAAAACACAGGAATATGAATTTTATTAATACCACGAAAAATTATTGACCAACGATAATCTGAAAGTTATAGTAAAATTATCGAAAAACAATAATTTCGGGACGGCTGAACAGTGAACAGAAAGAAACAGTATACAATTCTTGCGGCAGAGAGTGTTTTGCCGATCGTCCTGTGCGTGCTTCAACGTTATACAGGCGCTGTTTGCCCTACTGTTTACGCGCATTATGCTCGAAAACCGCAGGCTGCGCGGCATGACATCAAAGGAGCTGCGTACGCTGATATGGATAACGGAGGTAAACCTCTCCATCCTGTGCAGCGGCAGGGCAAAGGGCATAAGATTTGCAGCGATAAACAAGATATGCTGCTATCTCGGCTGCGACGTGGGTGATATCCTGAAATTTGACGGTGTATTGGAGGCCGAGTGAAAATGACGTATACATATAAATATGCCTCGCCGCTCGGCGATATCCTGCTTGCGGCAAATGACACGAGCCTCGTCGGCCTGTGGTTTTACGGCGCAAGGTACTTTGCCGAGGGCATGGAGGATGAGCGCCGCGAAGAGCTCACGCCCGTGCTCGAGCAGACGGTAAGATGGCTCGATATATATTTTTCCGGCTCCGAGCCGCGCTTTACGCCGCCATTGGAGCTGCACGGCTCCGACTTTCGCCGCCGTGTGTGGGCGCAGCTTATGAAGATACCCTACGGCAAAACAGTCAGCTACGGCGAGATAGCAAGGGCACTGGGCGTAAACAGTGCGCAGGCCGTCGGCAGAGCGGTGGGACATAACCCCGTAGGCATCATCGTGCCCTGCCACCGCGTCCTCGGCGCCGACGGCAGCCTCACGGGCTACGCCGGAGGTTTGGAGAAAAAAATATACCTCCTCAAGCTTGAAAATAGCCATTAAAAAAAGACGGCCTTGCCGTCTTTTTTTATATCTCTATGACCGAGGCTGTAAGCTCTTTTGCGTATTCGCTGCGCGGCGCGGAAATTATTTTATCCGCCGTGCCCTCCTCGACGACCGTGCCGCCGTGCATGACGAGCACCCTGTCGCACAGGCTGCCGACAACGGCAAGATCGTGCGAGACAAAGATCATCGACATGCCCTTATCCCGGCGCAGAGAGGATAAAAGCGAGAGTATCTGCGCCTGCGAGGATACGTCCAGTGCGCTCGTTATCTCGTCGCAGAGCAGGACGCGCGGCGACGCGGCAAGGGCGCGGGCTATCGCAAAGCGCTGACACTGCCCGCCGCTGAGAGAACGCGGGTATCTCCGCGCAAGTCCGGGATCCAGCCCGACCTCGCGGCACAGCGCCGGAAGATCGAGCGATGTCCCGCTGCCCATAAGGCTGTAAAACGCATCGTATATCGAGCGCTCGACCGTTCTGCGCGGGTGAAACGACGAGGGCGCATCCTGAAATATCATCTGAATATCGCGCCTGTCGGCAAGCGAACGCTTTTCCGAAAGCTCCGTACCGCCGAGGCACAGCTTGCCCGCGTCGGGAGCCTCAAGGCCGCTTATAAGGCGCAGAAGCGTGCTCTTTCCGCTGCCGGAAGCGCCGACTATGCCGAGTATCTCGCCCTCGTGAAGCTCAAAGCTCACATCGTGCACGGCGAGAGTTTTATGCCCCGCGCGGCTGTAGCTCCTGCCGAGGCTTTTAACGCTGAGTATGCTTTCCATGCTCATACCTCCGTGAGGACAAAATGCCCCGGACTGCGCTCGATGAGCCTGCCGGAATACGCAGCGGCCGTATCAGATGCCGCGGGGAGAGCTCCGCCGAGCCTCGGCACCGCGCCGAGCAGCGCCTTCGTGTACGGGTGCAGGGGGGATGAGACGATCTCCCGCGCGGGAGCAAGCTCAACGAGACGGCCGCGGTGCATCACGGCGATGCGGTCGGCAATATATGCCGCCAGCGCAAGATCGTGCGTGACGATCAGCTGCGAAAGCCCGTCGGCGCGCAGGGAAACAAGCTCGTCGGCCACCGTGCGGCGCGTTATGGCGTCCAGCGCGCTTGTCGGCTCGTCGGCCAGAAGAAGCTTCTGGCGCATTAGCATTACGAGCGCAAGCGCTATGCGCTGGTTCATGCCGCCGCTCATCTCATACGGGCAGGAGTCGAGTATGCGCCCGCAGTTTTCAAGCCCTAAGCGCGAGAAAACATCCTGTACCGAGGGCAGGAACGTATCCTTATCGTATTTCCCGTGGCTTTTGAGCGCTTCCGCAAACTGCTTTTTATAGCTGCGTATCGGATTGAAGGCGGCGCCGGGGGTCTGGAATATAAGCCCCATGCCGGAGCTCGTGAGCCGTGCACGCTCCCTGGGCGAAAGCTCCGAGAGTCTTTGCGAGTCGAATATAACGTCGCCGCCGCTGACGGCGGGGCTTTCAAACACGCCCATGACTGCCTTTAAAAGCGTGCTCTTTCCGCAGCCGGACTGGCCGACCACGCACAGTGCCTCGCCCTCAAAAAGCGAAAACGATATATCGGATATGACGTCTCCGTTCCCGTAGCCTGCGCAGAGTCCCTCGAGGGACAAAATCGCTTTACCGTTCATTCTGCCGCCTCCGTATCGAGATAGTCGCGCAGACAGTCGCCGAGGCAGTTGAACACCATGACCGTCACGACCGTGGCTCCCGCCGGAGCGAGCGTCGCCCACGGCGCAAGCTGCATGTACGCGCGCGACTGGTTTATCATGCTGCCCCACTCGGCCTGCGGCTCGGTGACGCCTATGCCGAGGAAGGAAAGCCCCGCGATGCCTATCATCATAACGCCGAGCTGTGTTGCGGCGTTCACTATGAGACTGCCGAGCATGCACGGCAGGAGATAGTGCAGCATGATCGTAAGATCGGAGCAGCCGGACAGGCGGGCGGCGCTTATAAACGGCTCCTTTTTCAGCGCGATCACCTGTGCACGCGCGAGCCGGGCGTAAAGCGTCCAGCCTGACAGACCCATTGCGAGCATGGCGTTTACCATACCGCCGCCGAGTATTCCGGCAACGGCAACGGCAAGCACCATCTGCGGAAACGCAAGCATTATATCAACGATGCGCATGATCACGCTGTCGGCGGCGCCGCCGTACCAGCCTGCGATCATGCCGAGGACCGTGCCGATAACAAAGGTCGCGGCAACGAGTATGACGGCTGAGAATACGGACGTTCTCGCGCCCATTATAACGCGCGAGAATACGCAGCGGCCGTATCTGTCGGTGCCGAAAATGTGCTCTGAATCCGGAGCGGCGTTCATATGAGAGGCATTCGTCGCGTTGGGATCGTTCGGAACGATAAGCGGAGCGAAAAGCCCGATGAGCATAAGAAGCGCCGCAAGCGCAAGAAGGATGTAAAGCCTGCGCCTGAGCCTTGCTTTTGAGACCGTGTTTATATCCACCGCGCACCTCACATTTCCCCGATACGCGGATCGAGACGGCGGTAGCAGATATCGGCCGCAAGGTTAATGATAACGTACACGCAGCTTGTGAATATCACAAAGCCCTGGACAACGGGGTAGTCACGCGCCGTTATCGCGTCCATCACGAGCTTGCCGAGCCCCGGCCAGCGGAATATGGTCTCGACGACCACGCTGCCGCCAAGAAGCGTGCCGACCGACAGCGCGATGACCGTCAGGATGGGTATCATCGCGTTGTGCAGCACGTTTCTGAAGAGTATGACCGAGCTTTTTACGCCGCGCGCCCTTGCGCCGAGAACATAGGCGCGATCGAGCTGCCCGAGTATCTCCGCACGAAACTGCCGGATAAAGCGCGAGCACATGGGTATGGCCAGCGCAAGGCAGGGCATGATGAGCCCCTTTATGCTCTCGCCGGCGATGACCGGCAGCAGCCGCGTTTTGACGCAGAAAAAGTACATCAGCAGCACGGATATGAGGAAATTCGGCAGCGAGTTTCCGACGAAGCTCAGAAAGCGGACGGTGTTGTCCAGAATGCCGCCGCGCTTAACCGCCGTTATCACGGCAAGCGGCAGCGCGATCATGAGCGACACGGCGAGGCTCCCGGCGCTTAAAATGAGCGTATAGCGCAGCGCGTGCAGGAGCTTTCCCGTCACCGGCAGACCGTCCTTATACGAAACGCCGAGGTCGCCGGTCAGCGCAGAGCCGAGCCACTGCACGTAGCGGACGAGAAAGGGCTCGTTGAGCCCCAGCTCCTCGCGCGCGGCCTCCAGAGTCTCCTCAGATACGCTGATGCCCTGCGCATTGAGCTTCTTGAGCGCAGGGTCACCGGGCGATATATACATTAAGAGATAGGTCAGAAAGCTCAGACCTATTATTATCACCGCAAGATGCAGCAGACGTTTTAAAATTTGCTTTTTGATGTTTCTTCACCTCTGCCTCGGGGCAGGAGTTTTCCTCCTGCCCCGGGGTTTTTACATGTCGGTATCTGCGTCGATGCGGTAGAAATCAAAGGGACTGGTTTCGTGTATGCCGCTGACGTTTTTGCTCATAACGGTAATGTTGTTGAAAAGCCCTACGCAGCCGACGGCATTGTCGTCGATGGCAAGCTGAACGATCTCGTTTGCGAGCGCAGATCTTCTTTCGGTGTCCGTTTCCGGCTGAAGCTCGTTTATGAGCGCCGCCGCCTCGCTGCTTTCAAAGCCCGCCGAGACCCAGTAGCCGCCGGGACGCAGCACGGTGTCGATGAAATAGTAGGGGTCGCCGTTTTTGTCGGCTATCATGCAGTAGAGCGCAATATCATAGTCGCCCGAGAGAACATAGGTCGCGTCCGCGTCCTCCTGCGAGGTGAGAACGGAGCTTATGCCCACGGCCTTGAGCTGCTCCTGCATCAGCAGCGCCAGCGAGTCGAGCGAGCGCGCGGGGTAGTAGCAGATGCTTAGCGTCAGATCCTGCCCGTCCTTTTCGTAAATGCCGTCGGAGCCGAGCGTATAGCCGGCTTTCTCGAGGGCGGCCCTTGCCGCCGCCGTATCGACCGCGGGCTTCGTGACCTTTCCGTAAGCCGCCGACGTTCCGAAGGGGCCGACGGCAGCCGTGACGGTGCCGTTTAGGTAGTCGGCTATGGCATCGCAGTCAACGGTGAGATTTATCGCCTTTCTGAGCTCATCGCCGAGCCTGTTCTGATTGAGCATGTAAAACTGGAGCCTCGTCGCGGGGATATCCGACACGCTGTAGCGGTCGGGAGCAGCGTCGTATATCTCCTTCGCGGCTGCGGTCACCGAGGTGTAGCAGTCGATCTCACCGTTTTGCATGGCCATGAGCTTCGACTCGTCGTCCTGCATGTAGTAGAACACCGCTCCGACGAGCTTCACCTCGCCGCCCCAGTAGTTATCGTTGCGCGAGACCTCGACCGTGCCCTCGGGCACAAAGCTTTTTACAACAAACGGGCCGGTGGCAACGGGCGCGTTGTCGATATCCTCGCTTGCGTCAAGATCCATTATTCCCATCTCGGGCGAGGCAAGATCGTTTACCAGGGTGGGGTAGACCTCGTCAGTCGTTATAGTCAGAACGCCGTCGCTCACGGCCTTGTAGGCATAGTCCTTAAACTGCGCAAAGCGAATGTTCACCTCGCCGACGCGCCTGAGGTTTGCTATGACGGCATCGGCCGTCACGGCGCTGCCGTTTGAAAAGCATATGCCGTCTTTAAGCGTCACCGTCCAGGTTAGTCCGTCGTCCGACACCTCGGCCGTTTCGGCAAGGCAGGGCTGCACGGAAAAGTCGTCGCCCATTTTGAAAAGCGCCTCGGTGATGCCGTAGATGGAGGTGTACCAGCCGTAGTATTCCCTGTGTGCGTCGAGGCTGGGATATGCAAAGCTTTCCGCGACGCGGAGTATCTTCTCTCCGCTGCCGGGGTCCTTGCTGTCAGCGCCGCAGGCGGCAAGGCTCAGAAGCATGATGAGCGCAAGGGACAGCGCAGTAATTCTTTTTTTCACTTTAACTCTCTCATTCCCGGTTATTTTACGGCTCTTATCAGAAAACAGGGAGTGGATGCGTAGTTGAGCAGCTCCTCGCGGCTCCAGAGCCTTTGGCTGACGGAGGTGTCCGCGCTGACGTTTTTGAAGCCGAGATCGAGCAGCGTCACCGTATCCCAGTGCGGGCGCGGCAGCTTGCCCATCGGCAGACTGCGCGATATGTTCTCCATGAGCCAGCTTTCGTCATAGCTGTCGTAGTCCTCGATGCCGGCCTGCGCAATATTCTCGCGGTCGGCCTGCTTTTCGCACTTTTTCTCCTCGTCGAAGAGGTAGGCGTACCAGTTGGAGTCTATATTCAGCATCACGCCGCCGTCGCGCAGAACACGCCGCCACTCCTTATAAGCCCTGACGGGATCGGGAAGGTTCCAGGTGAGGTTCCGCGTGACGATAACGTCAAATTCGCCGTCGTCAAAGCAGAGCTCCTGCGCGTCCATCTTGAGAAAGCGTATCTTATCCGCAAGAGCTCCGGCATTGTGCCGCGCCTGCTCGAGCATGCCCTCGGACATGTCGACGGCCGTCACGTCATAGCCGCGCGAGGCGAGGATTATTGCGTAAAAGCCCGGACCCGTACCGATGTCCAGGACCCTGAGCGCTCTGCCCTCCGCCTTGGGGAAATTCCTTATGAGCTCGTCGGCCCATTTGCCGTCCCAGCCGTCGGTGAGGTTCTTTCTGACGACCTCGGTGTACGAGCTTGCGCGGCGCGTCCAATACTGCTCTATAGTGTTCGTGAGTGCGTTCATGGCAATTCTCCTTTTTGCTTATGTCTGAAGTTTAACATGCAAAAAAGCCCCCCACAAGCCGGGTGGGGGGATAAAAATATCAAGATTTTTTATTTTTTCGGGCAAACGGCGCTTTCAGCGCGTTGAGCAGCGGATTTGTGCCCGGCGCGCCGACGGGGCAGGCGGGGTAGCCGCCGCGCTCCAGAACGCCGCGAAGCTCGTCCTCGGACACTATGCCGGGGTCATATTTGACGGTGAGGACACCCTTTACATAGGCAATGTGCGCGTCGAGCACGCCCCTTGTCTGCAAAATGTCGCCGAGTATGAGCTCGGGACACTGGCGGCAGTACATGCCCTTTACGCCCGTGACCATTATTTTTTCTTCCATTTTGACCGCCTTTTCCTGTCCGGCTCTTTAAGGCTGAGCGAATGCATCAGAACGCCTATGGAGCTTGCCGACATGGCCGCCGCACATATAGACGGGTGCAGTATGCCCATCGCCGCGACGGGGATGCTTATGAGGTTGTAAAACAGTGCCCAGCGCAGGTTCTGCCGTATGGTCTTTATCGTCGCCGCGGATATGTCAATGGCCTCCGGCAGCTTTTTGAGATCGCCCGACGGCAGCAGCACACCGGCCGACTCTATTGCTATATCCGAGCCCGAGCCCATGGCCGCGGCGCAGTCTGCCATGGCCAGCGCGGGAGTGTCGTTTATTCCGTCGCCCACCATGCAGACGGTCTTGCCCATGGCCTTCAGACGCTCTATCTGCGCCGCCTTTTCGTCCGGACGCACCTCGGACAGGACATTTTCTATGCCCGCCTTCGCAGCTATGGCCCTTGCCGTGCGCTCATTGTCGCCCGTGAGCATCCAGACCTCTTTCCCAGCGGCTTTAAGTAGGCTTACGGCCTCGGCGGCCTCGGGCTTGAGGGTGTCCGCTATGCCGAGCGTTCCGATAAGAACTCCGCCGCGGCAGACGCAGATCTCCGCCTTCGCGTCAAGGCGCACATCGGGCAGAGAGGCCAGAGCGGCGGTATCAAAGCCGCCGCGCTCCAGTGCCGCTCGGCTTGCGCAGACGATCTGCTCAGCGCCGACGGTGCCGGATACGCCGCTGCCGATATCATACTCAAAGCCTGAGACCGCGAGGCTCTCAAAGCCGGGATAATGCTTGACGGCATAATTTATGACTGCGCGCGCAAGCGGATGCTCCGAGTGCTTTTCCAGCGCTGCGCACAGCGAAACGAGCTCTTCCTCCGTGATGCCGGGCGCGGGACATACGTCCGTGAGTTCGGGGCTGCCGGTGGTGAGGGTGCCGGTCTTGTCGAGCACGACGCAGTCTGCTTTATACGCGTTTTCAAGCTCCGTGCCGCTGCGGAAAAGTATGCCGCGCTCGGCCGCTGCGCCGGAGCCCACCATGAGCCCCGTCGGCGTTGCGAGCCCCAATGCGCAGGGGCAGGCTACCGACAGCACGTCGCAGCAGTTGAGCAGCGCCTTTTCGAGATTTTTAGGCTCAATGCGCCTGTACCAGACGGCAAAGGTCGCGGCCGCCGCACCGATAACGGCGGGGACGAACCAGCGCGCGACGGAGTCGGCAAAGCGCTGCACCGGCGCCTTCTCGCTCTGCGCACGGCGCACGATGCCGATTATCTGCTCGAGCACAGAGTCCTTACCGAGCGCCTCGGCCTTTACTTCGGCAGAGCCCGCGCGGTTGAGACTGCCGCCGACGACTCTGTCGCCGACGCTCTTGTCCGCCGGAAGGCTCTCGCCCGTGAGCATTGATTCGTCTACGGCGCATGTTCCCTGCGTTATAACGCCGTCAACGGGTATGCGCTCGCCGGGGCGTATGAGAACCGTATCGCCGAGGCTTATTTTATCAACGCTCGTTTCCTCGAACTTATCGCCGCGCTTTACCATGGCCGTGCGCGGCTGCAGATGCATGAGCCTGCGTATTGCAGAGCCCGCCTCGCCGGCCGCAACCTGCTCCATGTATTTGCCGAAGAGTATCAGTGACAGAAGCACGCCGTCGGAGGTGAAATAGAGCTTGAAATTGCTCTTCCGCGTCAGCGCGACATAGGAGCTGTAGGCGTAAATGAGCGTCGACGAGAGCGAGACAAGAAGATCCATGCCGAAAAAGCCGCTGCGCAGCTCACGCGCGGCCGAGCGGTAAAAATGCCTGCCGGGGCCGAATTGCAGCACACTGCCGATGAGAAACTGGAGCTTTGGGTGCACCTCGAGCATCAAAGGGGCTGTGCACGCCGCGCTCATGACGAGAGTTTTCAGAAGCCCCATGCGCTTTTCAAGCTCCTGATCCTCGTCGCCGCCGCGCTTTTCGCTTATCTCGGCCCTGAGACCGCAGTCGCCGCATACCTCCGTGAGCTTCCGAGTATCGAGACACACCGGCCACATGAAAACCGTTATCATATCCCCGTGCAGCTGCACGTCCTTCACGCCGAAAACCTCGCCCAGCGCCCTTACGGCGGCTTCGGGCTCACCCTCAAAGCGGATATCGGCCTCCTCGACCGGAACGCGGAAGCCCGCTTTTTTTACGCAGGCGGCGATATCTGCAAGGTCGAGCGCCTTCTCGTCATAGCATATGAATGCCGAGGCCGAGGCGTAGTTCACCGCGGCCCTGTCTATGCCGCGCAGCTTCAGAAGCGCCCTGTCGAGCCGCGAAACGCAGGCCGCGCACTCCATATCAAGAATTCTCAGTGTTATTTCTTTCATAGCAAAACTCCGTATGCGGATAGGGGAGAAATGCTCTGCATTTCTCCCCACAGCGTGTCAAAAAAGTCACAGACTTTTTTGCACGCTTCAAAAACGCCACATTTTTTGTGAAGCTTGCGCTTCACGAAAAATCTCGCTGTGCTCGTCAAAAAGTCTGATAAATCAGACGTTTTTGATGGCTATAATCTAATTCGAGGCGGGTCTTTTCTCGCTGCGGCTCGGTCACGGCGCGGCTCTGACATGCCACCGGCATGTCATTCACTCCCGCGCCGACGCTTCGCTACCCCTCGAGCTCCCCCGCTGCGCGGATATCTCTACGCAGCAGCATAGGTTTTTTGATAGCCTGAGGGGAGAAATGCTTTGCATTTCTCCCCATAGCTTATCAAATTATTTGCCCTCGGTCAAAAGATTCTCTTTCATTTCTTTGCGCTTTTTGAGGGAAGCGATGCATGCGGGGATGGATACCGCAGGCAGGTCGAGCAGCAGTGCCCAATCGATCCAGTCGATGCCCTTTATGAACTGGCCCTCGTGCCATACGCCCTTTGCGAGCTTGAAGTAGTTGTGGTTCCAGACGCCCCAGATGTCGGTCGTCGGCTTCCAGAGGTGGACCTTCAGGAAGGCCGAGCTCGTCACGATGCCGCTGGAAACGACGGTCATGAACGAGGAAGAGCGCTTGTTGCGGATAAGGAACTCGGAAACCGTCGGCAGGACGTAGACCGCAAGGTTTATGATCCAGAGCTGGAGCGGGATCTTGTAGTGCCACTTGACCGCCTGGCGGATATGGTCGGCGTCGTGCAGCAGTGCCGCCGCGAGAATGGCAAGGTTCCACTTCTCGATAAATGCAGCGGTCTCGTCGTCAATGCGAGTGTCAAGGAATTTTGCTTCGTCTTTTGCAGACTGTGTCATTTTCTTTTCCTCCCCAATGATTAAATATTTTGAATGTATATTACCACTTGGTTAATAAAAAATTATCACAATCCGCCCTGAATGTCAATATGCAGGAGAAATATTTTTGCTTTACATGAGTGCGGCGGTGCTTTATAATTCAGAGCATAATGCATTGAGGAGAAAAGCTATGATAAAGTATGTTTTTCTGGACATTGACGATACGCTGCTCGACTTCGGCAAGGCCGAGGCCGCGGCGATAAAAAAGACCTTTGAGCGCCTCGGCATTCCCGCGACACCGGAGGTCATTGCACGCTACAGCCGGATAAACGACGAGCATTGGGCGCGGCTCGAGCGGCGCGAGATCACGCGCGAACAGGTGCTGACGGGCAGGTTCGACACGCTGTTTGCCGAGCTCGGCATAAAAAACGTACCGAGCGAGCTGGCTCTTGCAAGCTACGAGTACCTTCTCGGCATAGGACACTATTTCGTTGACGGTGCGCCCGAGCTTCTGCAGGCGCTCGACGGAAAATACGAAATGTACATCGTCTCCAACGGCACGGCCTCGGTGCAGGACGGACGCATTGAAAGCGCCGGCATCGCACATTATTTCAAGGACATTTTCATTTCCGAGCGCGTCGGCGCGGATAAGCCGTCGCGGGAATTTTTCGAGCGCGTTTTCGGGAGTATCGAGGGCTTTGAGCGCGATAAGGCTGTCATCGTCGGCGACAGGCTGTCGTCGGATATCCTCGGCGGCATAAACGCGGGCATAAAAACCTGCTGGTTTAACCCCGGACAGCTGCCGCAGACCGGCGATATCGTCCCCGACTGCGAGATACACGCCCTTTCCGAGCTACCTGTATTATTGGAAAAACTCTGAGGTCTGTCCTCAGAGTTTTTCTTGAGACTGTCAAAAACCTATGCTGCTGAGGAAAAGTATCCGCGCAGCGGGGGAGTGTGAGGGGGCAAGGCCCGCCTCAAATTGGATTATAGCCATCAAAAATGTCTGATCTATCAGACTTTTTGACGAGTGCAGCGAGATTTTTCTTAAAGCGCAAGCTTCACAAAAAATGTGGCGTTTTGCAGCGTGAAAAAAAGTCACAGACTTTTTTGACACGCTGCTAAAAAAACTCTGAGGTCTGCCCTCAGAGCTTTTCTTCCGTAAGCTCTATATTGCCGGTTTCCTGCGCACTTACGCAGCAGCCGATGTGATAGCTGCCGTACCGCAGGCCGTGAAAGCGAAAGCCGGCGACGCCGTGCACGACGGAGAAGCTGCGCACGTCGCCGAGGCGCAGATCGGCGGCCTTTATATAGCTTTCCTTGAGCGTCCACAGGCGGCAGAACTCGTCATCGGGGTTTTGCGCAGCCTTTACGAGCGCTGCCTCGTCCGGCAGGAAGAAGCGCTCCGCCAGACGCAGAGAGCCCGCGCGTGCAAGCTCTATATCGGCGCCGACGGGCGCGTCGGAGACCGCGCACAGCGCATAGTCTCCGCAGTGAGCCAGCGAGAAGCAGACACCGTCGGGAAAGAACGGCTTGCCGTTTGCCGAGAGGGAATAGCCGCAGTGCCCCACGGCTTTTCCGAGCAGCAGCTCAGCGCCGAGGCTGCGCCGCCTGTCGGCGCTGCTTTTGAGCCGCAGCGTCTTTTCGCGGCGATACTGCGATACCGCGCCGAGGCAGGACCCGATATCAAGCTCCGTTACATCGGCTATATACAGCCTTGTCATGCTCTCATTGCGTCGAGCGTTTTCTGAATGAGCGTGTCAAGATCCCAGCCGCACATCTCCGCGCCGCGCAGTATAACGTCGCGCGAGCAGCCGGCGGCAAACTTCTTGTCCTTGAACTTTTTCTTGACCGACTTTACCTCCATGTCGGAGATGCCGGTCGGGCGCATGAGCGCGACCGCGCCGATGAGCCCCGTCAGCTCGTCTGTCGCAAACAGGACCTTTTCCATGAAAAGCTCCGGCTCAACGTCGATGCAGATGCCGTAGCCGTGGCTGATAACGGCATGGATGACGCCCTCGTCTATATCCAGCTCGTGCAGCATCTCGTTTGCCTTGACGCAGTGCTGCTCGGGGTAGAGCTCAAAATCTATATCGTGGAGCATGCCGACGGCAGCCCAGTAATCAACGCGCTCGGGGTCGTATTCCTTCGCAAGCTCGCCCATGACCTTGGAAACGGTCTCCGCGTGCTGGAGGTGGAACGGCTCCTTGTTATACTTTTCGACAAGCTCCCTTGCCTGCCCGACTGTGGGTATATAGCTCATTTGTGTTGCCTCCTGAAAATATGATGCACTATTTTACAGCAATAACATATATAAATCAACTTATTAATTGACAGTGCGGTGGCAATGGATTAAAATTTATGCAATAAAGTGCTGAGGAGACGGACATGGAGCATCCCGTTTTGTACATTATAATACCCTGCTATAACGAGCAGGAGGTGCTGCCGATAACTGCGCCGATGTTTTTGAATAAGCTGCATGAGCTCGAGAGTGCCGGCCTCATTGCCGCGGAAAGCCGCATTATGTTCGTAAACGACGGCAGCAGCGACGCGACCTGGGATATCATATGCCGCCTTGCCGCCGGAGAAGGGCACTATATCGGCATAAGCCAGAGCCGCAACCGCGGACATCAGAACGCAGTGTTCGCGGGGCTCATGGAGGCAAAGGACCGCTGCGATATAAGCATCTCCGTCGACTGCGACGGTCAGGACGATATAAACGCCATGGACGATATGGTAAGGGCCTATCTCAACGGCTGCGATATAGTCTACGGCGTGCGCTCCGACCGCGAGAGCGACAGCTTTTTCAAGCGCAGCACCGCGCAGGGCTTTTATAAATTTCTCTCCGCCATGGGCGCGGATATCGTGTATAACCACGCAGACTACAGGCTCATAAGCGCGCGGGCTCTGCGTGAGCTTGCAAAATTCGGGGAGGTAAACCTCTTTCTGCGCGGTATGGTACCGCTTGTCGGCTTCAAGAGCACGAGCGTTGAGTATAAGCGCGCCGAGCGCCTTGCCGGAAAAAGCAAGTACCCCCTGCGCAAGATGCTTGCCCTCGCGGGAGACGGCATAACGAGCCTTTCCGTAAAGCCGCTGCGGCTGATCATGAGCTTCGGCCTTATAGTCGCGTTTTTGAGCTTTGTGGGCGTTATCTGGGCTATAGTCGCCGCCGTCGGAGGCCACGCCGTCGCCGGCTGGGCGAGCACGACCTGCATAATATGCTTCGTAAGCGGAGTGCAGCTCATGTGCATGGGCATAATCGGCGAGTATATCGGCAAGATATACATGGAAACAAAGCACCGCCCGCGCTATATAATCTCGGAGCGGACATGGGAAAACAATAAGGATTAGGGCTTGTTTCACGGGCAAATGTCTGATATAATGCAGGCATCTGATATTAAGGATAAGGAGATATTGCAATGAATTATTGGAGCACCGCCCGCAGGGGCGTTCTCGGCCTCGGCGCGGCGTCGATCGCCTATGCCATATGGAAGAAGAATCCCGTCGTTCCTCTGGCGCTGTACGGCATGCACCTTGCCGAGTACTTCCTCGTCGCCAAAAAGGCGGGCAAGAAGGTCTGGTATGACGATACGCGCTGCTTTATAAACACCGTGCTTTACGGCTTCACCTTCTGGCTTCCCATGAAGCTTGAGATCGAGTGACAGGCATAAAATTTCCGGCTTCTCGGCCGGAAATTTTTATATCGTTATATCGGAGGACAGATCATGCTCAATACGACGCTGTGCTATATAAGCCGCGGCAGCGAATATCTCATGCTGCACCGCGTGAAGAAGAAAAACGACGTAAATCACGATAAATGGATCGGCATCGGCGGAAAATTCGAGGCCGACGAGAGCCCGGACGAGTGCCTTCTGCGTGAGGCGAGGGAGGAAACGGGGCTTGCGCTGACCTCATGGCGCTGCCGTGGTATTGTCACGTTCGTGAACACGCAGTGCGAGTCCGAGTATATGCACCTGTTCACCGCCGACGGCTTCGAGGGTGAGCTCAAAGCCTGCGACGAGGGCGAGCTTGAGTGGATAGACCGCTCAAGGCTTTATGAGCTCACGCTCTGGGAGGGGGACAGGATATTCCTCCGCCTGCTGGAAAACGACGCAGAGCCGTTTTTCCTTTTAAAGCTCTGCTATGACGGCGATGAGCTCAAAAGCGCCGTCCTAAACGGCGAAAAAATAAGATAAAAAAACAGGCCGGATCGTTTGATCCGGCCTTGATAATGTCCTGTTTTGACCTTTAGTACGCAACGCCCCAGTATATCATGTGCTTTGCCTTCCTGCCGCAGATGGGGCAGGTATCGCCGAGGTTTTCCTGCTCGAAGGGGATGCAGCGCGAGGACATGCCCGCCTGCTCCTTCATCTTCATTTCGCACTCGAGCTCGCCGCACCACATGGTCTTTATGAAGCCGCCCTTTTCCTCCTGAAGCCGCTTTGCCTCCTCGAGGGAGTGAGCCTCGAAAATGTGCTCGTCGAGGTTCTTCTTTGCCTTGTCGAACAGACCCTGCTGCACCGCGTCGAGCAGCTCGGGAACCTTATCCGCAAGCTCCGTGATCGCAACGGAGATCTTCTCGCCGTTATCACGCCTTACGGCCATGCACACGCCGTTTTCGATATCGCGCGGGCCGATCTCGATACGCAGGGGAACGCCCTTCATCTCATACTGTGCGCACTTCCAGCCAAGGCTGTTGTCGCTGAGGTCTATCTTGACGCGGATACCCGCCGCCTTGAGAGCGGCGTACAGCTCGTTTGCCTTCTCCGTGACGCCCTCCTTGTGCTGCGCGACGGGGACGACGATGACCTGCACCGGCGCTATGCGCGGAGGCAGGACGAGACCGTTGTTGTCGCCGTGGGTCATGATGATGCCGCCGATGACTCGTGTCGACAGGCCCCAGGAGGTCTGATGCGGATGCTGCTGCTTGTTTTCCCTGTCGGTGAAGGTGATGTTGAACTGCTCGGCAAAGCCCGTGCCGAAGTAGTGGCTCGTGCCGGACTGGAGAGCCTTATGGTCGTGCATCATGCACTCGATCGTGTAGGTATTCACGGCGCCGGCGAACTTTTCCTTATCGGTCTTGTTGCCGCGGATAACGGGCATTGCAAGGTAATTTTCGCACAGGTCGGCGTAGACCTCGAGCTGATGCAGCGTCTCCTCGCGTGCCTCGGCCTCGGTCTCGTGCAGGGTGTGACCCTCCTGCCACAGAAACTCTCTGCCGCGCAGGAAGGGACGGGTCGTCTTCTCCCAACGGAGCACGGAGCACCACTGATTGTACAGCATCGGCAGATCGCGCCAGGAATGAACCGTGTGGCTCCAGTGATCGCAGAAAAGCGTCTCGGAGGTCGGGCGGATGCACAGTCTCTCCGGCAGCTCCTCCGAGCCGCCGACGGTTACCCACGCGCACTCGGGCGCAAAGCCCTCGACGTGATCCTTTTCCTTCTGAAGCAGGCTCTCGGGAATGAGCAGGGGCATGGATACGTTTTCGTGTCCGCCCTCCTTGAACATCCTGTCGAGCTCCTTCTGTATATTCTCCCAAATGGCATAGCCGTATGGGCGCAGGATGAAAAGTCCCTTAACGCCGGAGTAATCTACCAGCTCCGCCTTCGTGCACACGTCGGTGAACCACTGGGCGAAGTCCAGCTCCATATCGGTTATCTGCTCAACTTTTTTATCCTTTGCCATTGTTGTTCTCCTTATTATTATAATAACCAATATATTTTATCGAACAAGGCAGAGCTTGTCAACACATTTTGCCGACATTCCGTTAACACAAAAAATCTTGACCTGAGTGAACTTTTTGACTATAATAATATAGATTTATTGTATGTGTTTGTTTTTTAAACCCTTCGGAGGTGACGCATATCAACAGACAGAGATACATGGCGGAGCTTTCAAAGCTTCTGGCCTTCATGTTCAAGGAGGATAAGGAAGATATCCTCACGCAGTACAATAAGCTGCTGGACGAGGCCGAGGATGAGCAGGCGATGCTCGAAAGCTTCGGCTCGCCGACAAAGCTTGCCGTTACGATCTCCAGAACCTATAAGCGCTCCGAGCGCAAGCTCGCGGTCGAGGCCGATTCCAAGGCCGATAAGCCGGAAGCCGAGCATCTGGTCGTAACTCCCGTCAAAAAGGAAAAAGAAAAGGAAAATCCGCAGGTCACGGATACGGGCCTGTCGTATGCGGATATAATCGAGGAGATCCGCCGCGAGAAGGCCGCCGAGGAGGGCGTGGAGTACAAGCCCATGTTCTTCGACGAGCCCGAACCCGCCGAGCCTGCCGAAGAGCCCAAAGCCGAGGAAGCTGTCGAGGAGACCGTCACGGTTGAGACGGAAGAGACGGTTCAGGAGCAGGAGGCTCCCGCCGAGGAAGCGGCCGAAGAGCCTGAGCAGGACGAGCCTGCCGAAGAGCCCGAAGCCGAGACCGAGGAAGCCGCGTCCGGGGAAACCGCTGCCGTCACGGAAGAAGCGCTCATAGAGGAAGCGGCCGGGGAGGCCCCCGCCGAGGAGGAGACCGTGGCCGAAGACGCCGCGGAGGAGACCGTGGCAGAGCCCGAGGAAGCTCCCAACGAGACGGAGGAGCCGGCAGAGGAAACTCCCGCAGAGGAGTCCAAAGCCGAGAGCGCGGAGCCGGAGGCCGAGGCGGAGTTCATCTTTGAAGAGCTCGAAACGCCGGAGCCCGAGCGGGCGGAGACGACGCAATATAAGACAAACGTTGCGCTTCTTATCCTGTATCTGATCTTTGCGATACCCATCGGGCTTGTGCTGCTCGCCCTGGCAATAGCACTGACTGTCGCTCTGCTGGGACTGGGTGCTCTGATCATAGCGGTCGCGGCCAAGATAACGGCCTTTGCGTTCTCGTCACTCGTGATATTTGCCGATATCATGCTGTGCGCGGGCGCAATGCTCATCGCGCTTGCGGCGGCGCTCATCCTGCTGTGGCTGGGCATACTCATGCTCGTTTACGGCGTAAAGGGCGTTGTCGGCGGAGCGGTATCGCTCGGAAGAAAGCTCTGCGTCAAGGAGGTGGCCGTCAATGGGTAAGGCATGGAAGATCGTATCTACCGTTGCGCTGATAGCGCTCGTTCTGGGTGCGCTGTGCATCCTGGCGGGCATCGTGACGGGCGGAGACACGCAGAGAATAAGGGATATTTTCTTTGCGTCCTATGATATTGAGGACAAGATAAACGCATTGAGATCGGCAATGGGCATCATGCCGCTGAAATGAACAGCAGGGACGGTACAGACCGTCCTTGCTTTTTTATACATAAAGATATTCAGTCCGGTTACAAAATTGTTCATTAAGCCACTTTTCAAACGCGTGTATATTTGATATAATCACATGGATAAAGATAATGGGGTAAAAGCCCAGTCTGCGGAAAACAAATAAATACAGAGAGGACGATTCAAAATGATTTCACACGGCAAGGAGATAAAGGTATTCTCCGGCAACTCCAATCCCAAGCTTGCACAGCAGATATGCAATCAGCTTTTCAAAAACCTCGGCGACTGCTCATGCTCGAACTTCGCTGACGGCGAGTGCTCGATATCCGTTCACGAGCCGGTCCGCGGCGCCGATGTTTTCATCGTTCAGTCTACCAGCAAGCCCGTTAACGACAACCTCATGGAGCTGCTCGTTATGATCGACGCGATGCGCAGAGCATCGGCAGGCAGGATCACCGCCGTTATCCCGTATTTCGGCTATGCCCGCCAGGACCGCAAGGCCAAGAGCCGCGATCCCATCTCCGCAAAGCTCGTCGCAAACCTTATCACCGCCGCAGGTGCGGACCGTGTCCTGACCATGGATCTCCATGCGGCCCAGATCCAGGGCTTCTTCGATATCCCCGTTGACAATCTTTTCGGCGCTCCTCTCTTTGCAAAGCATTACATCGACATTTACGGTAAGGGAAACGAGGACATCATGGTCGTATCCCCCGATGTCGGCAGCACTGCCCGCGCGCGCAACTTCTCCATGAAGCTCGGCTGCAACATGGCGATAGTCGATAAGCGCCGCGAGAAGGCAAACCAGTCCGAGGTCATGAACATCATCGGCAACGTCGAGGGCAAGACCTGCATCCTGCTCGACGACATGGTCGATACCGCGGGCTCCCTGTGCGGTGCAGCCAAGGCGATCCTGGAGATCGGCGGCGCCAAGGAGGTCTATGCCTGCGCAAGCCACGGCGTTCTCTCCGGCCCCGCGATCGAGCGCATCGAAGACAGCTGCATCAAGGAGCTGCTGCTGCTCGACACCATTCCGTATCCCGCAAACGCCCAGGTCTGCGAAAAGATCAAGTATATGTCCGTAGCGCCGGTATTTGCCGAGGCTATCCAGCGCGTTTACGAGGAGATATCCATCTCCAACCTGTTTGAGTAAAATGTTCTTCTCCAAAGGCGGAGCCGAGTGGATCGTCGCATTCCTCGGCAATCCCGGACTGAAATACAACGGAACAAGGCATAACGCCGGGTTCATGACGGCCGACGCCATGGAAAAGAAGCTCGGCGTGAGCATAAACAAAATGCGCTTCAAGGCTCTGACGCAGACGGTCGAGCTCGACTCGCACAAGGTGCTGCTGATGAAGCCGCAGACGTATATGAACCTGTCCGGCGACGCGATAGCTCAGGCGGCGAAGTTTTATAAGATACCGCCCGAGCGCGTCATAGTCGTGTCCGACGAGACGGCGCTGCCCATAGGCAGGCTCAGGATACGGCGCGGCGGCTCGGCAGGCGGGCACAACGGCCTGAAGAGCATCATAGCCCGGCTCGGAACGGATCAGTTTCCGCGCATCAGGCTCGGCGTCGGCGCTCCGCCGCACCCGGATTACGACATGGCCGACTGGGTGCTCGGCGCCTTCAGGGGGCAGGATGCCGCCGACATGGAGGAGACCGCGAAAAAAGCGGCCGACGCCGCCGTGTGCTATATCACCGAGGGTGCGGACAGGTCAATGAATAAGTATAACACAAGGGGTTAGCGATCCCCTGTACAGCGGCGGCAGGGGGCCTTGGCACTTTGCCGCCATTTTATTCAGGAATGTTCAGAAAGGACGGATGACATGAAGAAAAGCTGCATAGCAATGCTCCTTGCCGGGGGTCAGGGCTCAAGGCTTTACGCCCTCACGCAGGACGTGGCAAAGCCCAACATGCCCTTCGGCGGCAAATACCGCATTATTGATTTCCCTCTGTCAAACTGTGCAAATTCCGGCATCGACACCGTGGGCGTTCTCACGCAGTACCGCCCGCTCCAGCTCAACAGCTACATAGGCGGCGGACAGCCCTGGGATCTTGACTCGACCGACGGCGGCGTGTTCATTCTTCCGCCGTACCAGAGCGCCGGCGAGAAGGGCTCGTGGTTTTCCGGCACGGCAAACGCCATTTATCAGAACATCGGCTTTATAGAGATGTACGACCCCGACAACGTGCTGATCCTCTCGGGCGACCATATCTATAAGATGGACTATTCGAAGATGCTGCGCGAGCATATCGCAAAGGACGCAGCCTGCACGATAGCCGTCCTGCAGGTCTCGATGGAGGACGCCACGCGCTTCGGCATCATGAACCTCGGCGCTGACGGATATGTCGAGCAGTTCGAGGAAAAGCCCAGGCAGCCCAAGAGCGACCTTGCCTCCATGGGCATATATATATTTAACTGGAAAAAGCTCCGCAGGTACCTGATCGATGACGAGAACGATCCGAACTCGAGCAAGGACTTCGGCAAGAATATAATCCCCAACATGCTCGCCGCCGGCGAAAAGCTCTGGCCGTACCGCTTTGACGGCTACTGGCGCGATGTCGGCACGATAACGAGCCTGTGGGACGCGAACATGGATATGCTGTCCACGACGCTTATAAACCTCTACGATCCGAGCTGGCCGATACGCTCGAGAAGCGTTGCACAGCCGCCGCACTATGTCGGCTCCGAGGCCAGGGTTGTGCACTCAATCGTGACAGAGGGCTGCACAATAGAGGGTGAGGTCGAAAACTCCGTGCTCTCCTCGTCGGCGGTGGTCGAAAAGGGCGCAAAGGTGCTCTATTCGGTGCTCATGCCCGGCGCGAGGGTGGAAAGCGGCGCGACGGTCGAATATGCCATCGTCGGCGAGCAGACCGTCATTCATTCGGGCGCACACGTCGGCGCTCCGCCCGACGGAAGCGACGCGTGGGGCGTTGCGACCTGCGGCCCGAGGATAGACATAAGAGAAAATGCCTGCGTAAAAGCGGGAGCAATGATATATAAGAGCGAGGAGGTCTGAAAATGAGCGATTTTCACGGAATAATCTTTGCTTACGGCGCAGTGCCCGAGCTGGGCGAGCTTGTCCGCCGCCGCACGGCGTCCTCGCTTCCGTTCTGCGGAAGATACAGACTCATTGATTTCGCCCTGTCGTCTCTCATGAATGCGGGCATACACGATGTCGGCGTTATCATGCGCCGCGACTATCAGTCGCTCCTCGACCATCTTGCCAGCGGCAAGGACTGGGATATGGGACGCAGGATAGGCGGCCTGCGCATGCTGCCGCCCTTCGGACTGCCGGAGTATCACCGGGGCGATTATAACGGAACGATAGAGGCGTTAAACGCCGTGTCGACCTATATAAACGATATCAGCGCAAAGTACATCGTCATGATGCACGGCAACACCGCGGCCAATATAGACCTGCGCGCGGCGATACGCAGCCACCTTGAGTCGGGCGCCGAGATAAGCGCCATATGCACCGAGACGACGCCCGATTACAGGCACCACCGCTATATCGTCGATGCCGACGGCTTTGCCCGCAGCATGATCTTCAACCGGACCGATGCCGGCGAGGGCGCGGCCTCGCTTGAGGCGTATATAATATCAAAGCAGCTTCTGCTTGACATGATGAACGCCTGCGCCGCGTCCAACCGCTATCACTTTCACCGCGACGCGATAGCGGATTACCTCGCCGCCGGAGGGAAGGTCAACGTTTACTTCCACCGCGGCTACGGCAGACGCATCATGAGCACCGAGGCGTTTTTCGAGGCAAGCATGGATATGCTCGATGCCGCAAACCGCGCAGAGCTCTTCCCGCCCGAGCGCCCCGTGCGCACAAAGACCCACGAGGATGTCAGCACCTATTACGCCGAGGGCTCGAGCGCGAAAAACAGCCTCGTTGCCGACGGCTGCATAATAGAGGGCGAGATCGAAAACTGCATCGTATCCTCCGACGTGCGCATAAGCAAAGGCGCGAAGCTGTCCGGCTGCGTGCTCATGCGCGGAACGGAGATAGGCGAGGGCGTTATCATGAAAAACGTCGTTGCCGACAAGCTTTCGAGCGTTTCGGCCTTCCAGACCCTGATGGGCAGCGAAAAGCTGCCGGTGGTGCTCCCGAAGGGCACAAAGATCTAAGGAGTTAAGCAAAATATGTTCACAAGTCAGATCTCACGCGACGAGGTGCGCAGCGCAATAGAGGATAAGCTCTGCGCGCACTTCGCCGTAACGGCAAAGACCGCAAGCGACGATCAGGTGTTTCAGGCAAGCGCCATCGTCATACGCGAGATAATGAGCAGACTGCTCGCCGCGGAAAAAACAAAATGTCCCGAGCGCGAGGTGCACTATCTGTCCATGGAATTCCTCATGGGCCGCAGCCTCATGAAAAATGCGTTCAACCTCGGCATAGCCGACGCGCTCACGGGCGCACTGAGCGACCTCGGTCGCAATGCCTCGGATATATTCGAGGCCGAAAACGACGCCGGCCTCGGCAACGGCGGTCTCGGCAGGCTCGCCGCCTGCTATATGGACTCGCTGGCGACGCTCGGCATCCCCGCAACGGGCTATTCGCTGTGCTACGAGCTGGGCATTTTCCGCCAGAAGATCGTAGACGGCAGGCAGACAGAGGTGGCCGACGACTGGCGCAGCGCCGCCGAAAGCTGGCTGGTGCCGCGCAACGACGAGGCCGTCGAGGTGCGTTTCGGCGGAACGATCTCCCCGCGCTGGGACAGCTTCGGGAAATATCACGCCGAGCACACAGGCTACCAGACCGTCACGGCGGTCCCGCGCGATATGCTCATCGCAGGCTACGGCGGCAACGCGGTCAACATTCTGCGCCTGTGGGACGCAAGGAGCACGAGCGCACTGGATATGTACCTGTTTTCCGAGGGCGAGTATGTAAAGAGCCTTGAGCAGCGCACGATGAGCGAGGTCATCACCAAGGTGCTCTACCCCGCCGACGACCACATCGAGGGCAAGACCCTGCGCTTAAAGCAGCAGTATTTCTTCCTCTCGGCGACGGCGCAGTCGATCATCAAGACCCACATGAAGCGCTTCGGCGACATAAAGAGCTTCTCAAAGCACCACGCGATACAGATAAACGACACGCACCCGGCGCTGGTCATACCAGAGCTGATGCGCATCATGATGGACGACTTCGGCCTCGGCTGGGACGAGGCGTGGGAGCAGGTGAGCGCATCGGTCGCGTACACAAACCACACAGTCATGAGCGAGGCGCTCGAAAAATGGCCGCAGGATCTCGTGCAGACGCTGCTGCCGCGCGTGTGGGAGATACTGTGCGAGATAAACCGCCGCTGGTGCGAGTACCTTGTATCCGAGTTCGGAAGCAGCGAAAAGGTCGGCAATAACCTCATCATCCGCGACGGACAGGTGCACATGGCCAATCTCTGCCTTGCCGCCTGCTATAAGATAAACGGCGTCTCCGGCCTGCACGGCGAGATACTGAAAAACGACCTGTTCAAGGATATCTGCCGGCTCCGTCCCGAACGCTTTACCTACGTCACCAACGGCATCGACCACCGCCGCTGGCTGGCTCAGATAAACCCCCGCCTGCACGGACTGGTCAGCGAGCTTCTGGAGGGCGACGAATATCTCACGCAGCCGGAAAAGCTCATCGGCCTTCTCGATTATGCCGGAAATGCCGACGTTCTGCGCCGCGTAAACGAGATAAAGCGCCTGAATAAATATGATTTCGCAAAATTCCTTGCCAAAAACGACGGCTTTGCCCTTGACCCCGACGCAATACTCGACGTTCAGGTAAAGCGCCTGCACGAGTACAAGCGCCAGCTTCTGTGCGCGATGCTCATAACGCGCCTGCAGATGCAGATCCACGAAGACCCCAACGCGGAGTTCACGCCGCGGACCTTCGTGTTCGGTGCAAAGGCCGCCGCGGGCTACTACACCGCAAAGCGCATAATAGAGCTCATCTGCTCGCTTGCCGACGATATAGGCCGCGACCCGCTGTGCAGAGGCAAGCTTCAGGTCTGCTTCATGGAAAACTACCGTGTGTCGGCGGCTGAAGCGCTCATGCCCGCCGCGCAGGTGTCCGAGCAGATATCCACGGCCGGCAAGGAAGCCTCCGGCACTGGCAACATGAAGCTCATGCTCAACGGCGCCGTGACCATCGGCACGCTCGACGGCGCGAATGTCGAGATGTACGAACGCCTGGGCGACAAGAATATGTTCCTGTTCGGCCTGAAGACCGATGAAGTCAATGCGCTCAAGGCAAACGGCTACGATCCGCAGCGCTATGCGCGCGAGGACGCCGAGCTCGGAGCCGTGCTTGACAGGATAAGCCGCGGCTTTGCCGACGGCAGGAGCTACTCGGATCTCGTCTCCGGACTGCTGTACAACGGCGACCCGTATATGCTCTGCGCGGATTACCGCGATTACGTCAATACCCACGACAGAATGTACTCGGTCATATCCGACCCGGCCGAGCGTGCGAGACTGTCGATAAGCAATACTGCCGAGGCCGGCATATTCGCCGCCGACCGCGCGATAAAAGAATATGCGGAGGGCATATGGAGAATAAGACTGTAGTAGTTATAGGCGCCGTAAACGTCGATATATGCGGCAGACCCGATAAAGCGCCGCGCATGCATGATTCAAACCCCGGAACGGTATCGTTCAGCGCAGGCGGCGTGGGCAGGAACATTGCCCACAATCTCTGCCTGCTGGGGCTGAACGTAAAATTCATTGCAGCCATCGGCGACGATGTTTACGGCGACAGCGTGTATGAAAGCTGCACAAGGCTCGGCATGGATATGCACCTGAGCCGCCGCATGAGAGGCGGCAGAACGTCGAGCTATCTTTACGTCACCGACGAAAACGGAGATATGCTCGTCGGCGTGTGCGATACGGACATATCCGCGAGCATTACACCCGAATATCTCAAGGCGCACATAAAAGAGATAAACGCGGCCGATGCCGTCGTGTTCGACGCAAACCTCACGCGCGAGACGGTCGCGTGGATCGCGGAGAACGTCAGTGCTCCGCTGTACGCAGACCCCGTGTCCGCCGCCAAGGCCGAACGCCTCAGACCCGCGCTCGGCGCGCTCACGGCCTTCAAGCCCAACGAATTCGAGGCAAAGAGCATGACGGGGGAGAGCACCTCGCTTTTCGCGGCGGAGGCTCTGCTGCGCGAGGGCGTGAAGAAGGTCTTCGTCTCCCTCGGCGGCGACGGCATAGTCGCAGCCTCCGACGGCGAGATAATAAAGCTCCCCTGCGAGACGAGCGAGATCGTAAACTGCACCGGCTGCGGCGACGCGGCCACGGCGGCGATAATCTGGGCGGGCGTCAACGGCCTGGGCATAGCCGAGAGCGCGTCGGCAGCCATGAAGGCCTCCGCCATGTGCGCCGCAAGCCCCGAGACGATAAACCCCGAGCTCTGTCCGGAGCTTATCAGCTGAAAAGTATCTGAAGATCCGTACCGAAGGGCAGCTTATACCTGTGCTGCACCGCCCAACCGGTACGGATTTTTTTATGTAAACCACATAATGCGGCAGACTTTGCGCGGCGGACAGTGTAAGTTTCTTGTATACTCATAGGATGGGAGGAACACTTATGCAAGCGACAAAGCTGCGCCCCGGAACGCGGAGGGGCGGCGTGATCTGGCTGCCGGTGGACGAGCTCGAGCCCAGCCCCGTGCAGCCGCGGAAAAATTTCCCCGACGGGGAGCTTCAGGAGCTCTCCGAGAGCATAGCCCAGTACGGCATTTTAAATCCCCTGACAGTGAGACTGCGCGACAAGCGCTATGAGCTCGTCGCAGGCGAGCGGCGGCTGAGAGCGGCGCGGCTTGCCGGACTGTACGACGTGCCGTGCATCCTGCTCGACGTGGGCCTTGAGGATGCAAGCCTCATCGCACTCGTCGAAAATCTACAGCGGCGCGATCTCGATTTCATCGAGGAGGCAAACGGCCTGAGCCAGCTCATAAAGCTTTTCGGCATGAGCCAGGAGGAGGCCGCGCGCAGGATAGGCAAGTCGCAGTCGGCGGTCGCAAACAAGCTGCGGCTTCTGAAGCTGCCGGAGGATGTGCTGCTTGCTCTGCGCGAAAGCGGGCTCACCGAGCGTCACGGCAGGGCTCTGCTGCGCCTGCCGGACGAAAATGCCCAGCGCATGGCGCTTGAGTACATAACGGGGCATGACCTCAACGTCGCGTCCACCGACGCATATATCGAGGCGCTCCTGCGCGCACCGGAGGAGAAGCCGGAGGCAAAGCGAACCTTTATCATGAAGGATGTGCGCGTTTTCGTGAACACCGTCCTGCACGGTATAGACCTCATGAAGCAGGGCGGCATCGCGGCCGGAATGAAGCGCGAGGAGACCGACAGCGAGCTGATACTTACCATTTCCATACCGAAAGGCGGACATACATGAGACTGTGAAAGCTGTGCCGCCGGGGAAAATCATCCGCGCAGCGGGGGAGCCTGAGTGGGCAAGACACGCCTAAAATCGGATAAACCGCCGCCGCAAGCATTTTAAAAGCTTTCAAATGCCCGCCGGAAGGCGTGCCGGAAAGTCCGTACAGGGCTTTTTTGACACGCAGAATAGGACATACTTATACCGCCGTAGAATTATACGACGGTATTTTGAATTTCGGAGGGGTAAAATGATAAGCTATTTTTCCGAGCTGAGATACAAAGAGGTCATAGACGTGCACACGGGCAGGCGCCTCGGCTATGTGTGCGACGCGGAGCTCGACGAAGCGGAGGGGCGGCTGCTCTCGCTCATAACGCCGGGAAGAGCGAAGTTTTTCGGCCTTTTCGGCAGGGAGGACGACTATATCCTGCCGTGGAAATGCATCGTGCGCATCGGCGGAGACATCATCCTTGTCGAGACCGAGGCCGATCAGCCGCGCCGCCGCAGAAAAAAAGAAAAAATTTTCGATAAAATAGGGAAAAACTATTGAAATGACGATATAAATTTGGTACAATATCAAGGCATTTCGCACGGGCACGGACTTATCTCCATGTGGCTACGGCTTGGGGAGAGGGCTGATGTGTCCGGAGGAAAAAACAAAATCAGGAGGAAAAACAAATGTCAGTAGTATCAATGAAGCAGCTGCTGGAAGCCGGTGTCCACTTCGGCCACCAGACCCGCCGCTGGAACCCCAAGATGGCCGAGTACATCTACATGGAGCGTAACGGCATCTACATCATCGACCTTCAGAAGACCGTCAAGAAGCTCGAAGAGGCTTACAACTTTGTCCGCGACGTTGCGGCAAACGGTCAGAGCATCCTGTTCGTCGGCACCAAGAAGCAGGCGGCAGAGGCAGTCAAGGAAGAGGCTTCCCGCGTAGGTATGTACTATGTCAACGCACGTTGGCTCGGCGGCATGCTCACCAACTTCAAGACCATGCGCACACGTATCGACCGTCTTGCACAGCTCAAGAAGATGCAGGAGGACGGCACCTTTGACATGCTTCCCAAGAAGGAAGTCATGAAGCACATGGGCGAGATGGAGAAGCTCGAGAAGTACCTCGGCGGCGTCAAGGAAATGAAGAAGCTCCCCGGCGCAATGTTCGTCGTTGACCCCCGCAAGGAGCACAACGCCATCGCAGAGGCACGCAAGCTGCACATCCCCATCGTCGCAATAGTCGATACCAACTGCGACCCCGATGAGGTCGATTACGTTATCCCCGCAAACGATGACGCTATCCGCGCCATCCGCCTGATCGCTTCCACCATGGCAAACGCGATCCAGGAAGGCCGTCAGGGCGCCGACGCCGAGGTCGAGGAGACTGCGGCGGAGGCAGAAGCCGAGAAGGTCGAAGAAGAATAATATTACAGGAGGATAAAGCAATGGCATTTACAGCACAGGACGTAAAAACTCTCCGTGAGATGACCGGCGTCGGCATGATGGACTGCAAGAAGGCACTGTCCGAGTGCGACGGCGATATGGACAAGGCCGTTGAGTATCTTCGTGAGAAGGGCCTTGCAAAGGCAGCAAAGAAGGCCGGCCGCATCGCTGCGGAAGGCATGGCATACGCAGCCGTCTGCCCCGAGTGCGGCGTAGGCGCCGTCGTCGAGGTCAACTGCGAGACCGACTTCTGCGCAAAGAGCGATCTGTTCGTTTCTTTCGTTAAGGATATCTGCAAGGTCGTCCTGAAGGACAACCCCGCCGATATCGAAGCACTCCAGCAGTGCAAGTACCCCAACAGCGAGCTCACAGTAGCCGAGACCATGCCCGAGAAGGTCATGTCCATCGGCGAGAACCTCCAGCTCCGCCGTTTCGCACGCTTCGGTGAGAACACCTCCGTCGCTTACGTTCACGCAGGCGGCAAGATCGGCGTCCTCGTGAACCTGGCAGTCGAGGGCGGCATCGACGCAAACGAGGTCGGCAAGAACATCGCAATGCAGATCGCGGCTCTCAATCCCCGCTTCTGGGATAAGTCCCAGGTCACCGAGGATGTCCTCGCAGAGGAGAAGAAGGTCGCACTCGCACTTATGGACAACGACCCGAAGATGGCTTCCAAGCCCGCACAGGTCAAGGAAAAGATCGTCATGGGCAAGATGAACAAGTTCTATGAGGAAAACTGCCTCATGCAGATGGAGTTCGTCCGCGGCGACCTGTTCCAGGGCAGCGTTGAGAAGTACATTGCAGACGCGGCAAAGAAGCTCGGCGGCAGCATCAAGTTTGTTGACGCGGTTCGCTTCCAGACCGGCGAAGGCATCGAGAAGAAGGAAGAGGACTTCGCGGCCGAGGTCGCAGCCCAGATGAACATGGGCAAGAAGTAATTCCCGCTCCGAAAACCTAAAAGCGTAAAGTTAACCCCCGAGGCTCCGGCCCCGGGGGTTTTGCATATCCTGTATCAGATTTTTTTCCACTTTGCTCCGTTCGGAATATCGGTGACCTCGATGCCTTGGGCCTTGAGCTCGTCGCGGATGCGGTCGGCCTCGGCAAAGTTCTTGGCCTTCTTCGCGTCGGCGCGTGCCTTCAGGAGCGCCTCCACAGCCTCGTCGGGCTCGCCGTCCTCTGCGATGACGGTGAACTCAGCCGTGCCGGAAACGGACTGCTTTTTGAGCTCTTCGCGCCGCGCGTCGGCCTTTTCTATGAGGCTGAGGCTCAGAACGCGGTCAAAATCGGCAATGACGGCAAGCTTGGTATCGTCATTTGTCTTGTATTTAAGCACGTCGTACAGTGCCGTGACGGCAAGCGAGGTATTAAGATCGCTGTCCAGCGCGGCGGAGAACTTGGCCTTGAGTTCCGCGGCGGCCTCCTCGTCAACGGCTTCGCCCGCGGGCCTGAGCGCCGCAATGCGGTTTATGAGCTTATTGTATGTGCCCTGCGCATTGTCGAGGTTTTCCCAGCTGAAAACGAGCGACTTGCGGTAGTGGCTCTGCAGGCAGAACAGGCGGTAGGCGAGGGGATCATAGCCCTTTTCCTCGAGCAGCGATACGGTCAGGAACTCGCCCTTTGACTTGCTCATCTTGCCGGAGCTCGTGTTCAGGTGCATGACGTGCATCCAGTAGTTGCACCATTTGTGCCCGAGGTAGGACTCGGACTGCGCGATCTCGTTGGTGTGGTGCGGGAAGGCATTGTCGATGCCGCCGCAGTGGATATCCAGATCCTCGCCGAGGTGCTTCATGGATATGCCGGAGCACTCGATGTGCCAGCCGGGATAGCCCACGCCCCAGGGAGAGTCCCATTTGAGCGCCTGATCCTCGAACTTGGACTTCGTAAACCACAGAACGAAGTCGTTCTTATTGCGCTTGTTGACGTCCTCCTCGACGCCCTCGCGCACGCCGACGTCGAGATCGTCGGCGTTGAAGTCGTTGAAGATGTAGTAGCGCTCGAGCTTGGAGGTGTCAAAGTACACGTTGCCGCCGGCAAAGTAGGCGTAGCCGGTGTCCATGAGCCTGGTTATTATCTTGATGTACTCGTCGATGCAGTTCGTCGCGGGCTCGACGACGTCGGGGGTCTTGATGTTGAGCTTTGCGCAGTCGGAGAAGAACGCGTCTGTGTAGAATTTGGCTATCTCCATGACGGTCTTGTGCTCGCGCTTTGCGCCCTTGAGCATCTTGTCCTCGCCCTCGTCGGCGTCGCTGGTGAGATGGCCGACGTCGGTGATGTTCATGACGCGCTTGACATTGTATCCCGCGTAGCGCAGGTACTTTTCCAGAACGTCCTCCATGATGTACGAGCGCAGGTTGCCTATATGCGCAAAGTGATACACCGTCGGGCCGCAGGTGTACATCTTGACTATGTCGGGATGATTGGGGACAAAGTCCTCCTTCTTTCTTGTTGCCGAATTATAAAGCTTCATAACATACTCCTTATGAAAAAATAAAGCCTCTCATGGCCTTGACCATGAGAGGCGCAGTTTACGCGGTTCCACTCTCTTTTGTAGCTTTTGCGCCTTAACGCGGCATACGCGGAGGCATTTCCTCCTCCGAGGCTCCCGGACGCATTTCCTTCCCGTCAACCGCAGCCGCACTCTCAGCAAATGCGCGGCATCTCTGGATGGGTGAGAGGAGAAGTACTTCTTCCGTTCAGCGCCAATAGAATATTACCATTGCCGATGGGCTGTGTCAAGCACAGTGCTTGAACACGCCGATGTTTTTAACAAAATATTCGATGCCGGAATACAGCGTCGTCGCAAGTATCAGCACCCAGCACACGACGGCGACCGCCTCGGGCGCGGGGAACCAGGACTGCGTTGCGATGATGAGTATGCCGAGGGCGACCATGGTAACGCCGGTCTTTATCTTGCCAGACCAGGCAGCGGCAATGACGATGCCCTGCTCAACGGCCAGAAGCCGCAGACCGGAAACACCGAACTCGCGCAGCAGAACGACGGCGACGACCCAGCCGGGCATGAGCCCGACCTCGACAAAATAGCACATTGCCGAAAGCACGAGCATTTTGTCCGCCAGAGGATCCATGAACTTGCCGAAGTCGGTCACAAGATTGTATTTTCTTGCGATCCTGCCGTCGACGAGATCACTCAGGCATGCGATTATGTAAACCGCAAGCGCGAGATAGGGAAGGCCGAGGTACAGCAGCACCATGAAAACGGGAACGAGAATTATTCTGGCTACGGTAATTTTGTTGGGCAGGTTCATTTACTATTCCTTCTCTCCGATAAGATTTCCGTCGTCCGAGACGGCGGTAATGCGTACATTGACTATCTCTCCCTCGCCGCAGCGGCCCGTGAAGAACACAAGGCCGTCTATATCCGGCGAATCATAGCAGCTCCGGCCGATCCACACGCCGTCCTCGTCATGATCGGTGCATATGACGGGGAGCGTCCTGCCGACGAGCGAGGCCGCAAAATCATCCATTATCCTTGCCTGAATGTCCATGATCAGATCCGCGCGGCGCTGAGCCTCCTCAAAGGGGACGTGCTCCATTTTTGCCGCCGGCGTACCCTCCTCGGGGGAGAAGGGGAAAACTCCGGCACGCTCGATTTTGGCCTCGAGCAGGAAGCTGCACAGCTCCTCGAACTCTGCCTCGCCCTCGCCGGGCAGACCGGAGATAAGGCTCGTGCGCAGAACAAGGCCGGGGATGCGCCGCCGCAGAGTTTTGAACAGCTCGCGTATATCGTCGCCCGTGCCGTGCCTGTTCATGGTTTTGAGTATCTTATTGTTTATGTGCTGAATGGGTATGTCCAGATACTTGACTATCTTGGGGTTTGAGGCGATCTCGTCGATGAGCTCATCGTCAAACTGATCGGGATAGGTGTAGTGCAGTCTTATCCACTCGACGCCGTCTATTTCGCTTATCCTGCGGCAGAGCTCGGCAAGGCAGCGCCTGCCGTAAAGATCGGTGCCGTAGCGCGTTATATCCTGCGCGATGACGATGATCTCCTTCACGCCGTGTGCGGCAAGGTCGCGCGCCTCCTCGACGACGTTTTCGATCTCCCTCGAGCGGTATCTGCCGCGTATGTACGGTATCGCGCAGAAGGTGCAGAAGTTGTCGCAGCCCTCGGCGATGCGCAGATATGCCCACGAAGGGCCGGTGCTCACGACGCGGGGTATCTCGTCCACGGGAGCACTGTTGTCGGCAAAAATGCTCACGGGCTTTTCCTCAAAGACCGCGTCCACCGCAGGCACTATATCGCCGAAGCTTCCGACGCCGAGTATGGCGTCCACCTCCGGCAGCTCTTCCGTCACGGCGGCGCGGTAGCGCTCGGTGAGGCAGCCGGTGACGATGATCTTGCCGAGCCTGCCCTCGCTTTTGAGCTTTGCCATTTCGAGTATCGTGTCTATCGCTTCGCTTTTGGCCGCGTCTATAAAGCCGCAGGTGTTTATTATCACGGCGTCCGCACCCTCGGGCGAGGGAGCAAGAGCATAGCCTGCTTCGCTGAGCAGATACAGCATCTGCTCGCTGTTGACGAGATTTTTTGCACAGCCCAGAGAGATCAGGGCAATAGTCCTATCCATTCAGTAATCACCTTGAGTATCAAATTCATTAAGCGCGTGTTTTATCTGGTCCCAGGAGTAGCCGCGCCGGAACAGCGCGTCCGAGACCTTTTTGACCTGCGCCCTGTCGCCGGGGTCGGAAAGCCTTGAGCGGATAAAGCGCTCGAGATACGCGTCCTGCTCCGGCATCTGCTCCATGGCAGCGTCCCACATTTCGCGCGGGATGCCATGCCGTCTGAGCTCCTGCCTTATGCGCGAGGCGCCGTAGCCCTTGGCTGCATAGTGGCGCACCACGCTTCCGGCGTACTCGGCGTCGTTTATAAGACCCATGCGGCACAGCCACTCGGCGCATTCCTCGGCGTTTTCCGGAGCTTCGCCCTTCTCGATGAGCTTTTTCCGGAGCTCCTCGCGCGAGACGGGTCGGGCGTTTAATATCCTGAGCGCCCGCGCCTTTGCCATTGCAAGGCCCGAGGCCGACACAAGCTCAGCGTATGAGCTGTCGTCAAGCTCCATGCCCGTATGGATAAAGCGCTCGGTTATTATGCCGAGGGTCGTTCTGAGCTCCGTGCCGTCGGAGAAAACGAGCGTGAAGCGCTCGGGCGAGGTCTGCTTTATCTCACGCAGAGTCACGTTCGTCAGCCTTCAAAATCGTCGGCGGAAACATCCACCGCGCGGCCTGCCGCCTGAGCGGCCTTGCGGGCCTGCGGGCTCATGAGCTTGTACGCATTGTCGCGTATCTGCTGCTCGATATTCGCGCTTATCTCGGGGTTCTGCAGCAGGTATTCCTTGACCGCGTCTCTGCCCTGGATGCGCTGCTCGCCGACGGTGAACCAGGCACCGGCCTTGTCGATGATCTCAAGCTTTACGCCGAGATCGACGATCTCGCCGACCTTGGATATGCCCTCGCCGTACATGATGTCGAACTCCGCCTCCTTGAACGGGGGAGCGCACTTGTTCTTTATGACCTTTGCCCTTGTGCGGTTGCCGATCATCTCGCCGCCGACCTTCAGGGTCTCTATCCTGCGCACGTCGATGCGCACGGAGGCGTAGTATTTGAGCGCAAGACCGCCGGGCGTGGTCTCGGGGTTGCCGTACATTACGCCGATCTTCTGGCGCAGCTGGTTTATGAATATGACGGTGCAGCCGTTTTTCGAGATGCAGCCGGCCAGACGGCGCATGGCCTGTGACATGAGGCGCGCCAGAGCACCGACGACGGAGTCGCCCATTTCGCCCTCAAGCTCTATGCGGGGGATGAGCGCCGCGACGGAGTCAACGACGACGACGTCCACCGCGCTCGAGCGCACGAGGCTCTCGGTTATATCCAGCGCCTGCTCGCCGGTGTCGGGCTGGGAAATAAGCAGACTGTCGATATCGACGCCGAGGGCGCGGGCGTAAGCCGGCTCGAGGGCGTGCTCGACGTCTATGTATGCGGCCTCGCCGCCTGCCTTCTGCGCCGCCGCAACGACGTGCAGCGCAAGCGTTGTTTTACCCGATGCCTCGGGACCGTAGATCTCGATTATCCTGCCCTTGGGAACGCCGCCGATGCCGAGCGCAAGGTCCAGCGACAGCGAGCCGGTGGACAGTGCCTCGACGTTTACGGGGATATCGTCGCCGAGGCGCATGATGGCGCCCTTGCCGTAGTTTTTCTCTATCTGCGCGATGCAGGTCTCAAGAGCTTTTTTCTTATCGCTTGCCTGAGCGTGAGTGGAGATGGGAGCTTTCTTTTTTTCAGCCATTTCTTTTACCTCTGCTTATATCAGAATTCGTTTTTCCATTTTCCGATGACGACGCGCTCAAAGCCGAGAGTGTCGTTGCGGCTCTCGACCGAGACGAAGCCTGCCTTTAAGAGCATGCGCTTTACCTCCCCGGCCTGTCCCTCGCCGACCTCGAACATCATAAGGCCGTTCGGGCGGAGCGTCACCGTCCAGTATTTTATTATCGCCCGGTAGAAATCGAGCCCGTCCTCGCCGCCGTCGAGCGCCGTCATGGGCTCGTAATCGCGCACCGAGCAGTCGAGCTCAATGAGCTCGAACGAGGGGATGTACGGCGGGTTTGAAACTATGACGTCAAAGCTTCCGATGCTCATGGGCGGCCATGTGGTCGCGTCCGCATTCATGGGGATTATCCTTGACGTGAGCTTATTGTCCTTTATATTCGTCCTGCATACCTCAAGCGCCGAGGGACTTATGTCCGCCGCAACGACGCGTGCCGCGGGCAGCTCGCTGGATATCGCGCAGGCTATGCAGCCGCTTCCGCAGCACAGGTCGAGCACGCGGCCCTTCATTCCCATGCCCTTTATCGCGTCTATCGCCGCATCGACGAGTATCTCCGTATCCATGCGGGGGATGAGCACATCGGGCGTCACTGTCATCGGGAGCCCGTAGAACTCCCACGAGCCGGAGATGTATGCAAGCGGTTCGCCCTGAAGCCTGCGGCGGATCATGCTTTCCGCCTTTTCCTCGATCTCCGTCGAGGTGTACAGATACATGTCGCGCATGAGCTGCTCCGTGGTTTTGCCGGCAGCCGCGGCAAGAAGTATTCTGGCCTCAAGGCTGAAGGCCTCGACACCGTTGTCTCTCAGAGCATTTCTGACCGAGAAGTAGATATCATTATATGTTTTCGGCATTTTCCAAGATCCTTATTTACCAGGCGTCGCTGCCCTTTTCTTCGGGAATGACGAGCTCGAGCGCACGGATGGCACATTCAATCATATCGTCGTCCGGCTCGTTCGTCGTTATGCGCTGGAACTGCTTTCCCGGCCATGACAGCACGGCAGAGCACAGATTGTCGTGCCTGCCGACCCAGCGGTTGAGCTCATAGCTCACGCCGACTATGAGCGGCAGCATGAGGAACTTGAGCCCCATGCGCAGCAGTGTGTCGGAAACGTGGATGAACGAGCCCGCGATTATGCTGATTATGATAACGACGAAAATGAAGCTCGTTCCGCACCTCGGGTGCAGCCTCGGCTGCGGACGCACGTTCTCGACCGTCAGCGGCAGACCCTTTTCGTAGCAGAAGATGGTCTTATGCTCCGCGCCGTGATAAGAAAACAGGCGCTTCATATCCTTCATCTTCGAGCACAGTATCAGATATACGAAGAAGATGACGAGCTTGAGTATGCCCTCGAGCAGCGTTCTCAGGTAAAAATCCGCCTTGACGGCCGGAAACAGGCCGACGATGAAGGTCGGAAGGAATAAAAACAGAAACAGCGACAGTGCGATGCCGAGCACTACGGCAACGCCGATTATGAGCTTCTGCGCCGTTTCATCCGAAAAATGCTTCTCTATCCAAAGGTCTATTTTGTCCGGCTCCTCCTGCATGTCCTCGGGGAGCTGCTCTGCCGAGTATGACAGCGCCTTCACGCCGTTTACCATCGACGAGATGAACGCTGCGACGCCGCGCACGAGCGGCCAGCCGAGCACCGGGGATATCTCCTTCAGGGGCTTTACATCCTCGACCTTTTCGACCATTTTGCCCGAGCCGCGGCACACTATCGCGCGCTTTTCCGGCCCGAGCATCATTATGCCCTCGATAAGCGCCTGACCGCCGATGGAGGTCTTGAATTTTACCGAAGACTCTGATTTGTTATCTGACATTTATCTACCTCAATTTTCCGACAGGGGCAGGCTTATTGCGGCGATGCAGCCGCCGCCCTCTGCGTTTGCTATATCCAGGCTTCCGCCGTGACGGGTGATTATCTCGTCGCACACGGCAAGCCCTATGCCGCTGCCGCGGTTTTTGCTGCTGCCCTTATAGAATCTGTTTTTTACAAACGGAAGCTCCGCCGAAGGGATGCCTCTGCCGTAGTCGCGTATGCGTATGACGACATTTTCTTTTTCAAGCGACAGCGTTATGTCAACCTTTCCACCGTCGCCGCCGTGCTTTGCGGCATTGTCCAGAAGGTTGAGAAACACCTGCTTTAAGCGCTCGGGATCTCCGGATATGAGCGGAATGTCATACTCCGGCGGCGTGTAATTGACCTCGATGCCCGCCTCGCTCATGAGCTTGCCGTAGGTGAACAGCGAGTCCTCGAGCTCGGCGGCGATATCGACAAGCTCCATGCGCAGGTTGAACCTGCCGTCCTGTATGCGCGTAAACTCCAGAAGATCGGCCACCATGCCGGTCAGCCTTTCGGCCTCCTTGGAGATTATCCTGACGCCGCGCAGCGACTCGTCCTTTATCGCCGGATCGTACTGCAGCGTTTCGCTCCAGCCGAGTATGGCCGTGAGCGGCGTGCGCAGCTCGTGCGATATCTGCGATATAAACTCCGCCGTCGCCTTGTCAGAGCGTGCGATCTTCTCGGACATGAGGTTTATATCATCGGTGAGCCTGCCGATCTCGTTGCTGCCGACCGACGGCACCTGAGCGCCGTAGCTCCCGTCGGCAATGTGCTTTGCCGATTCGCTCAGATCCTCGATCGGCTTTGATATGTAGTGATCGAACCATATGTTCACCAGAATGATATATGCCGCGATCACGACCGCGATGACGATTGCGGGAACGATCAGCTTATTTGCGGCAAAGGCAATAAGGCATGCGATAAGGATGACCGCCGCAACGCTCGAGGCGAAGAGCTGCCATTTAAGATCTTTGAAAAACATTGGACACTTCCCGGGAAAAAATAAACGTTAATAGCCCCACTTGTAGCCGAAGCCCCAGACCGTCGTGAGGAATTCCGGCTCCGTGGGATCGGCCTCGATCTTCAGGCGCAGGCGGCGGATATTGACGTCCACCGTTTTGAGCTCGCCGGAAAAGTCATCGCCCCAAACTGCCTTGAGTATATCCTCGCGCGACATCGCCTTGCCGGGGTTTTCCATGAAAAGCTTCATCAGCAGGTATTCTATCTGCGTCAGCTTCAGGCGCTTGCAGTCCTTTTCAAGGGTGCGGTTGCGGGTGTTCAGCAAAAACGGACCGCTCGATATCTCATAGCTGGGCTTATCGCCAGCGTCGTTTCCGAGGCGGCGCACAAGCGCGTCAACGCGCGCGGTGAGCTCGGCGGGGGAGAAGGGCTTTGTTACATAATCGTCTGCGCCGGTCATGAGGCCCGTGACCTTGTCGATCTCCTGGCTCTTTGCCGTCAGCATGATGATGCCGATCTTCGAGCCCGATGCGCGTATGCGGCGGCATACCTCGAAGCCGTCGATATCCGGGAGCATAACGTCCAGGAGCGCGAGGCAGACATCGGGATTTTTCTCGAGCAGAGCCAGAGCGGCCGTGCCGTTTTCGGCCTCGATGGGCTCATATCCGTTGCGGCGGAGGTTGATGACCACAAAACTGCGGATATTCGGTTCGTCTTCAAGTACGAGTATCTTTTTCATGGTTTGACCTCTTTCTTATAATTTTACATTGAAATATTGTAACATATAATTTTCAATTATGGTAGAGGTAAAAACAAAAAAATTGTAATCCAAGAACAAAAAATTACACAAATATTATAAGGCACCGGACTTGAATAATGCTCTTTTATAGGTTATAATACTTTCGTTTCCGCATGCCGGTGTGATGGAATGGTAGACGTAGCGGATTCAAAATCCGCCGGGGGCGACCCCGTGTGGGTTCGAGTCCCACCACCGGCACCAAAAAACCAAGGCCTCCCGCAGGGGGGCCTTGGATTTTTGCATATCGGAGCGAGAGGACTCGAACCCGAGGGCGCTTGGAAACATGCCGGCGGCATGTTTCAACCCGAGGTGGCCTGCGCCGCAGCGCAGGTCGAGTCCCACCACCGGCACCAAAAAACCAAGGCTTCCCGCATGGGGAGCCTTGGTTTTTTGCATATCGGAGTGAGAGGACTCGAACCCGAGAGCGCTTGGAAACATGCCGGCGGCATGTTTCAACCCGAGGTGGCCTGCGCCGCAGCGCAGGTCGAGTCCCACCACCGGCACCAAAAAACCAAGGCTTCCGCAGGGTGGGAGCCTTGGTTTTTTGCATATTCGGGGGATGACGCAAGGGTATTACTCGGCGGCGAGGCGGGTCAGAAGCGCCCAGCGCTCATCGACCATGCGCTGTATGGCCTCGATCTCACAGGGTGTGAGCTTACTGAACTTGCCGATGCCGCGGATAAACTCTTCGACCGTTATAGGCGAGGGATTGCGGCTGAGGGTAAACCTGCCGTCTGCACGCTCCCAGAGCGGGAACATGTTTGATGCCACGGCCTTTCTGGCGACCTCTATAGACATGCTCGGCGCAAACTTCCAGCCGGTCGGGCAGGGCGAGAACACATGCAGGTACGCAAAGCCGCGCTTACTCGCGTCCAGACCCTTCCGGATCTTTGCAACGAGGTCGGCCATGTTCGACGGGCTTGCCGTGGCGCAGTATTCAATGTTGTGCATCGCCATGATCAGCGGCAGGTATTTCTGCTGATGCTCCTTGCCGTTGACGGCGGAGCCTGCGGGCGTCGTTGAGGTGCTCGAGCCGAGCGAGGTGGTGGAGCTGCGCTGATAGCCGGTGTTCATGTAGCCCTCGTTGTCGTAGCAGATATAGAGCATTTTCGTGCCGCGCTCTGCGGCACCGGAAAGACTCTGAAAGCCGCAGTCGGCCGTTGCGCCGTCGCCGGCAACGGCCACGATGTTGACGTCGGTGCGGCCGCGGCGCTGATACATTTCGCTTACGCCCGACATGAACGATGCGGTGTTGTCCAGCAGCGTGATGTGTATGGGAGCGGTGCAGCCGTTGGAAAAGTTCCAGCCGTCCACGCCCGCACCGGCCATGCAGCCGGGAGGCACGGCAAAGACGCTGTTCGCTCCCGCGATCTGCATCACGCGGCGCAGGATAAGCTCGCCGCCGCAGCCCTGACAGGCAGATGAGCCGGGGGTCATAACGTTTTGGCTCTGCTTTAAAACATCAATATAACTCATCTTTATCCCTCCTCAGTCTGCCATGAGCCAGAGCGTATCCTTCGCGCCGGGCTCATTTTTTTCGCATTCCAGCTTTTCGATGCACGAGAGCATGTGCTCAAAGCTGAGATCCGCACCGCCGAGGCCGCCGATCGCAGAGAAATGGCAGTACCTGTCCGCCGCATCGGCCAGCGCCGCTCGCGTTTCCGTGTACATGGGGCCCGCATTCCAGCCGAAGCACACGCTGCGGTCAACGACAGCGAAGGCCTTCTTTCCGGCAAGCGCCCCGGCTATGCGCACGGCGGGGAAGGGGCGGATAAAGCGCAGCTTTATAAGTCCCGCGCGTATGCCCCTTTCGCGGGCGGCATCCACGGCGTCCTTGCCGGTGCCCGACATGCCGCCGACGGTGACGATCACGACGTCGGCATCCTCGCAGCGGTATTCCTCGATGCAGCCGCCGTAGCTGCGGCCGAAGGCTTCTGCAAACTCCGCATCGACCTCGTCGATGACCTCGAGCGCGGTCTGCATCGCGTCAAGATGGCTCTTGCGGTAATGCAGCATCAGCTCGCCCGGAGTCAGCGGATCGAGCGCCTGCGGATGTCCGGGGTCGAGGTATGCATAGCCCTTGTGCGCCGGCAGAAACGCGTCCACGGCCTCCTGCGCCGGGACCTCCAGTCCCTCCATCAGATGTGAGCTGTAAAAGCCGTCGTAGCAGACGTTGACGGGGATCCGGACCCGCTCATCCTCGGCGATGCGGTAGGCCTGGATCATCATGTCGAGTATCTCCTGATTCGACTCGCAGAACATCTGTATCCAACCCGCGTCGCGCACGCTCATTGCGTCCTGCTGGCCGCTCCAGATAGTCTCCGGTGAGGTCATTTCGCGCGTGGCGATAGCCATGACCATGGGAATGCGCAGGGTGGACATCCTGAAATACGGCTCGTACATGAGCGCAAGCCCCTGCGCGGAGGTCGCAGTGAAAACCCTGCCGCCCGCCGCAGCGGCGCCCTGTACGACGCTCATTGCCGAGTGCTCTGACTCGACCTGAACAAAGCTTGAGTCCAGCTTGCCGTTATACACAAGGCCCGCAAGCCCCTCAACGACCGACGACTGCGGCGTGATGGGATAGGCCGCGATCAGATCCGGACGGCAGAGCGCAGCGCCGGTATATGCGGCGGTGTTGCCGGTCATTGCCTGAATTTTGCCCATATCATTTACCTCCCTGTACCATGTCGATGGCCTTCCTCGGGCACTCCGCGGCGCAGATGCCGCAGCCCTTGCAGTAATCGTAGGAAATCAGAATGCTCCTGCCCTCGCAGTAAATGGAGTTTACAGGGCAGAAGCCCATGCACAGACCGCAGTCTATGCATTTATCCTTGTCGATCACAGGGTGCTCGGTACGCCATGCGGCCGTGTCGAGCACATACATGCCGTCGTTTCCGAGCGGCGTAACAAATCTTTCGTTCTGCATAGCTCTTCCTCCTTAGCCGCGTGCGATGACAACGCTGTCGTAGGCTCTCTGCGCCGCCGTGCGGTTTGGCTCGCCGAAGGCGGCTGCTATCTCGTCAAACAGGCGTTTCCTGTCCACAAGGTCAGAGACCCTCGCCAGAGCCCCGAGCATTGAGGTGTTCGGCATATTGCGGCCGAAAAGCTCCTCGGAAATGCCGGTCGCGTCAACGAGAACGACCTCGCCGGCCTGCTCCGGAACGCCGAGCTCCTCCGGCGTTTTTGTTGAATTTATGATGACCGTGCCGCCGTCCCTGAGCCCCGCGTAGGTCGCGGGCAGACCGACGAGGCTGTCGTCAAAGATCATGAGGATATCCGGATGATAGATCTGGGTCTTTCTGCGTATCGGCGTCTGCGACAGGCGCAGGAAGCCGAACACCGGCGAGCCCTTGCGCTCCACGCCGAAAAACGGAATGAACTGCCCGTATGTGCCGCCGCCGACAGCGGCCTTGACGACGATGTGCGACGCTTTGACAACGCCCTGACCGCCGCGGCCATGCAGTCGAATCTCTTTCATTGCATACGCTCCTTTTCTTTCTTCGGTTTCGTATATCAATACAATGTTTTGATATACGAACATCATGCTGCTATTTTAAGATTTCGCGCATCCCATTGTCAATCCGTAATAAAAATATAGCAGAACGCACAGCCTGCGTTTCGCTATTTGACACATGTGTTTTGCGATGGTATAATCCAATCAAACACTAAGCAAAGGAGCGTGAACAGATTGCACAATGAAACGGAAGCTCAGTCCGACAGCAGGTATATTCTCAGCTCGGTAGACAGTGCGCTGTCTATCCTGAACCTGTTCCTCGACGAGGAGGAGCTGAGCGCAAACGAGATAGCAAAGCGCATCGGCGTCAGCCGCAGCACGGCGTTTCGCTTTATGGTCACGCTGGAAAACCGGGGCTTCGTGACCAAGACGGCCTACGGGAAATACAGGCTGGGGCTTAACATGTTCTCACTCGGCATGATCGCCTACAACCGCATGGAGCTCGTGTCGCTCGTGCACCCCTACCTCACGGAGATGGCGGAAAGCTCCGGCGAGACCTGCCACGCCTCGATCCTCGACGACGGCGTGCACGTCATGTTCATCGACCGTGTGCTCGGCACGTCGTTTCTGAAAATGGACACCGCGATAGGCTTCAGGCTCTACGCCCACTGCACGGCGACGGGCAAGGCGATACTGGCGTTTCAGCCCGAGCAGACGACAGGGCAGTATCTGCGCAGAGCAAGCTTTGAGCCCGTAACGCAGCATTCCATCCGCAGTGCGCAGGAGCTGCGGCGTATATTGGATAATATCCGCCGCGACGGCTATGCCTGCGACAACGAGGAGGCCGAGCCCGGCCTGACCTGCTACGCCGTGCCGCTTTTGGACAGCAGGGGTCACGCCTATGCCGCAATAAGCATCTCCGGCCCCACCACCCGCATGGAGGCAAACCGAAGCAGGCATCTGCGGCGGCTGAGCGAAGCCGCGGCGAAAATATCCCGAACGATAAGCTGAATATGAAAAAAGTACCGGCCGCTGACCAGCGGCCGGTATTCGTGCTTTTATGCAGCTGCGGTGTTATTTGCTCTGTACAGGAAGGTGACTACCTGCGCGCGTGTGCAGGCGTCGCCCGGTGAGAAGCTGTCGGCCGTCGTACCCTTGGTTATGCCGCGGCCCGCCGCCCATATGACGGCATCCCGGCAGAAGGCATCCGGCGCAACGTCCCCGAACGAGATGTCGCCGGAAACTGTCGGCGAGCCCGCCGCACGGTACAGGAACGTTACGATCTGCCCGCGCGTACAGGCGGCGTAGGGCGAAAACGTCGATGCCGTCGTACCCCTTGTTATGCCGCTGCTCACGGCCCAGCGCACGGCCTCGCAAAAGATATCCGACGCGCTTACATCCGTAAAGACGACGGCCGAGCTCACGCTCGGGCAGCCCGCCGCCCGCCACATGAACATGACGATCTGGTATCTCGTACATGCGGCCTTGGGCGAAAACGTCGAAGGCCCCGTGCCGTTTGTTATCCCCGCGCTCACGGCCCACTGCACCGCGTCATAGCAGAACATGCCGGGCTCCACGTCGTCAAAGACCGGCACCGTGACAGGCGCATTGCCGCCGGGATCGTATGCGCCGCAGACCGTGCACCTGCCGTCGGAAAATTTGTGCCCCGCCGCCGCGACGGTTTTGCCGAGCTCCGTAATGTCTCCGCAGCGCGTACAGAACATATCGCCGCTGTAGCCGCTCTCGGTGCAGGACGGCTGCTTTTCGCTGCGCAGCTCGTATGCATGCCCCAGGGCGGGCAGCGTGCTTCCGACGGTGACCGTTTTGCCGCAGACGGTGCATACCTCGTCGCCGCTCCGGCCGCCCTTCAGGCAGCCCGGTTCAACTGCGCCCTTAAGCTCGGTCACATGCCCCGGAGAAGTGACATGGTCCTTTGTGCAGCTCGCGCCGCAGGAGCATTTATAGGTCGTGTAGCCGTCGGCGGTGCATGTCGGCGCGGTGACGCCCGCCGCCCTGAAGTCGTGCACATGCCCCTGCTGCCCGCCGCCGTCGGGATCCGGCGCGCCGCAGCGTGTGCAGTATCCGCCGGAATAGCTGTGACCGAGCGCGGCGGTCGGGCTGTCGGTGAAGCTGCTGCCGCAGGAGCATTTATGCACGGTATAGCCGCCGATCGTGCAGGTAGGCACGACGACCGTACCGCCGGAGTAGCTGTGGATATGTCCCATGTACGTTTTCTCCGCAGCGATGAGCGCGGTATTCGAGCCGCTTATGCTCACGGCGCTCCACTGCTCGACAGTGCCGAGAAAAATGACCGTTTTAAGTGCGGCGCAGCCGTCGAAGGCCCGCTCGCCTATGGCGGTGACATTGGCAGGTATCGTTATTTCCGCGAGCGAGGAGCAGCCTGAAAACGCGCTCGAGGGAATGACGGTGACATCGTTCGGTATCACCGCCTTTTTAAGCGAGGAGCAGCCGGAAAACACTGCGCTTTCAAGCCTCGTTGCGCTTTCCGGTATGCTTATCTCAGAAAGCGCGGTGCAGCCGGAAAAGAGAGAGGCCTCCAGAGCTTGCAGCCCCTCTGGCAGAGCGGCCGTTTTAAGCCTCGTGCAGCCTGAAAACGCGGCTTTGCCGATCTCCGTCACCGAATCCGGCACGCTGACGCTTTCAAGATCGGCTCCGGAGAAGGCCTTTTCGCCTATCGACGTCACCGTCTCCGGCACGCTGTATGCGCTGCCCGTTCTGCCGGGAGGATAGCTTATGAGCCTTGTTCCGTCGGCGCTCATCAGCACGCCGCCGGGGGAGGAGTACTCAGCGTTTCCGTCGGCTGCCGAGTATCGGCTCAGAGCGGCACAGCCGGAAAACGCCCTGAGATCGAGCTTCTCTGCGTTGCCTAACAGTTTGACCTGCGCAAGCTTTGTGCAGCCCTCAAAGGCATTGGCGCCGAGACTCGCTACGCCGATGACGGCGGAGAGGATTTTTTCCCTGAAGCCGTACCACGGAGCCGTGCCCTCTCCGGCCATGAAGGCGGGAACGCTGCTCCCGCTTAAGGTGAGCACGCCGCTTCGCGTGAGCGTCCAGTCATAGCCGCTCTCCGAGCCGCCTGCAAGCAGCTCAGGAAGCGCCGCGCCGCAGACGGAGCAGGTATCGCCGCCGTCCGTGTGCAGAGCCCTGTCACGAACCTCGCCGCAGGAAGAGCACTCGTGCCAATGGTAAGCGCCGTCGCTTTTCCATGCGCCGAAGCCGTGCGTATGGCGCAGGCAGTTTATCTCGGTGCCTTCGGGAAAACCGGCGGCCTTACCGCCGATCTTTACCCAATCCTCAAATGTCCCGTCATAGCTTACGCTGCTCGGAGCCGTGCCGCCGAAGGCGTTTTTGCCGATCTTCGTCAGCCCGTTCGGGAGCGTGAGCTCACCGGAGACAGAGCCGCAGCCGAAAAACGCATCCGCGCCGATCTCGCGCATGCCGGCCGGTATGCCGGCGCGGCTCAGCTTTGCGCAGTTTTTGAAGGCCTCCGCGCCGAGCTTCGTTACGCTCTGCGGTATCTCCGCCGCGGTAAGCGCAGAGCAGCTTGAAAACAGCCATGGCGGCAGCTCACTTATGCCCTGCGGCAGTCTGACCGAGGATAGATTTTTGCAGGAAAGAAAGGCTCCGCTGCCGAGCGTCTTTACGCTGTCGGGCAGAAAGACGCTTTTAAGAGCGGCCGCAAAGGAAAAGGCATATTCTCTTATCGCCTCGGTGCCGTCGGCGACGGTAAAGCTTTCGCCCGATCTGCACGCAGGGTAGACAATGAGCTCCTTCTGCTTTACGCCGTACAGAACGCCGCCGTCCGATGTGAAGTTCGGATTATTCTCCGCGAGCGCAAGCGTCTTGAGCCCGGTACAGCCTGCAAAAGCGGCCGTTCCGATGCTTTCAAGGCTCGCAGGGAGCGATATATCCGAAAAAGAGCAAAAATAAAAAGCGTACTCGCCGATGCTCGTTACGCCTTCGCTGATAATCACGCTCCGTATCTTCTCATCTGCCCACGGCGCGGGATCATCTGCGCTGTAGTCCGACATCCTGCCGCTTCCGCTTACGCTCAGCACTCCGCCGGACAGCGTCCATGTCAGACCGTCTCCGCAGACGTTTTCTGCCAGCGCGGCACAGGGTATGAGCGTCAGGATCAAAAGCATTGCAAGGGTGAAGCTGAGTAATTTTTCTTTCATTGCAGCCTCCTCGTTTTTACAACATTTTCGCTGACATTATAATACCAAAAATCCCGTTTTTATGTAAATGCTCCGATTCGACGAAATTCGGACGGCCGATTTGTAAACTTTGTATAAATGCAGATGCTGCGTTCCGCATTTGCGAAGCGCAGCACCGACTATGAGCAATTAATATTCGGATTTGCATAAAACCGTCGGAAAAACCGATCAGTCCGAAAAACGGCAGGGCCACGGCGCGGTTTCGGAAGAGCTCATGTAATAGTATTCGCCCGTCGGCAGTGTGAGGCACCGCAGGTCAAAGCCGCACTCGCGCAGCAGCGCTATATCGTTTTTGAGCGTCGCGCGCGTAACGCATATACCCTGCCTTTCGAGGCGGCGCAGTATAGCCGACGAGCGCAGAGGCGCACTCTCCGACGATTCGTTCATAAACAGGGCTATGAGCTTCAATATCCTTACCTGCGCGTTCGTGCTTCGCGGCATATCCGACACCTTCCGTCTTGCTGATTTGCTACTCCTGCTTTACCGTAATTTCTCCGGCAGGCTCGTCTGCGGCCTCGATGATCAGCTCACTCTCGGCCTGATCGGGAGAGGGGTCGGGGATATCAAAATCCTCGCCGTCTGCCGCTTCGAGTGCCGCCGCTCTGCGCTTTCCGGCGTTTTTTGCGGCCATTGCAAGCAGCGCGAATGCAAAGGCAAGAACCGTCAGCGCGATGAGCGCCGGAGCCTGAGCGTGACCCGAAAATTCGTAGCCCGTGCGCTCGCCGCCGGAATACAGCGCGACGGGATAGATGTAGGACGTGAAGCTCGTGCAGAAGCCGAAAACAAGCGCCGCAAGGCCTATACCGGAGGTGACCCAGCCGAGCACCATACCGGAAAGTGCGCGGCGGCGTGCAGCGTACACAATGCCGAATATGCCGCAGATCACGGCCAGCACGGACACCGCAAGCTCAAATACGCTCACAAGATAGCGGGCGAGAACCTCGCGTATAACGGTTTCGCACTGATCGCAGGGCATGGTGATCTCGTGGCCGAGGTGCGTGTAGGTGATCTCGTCGCCGGGATGCCCGATGCAGTAGAAAATGCGCTTTATCGTGTCGCCGGTGATGGAGGGGTCGCCCTGATATGCGTTTATGTAGTCCTGCGCGGCTATGGCTGCCTGCTCGCAGGCATCGAGGTCGAGGTATTGGCAGCCGTTCTTGACGACGATCTCGCCGTTTTCGTCGGTCAGCCAATAGGTCCAGTCCTCGCCGAAGCGCTCCTTCAAAATTGACTTTACGCTCGGGCAGGCGATCTTATCGGAAGTACCCTCGTTAAAATAATAGGTGCCGGTGACGTTTTCCTCCTCGGACAGGAGCGTTTCGATACCTGCGGCTATCTGCGCCGCGCCGTTTTCAAACTCGGCAAGCTGCGCCTTGCCCTCCGCAAGGGCCTGACCTCCGGCTGCAAGATCCGTTTCGCCCTGGGCAAGCTGCTGCTCAGCCGCTGCAAGCTTTGCTTCGCCGGCCGCTATGGTCTTTTCGGCCTCGGCCAGCTTTGCCTTGCCGGCCTCCAGCGTCGCAAGACCGTCCTCATACTGCTTTAACTGCGCCTTGCCGTCTGCCACCATCTGATTTATGTAGGCGGGGAAGTCGGTCACGTCGGCGGGGATATCAAGGCCGAGACGGCCTGCAAGCGGCCGCACGACGGTTACAAACCACGCCTGCGCACTGTCAAAGCCGGGGAGTTTTGCTATCGTGCCGTCGCGCAGCTGAACGTACTGGTTAAGATACGGAAGCAGCGGCTCGATCTTCGCCAGCTTTTCCTTGCCCTCGTTATAGGCATCTGTGTTTGCGTCGATCTGCGCCTGACCCTCGGCGAGAGCTTTCTTTCCGGCTTCGTACTCGGCCTTTCCGTCTTCGAGGGCCTTTTTGCCCTCGTAATATGCCGCATAGCCTGCCGAAAGCGTGCTCTTGCCCTCGGAGTACGAGATAAGCCCGGCCTCATAGCTGCTCACGCCTTCGGAGTAGGTGCTCTCGTTGGCACGGAGCTGCTCGATGCCGCCGAGAAGGGTGTCGACCGCCTCGAGTCCCATCTCGGAGTCCTCCGTTTTGTAGTCCTGAAGGTTTTTTGCATCACGAATGCCCGCGGCGCCGGTGAAAAGTCCGAACAGACCGGCCAGAACGAGGCAGATGCTGCAAACCGTTAGAAATACGCGTTTCATAATTTTCCTCCCTATGTTTTTTTCAATAACCGCGTCCTGTATAAACAGGCTGTTGTCAAATTTATATCATACGATTATCAACTGATGCTCATGCAAACATCAACAATAGTTGAGGAAATTATGTTTTCTCGAGCTTGTAGCCTATGCCGCGCACGGTGCGGATGCGGATATCGCCGTTATCGTGCAGATGCGCACGCAGGCGGCTTATGTGGACATCGACCGTGTGCGTGTCGGCGCAGCTGTCATAGCCCCAGATATCGTCCATGATCTGCTGACGGGTGACAATCCGACCGGGCGAGGCACAGAGCTTATACAGCAGGAGAAATTCCTTGAGCGGCAGCATGACGCTCTTTCCCTTGCAGCTGACGGTCATCGAGTCATAGTCCACCGTCGTCGAGCCGATGGTGCGGGTCCTGTCGCTTACCATCTGCGTGCGGCGCAGCAGAGCTCCGATGCGCAGGGTCAGCTCGCCGAGGTTCAGTGGCTTTGCCATGTATTCGTCCGCGCCGGAGACAAAGCTGCGGTGCAGATATTCATATCCGCCGTTTTCGGATATGAGCATGACGGGGATGCTCATTCCCGCCGCGCGCAGCGAGCGCACGAGGGTAAAGCCGTCTATCCCCGGCAGCATTACCTCGGCTATGACGGCGTCAAAATATTCCCTTTCCGTGAGATCGAGCGCGGAGTCTCCCGCGGCGGCGGATTTTACATCGTAGCCGCTTTTTACGAGCACGCGGGAGACCGTGCGCCTGAGCTCCGGGTCGCTTTCCGCAAGAAGTATTTTGAACATAATGCCTCCTGAGCTCAGGAGGCGAGTATACCCCTCCATAAGCTTTCAAATGTATTTACCATTTCACGCGACAGCGTATCGGTGTCTTTGCATTCACCGTAAAGATAGCGCTTGAGATTCTGGATTATGCCGCCGACTATAAACATCGCTATCGTATCCGCACTGCCGAGCAGATCGGGGCGCGACTGCCGGAGTAAGCTCACGGAGTTTGCCTTGGTACTTGCAAACAGGTGCTCGCCGAGTATATCGAACACCAGCGGCAGCGAGGGCATTTTAAGGCTCCGGCGTATGAGCTCGGGATGATCGTCGACAAACTTCATGAGCATGCGCCACGAGTGCTCGAAATGCTCGCTGCGGTTTTCGGCGATCTCGTCGGACTCGCTTTCTATGCGCGACTGTATCTCGTTCAGATAAAAGCGCAGAAAATCGTACTTATCCTCAAAATGAGAATAAAAGGTCGGGCGGCGGATCATTGCCGTCTCGCACAGCTCGTTTACCGTTATATCGTCAAACGTCTTTTCCGAGAGCAGCTCCTCGAAGGCTCGCATGAGCGCCTCATAGGTTTTTCTGACCCGCAGATCACTCTTCTTTTCCATCGTAACACACCTTTCAAACGACAAATAAAAAACCAACGGAAGATAAATTACAAAACTTCGTTAATTGACATTTGTAATTTATCTTTTTTCAGTTTATCCTCAAATTCGAAAAAAGTCAATCCCGAATTTTCGGGAGCAGAAGGAGCATTTTTATGAGCAAAACCCAAACTCCGCTGCACAAATTCGCCGAATTTGTGGTCGGGAAATACAAGCTGTTCTTTATAATATTTGCCGCTCTGTGCGTATTCTCCGTCTTTTCGATGGGCTGGACGGAAGTCGAAAACGACGTCGCGCAGTATCTTCCGGATTCGTATGAGGCAAAGCAGGGGCTTGATATTATGGCGCAGGAGTTCAAGACCTACGGCTCGGCGCAGATACTCGTCGAGGATACGGACGAGACAGACGCGGCGGAGATAAACGACGAGATATCCGCCGTCGACGGTGTCGGGAGCAGCACCTACAGCCTCAACGACAGCGGCTGCGCGCTGTTTAAGATATCGCTTTCGTCTCTCGAGGGTGAGGGAGAGGAGACGGTCAATGCGCTGCGCGATATGTTCTCCGGTGAGAATGCGTACATATTCTCCGACGAGGGCAACAGTATCTCGGACCAGATAACCGGAGAGGTCAAGGGCCTTATCGGCATAGTTGCCGTGATCCTCGTGCTCGTCCTGACCTTCACCTCATCGACCTATGCCGAGGTGCCTATACTGCTGGCGACCTTCCTTGCCGCCGCTATCATAAACAAGGGCACAAACTTCATGCTCGGCAGGATATCGTTCATATCCGACTCGGTCACGATAATTCTGCAGCTTGCGATGAGCGTTGACTACGCCATCATTTTCTGCAACCGCTACAAGCAGGCGCATAAGAGCCTGCCCGTGCGCGAGGCGGTCGTCGAGTCGCTGGCAAGCTCCGTCGTCGTCATAAGCTCGTCGAGCCTTACGACCATCGCCGGCCTCTTTGCCATGACCTTCATGAAATTCGGCATCGGTCTCGACCTCGGCATCGCACTGATAAAGGCTATCATCATAAGCCTGCTTTCGGTATTTCTGCTTATGCCGGGTCTGCTGCTCAAAATGGGCGGGCTTATGGATAAAACGCAGCACCGCAGCTTCGTTCCGAAGATATCCGCCGTTGGCAGCTTTGCATATAATGCGCGCCGCGTCGTGCCGGTCATCTTTGCCGCCGTGCTCATAGTCGCCTGCATCGGCTCGCAGAACGTCAATTACGCTTACAGCGAAACGCTGCTTGAGACCGTTAAGCAGAGTGAAAATAAGATCGCCGAAAACGAGATCCGCGCACAGTTCGGCGACGAGACGACGCTCGCCGTCGTTATCCCCAACGGCGATTACGACACCGAGGCCGAGCTCATATCGGCTCTGTCGGAGGCGGACGGGGTAAAGAGCGTCACCGGTATTGCGGGCATAGAGGTCATGGACGGCTATAAGCTTTCCGATAAGCTGACGTATTCGCAGTTTGCCGCCCTCGCGGGAGTGGACCCGACGAGTGCGCAGGCGCTGTTTGCGCTCTACGCCGCGGAAAACGGCGAGCAGGAGGCTGCGGCCGACAGCCTGTCAGACTATAAGGCGCCGCTTATAAAGCTGTTTCTGTTTTTAAACGAAAAGACAGATGACGGGACCGTCACGCTCACCGGGGAGCAGGCAGAGCTCGTGTCCTCTCTCAGCCGTGAGCTGGGCTTTGCCACCGATCAGTTAGAGGGCAAAAGCTACGACCGCATCGTACTGACACTCGGCGCTGCGGACGACGGAGACGAGACCTTTGAGCTGCTCGACCGCCTCCACGCCGTCACTGCTCAGTATTACCCCGACGAGAGCTACCTTGTCGGCAACGCAATGTCGGCCTACGGCTTCAAGGAGACCTTCACGCAGGATAACGTCATGGTAAGCGCCATGAGCATCGTCATGGTCATGATAGTTCTGCTGTTTACATTCAGATCGGTCGGCATGCCGCTGCTGCTCACGCTCGTTATTCAGGGCAGCATCTGGATAAACTTCGGCCTCACGGTCATTTCGGGCAGACATGTTCTCTTCATGGTCTACCTCGTCGCAAGCGCCATTCAGATGGGCTGCAACGTCGACTATGCGATAGTCGTCGCCTCGCATTATAACGAAGAGCGTGCAGACGGCTTCAAGCCGAAGGAAGCCATGATAAACGCAATGAACCTCGCGTTCCCGACGATAATAACATCCGGCACGGCGCTCATCTCGGCGGGACTTCTCATCGGCGCAAGGGTGTCGTCGGGGGCGGTTGCCGGAATGGGACACTTCGTCGGTACAGGCTCGACGATAACGGTGGTGCTCGTAATGTTCGTGCTGCCGGCAATGCTGATCTTCGGCGACGGGCTTATAAGAAAAACGGAGTTTCACATACACGCTGCAGAGCCGCATCTGCTCGTGCGCAGGATATCGGCGTGGGGGCTGGCGCTTTCGGTCGTGCTTGTGATGGCCGCGTCACCCTGGGTGCTCCTCTCCGGCAGAGCCGATTATGACCGGCGCACGGAGGACGACGAGAGCATCATCCAAAGCGCCGGTGAGCTCAAAGAGCTTGCGGTCTCGCTCGGCGCGCAGAAGGAAAAGTATGACGAAACGAAGCTCGGCTTTGCCGAAAGCGTCGTTACCGATAACATAGGTCAGTCGCAGCTGTATCAGGGTCAGGCGCAGTATGACGAGGGCGCATCCCGGCTTGAGGCGGCCAAGGCGCAGTACGCCGAGGGACAGCGGCAGCTCGAGCAGGGAAAGACCGACTACGCCGCCGGACAGGAAAAGCTCGAGAAGGCCAAGGCACAGTACGCCGAGGGCGAGGCAAAGCTTGAAAAAATCAAGCCGATTTACAATATGGTGCAGCCTGCGTATCAGCGCTATCTTGATATGAAGGCGCAGTACGATGCCGCCGCGGCAAACGGAGAGTATGCCAGAGCCGCACTCCTGTGGGGAAGCGTTCAGGCGCAGAAGCTTGCCTACGAAAATGAGATAGCCGGAACGGGCTATTCGATAGAGAGCATCGTGCAGCAGTACGAGGACGGACAGCGGCAGCTTAATGAGGGCGCGGCGCAGATACAGGAGGCCGAGCGGCAGCTTGCCGAGGCGCAGCAGCAGCTCGAAGACGGGCAGCGCCGGCTCGACGAGGCCGCAGCTCAGATAGCCGAGGGTCAGGCCGAGCTCGACGCAGCCGGTGAGCAGCTCGAGTCGGGCAAGGCGGCCCTGAACAGCAACAGATCACAGCTGGCAGATCAGCTTGAGGAGCTTGACGGCTACGGCGACGAGCAAAGCCGCCTCGAGCAGGGTATAGCCATACTCATGCAGAACGATGAGATCGCCTCGCGCGCCGGAGACAATGCCTCCTATGCCGATATCTGCACTGTGGCCGAGGAGCACTGCAATAACGATATCAGCCGCGCCGAGCGTGAAAATAACATCCGCACCGTCATCTGCGCACTGACATTTGCTTCGGCGCTGATAATTGCGGTCTGCGCCCTGCTTTATAAGCGGCGTTCAACTGCCCGCGCGGTGCTCGCGGCGGTGTCGGCGCTCATATCCGGCGGCTGTGCGCTCGCGTCGGCCATACTCGGCTGTGCGCTGATCCTGCCGCTCTCCGCGCTGGCTCTGATGCTCGCGGCGATCCTGTTTGCGGAAATTTATTTGAAAAGGAGTATAGATCATGAGTAAAATAACGGTGAATTTCAGCGTACTTGTACTGTCGGCGGTGCTTATCTTCGGCTCGGCATTCGGCGTTTATAACACCGAGCGCGGCAGGTGCGCCGGCGTGAGCGAAAATCAGTCGTATATATACTGCGCCGGGCGCACGCTCTCGCTTGCCGCCGAAGCCGGAAAAACAAACGAAAAGCCCGCCACGCATGCAGCAGACACAAGCCGGATGCCCGAAATGCAGGCAGAGCTCACATGGCTTGCCGAGTATGACAGCACCCTCAGCCGCCTTGACAGGGCGTATGCCGAGCTGAGCACGTCGCCTGCCGTGAGCGGAGCGGAGGCAAGCTACGCCGAGGCCTGCTCTGCGGCCGTGAGCCTGCACCGGGCGCAGATCGATGATATAAACGCGCAGGCAAATGTCTTAAATGCCGTCTGCGCCGCCGTGTTCATCCTCGGCATTGCGGGCGCCGCATGGTCAGCCCTGCGCCTTTCGAAGGAAAATTGAGCAGCAAAAAAGCACCCCAAGCGGGTGCTTTTATATTACGGCTTATGCAATTTCTTCCTCTGCGTCCTCGTCCGTGACGCGGCTGAGATATCGGTCCTCGCAGACGACTGCGGTGTAGGCAAATCCTGCGAGGATTATATTCACCCACGCACCGTGGATGCCCATGAGCTTCACGGCGAAAAATGCGGCGGCCGCACCGAAGTGGAAGGCCAGCAGCGTGAAAACGTAAAACTTCACTTTTTTAAGATGCACGCGGTCGCTGTCGGCAATATACTGTGCGAGGGCGAGCGAGGCCTGCTTGGTGTTGTTGGTGGAAAAAATGGTGGAGCTCGTAAAGCCCTTTGCGCCGGAGAAGGTGCTCCACTGCACGCTCATCGCAAAAAATATCGGATACAGCGCGAGAAGCACGTTCGCGTCGGCGGGGATAAAGCACAGAACGGCGCAGGCAAGCGCGTCTATGAGCGGCACGGCCCTGCGCATGTTGATGCCGAAAAAGTGCGGCAGCAGAACCGTCATCATCGTGCCCGCAACGTATATGAGCAGAGCGCCCATATGCAGCAGCACGGCAGAGCCGTCGCCCCGCAGAGCGTTTATCGTAAGCTCCAGAAGGTTCATGGTCTGGGCGCTGGCGAGTATACCGCTGCGGCAGAGAATGGCGTAGGCTCCGAAAAATCCGCCGACCGAGGCAAAGGACAGATGCCTGTACAGGTCGGCATTATCATTGATAAACAATACAATCGCCCGGTTTCGATCAAAATAGTTCCAAACGAACAGAAGTAAGTATAGCACAATTATTTTTTTCTTCAAGAGAATTGTTGTAAGTGAAAGAAACTTGTGATAAACTACTGCATTATTTATTTTAATAAGACACTGAGGTGATAATATGTACGAGCTGATTCAGGTTGCAAATAACACTTATTATGTTAACTGCCCTGCCAAGATCGGCCTGTATCTCTGCGAGGATAAGGGCGTATATCTCATCGACAGCGGCAACGATAAGGAGGCCGGGCGCAAGGTCAGACAGATACTCGACAAAAACGGCTGGACGCTGCGGGCGATACTGTGCACGCACTCTCACGCCGACCATATCGGCGGCTGCAAATATCTTCAGGCGCAGACAGGCTGTGCGGTCTATGCCCCGGGTATAGAATGCGACTTCACGCGCCACACGCTGCTCGAGCCGGGCTTCCTGTACGGCGGCAATCCTCCCAAGGCGCTGCGGCACAAATTCCTCATGGCGCAGGAGTGCGACGCGCGCGAGCTCACGCCCGACGTGCTGCCGGAGGGCTTTGAGCTGATACCACTGCCGGGACACTGCTTTGACATGGCCGGCTTCCGCACGCCGGATAACGTCGTGTTCCTTGCCGACTGCCTTTCGAGCCGCGAGACGCTCGAGAAATACCGCGTGGGCTTTCTCTGCGACGTGCAGGCGTATATCGATACGCTCGAGAAGGTCATGGAGCTTGAGGCTGCCGCCTTCGTTCCGGCCCACGCCGCCGCCTGCGGGGACGTGCGCGAGCTTGCGCAGTACAATATAGACACAGTGCGCGAGATAGAGGGGCGCATCGTTTCGATATGCGCAGAGCCCCGTAATTTCGAGGCGATACTGAAATGCCTGTTCGACGAATATTCCCTCGCGCTCAGCCTTGAGCAGTACGCGCTTGTCGGCAGCACGCTGCGCTCGTACCTTGCCTGTCTGCTCGATAAGGGAATGCTGAAATTTAAATGTGAGGACAATATGCTGCTGTGGGAGGCCGTAAAATAAACCGTGGATATCTCAATAATTCAATTTCTTATCGTATGCCCGCTCGTTTTTCTCGCCGGCTTTGTCGATGCCGTCGCGGGCGGCGGCGGGCTGATCTCGCTGCCGGCGTATCTCATTGCGGGCTTTCCCGTGCACTTTGCCATCGGCACGAATAAAGTAAGCTCCGCCATGGGAACGACGCTCACCACCGTGCGCTACACCAAGAGCGGCTTCATACCCTGGAAGCAGGCGATATTCTGCGTCGTGTTCGCGCTTGCCGGCTCTGCCTGCGGAGCAAACCTCGCTCTGCTCATAGACGACTACATATTCAAGATAATCATGCTCGTCATCCTGCCGCTCACGGGCGCTTACGTCATGAAGGGCAGGGCGCTCAGCACCGAGTTCGAGCCGTACTCCAAGGTCAAGACAACGATCCTCGGCTGCGTCATAGCCTTTGTCATCGGTGCATACGACGGCTTTTACGGCCCCGGCACGGGCACCTTCCTCATCCTGCTGCTCACGGCCCTCGCGCACATGCCCGTAACGGAGGCAAACGGCGTCAGCAAGGCGATAAACCTCGCAACGAATATCTCTGCGCTCGCAGTTTACATCGTAAACGGCAAGGTCATTTTCACAATCGGCCTCGTCGCCGGACTGTTCTCCATCGCCGGAAACTGGCTCGGCTCGAGCTTCTTCAAAAAGGGCGGCAGCAAGGCCGTCAAGCCCATCATGATATGCGTCCTCGCCATCTTCTTCATCAAGGTCCTGTACGAGGTCATCGGAGCGTAAAAAAATCCGGAGCGGCTGCTCCGGATTTTTTATATCCGATTTTTAAATTATGCCTTGCGGACCTTATCGATGTGGCGGGTGAGGTCGAGCATCTTGCAGCTGAAGCCCCACTCGTTATCGTACCATGCCATGAGCTTTATGAAGTTGTCGTTCAGAGCAAGGCCGGCCTTCGCGTCGAAGATGCTGGTGTGAGGATCGGTGATGAAGTCGGAGGAGACGACCTCGTCCTCGCAGTACTCGATAACGCCCTTCATCTCGCCCTCGCTTGCTGCCTTGACGGCTGCGCAGATCTCGTCGTAGCTTGCGCCCTTTTCGAGGCGGCAGGTCAGGTCAACGATGGAAACGTCGGCGCTGGGGATACGCATGGAGGTGCCGGTCAGCTTGCCCTTGAGCTCGGGAATGACCTTGCCGACTGCCTTTGCCGCACCGGTGCTGGTGGGGATGATGTTGCCGTGAACGCCGCGGCCGAGACGCCAGTTCTTCTTGGAGAAGCCGTCGACGACCTCCTGAGTTGCGGTGTCGGCGTGAACGGTGGTCATGAGGCCCTCGACGATGCCGAAGTTGTCGTTTATGACCTTGGCAAGAGGCGCCAGGCAGTTGGTGGTGCAGGAAGCGTTGGAAACGACCTTGATGTCGGGAGTGTACTTATCGAGGTTTACGCCGCAGACGAACATCGGGGTATCGTCCTTGGACGGGCCGGACAGAACGACGACCTGTGCGCCGGCGTCGATGTGAGCCTGTGCCTTCTCGGTGGTCAGGAATGCGCCGGTGCACTCGAGAACATACTCGACGCCCATCTCGCCCCAGGGCAGCTCTGCCGGATTGCGGTTGCCGACGACGGCGACGCGCTTGCCGTTTACGGTGATGGAATTATCGTCATACTCAACGGTTCCCTGGAAGCGGCCGTGCACGGAGTCGTACTTTACGGTGTACGCAAGCTGTGCAGGGGTCTTATCGGGAGCGTTGATCGCAACGATCTCGATGTCGTCGGCGACTATGCCGGCTCTGAATGCCAGACGGCCGATGCGGCCGAAACCATTGATAGCAACTTTGATCATTATTATGTTCCTCCATTAAATTAATTTCAGCGTGGAAAACATTACTTGCTGTTTAAACTCAGTTTATCATATACTATAGTCAAAAATCAATATTCCGATACAGCCAAATATACGATAAAAAACCGCCTTTTTCGGGGCGGCTATTGTATATTTTGCTTGTTTTTGATAAAATGATGCCGAAAAACATCCGGAGGAAACCTGCCCATGTCCGATTCCGTTCTTATAGCGGCCTCGCTTTCGCTGCTCGATACCGCGGCGCTTGCTGCACGCAGGGGAAAGATAATTTACATGAACCCCGCCGCCGTCAGCCTTGCCGGAGCCGACCTCACCTCAAAGCCTCTTGACAGGCTCATGCCCTCGCACATCGTGAACAATCAGGCCGACAGCTTCATTACCTCGGCCTTCATAGGCAGCCGCGGCTGCACGGTGAAGGCAACAGGCGCAAACGGCTACCGCATTTACGTCATAAGCTGCGACGATAAGCTGCCAGCGCCGAGCGACAGCGTTTTTGACACTCTGCGCTCATGCATGTCGAACATAAAATTTTCGGCCTCCTGCATATCCGTCATTGCAGAGGACGTCGCAAACGATAAGCTGAGCGAATATGTATGCACCCTGAACCGCAATTACTACAGGATAAAGCGCGCACTGGACAATCTCGGAACGCTCTCCGGCATTGACGAGGGCTCGCTCCCGTTCTGCCCGGAGCCGCTGGACATGTCGGCGCTTCTGGGGAACATGATCGACACGGTGAATATCCTCGCGCAGAAGCAGGGCGTCGGCATATCGTTTCACTCCGAGGAGCATGTGCGCCTCGTCGCCGACCGCGGGCTCATCGCGCAGATGATGCTCAACCTGCTGTCAAACAGCATATTGAGCTGCGGGCGCGGCGGCAGGATATCCGTCTCGCTGCTGAGGACCGACAAGAGCCTCATCGTCTGCGTTGACGACAACGGCAGCGGCATACCGGCAGGGGAGCTCGCCTCCGTTTTCGGCAGATACAGGCAGCGCGGCGACCTTTCGAGGCCGGCCGGAAGCGGCATCGGCCTTTCGGTCGCAAAGAGCATAGCGGAGCTGCACCGCGGCACGCTCATAATCGAAAGCCGCGGCGAGGGGCGGGGCACTTCGGTGCGCGTAATGCTCTCGTATGACATCCCGGCTGGCAGGAGCCTTTCCGCGCCGGAGGGTGAATATAACGACTCGGAGATGCAGCTTATACTCACGCAGCTGTCCGGCTGCCTGACGCTCGACTGCTATTCGGAATTTCTCGAAGATTAAAAAAACCGCCCGCGGGCGGTTTTTTTTAATCCAAATACAGCTCGCGCAGGCGGCGGAGCTTTTGCTCGTCGAGCCCCATCTTATCGCGCAGGAAATTATCCATGCTGCCGCAGCTTTCGTCTATTGCGTCGAAGGCGGCGGCGAGAAAATCCTCACGAACGGTGTCGAGCGCACGGACAAACTCCAGCTCGGCGGGGCTGTCGGTGTAGCGCCTGCAATTTTCTACAAGCCTTTCCGTACCCGGAGCGCAGCGCGTGCGCGTTATGAGATAGTCCGAATATATCGCCTCGCGCGGGACGTTCAGCGCCGAGAGCACGAGCGCCGTGGCCGTGCCGACGCGGTCCTTGCCCATAGTGCAGTGATACAAAACGGCGCCCTCCTCCTGCCGAAGGAGTATCTCGAAAAACTGCCTGTAGTGCAGAACGGAATGCTCGAGCGTCACCAGCACGGGGTACAGCGAGCGCATCTGCGCCGCGCCGTCCGGGTCGCGCGCCATGAGCCGCCGTACCATTTTTACCGTTCGCAGCGCCTCCTCGTCCTCGGTCTCGGGCTTGTCGCGCGTTATGCCCTCTGTCTTGTCCTCGAGCATGGGGCAGACGATATACTCCGTGCCCTCGGGCAGGCGGTCGGGCTTCTGGATGCGCTCGGCGGCCGTGCGGAAGTCAACGACCGTGCGCAGTCCGGCGCTTTTGAGATAGGCGATATCCTTATCGTCAAGACGCGAGAGCATGCCGCTGCGTATGAGGCGGCCGTGCCTGAGCGCTCTGCCGTCGAGCGTTTCGATGCCGCCGAGGTCGCGGGCGTTCGGCGCTCCGGCGAGGATGATCTCCGGTGCGTACATTATCTGTCCTCCATTCCGAAAAGGCGCTTTCCGTTTTCAAATGCCGCGAGTTCGACAGTATCGGGCCCGAGCCCCTTTACCTCGGCTATCTTTTCGATCACATACCTGAGGTTTGAGGAATCGTTGCGCTTTCCCCTGTTGGGAACCGGCGTGAGATACGGGCTGTCGGTCTCGACGACTATGCGCTCGAGCGGGCACATTTCGAGGACCTCGATCGCCTTGCGTGCGTTTTTATAGGTGATCGGCCCGTCAAAGCCGAGGTACCAGCCGCGCTTTATGAGCTCGGCGGCCATTTCCGCGCTGCCGGAGTAGCAGTGAAAAACGCCGCGCAGCTCCGGATAGCGGCAGACAATGTCAAAGCAGTCGCCGTGCGCCTCGCGGTCGTGTACTATCACGGGCTTGTGAAGTCTGAGCGCGAGCCCGATCTGCCGGATAAACAGAGCCTTCTGCTCGTCCTTGTGCTCCGCGTCCCAGTAGTAGTCGAGGCCGATCTCGCCGACGGCGACGCATTTGGGGTGCTCCATGAGCTCTTCAAGCTCCGCAAAGCCTGCCTCAGTCAGCTTGCCGATATCCTCCGGATGCCAGCCTACGGCGGCATAGACGAAGTCAAAGCGCTCGGCAAGAGCTATCGCGCTGCGGCTGCTTTCAAGATCGCAGCCGGGATCTACGATGAGCCCGACGTTCTTTTCGGGCATGGACGCAAGTATCTCAAAGCGGTCGGCGCCGAACGCGCCGCTGTCATAATGCGCATGAGTATCAAATATCATTGCAATACCTCCGATGACCTGATTATATCATCACTTGCGCTGCCATGGCAAGCGGTGATATAATGCTGCCGGAGGGTGAGCCATGGATTATTACGATATCTTAACAAACGGAATTTCGGACGAGCTATACGTTGAGCGTATAGTTCGCGGCAGGTCGTGGATAGCGGCGGAACTCAGCGGAGGGCGCTTCGGCATCGCGCTGCACGATACGCTGCAAAGCCGCGGGCGCATGTTCCCGACGCTTGAGGGACTTCCGGCGCGTGAAGCGGCCGGCGCGGTGCGCTCGTGGAACCTGCTCGAGGCCTCCGAGGCCATGGCGGTCATAAACGCGTTTTACAATACGCCCGAGCGCCTGCGCAAGCTCGGTGCGCTCTGCGATTATGACAAAAGCTGCACCAAGGGCATGGTGACCGAGGGTAAAAAAATTGCCCTCATCGGGCACATGAGCTTACAGCCGGATGCGCTGAAGGGAGCGCGGGAGGTTTACATAATAGAACGCAGCCCGAAGCCCGGAGATTATCCCGACTCGGCCTGCGAGTACCTTCTGCCGGGCTGCGATATCGTCATCATAACGGCGAGCGCCGCCATAAACAAGACGCTGCCGCGCCTGCTGGAGCTGTCGAAAAACGCGGAGACGATCATCATAGGCCCAACAACGCCAATGTGTCCCGAGCTCAAGACGCTCGGCATATCGCGCCTTTCCGGCATGGTAGTGCGCGATAAAAACGCCTTTGAGCAGTGGACGCTCGAAAAGCCCGGCAGCCCCTATCCCTACGGCGATGTGTTTATGATATAGGTTTACATAATTAAAGAGCGGCCGAAAGGCTGCTCTTTTTCATTCGTCCCCGTATATGCGCTCGTCGAAGGCAGACATCAGAAATTGCCTGAACGGCTCAAAGCGGCGCACCGCCGCTCCCGCGGCCTCCGCAAAGCTGTCGAGGTTACTTATATCGTCAGAGGTGAAGCTGTACTCGGTCAGCCAGAACTTGTATCTGAGCCAGTCGGCGGCAGGGTGATCGGGCTCGTAGCCGCGCGGCGTGCGCTTGAGCTGTTCGCCGCGAACCTCAAGGCCGTTTTCGGCACATATCGCGTCGAGCTCCTCGTAGTTATAGGCGATGTGCTCGCGCAGGCGGGACAACTGCTTTGCCTCCCACGGCCATGCGCCCGCTTCGAGGATGCATATCTCGTGGCTTATGTGCAGATAGTACGAAAGAGGCAGAAAGTCCTTCTTGCGCGGCGACATATAGGCTCTGAACGCCGGATTGTACGGCGTTTTGTTTTTGCTGTACCGCATGTCGCGCGGTATGCGGTACATGAAATTTTTCGGGTTTTCAAAAAGAAGCCGGTCGCCGATATCCGGCGCGTCCTTTGCCAGAACGAACTTCATGACGTCAAGGAGCATGAGGAAATCCTCCTGCGCCTGCTCGTATTGCCTGTGGTTATCGTGGAACCAGGTCCTGTCGTTGTTTTCGCTGAGCGCCTTCGTGTAGGCGAGAATTCTGCTAAGATCCATCAGAAAAGTCCGCTTATCCTTCCGTTATCGTCAATGTCTATACCCTCTGCCGCCGGAATGCGCGGCAGTCCGGGCATCGTCATAATGTTGCCCGCGAGCGCTACCGTGAAGCCCGCTCCGGCGCTGACCTTGATCTGCCGCACCCTGACGGTGAAATCCTCCGGCGCGCCGAGCTTTTTCGGATCGTCGGAAAAGCTGCTCTGCGTTTTCGCTATGCACACCGGCAGCCTGTCAAAGCCGAGCGCGGTGAGTGCCTCTGCCTGACGCTTCGCCTCGGGCGAAAGCTCCGCGCCGCTGCCGCCGTAGATGTTCCTGACGACGGCGTTTATCTTCTCCTCGATGCCGAGGCCGTCCCCGTAGCAGTATCGGAAGCCGGAGCTGTCCTCCCCGCAGAGCGCCGCGACGGCCTGCGCGAGCTCAATTGCGCCTTCGCCGCCCCGTGCCCAGACGTCGGAAAGAACGAGCTTAGTTCCGAGCAGGGCGCATTTTTCCTCAACGAGCCGGAGCTCTGCCTCCGTGTCGCCCGGAAAGCGGTTGAGAGCTACGAGACAGGGCAGGCGGTAGACGTTTTTTATGTTGGAAACGTGGCGCAGCAGGTTCGGTATGCCCCGCTCGAGCGCCGCGAGATCCTCGCTGTCAAGCTGCCGCTTATCCAGCCCGCCGTGCATTTTCAGCGCCCTGACCGTTGCGACGACAACGACCGCCGACGGGCGCAGTCCCGATGCGCGGCATTTTATATCCAGAAATTTTTCCGCACCGAGATCGGCTCCGAAGCCCGCCTCCGTGACGGCGTAGTCGGCCGCTCTGAGTGCCATACGCGTTGCCAGCACTGAGTTGCAGCCGTGGGCGATGTTCGCAAACGGCCCGCCGTGGACAAAGGCAGGGGTCCCCTCGAGCGTCTGGACGAGGTTCGGCTTGATCGCGTCCTTCAAAAGCGCCGCCATCGCGCCCTGGGCCCTGAGCTGACTGCATGTGACCGGCCTTCCGTTCATATCATAGCCGACGACGATCCGCGCAAGCCGCGCCTTTAAATCGGCCGCCGACTCCGCGAGGCAGAGTATCGCCATTATCTCGCTTGCAACTGTGATATCAAAGCCGTCGTCGCGCTCAACGCCGTTTTTCCCGCCGCCGAGTCCGTCGCGGATGTATCTGAGCTGCCTGTCGTTCATATCGACGCAGCGCCGCCAGGTTATCCTCTCAGGGTCGATGCCGAGGGCGTTGCCGTGCATGATGTGGTTGTCGATCATCGCGGCCAGCAGATTGTTCGCTGCGCCTATGGCGTGGATATCGCCGGTAAAGTGCAGGTTAATGTCCTCCATCGGCACGATCTGCGCGTAGCCGCCTCCGCAGGCTCCGCCCTTTATGCCGAATACCGGACCGAGCGAGGGCTCGCGCAGCGCGGCCGCCGCGTTTTTGCCTATCCTGCGCAGACCGTCGGCAAGGCCTATGGCGGTCGTGGTTTTTCCCTCGCCTGCCGGAGTGGGCGTTATGGCCGTGACAAGAATGAGCTTCCCGTCCGGCTTTTTCGCGTCGGCAAGATAGCGCAGGCCGACCTTGGCCTTGTACCTTCCGTAGCACTCGAGGTACTCACCGCCTATGCCGAGCTTTTCGGCTATATCCTCAACAGGGCTCATACGGCAGCTCTGTGCAATTTCAAGGTCTCTGTTTTTATCCATTAAACCCCTCCCTGAGTCTTCGTTTTTATTATTATAGCACGTTTCTTAGCTCCTGAACAGCAAAACCGCCCGGCAGGGCGGTTTTGAAGCATCGCACAAAGGCTCAGATTATCAGGCCGTACTTATCGCACAGAGGCAGCAGCTCGCTTTCGGGAATGCCGCCCTCGTACAGGGCGCGGCCCTGATATACGCGCAGCGCAGACTCCAGAACGGAGGCGTCGTCGCACACTATGCACAGGGGCTTGCTTATCATGTACTGGCAGTCGGCAAAGGTGTCGACATCCTCCCAGCCGCAGAGCCTTACCGCGACCATCACCTCGTCCGAGTCGAGCTCGTCGGAAAGCTCATCCTCAAGCGCACCGCTGACATCGAGCACCCGGCCGTGCCTTGCGCCGGCGGGAAGATACGCAGGCTCCTTTTCGGTCGAGGCGGGAAGCATATCCGTGTGCTCCGGCGCGGGACGGGCAAAATCCGCGCCCCTGAGCGCATCCCTGAGCGCCGCTATGTGCCCGCTCGTCGTGCCGCAGCAGCCGCCGAATATGGCAACGCCGGCATCGAGCATGGGCTGCACGAAGGCAGTGAAATCCTCCGGCGGGCAGTCGTACACCGTTTTGCCGTCAACTATCTGCGGCATGCCGGCGTTGGGCTTTGCTATGAGCGGCACGCGTGCAAACTCACGCAGACGCTCAAGCTGCACGAGCATCTGCTCGGGGCCTGCCGAGCAGTTCAGACCGAAGGCGCTTATGCCCATGCCCTGCAGAACGGTGAGCGCCGCCGTCACGTCCGTGCCGGAGAGACTGCGCCCCGTATCGTCGCAGGTGAAGGTCACGAATATGGGCTTTTCGCTCACGCTGCGCACCGCGAGCACCGCCGCACGCGCATCGGAAAGCGTCATCATCGTTTCGATAACGAACAGATCGACCCCGGCCTCCTCGAGCCCGGCCGCCTGCTCGGTGTAGATATCCACAAGCTCCTCGAACGAGGCCTCGCCCAGGGGGGCAAGGAACATGCCCGTGGGGGAGATATCGCCCGCTACCCAGGCCCTGCCTCCGGCGGCTTCTTTCGACAGCGCCGCGAGGCGGCGGTTATACTCCGCCGTTTTGTTGAATATGCCGTGCTCCTCGAGCTTGCGCCTGTTTGCGCCGAAGCTCGGCGAGTACAGGACGTTGCTTCCGGCCCCGACGTAGCCGCGTTGGATATCGACTATGCTGTCCGGATTTTCGAGCACCCACTGCTCGGCGCTCATGTCGCCCATGTAGCCGCGCTTCTGCAGCTCGGTGCCGGTCGCGCCGTCAAGTATAAGCGGGAAACGGATCTCCATAATAATTAACCTCCGTAGTGAGTTTTCAGAATGTCATGCTCCCGGCAAAGGCATCGGCAAAGTCCGAGCGGCCGGAGAGCTCCGTATAATCGCAGCTTCGCGCAATATCCCGCATTCCGCCGAGCCTTTCGGGATCGAGCGCCGCCATGGACGCTCCGGCAAGAGCCGTGTTTCCGGGATTGCGGAGCCTGCGGTGATCAATGTCCGGCAGCATGCCGATCCTGACGGCGCTTTTCGGGCCGAGATAGCTCCCGAAGCCGCCGGCGAGATATACCCCGTCAAGCTCATCGGCGCTCATGCCCTCAAGGTCGAGCAGCACCTTTATACCGGCCGCGACCGCGGCCTTGGCAAGCTGAAGACTGCGCACGTCCTGCGCCGTGAGACAGACCTCGCGCGTCAGGCCGAAAACGCCGTTGCCGTTTTCGTCGCGCCTGAGACAGCGGCGCATTTTCTCCGGAGCCTCCTCCGGCGGCAGGAGCCTGCCGCTGCCGTCGATGCAGCCTTGCCCGAGCAGCGCCGCGCAAAGGTCTATAAGCCCCGAGCCGCACAGGCCGCGCGGCTGTCCTTCACCTATGAGATCGTACAGAAAGCCGCCGTCATAGCGAACGTGGCTCACCGCTCCGTCGACCGCAGCCATGCCGCAGCTTATGCCCGCACCCTCAAACGCGGGACCCGAGGCGACGGCGCAGCAGCGAAAGCCGCCCTTTCCGCCGAGAGCCATCTCGCCGTTCGTGCCGATATCGAGAAACAGGTACCGCCCGTCCTTCTTGTACAGTCCCGATGCCAGAAGTCCGGCGGTGATATCGCCGCCGACATATCCGGCGACGCAGGGAGCATAGTACAGCGGCGCACCGAGAAGCGTATCGTCAAAGCCTCCGTCAAACAGCGTGTACGGCGTAAACGGTGCAAGCGCGATGCTTTTAACCGGCAGGCAGGCGAATATATGCTGCATAACGGTGTTTCCGGCAAGCACGGTGTGCCGCAGCTCCGCCTTATCCCTGCCGCAGCGGCCGAGTGCCGAGCTTATCAGCTCCGAGACCTGCCCGCGTATGATGCGCGACAGCTCATTCAAGCCGTCGGGCGTATCTATCGTATGCTGTATGCGGCTTATAACGTCGCCGCCGTAGGATGCCTGCGCGTTCCATGCGCTCAGCGTAGCCTCCTCGCGCCCTGTACCGAGATCGTACAGCCTTACCGCGACCGTCGTCGTGCCGAGATCGACCGCAGCGGCGCAGCCGGTCATTTTGCCGCCCGTATGCTCTATGGCGGGCGTCTGCGTGAGTATCCTGCCGCCGGAGCCCTCTGGGAGGACGACCTCGTCGCCGTCGGCCACCGCAGCGCGGCAGGCAAGGCGCTGCACTCCGTTTATCACAACGCGGCATTTGCCGCATTTGCCCCGGCCTCCGCAGGCGGCGGGGAGGGTAAAGCCGTTTTTGCGCAGTGCAGGGAGCAGCATTTCGCCCGCTTCGGCTTCAATATCGAAACTTTTGCCGCCGAGCAGCACCCGAACGCTTGACACGAGCTGACCCCCTTAATATAATTGAACATTATGATATATTTTTTATCAGTAAGTTCATGCTTTGTCAAGAGACTGAGGAAATATGACGGATATTCTTACGCTGGCCGCTGAAAACGGCTTTTCGCACATCGGCTTTGCCGATATGGCGGCGCTCACTCCGCTGGAGGACGTGCGGGAAATGTGCGCCTCCGGACGCTGCGGAAAATGGAATACGAACTGGGCCTGCCCGCCCGCCTGCGGCAGCATAGAGCATGCAAAACGGCGCATCGCGGGCTACAGCAGATGTCTGCTCGTGCAGACGGTCGGCGAGCTCTGCGACGAGTTTGACTATGACGGCATGCAGAGCACCGCAGCAGAGCATAAAAAGCGCTTTTTGAACTTCGTGCGTCAGGCGCGCCTGCTGTATCCCGGCTGTCTTCCGCTCACGGCGGGAGCATGCACCGTGTGCGCAAAATGCACCTATCCGGACAAGCCCTGCCGCTATCCGGCAAAGCGCCTTTCGTCCATGGAGGCCTTCGGCCTCTTCGTCAGCGATATATGTGTCCGCTCGGGACTTAAATATAACTACGGGCCGCGCACGATAGCCTACACTTCGTGCCTGCTTTATTCAGAGGAGTGAAATTTTATGCAGACCGCAAAGGAAATTTTTCTTGAATTGCTGAAGCCCGACGGCCGGCCGGAGCGTCAGCTCAAGCAGTATGAGGCGCTGCATATGTGCCTTTACGATCCGATAAACATATATCTCAGGGGCAACCGTAAGCGCGGCAGCGTGAGCGTTGACCGCTGGGGCACCACCATAAGCTTTCCCGAAAACGCGCCCGGCGCAATGCCGTTGAACCACGGCGATCTTGCCGTGTGCAGAGACATAACGCGCTGGAAGGAAACCGTGCACGCGCCGGATCTCGAGCATAACTGCACCGAGGGCTGGGAGGAGTGCCGCCGAAAAGCGCGCGAGGCCGCCGGTGACGGGCAGCTCGTCGCGGGCTTCATGGGCACGGGCATATTCGAGCAGTGCCATTTCCTCATGGGCTTTGAGCCGACGCTCACCAATCTCTACGAGCATCCCGACGAAATGCACGAGCTTATTAAATACATCACCGAGTACCGCCTGCGCTATGTGAAAATGCTCATAGACAATCTTCATCCCGATGTGATATTCTCGCACGACGACTGGGGCACGAGGGATGCGCTGTTCATGAAGCCGGATATGTGGCGCGAATTTTTAAAGGAGCCCTACCGCCGCTTCTACGGCTATATCCGCTCGCGCGGCTGCATCGCCCTGCACCATGCGGACTCCTATCTCGTCCCGATAATCGACGATATGGCCGAGGTCGGCATCCAGGTCTGGCAGGGCACCCTGCCGGAGAACGATATACCGGCCCTGCAAAAGCATATAAAGGGCAGGATCGTCCTCATGGGCGGCATGGGCGCAGCGATAGACAGGGAGGACTCAAAGCCAGAGGATATACTCGCCTATGCGCGGAAAACCCTCAGGGACTGCTGCCCCGGCGGGCATTTTATCCCGTCGATAACCTACGGCGTGCCGGGCTCGGTGTTCCCGCATGTGGATAAGTATATAAATCAGGCGATAGACGAGTACAATGCGCTCCTGCACGTTCCGGCATTTGATCTGCCGCCGGTGCCGCGCCGCGTGCTCGGCGAGAGCCCCGCGCCCGTCGAGGAGAAAAAGCCCGCGAGCGAGGAGCCCGTGGGCGAGGGCGTGCTCGACCGCATAAGCGCCGCGCTGTGCCGCGGCCAGCAGAAGAAGCTGCTTGCACTGTGCCGTGAGGCTCTCGACGAGGGATTTTCCGCGCAGGATATACTCTCCGGCGGCCTCGTAAAGGGCATGAACCGGCTCGGCGACGATTTCTCGGCAAACCGCGTTTTCGTGCCCGAAATGCTCATCGCCGCACGCTGCATGTCGGCAGCCACCGCGCTTTTGAAGCCGTACATGGTGGGCGAGGGAGGACAGAGCGCGAGCATCGGCAGCGCGGTTATCGGCACCGTGCGCGGCGATATGCACGATATCGGCAAGAACCTCGTCAAGATCATGATGGAGGGCAGCGGCATCGAGGTCTACGATCTCGGGACCGACGTCGCGGCCGAGAGCTTTATAGACGCCGCCATTGAGCACGGCTGCGGCATAATAGCCTGCTCCTCGCTGCTGACGACGACCATGAACGAAATGCGCCGCGTCGTGTCGCTTGCCGAGGAAAGGGGCATACGCGATGATGTAAGGATACTTATAGGCGGTGCGCCCATAAGTCAGAGCTTCTGCGACGAGATCGGCGCGGATGTGTACACGGAGGACGCCGGAGCGGCAGCACGCGCGGCGTCGGAGATACTCAAGGCATGTCAAAGCAGCAGATAAGAGACGAAAACAGGCAGCGCGTCATAGAGACCGCGCAGGCGCTGTTCATAGACGAAGGGGTCGCGGTCACGAGCATAAACCGCATCGCAAAGGAGGCCGGCCTGACCCCGATGTCGGTCTACCGCTATTTCGGCACGAAGGACGGCCTCGTTATCGCCGCGTGGCGTGACGCGCTTGCAAAATTCTACGAAAGATTTATGCAGCGGTACACGGAGCGGACAAGGGGCCTGCATACGGGCTTTGAAAAGTATGTCTCCTGTATGGACGAGTATACCGATACCTACACCGAAATGCCCAAATGGTATGCCTACACGCGCGAAATGCTCAGCTGCGCCATGGCGGAGAACATCGAGACCGAGCTCAGCATAAAAGACGTGTTCTGGCAGTTTGCCGACAGGGAGATACCGATACCGGCGCTCACGGCCCTGCGCGAGGGAATAGACGACGGCTCGATACGCGCGGATACGGATATACACATGATATATCAGATACTCATAAACGCCTACACGGGAACGAATATCTATGACGGCACGCAGGTCGCAGTCGATCCCGTCGAAACTCTGCGCACCTCCTCGAAAATCATCGCAGATTACATAAAAAGCGACAGCTGAATTTATACGATACATACAAAATATAAAATATGACTAAATATTTTCTGAATTAAGTAACAAAAGATGCGGAAATGTGTTCGGGTTTTGATAAAATTCAGTCAAACAGAAAAACGTTTCCGCACAAATTTTTTTGGGCACAAATGTTAGTACCTATAACAAAAGCGCCCGTGGGAGAAAAATATTTGATGCAGGAGTGATATAAATGAAGCACGGCATAAGCGAGTGCATACCGTTCTGGGACGCGCTGAGCGAAAAGCAGCAGAGCATCCTTCGGGACAACGCGATCTTCCGAAGCTACGGCAGAGGAGAGCACGTCGTTTTCAAAACGGTCAAAAAGGACGGTATAATCTTTGTCCTCGAGGGCGGGCTGAGAGTTTATCTTGCCTCCGATTCCGGGCGTGAGATAACGCTGTTTCATCTGAAAAAGGGCGATGCGTTCAGCATCATGACCGTCGATAAGGCCCTCGAAACCGATGTTATACCCTGCCTTCAGGCGGACGCGGCAACGCAGCTTGCGTATTTGCAGAGACCGAGCCTGTCGGCGGTGGCGCGCGGCGAATGGCAGATGTCGCTGTTCGTCTACGAGACCTGCGCCAAGACCGCTCAGGCTATACTCAATAACATTTCGTATTTCGTATTCAACGATCTGCGGCACTGCGTGGCGCGCGAGCTTATCGAGAAAAGCCGCGGACTTAAAAGCGACACCGTCGTCGTGACGCATGAGGAGATAGCAAACAGCCTCGGCACGACGCGCGTCGTCGTGAGCCGCGAGATCGACAAGCTGCGCGACCTCGGCATCATAGAAACGGGCAGGGGCAGGATAGTCATCCTCGACCGCCGCGCCCTCGAAAAATTTGCCGGACAATAATTCGTCTCTCCGGAACTTATCCCACCGCGCATTGGCGGCAGCTCATACTGCCGCCGGTGTGTGCGGATGCCGAAAGGGCGGTACCGTGAATGAATGCTTATTTTATAGGCGATAAATGCGTCGGCTGCGGGGGCTGCCGTTCAAGATGCCCCGTCAGCTGCATCGATGCGGGCAGAGTGCCCATGATCATCGACCAAAGCAGATGCATCGGCTGCGGAGCATGCTTTCTTGCGTGCCCTCTGCGGGCCATAGAAAAACTCCGGGACATAAAAATGTGATTTACTGCACCATGTGCAGACAAAATAAATTTTTAGGAGGAATAAATATGTATTACAGCAGCGGCAACTACGAGGCATTTGCTACACCCAAAAAGCCGGAAGGCATTGACAGGAAATCGGCTTACATAGTCGGCACCGGCCTCGCGGGCCTTGCGGCGGCCTGCTTTCTGATCCGCGACGCACAGATGCCCGGCGATCACATCACCCTTTTCGAGCATCTGCCCCTTGCCGGCGGCTCCTGCGACGGTATTTACGATGCGACCAAGGGCTTTATCATGCGCGGCGGACGCGAGATGGACAACCACTTTGAGTGCATGTGGGATCTGTTCAAATCCATTCCCTCCATCGTTAACCCCGGCGAAACGATCTTCTCCGAGTATTATCACCTGAACAAGGAGGACCCGAACTTCTCCCTGTGCCGCGTCACCGAAAAGCAGGGTCAGGATGCGCACACCGACAGGAAGTACGGCCTTACCCCAGGCGCGGCGACCCAGCTTCTGAAGCTGTTCATGGCCACGAACAAGTCCCTTGAGGATAAGAAGATCGATGACGTGTTCGACGACGAGTTTTATCAGACGAATTTCTGGACCTACTGGCAGACCATGTTCGCGTTCGAAAAATGGCATTCCGCGCTTGAGATGAAGCTGTACCTGCAGCGCTACATCCACCATATAGACGGTCTGCCCGATCTGAGCGCACTGCGCTTTACGCGCTACAATCAGTATGAATCCATGATCCTGCCCATGTGCAAGTACATCACCGACCACGGCGGCAAGATCCTTTACGATACGACCGTTACCAACATCGTCTGCGACTGCACTCCCGAGAAGAAGGTCGCAAAGAAGATAGAGTACACCCAGGGCGGCGCCGAGAAGGTCATCGACCTCACCGAGGACGATCTCGTCATCTGCACAAACGGCTGCCAGGGCGACGCTTCGGCATACGGCGATCAGACCCATGCGCCCGTCCTGAACATCAAGAACGGCGAGGGCCCGTCGATAGAGATGTGGAAGAAGATCGCGGCTCAGGATCCGGCCTTCGGCCGCCCCGAGAAGTTCTTTGCCGGCATCAAGGAGACCTCGTGGGAATCCTGGACCGTCGATACGGCAAACAAGCAGATCCTCGACGCCATTCAGAAGATATGCAAGCGTGACCCGCTCTCCGGCAAGGTCGTCACCGGCGGCATCGTGACCTGCCGCGACTCGAGCTGGCTCGTGAGCTGGACGATAAACCGTCAGGGCCAGTTCCAGGAGCAGCCCTCCGATCACTGCCTGATCTGGGTCTACGGCCTCAACTGCTGGGACGATGAGGGCGACTTTATCAAAAAGCCCATGTACCAGTGCACCGGCATAGAGCTTGCGGCCGAGTGGCTGTATCATATCGGCATCCCCGAGGATCAGATCATGGAGCTTGCCGCAAACGAATGCAACACCACTCCCTGCATGATGCCCTACGTCACCACCTTCTTCATGCCCAGAGCGGAGGGTGACCGGCCCAAGGTCGTTCCCGACGGCTCGGTAAACCTCGCGTTCGTCGGCCAGTTTGCCGATACCCCGCGCGACACCGTGTTTACCACCGAGTATTCGATCCGCACCGGCATGGAAGCGGTATACACGCTGTGCAATATCGACCGCGGTGTTCCCGAAGTCTGGGGCTCGGTGTACGACGTGCGCGACCTGCTGTACGCAACGAGCAAGCTCCTCGACGGCAAGAAGCCGGCGGAGTTCCTGCTCCCGTCGATCATGCCGCTGCTCGGCCTGCTCAAGGAGCCTCTGACCAACAACGTCGTTGTCGATCTGCTCAAGAAGTACGGCATAGTATAAACTCAAGTCAGTGTTGCCCCCGAATCGCTGCGCCGGACGGATGAATGCTTCAGCATCCGCCCGCAGCTAAAGCGGAGGTTTAGGGTGCGGCTCTCCCACGCCGCACCCGTTTTATATGCACAAAAAATCAGGGCAGCCGCTGAGGCTGCCCTGAAAGCTGTTTGCTGCTTATTTGCTTTTGACGTAGCGGTTCATGGGATGGACCATATACTCGTTGTACGGGAAGCGGTCGGTCGTGACGTAGCCCGCCGGTGCGTCAATGAGCTGAGGGATGCGGTTTACGAGCGTCGCACAGGTGAGCTCGACCGTCGCGGGCTGATTGACGATGCAGGTGGTGTCCGGCTCACCGTACAGCGTCCAGACGTTCTTGTCGGTCTCCTCAGGATTGTAGATCTTTCCGACGCACTCTGTGACGAGGGTGATGCCCTCCTCGGTCTCGGTGGTGACGACGGCGCGCATGCCGGTGGCGCAGCCGGCCTTGACGACCATGCCCAGCGTTTCGGATCTGAGATCCTCCTTGTCAACGCAGGGGATGCATTTCTGTGTCTGCGAGGTGACGTGCAGTCCCATTTTGCTGCACAGCCAACCGTTCTGGTTCCACATATATGACGGAACGTATCTGCCGCTTTCGACGAGCTCCTTCATCTCATCCGACGGAGTTTCGTTGTAGCAGCCGATGGTTTTGTAAAACTCGTCGATCGAGAGCCCCGCGCCGTGCCCTTCGGCCAGAGCCACGCCGTAGTCCTCGACGTTGTACCAGCTGCTGCCCTCGATCTTTGTGATCTTATGCGAGGAGCCTGCGAGGTTCGTGACCATCGTACCCCAGTACAGGTCGCAGTAGCCCACGCCCGTGAGCGTGCAGCCGCCCTCCTTGGCGAGCTTATCGAGCTTTGCCGTGAGAGCGGGGGAGGAATTCCAGGGGTACAGCGCCTCCTCGCAGGTCGTTATGGCGTTGACGCCGTGCTTTGCGCAGACGGTGAAAATGTCCTCAAGCTCTGCAACCGTGCTGCGCGTCGCAATGATGCAGACGTCGGGCCTGAGCTCGCCGATGCGTCTGTCCGCGTCGGCCGAATTTTCGACGGTCACTCCGACGTGGGGGAAGCCACCGCCGATTATCTCGGAGACATCTTTGCCGATATGCCCCTTGTTGCGGCAGAATGCGCCGACCAGCTCGCCGTCGTGCTCGATGACATAGCGCATAAGATAGCGGCTCATTTTGCCTGCACCGTACTGAACAACTCTGATTTTGCGATCCATAATAATTGCCTCCTTGTTTTATGAATTGGTTAGTTTTTTAACAACCTTACAAGGCCATTATACAGATTATTGCGCCGCAAAGTCAAGTTTATTCTGTACATAACGGGAAAAAAGTAAAAAATCCGAACGCACTGCGTTCGGATTTTTCTGGAGGCGTCACCCGGATTTGAACCGGGGAATCGCGGATTTGCAGTCCGCTGCCTTACCACTTGGCTATGACGCCATATAAGTTTGCAGGCTTTTTACAACGCAGCCTGCAAACGCTTTCTGGAGCGGGCAACGAGACTCGAACTCGCTACCTCCACCTTGGCAAGGTGGCGCTCTACCGGATGAGCTATGCCCGCAAATGGTGCCTCCGGTCGGAGTTGAACCAACGACACGCGGATTTTCAGTCCGCTGCTCTACCTACTGAGCTACAGAGGCATATGCTGATAAATTGGTGGGAACAACTGGACTCGAACCAGTGACCCCCTGCTTGTAAGGCAGGTGCTCTAACCAGCTGAGCTATGCTCCCTCATCAGCGGCTCGTTTATTATACTAAAGCTGACCCCAATTGTCAACAACAATTTTTAAGTTTTTAATCGTTTTTTGCCTGCTCGAGCAGAGCGGCGATATCGTCGGGAGTGAAGGTGTACACCGCGTCGCAGAATTGGCAGCTTACGTCAACGTTCTTGCCCTCGCTTATCATGCTGCGCAGCTCGTCCTCGCCGATGCCGAGAATGGCGCCCGAAACACGCTCGCGGCTGCATTTGCAGCGATAGCCGATCACATCCTCACCGACGATGTGATGCTCAAGACCCTTGAGCACCTGCCCGAACACGGCCTCAAGTCCGTCCTCGGCCAGTATCGTCGTCAGGGCGTCCATCATCGTGATATTCTCCTCGAGCCTGTCTATGAGCTCATCCGGAGCGCCCGGCATGAGCTGCACGATGAAGCCGCCGGCTGATTTTATGCTCAGATCGGTGTCCACCAGCACGCCGAGGCCGCAGGCTGCCGGTATCTGCTCACTCTCGAGCATGTACGCCGTCAGATCCTCGGCTATCTCGCCGGAAACGAGCTGCGTAGAGCCGATATACGGCTCCTTGAGCCCGATGTCGCGGCTGACGGTTATCATGCCGTCCCGGCCGACCGCCGCGCCGACGTTGAGCTTTCCGTCCTCGCGGAGCGGGAGCTCGACCTTGGGATTTGTCACATAGCCGCGCACAAAGCCCATGCTGTCGGAAACCGCGATGACGCTGCCGATGGGGCCGCCGCCGTTTATGCGCACGGTGAGGCTGCCGTCGTCCTCCTTCATCATGTTGCCGAGCATGGATGCCGCGCACAGCGTCCTGCCGAGTGCCGCCGCCGTCGTGGGCGTGCAGCCGTGGATATCCTTTGCGCGCTGCACCGTATCCCTCGCGCTGACCGCCGACATTTTTACAAAGCCGTCTCCGGCCGTCGCTCTCAATATTCTGTCCATAACCTTACCTCAATAAATGCTTGTGTTTTTAGCCGATATGAAGAGTCTGCCTTTGCCGCCCTGCGGACAGTCGCTGTAAAAGCAAACCTGCTCAAAGCCCGCTCTTTCAAGCTCCGCCTTCAGCTCCTCGGGCGAGTGGGCGAATTCCACATGCTCCTCGCACTCGCGCTGCCAGAGTCTGCCGCGCCGGGAGAAAAGATCCATGCCGTACAGCAGGCTGTTATCCTCCGCGGAAAAATCCGCGCGCCAGAGGCAGAGCACATCCTCCGTCTCATCGACGAAAACTTCACCGTCGAGCGCCTTCAGGCTCTCAGGTGTTTTGATATCGAATATGAAAAGCCCGTAGGGGCGCACGAAAAGATGCAGCCTGTCAAACACCTTTGCAAGCTCCTGCGGCGGAATGTAGTTTATCCCGTCGAGCGAGCAGTAGGCCGCGTCCACCGTGCCGTAAAGGTCGAGCCCGGCCGCGTCCTGGCACAGATACAGCGGCATGACCGGAGCGCCGCCTGCCTTGCCGGAGGCCTGCATGAGCATATCCGCCGACGCATCGACCGCTATCATCTCATAGCCGCGCTGCGCCATGAGCGCCGTGAGCGTTCCCGTGCCGCAGCACAGGTCGAGGATCGTCCCGAATTCGCCGCCGTCGTCGGAAAAGCGCGCTTCGTAGAAGTCGGCAAATTCCGGATAGGGGATATCGCCCGTGAGCGTATCGTACCATATCGACAGCGGCCCGTAGGATGCCGCCATCAGTCCTGATCCTGCTGCGCGGCCAGACGCTCAAACGCTATCTCGTAGCCGTCCTTGCCGTACTGCAAGGAGCGGTTGACGCGGCTTATCGTGGCGCTCGAGGCGCCGGTCTCGGCCAGAATGTCGTTGTATATCATGCCCTTGGAAAGGCACACTGCGACCTGATAGCGCTGCTCCATCGCCTGTATCTCGGTGACTGTGCACAGATCGTCGAAGAAATTCATGCATTCCTCAACGGTGCTGAGCGTAAGTATCGCCTTGTACATATCCTGATTGCGGGGTTTTCTGTTAAGCTTGTTCATGGGTATGCCTCCTTTGATACGATGTTATATTACATCAACACATCACAAATGTAAAGTGCTAATGCGTGATTTGCGCCCGCACGATAAATTGTTGTTGCTTAATATTGATAAATGTAATACAATATATATCAGTTAAAGCAGGAGGTGAAAGCAATGCCTGTTGAAATGACGATGACAACGCTTTGGCTGATCGCGGTGGTGTTCTTCCTCGTCGTCGAGGCGGCGACGGTAGGGCTCGTGTGCATATGGTTTGCCGTCGGCTCTCTGGCGGCGCTGCTGTGCGCGATGCTCGATGCCCCCATGTGGCTTCAGATAGCCGCATTTCTCATCGTGTCGGCGGTGACACTGTATTACACAAGGCCGCTTGTCAAAAAGTATGTCAACAACAAGGTCGAACCGACAAACGCCGATATAGTTATCGGCAAGGAGTGCCGCGTGACCGAGACGATAGATAATATCGCGGGCACGGGCGCAGTGTATGTAGACGGAAAAACATGGACGGCGCGGAGCGTGAGCGACGGCGAGACGATCCCCGAGGGGGCACTCGTTACGGCGCAGCGCATTGACGGCGTGAAGCTTATAGTCATGTCCGCGGCCGAAGCGGTAAAATAATAATTTAAGGAGAAAACAAATGCAGTATGTGATCTACGCGCTGATACTTCTTGCGCTCATAATAATCGTAAGAAATATCCGCATCGTCCAGCAGAGCAAGGTAATGATAATCGAGCGCCTCGGCAAATACCAGGCGACGTGGGGGACCGGCATCCATGTCAAGATCCCCTTCTTCGAAAGAGTCGCAAAGACCATCTCCCTCAAGGAGCAGGTCGCGGATTTCCCGCCCCAGCCCGTTATCACCAAGGATAACGTGACCATGCAGATCGACACCGTTATCTACTTCCAGATAACCGACCCCAAGCTGTATACCTACGGTATCGAGCACCCCATGGTAGCTATCGAGAACCTCTCGGCGACGACGCTGCGCAATATCATCGGCGATCTCGAGCTCGACCAGTGCCTTACGAGCCGCGACCTCATAAACGGCAGGATGCGCACCATTCTTGACGAAGCCACCGACCCCTGGGGCATCAAGGTCAACCGCGTTGAGCTAAAGAACATCCTGCCGCCCAAAGAGATACAGTCGGCCATGGAAAAGCAGATGAAGGCTGAGCGTGAACGCCGCGAGGCCATCCTGCGCGCAGAGGGCGAAAAGAGAGCCGCCATCCTCGAGGCCGAGGGCGAGAAGGAGTCGGCCATCCTGCGCGCCGACGCAAAGAAGCAGCAGCAGATCCTTGAAGCGGAAGGCGAGGCCGAGGCTATCCTCAAGGTCCAGACCGCTACCGCCGAGGGCATCCGCCTTATAAACGAGTCCATGCCGAGCGACGCGGTGCTGAAGATCAAGGCGCTTGAGGCCTTCGCGGCAGCAGCCAACGGCAAGGCCACGAAGATCATCATCCCCAGCGAGATACAGGGCCTCGCGGGCCTTGCGGAGGGCGTCGTGCAGTCGATAAAGGACGTTCCGGCCGACGCAGAGAAGTAAGAAAATTTTTAATCAAAGACCCGGCTCATGGCCGGGTCTTTTTGAGGTATGAAATGATAAAAGTAGCACAGTTTATGAAAGCTCACGGCATGGATGCCGAGCGCGTCGATCTGACGGAGAGCACGAAGGCCTTTACCGAGGCGATGCTCGCGGGGCTCTCCGCGCCGCAGAAGGAAATGCCCATGCTGCCGACCTATCTCTATGCCTCCGGCAGGCTCAGAAAGGGCGAAAAAGCCGTCGTCATCGACGCGGGAGGCACCAATTTCCGCACGGCGATAGTCTGCTTCGACGGCAAAAACGCGCTTATCGAGTCGCTCGAAAAGCGCCCGATGCCGGGAGCGGAGAAGCCCGCAGCGTGGGATGAGTTCATATCCTGCGTTGCCGACTGCGTGCAGCCGCTTCTTGCGCAGTCGCCGGATATCGGCTTCTGCTTCTCGTATCCGGTTGACATAACGCCGGAGCGCGACGGCAGGGTGCTCGGACTTACAAAGCAGGTCGAGATCGAGGGAGCCGTCGGCTCGTACCTCGGCGCGGCTCTGCGCTCCGAGCTTGAGCGCAGGGGCGAAAGGCCGGGGAGGATAGTCGTCCTCAACGACACTCCGGCGACGCTGCTTGCAGGCAAGGCCCTCGCTCACGGCAGCTACGACGGCTATATCGGCCTCGTCGCCGGGACGGGCTGCAACACCTGCTGCGAGATCGAGTGCGGCAGGATAGCAAAGCTCGGGCTCGAGGGCGGCAAAAAAATGCTCGTCGACCTTGAAAGCGGCTCGTTTAACGCCTTCCCGCGCGGCGATGCGGACATGGCCATGGATGCCGACCTCCCGGATACCGGCGAATTCACCGGCGAGAAAATGATATCCGGCCGCTACCTCGGGCAGGTCTGCATGTACACGCTGAAAATGGCCGCCGCCGAGGGGCTTTTCTCCGAGCGGGCGACGGAGATGATAGAAAAAATGACCGAGGTCACCACTCCGACCATCGACAAATGGGGCAGCGGACGCTTCCCCAAGGGGATGAGCAGCGAGGATAAGGTGAATTTGGTTTACATAATCAATGAGATCTTCGAGCGCTCGGCAAGGTGCATAGCCTCGATGCTCTGCGGCATACTCGAGCTTACGGATGCGGGGCGGCAGCGCCCGGCGTGCATCGCGGTGGACGGTTCGCTGTATTCCGCGGGCAGGCTCCTGCGCCCGGAGCTTGAGCGCTTCATGGACGTGTACGCGGGCGAGATCATGGGCAGGCGTTATGAATTTATAAATGCCGAAAACATGAGCCTTATAGGAACCGCGGCGGCGGTGCTGCTGTCATGAGAAAGCTGTTTGAAAAGCTTGTACCGGCGCTTTTGTGCCTGAGCCTGCTGCTCACGGGCTGCTCGACGGACGCGGCAGAGGAGAAGGATCCGTCCAAGCTGCAAATTGTCTGCACGAGCTTTCCTGCCTACGATTTCGCGCGCGAGATAGCGGGGGACAGGGCGCAGATAAAGCTGCTGATAAAGCCCGGTGCGGAGGTGCACTCGTATGAGCCTGCGCCGAAGGATATAATCGCCATACAGGAAAGCGACCTGTTCGTATGCAACGGCGGTGAGTCGGAGGCATGGGTCGAGTCGCTTGTGGACGGGAATGTTAACGTCCTGCGGATGATGGACTGCGTCGAGACGCTTGAGGAGAGCGGCGAGGGCATATATGCCGCAGAGGACGAAGACGGCGGCGGGGAAGAGGAGCTCGACGAGCATGTGTGGACGACTCCGGGAAACGCCGCGAAGATCTGCTACGCTCTGTGCGACAAGCTCGCGGAGGCCGACCCGGAGCACATGAACGAATACATGCTCAACTATGAGATCTATAACGCAAAGCTCATGGAGCTTGACATCGAGATACGCACAACGGTATTGAACGGCGTGCGCAAAACGCTCGTTTTTGCCGACCGTTTTCCGATGCGCTATTTTTCCCGCGAGTACGGTCTGACCTGCTACGCGGCCTACCCCGGCTGCTCCTCGCAGACCGAGCCCTCGGCAAAGACGGTCGCCTTTCTCATCGACCGTGTGCGCGAGGAGAACATACCGGCGGTGCTGTACATGGAGTTTTCCAATGAAAAGATGGCCGATGTCATCTGCGAGGATACCGGCTGCAAAAAGCTGCCGTTTTACTCGGCGCACAGCGTCACGGCGCAGCAGTTTTCCGACGGCGTGACCTATCTTGACCTCATGCGTATGAATATCGAAACACTCAAGGAGGCGCTTTACTGATGGCGCAGATAACATGCAGGGATCTGAGCTTTGCCTACGACGGCGAAACGGTGCTCAGCGGCATAAACTTTTCGCTCGATGCGGGCGCGTACCTGTGCATCGTCGGCGAAAACGGCTCGGGAAAGACTACGCTCATGCGCGGCCTGCTGGGTCTCAAAGCGCCCTCGAAGGGCGAGATAAGCTTTTCGGGGCTCGAGCCGACGGAGATCGGCTATCTTCCGCAGCAGACGCAGATACAGCGCGACTTTCCGGCCTCGGTGCGTGAGGTCGTGCTCTCCGGCAGGCTCAATTCCATGCGCGGCCGGATGTTTTATAACGCCGAGGACAAGGCTGCGGCCGCAAAAAATATGGAGCGCCTCGGCATCGACGATATTGCCGGCCGCTGCTATCTCGACCTCTCCGGCGGCCAGCAGCAGCGCGTACTGCTCGCGCGGGCGATGTGCGCGACGAAAAAGCTGCTGCTGCTCGACGAGCCGGTCACGGGGCTCGACCCCGTCGCGGCAAACGAGATGTATAACCTCATAAAGCTCGTAAACCTCTGCGACAATACGAGCGTCATCATGATATCGCACGATATCCACGCCGCCGTGAGATACGCGACGCACATCCTGCACCTCGGCCGCAGCCAGCTGTTTTTCGGAACGACCGCGCAGTACCGCGAAAGCGACCTTGCGCGCAGATTTGTGGGAGGGTCGAGAATATGATAGAGCTTTTTAAGGAAATGTTCTCGTATCACTTCATGATCCGCGCCGTTGTCGTCGGAGTACTCGTATCGCTGTGCGCAGCTCTTCTGGGTGTGTCGCTGGTGCTCAAGCGCTATTCCATGATAGGCGACGGACTGTCGCACGTCGGCTTCGGCGCGCTGGCCATTGCGGCTGCTGTGAACGTTGCGCCGCTGTACCTCGCGGTGCCGGTCGTCATCGCGGCGGCCTTCCTGCTGCTGAGGATAAATCAGAACGGCAAGATCAAGGGCGACGCGGCGATAGCGCTCATATCCTCGTCCTCGCTTGCAATAGGCGTTGTTACGGTATCGCTTACGACCGGCATGAACACCGACGTTTCAAACTATATGTTCGGCAGCATTTTATCGCTCAGCCGCGCGGACGCCGTATTGAGCGTCGTGCTCTCGATCGCCGTGCTTTTGATGTTCATCCTGCTCTACCCGCGCATATTCGCCGTCACCTTTGACGAGACCTTTGCCCGCGCGACGGGAACGCATGCACAGCTTATCAACAGCGTCATTGCGGTGCTCACCGCCGTGACCGTCGTTATCGGCATGCGCATGATGGGCGCGCTTTTAATATCGAGCCTGATCATCTTCCCGGCGCTGACCGCAATGCGCCTGTGCCGAAGCTTCAAAAGCGTCGTTATCTGCTCGGGAGCGGTCTCGGTCGTGTGCTTTGTCATCGGCATGGCCGCGTCCTACGCCTTCGAGCTTCCGTCCGGAGCGGCGATAGTCATCGTCAATATCATCGCCTTTGCCGTATTTTCACTCACGGCATTCTTAAAAAAACGCGCATAAATTCATAGATATGGTGAATATTCGCTCAAAAATGAATATTATTCATCCTTAAGACCAAATTAGCTGGCAATTACGAATATTTTTTCAAAAATTCCTTGACATGGATGCATAAACATGCTAATATAGGCATCGTCGTAAGAAACGGCACATGATTTTGTTAAAAAATTTGATAAGAGGGATAAAAAATGAAAAAGATTACAGCACTGGTGCTGGCAATGCTCATGGTGTTCTCACTGTGCGCATGCGGCAGCGATACCGACAGTAAAGATTCCGACACCGATACGGCAAAGGATTACTCGACCATGACTCTTGACGAGCTCAAGGCAGAACTCAAGACCGTTGAGGACGGCAAGCTCACCGTAGCTACCAGCCCCGACTTCGCCCCCTATGAGTTCTATGTCGCAGACGAAAACGGCGAGTACAAGATCGTCGGCTTCGATATGGCTCTTGCTCAGTACATTGCCGACAAGCTCGGTCTTGAGCTTGAAGTCATCCCCATGGACTTTGACGGTACCATCAACGAGCTCGGCTCGAAGAAGGTTGACCTCGGCATGGCAGGCTACTCTCCCGACCCCGACCGTGAGGGCCTGATGAACTTCTCCTCGATCTACTACAAGGGCGGCCAGTCCTTCGTATGCACCAAGGCCACCGCTGACAAGTTCCCGACCTTCGATGCCGCAAACAACGCTGACTACACCATCGGCGCACAGATCGGCTCCATCCAGGCAGACCTTGCAAAGCAGTACACTCCCGACGCAAACGTCCTTGAGATGGCAAAGGTGACCGATATCATTGCCGATATGCTCGCAGGCAAGATGGACGGCGCATTTATCGAGACTGCGGTTGCAGAGACCTACGCAAAGAACTACCCCGACCTGCAGGTCATCTATGATGTCCCCTACGATAAGGAAGGCAGCGTCATCGGCGTAAACAAGGACAATGCGGTCCTGCTCGCGGCAGTCAACCTCATCATCGAGGAAGCAGTTTCCGACGGTGTTGTTGACCAGTATGTTGCAGAGGCAAACGAGCTTGCTTCCGGCGAGCACTTCATCCTCAGCGAAGGCAAGATCGTTGCCGAAGACTGACAGACCGATAAAAAGCACAGTTATTCTCCCCGGGCATCCCGGGGAGAATTTTCCCGTTTATTCAAGCTGAAAGGAAATTCGCTTAATGCTTACTTCTCTGATATCACCGGAGGGCTTCCAGTCAGTTGCACGCTTCAAGGGCATGTTTATCGACGGCCTTGTCTGCACCGTTTCGCTCTCCCTTCTGACCGTTTTGTTCGGTTTCATACTGGCGCTGTTTCTGGCGGCAATGCGCCTTTCCAACTGGCGTCCGTTCAAGGCGCTCGGCCTCGACAAGGACGGCCACCTGCGCGATCAGGGCATCCTGTCGGCGATAAGCCGCTTCAATCCGATCAGCTTCCTGTCAAGCTGCTATGTCGAGCTGTTCCGTGCAACGCCTATGCTCGTTCAGCTGTTCATTATCTACTACATACTGTTTGCCAACATCTCGCTGCCGAACTTCAAGCTTTTCGGAACGATCCGCTTTGACAGGTTCCTGCCCGGCGTTGTCGCACTGAGCCTCAACTCCGCGGCCTACCTGTGCGAGATCATCCGCTCCGGCATCCAGAGCGTTGACGGCGGACAGACCGAGGCTGCGCGCTCGCTCGGCCTCACGCAGCTGCAGAATATGCGCTTTATCATTCTGCCGCAGGCGATAAAGAACATCCTTCCGGCTATCGCAAACGAATTTGTCACGATAATCAAGGAATCCTCTATCTGCTATACCATCGGCGTGCAGGAGATCATGTACGCTGTTGCCTCCGTCAAGGGCGCGACATACCGCATAGCCGAGCCTCTGCTTGTCGCGACGGTCGTGTACTTCTGCCTGACATTCCCCACCTCCAAGATAATCGAACACTTTGAAAGGAAGATGAGCGTCGGTGACAAACGATAAGATCATACAGGTAAAGGACCTGAAGAAATACTACAAAAAGGGCACCATCAAGGCGCTAGACGGCGTTACGGTAGATATTAACCGCGGAGACGTTATGGTCGTCATCGGCCCCTCCGGTTCGGGCAAGAGTACGCTCCTGCGCTCGCTCAACCTCCTTGAGGAGCCGACGAGCGGCACCATACTGTTCGAGGGCGTCGATATAACCAGCAAGAAGATAGACATTAACAAGCACCGTCAGAAGATGGGCATGGTGTTCCAGCACTTCAACCTCTTCCCGCATAAGACGATACTTGAGAACATGATCCTCGCTCCCGTCGAGGTAAAGCATGTGCCCAAAGAGGAGGCCAAGGCCAAGGCCATGCAGCTTCTCGAGCGCGTCGGCCTTGCCGACCGCGCCGACGCATACCCCATCCAGCTCTCAGGCGGCCAGAAGCAGCGTATAGCCATTGTCCGTGCCCTGTGCATGGAGCCTGACGTCATGCTCTTTGACGAGCCGACGAGCGCCCTCGACCCCGAAATGGTCGGCGAGGTGCTCGACGTTATGAAGGAGCTTGCGCACGACGGCATGACCATGGTCGTCGTGACCCATGAGATGGGCTTTGCCCGCGAGGTCGGCAACCGCGTTCTGTTTATGGCGGCCGGCAAGCTCGTCGAGGAGGGAACGCCCGAGGAAATATTCGAGCATCCGCAGAGCGAACGCCTGCAGGACTTCCTGTCGAAGGTATTGTAATTAAATAATGTATATGAACGAAAAGAAAAACGAACTTAAAAACGCCGCCATAGACTCCGTCGAGCCTATGGCGGACTTCTACAAAAAAACGGCCGACGAGATATGGGAAAACCCAGAGCTGTCGCTGAAGGAAT
>CAVJKX010000006.1:84577-107625 GCA_963650165.1 bacterium
GCGGCGCTTTATTGCAAAATACTGCGCGAGAACGGCTTTGAGGTGCACGAAAAGCTCTGCGGAATCGACACCGCCTTCTGCGGCTCCTTCGGCAGCGGCAGGCCGTATATAGGCGTGCTCGGCGAATTTGACGCGCTCTCCGGCCTTTCGCAGAAGGCGGGCCTGTTCGAAAAGGACCCCGTCGTTCATGACGGCGACGGCCACGGCTGCGGACACAATCTGCTGGGCGTGGGCTCGCTTGCGGCGGCCTTCGCGGTGAAAAAATACCTCGAGGACAGCGGCAGCAGCGGCACGGTCATATTCTTCGGCTGCCCCGGCGAGGAGGGCGGCAGCGGCAAGGCATATCTTGCGCGCGAGCGCGTCTGGGAAAAGCTCGACGCCGCCGTAAGCTGGCATCCGTCGGACGTAAATCAGGTCAGGACAGGAACGAACAACTCCTCCATTCAGGTGCTGTATAAATTCAAAGGCATTGCGGCTCACGCGGCCTCGAGCCCGGAATTCGGACGCAGTGCGCTCGACGCGGTGGAGCTTATGAATATAGGCGTGCAGTTCCTGCGCGAACACATGGCGAGCGACTGCCGCGTGCATTATGCGATAACAAACACCGGCGGAGTGTCGCCGAATGTTGTGCAGTCCGAGGCCGAGGTCCTGTACATGACGCGCGCTAATAAGGTTTGCGACTGCGTCGAGCTGCAAAAGCGTGTGGATAAGATAGCCGAGGGCGCGGCGCTGATGACGGAAACGAGCTTTGAGCGTGTTTTCATCGACGGCACCTCGGAGCTGCTGCCGAACTATGCACTCGAAAAGCTTCTGTACGATAACTTCGAAAAGATAGGCGTACCGCAGCATGACGACTCCGAGCGCGCCTATGCCGCCGCTCTGCGCAGCACATTTCCGCCGCAGAAGGAAGCGCCCGGCATCGCCGCACAGTTTGACACGGATATCGCCGATGCGGTCATGAAAATGACTCATGAGCTCAAAGACCCGCTCAACGACTTCCTCATGCCCTATTACTCCGGCACGGGCTTTATCGCCGGCAGCACCGATATAGGCGACGTGAGCTGGCTCACGCCGGCAGCCCAGATCGAGACCGTCACATGGCCGAGCGGCATGCCGGGGCACACCTGGCAGACCGTGAGCTGCGGCAAGAGCGCCATAGCCTATAAGGGCATGCTCTGCGCTGCCAAGGTGCTGGCCGCAGCCGTCATCGACCTCATTGAGGATCCCGAGCTTTTAAAGGCAGCGCGCGAGGAGTTCAAGCGCCGCTCGAAGGCGGGATATACCTGCCCGATAGAGCCGGGCGCGGTGCCCATCGCCCTGTGACGCGGGGAAAATCAATTTGTTAACAAATTAAAGCTTTCATTTTTCAGGCTTATGTGCTATACTTCGGGTGTTTATGCACATTGGAGGCATTGAAATGAAAAATAAGCTTCTCTTCGTCCTCGTACTGCTGCTCATAGCGGCGGCTCTGCCGCTTTCGGCGAGCGCCGAGCTCGGGCTCAAGCCCGTCGCAGACCCCTGGGACGATCCGAATAACCTCATAAAAGACGGCGGAACCTATACGGCATATAATGAGGACGGCTACATCGTCGCCTGGGAGACCCCGGAGTGCGACGTAAACGGCAAGTATATGCTCATAAAAAACGACACAGAGCTCACCGTTGAGTACCGCGTGAGCTACATGGGCGACGTTCCCTGGGGCCACGTCACCGTTGCGGCCGACGAAGGCGAGAGCTTCAGCGGCTGGGTGCTCATGAGCGATCTTCTCGGAGCCGACGGAAAGCCCGCGGCGGAAGCGCCGCTCAGCGTTCCGGATCATCCGATGATTGCCGACCCCACGCCCGAGCCGACGGAGGATCCCGATGCGGCCGAGGCAGCGCCTACGCCGACGGTACCTGTCCGTCCCCAGCAGGCGATAAACATCAATAACACCTACAATGCCGCGATCGTCTACACCTCGATCGCCATCGCCGCCGCAGCGATAGCCTTTGCCATACGCGTTCTCGTAAAGCACAAGGCGCTGAACAAAAAGGGCGAATAAGCCGCGCACGCAAGGGCATAATACTATTTGCAGACATAAAACCTTAGCACTCGAAGCTTGAGAGTGCTAAGGTTTACATTTTGTTCACACAAAACGCTAAGATTATTCATAATTATATGCTATTTTATATACATAAAGAAACAAAAGACATAAGCGAAGAAGCAAAGTTCGAGTTTAGGTCTTGTTCCCAAAAATATTAGGAGGTATTAATTATGTTTGAACTTACACCGTTTGGCTATCGTAAAGTAGCATCTTATAATCCTTTCCGCGAGCTCGAGGAAATGAGCCGCAGCTTCTGGAACGACGCTGATATCAGCGGCTTCCGCACCGACATCAAGAAGGTCGACGGCAGCTATGTGCTCGAGGCCGAGCTGCCCGGCTTCAAGAAGGAAGATATCAATATTGATATCGACAAGGATTGCCTGACCATTTCCGCGGAGCGCAAATCCGAGGAAAAGGACGAGAAGAACGACAACGGCTTTATCCGCCGCGAGCGTTTCTACGGCTCGTTCAGCCGCAGCTTCAACGTCAAGGGTATCGACACCGACGCGATCACCGCAGAGTATAACGACGGCGTCCTGACCCTGACCATGCCGGAGAAGACCCCCGAGGTGCCGGCGGCAAGACGTCTTGAGATCAAATAATCTCAGGACATTAAACAGCAGATCAGATTGTTTTCTTTCATCCTCTCTCTTCCCCATAAAAACAGAAAGCCCGGTGCTCGTGCACCGGGTTTTTTGTCGTGTATAAGAAATGAAAATATCCGGCAGGCGAGCATCTGCCGGATATTTTTGCTTACTGCGGCTTTGCGGGAGGATCGCCGCCGGGCTGCTGACCGCCGCCCTGTCCCTGACCGTCGGGAGGCTGCATATCACCGCCGCCTGCGCCGCCGGGCGCCTGACTGCCGCCGGGCTGCATATCACCGCCGCCCATGCCGCCCATGCCGCCGGTGCTGGCTGTACCGGTCAGTGCCGCCGCGCTTCCGACGCTGTCGGAGCCTGCGTACAGGCTGTAGCTTGAGTCGGCGCTGAGAGCTGCCGAGGAGAAGAACACATAGACTGCGTCGCAGTCTGCGGCTCCGCCGTAGAGCTCGTTTCCGCTCTCGTCCTTTATGCTTATGACGTCGCCCTTGGAGATGAGCGAGCTTCCGCCGCCCATGCCGCCGGTCGAACCGTAGGTAACATAGGCCTGCTCTGCGCTGATACTCAGACCGTTTCCGCTCGAGCCGCCGGCCGCGAGCACCGTGCCGCCCGTGACGGACAGGGTGCCGTCCGCGTCAAGGGGCTGGTTGTCGGCGCGGTTTGCGGTCCATACGACGACCGTGCCGCCGGAGATGTTCAGATCACCGTTGGAGTCGAAGCCGTCGCCGTCGCTTGCATAGGCGTTTATCGTGCCGCCGGAGATATTGATGACGAAATTGACGCCCGTCAGGTCGGAGTTTGCCGCGTTCAGGCAGTCGTCGGATGAGAGAATGGATATATCGCCGGAGAGAACGTTGAGCTCGGCTGCCTCCAGTCCCTCATAGCACTCGGTGATGTTTATCGTCGGGCCGTCCGTGCCCTCTGCGCCGACGTTCAGAACGAGGTCGCAGTGCACCGCATCGTCCGCGGCGGAGATGTTCAGCGTGCCGCTTTCGATGTTCAGAAGCTGCTCCGCGTTTATGGCGTCGTTCACGGGAGCCGAGATGTTGAGCGTGAGCTCCTTTACGGTGAGGGAGGCCTCGCCCTCCTCGTCGGTGGTCGCGCCGGACTTGATGCCGTTTTTGCCGTTTGCCGTGATGTTCAGAGTGCCGCCGCCGCAGAGTGTGACCTGCGAGCCGTCCTTACATTTAATAACGGCGTTTTCCGCGTTTTCGTTGTCGGCATATTCGTCGTCGTTGTTCTTTTCGCTGTCGCTCAGGGAGTTTTCGGAGCCCTCGGCGGCAAGGATCGTGACCTCGGTGGACTTGTTGCAGGAAATGGGCGCCGTGTCCGAGCTTTCAAGCTCAAGCCCGTCGAGGATGAGCGTAACGCCCGTCGTGCCCTTTTTCACTTCAACGCTGCCGTCGGAGCAGCTGCCCGTGAGCAGATATGTGCCGGAGCTTTCAATTTTAAGGTGTGTGCCTTCTATTTCATACCCCGTGCTTTCGCCGTCGGCGCTTATTGCGCTGTCCGTAAAGGTAAATGACGTGTCTGCGGAATAGCTTTCCGTGCCGGTCTGGGCTTTTGTGCCGTCCTGCGTTGAGCACGCCGCCAGCGACAGGATCATCGCTGCGGCCAGCAGGAGGGCTGTAAGTTTTTTGATGTTCATATCAAATGACCTCCTTCATTTCGGATGAGCCCATTGTAAAGCCGTGACCTAAAACCTACTTAAAGAAATATTCTCAATTTTCTTTAGGTAAATTTTAAGCAAGGGGATTATCATGGCCTCGTAAAGGAGGTTTGCACAATGTCAGAAAACATCCAGTGCTGCTTTAAGCGCTACGAAAAGAAGTACCGCCTGACGCGCGGGCAGCAGCATATCATATTAAACGGTATACGCGATCACATGCAGGCCGACAAATTCGGACAGTATACGATCTGCAACATATATTATGACACCGACGATTGGCAGCTTATCAGGGCATCGATAGAAAAGCCGGTTTATAAGGAAAAGCTCCGCGTGCGCAGCTACGGCGTGCCGGACGATAAGGGCAAGGTGTTCGTAGAGCTTAAAAAGAAGTACGACGGCGTCGTATACAAGCGCAGGATAACGGCGGCACCGGAAACGGCAGCAGCGTTTTTAAACGGCGCTGCGGACGGTGAAAGCTTCGGCCAGATAGGCCGTGAGATCGAGTGGTTCCAGTCGTTTTACAAAACCGCGCCCAAGGTGTTTATCGGCTACGACCGCCTGGCCTTTGCGGGCACAGAGCAGCCCGAGCTGCGCATCACCTTCGACACAGGCCTGCGCTTCCGCACCGACGAGCTCGACCTCAGACTCGGCGATCACGGAGCGCTCATCCTGCCGCGCGACGAGGTGCTCATGGAGGTGAAGATCCCCGGCACATGTCCGCTGTGGCTCAGCGAGCTTCTGTCCGAAGCCGGGGCCTTCCCGACCTCGTTTTCGAAGATCGGCTGGTGCTATAAAAACAATATTCTCAAACAAACGGTAAAAAAGGAGGAGCTCAACTGTGCTTGAATCAATAATATCCACCCAGCTGACTCTGTCGGCCTTCCTGATATGCACTCTTACATCCATCGTACTCGGCCTCGGCATCGCCTTTGTCGGAATGTATCGCTCGCGCTCGACTCAGAGCTTTGCCGTCGCCCTGGCGATACTGCCGGTGGTCGTTCAGCTCGTAATCATGCTCGTTAACGGCAATATAGGAGCCGGTGTCGCCGTCGCGGGCGCGTTCAGCCTCGTAAGGTTCCGCTCCGTTCCGGGCACGGCGCGCGAGATAGGCGTCCTGTTCATGGCAATGGCCATCGGCCTTGCTGACGGCATGGGCTATGTCGTCCTTGCGGCGATATCCTTCGTGATAATATCCGCAGTTATTCTTATTCTGACCGTGTCCGGCTTCGGCAAAGCGCCCGCATCCGAGCGCAGCCTCAAGATAACCATTCCCGAAAACCTCGACTATGAGGGACTTTTCGACGACGTTTTCGAAAAATACGCAAGGTCATACAGCCTTGAGAAGGTCAAGACCTCGAACATGGGCACACTCTACGAGCTTCAGTACAGTATCGTTCTCAAGGGCGACAGCGTGCCCAAGCAGTTTCTCGACGAGCTGCGCTGCCGCAACGGAAACCTGAACATAGCGTGCAGCCGCGAAATAGCAAAGGAAGCGCTGTAATGCTTGACTTTTTCAAGGCCCGGTATTTATAATCTGCTCAGAGGTGATAAGGATGAAGCTGCTGATAGCCGAGGATGAGCTCGATCTTGCCGAGGCGCTGACGGTTTTCTTTGAAAAAAACCACTTCACGGTCGATGCCGTGCACAACGGCTTTGACGCATATGAATATGCCCTGACGGGCGGCTATGACGCCGTGATACTGGACGTAATGATGCCTAAGATGAACGGCATCCAGGTGCTCGAGCGCCTGCGCGCCGAGGGCGTGAACACGCCCATAATGATGCTGACGGCCAGAGGGCAGAAAAACGACCGCATCACGGGCTTCAATGCCGGAGCGGACGACTATCTGCCCAAGCCCTTCGACCCGGACGAGCTTTTAAGCCGCGTTCGCGCCATCCTGCGCCGCAGCTCGGCCTATGTGCCGACGGAGCTCAGCTTCGGCGACCTCACGCTCAGCCCCTCTACGGGCGAGATGAGATGCGGCGGCAGCTCCGTTCGCCTCGGCGGGCGCGAGTTTCAGGTAATGGAGCTCTTCATGCGCTCACCGCGGCAGGTGTTTTCGGCGGAGCGCATCATGGAAAAGGTATGGGGCTGGGATAACGAGGCGGAGATAAACGTTGTGTGGGTGAACATATCGAATCTGCGCAAAAAGCTCAGGGCCATCGGCTCGAATGCGGAGCTGCGCGCAAACCGCGGCCTCGGCTATGTGCTGGAGGACGGGCAATGATAAACAGACTGCGCAATAAATTCATCCGCATAGCCATGCTCTCCGTCGCGGCGGTCATGCTGCTGCTGACGCTGATAGTGAATGTCGCCTATTACATTTCCACCGACTCCGACCTGCGCGACACACTCACGCTCATATACGAAAATCAGGGCACGATACCGACATCGGATCGTGCCCCGTCGGACGTTCAGCCCGATGCTCCGCCCGACGGCCAGACGCCGCCGGACAATAACGGCGCAGAGGGCGAAAAGCGCGGCCCCTTCACGCCGGAGACCCCGTTTTCCACGCGCTATTTCGTCCTGCGCTACGACGATGACGGCGAGCTTCAGGAGGCGGCGCTCGATAATATCGCCTCCGTGAGCGAGGACGATCTTGCCCAGTACCTTTCCGCCGCACTGAAAAACGGCGCGGGCTACGGCCGGATCGGCGATTATCGCTTTTTTGTCGCCCATACGGGCGACGGGCGCAATATGGCGATATTTCTCAACTGCTATCAGGAGCTGAGAGCCGAAAAAACGGTGCTCGTGTGGTCGCTCGTCGCGGATGCCGCGTGCATTCTGCTCGTGCTGCTGCTTGTCGTTATGCTCTCGCGCCGCGCGATAGACCCCGTTGTCCGCAGTGCCGAGCAGCAGAAGCAGTTCATAACCGACGCAAGCCACGAGCTCAAAACGCCCATTACCGTCATTGCAACGAGCCTGAAGGTGCTCGAAATGGAAACAGGGAAGCAGAAGTGGATCGACAAGGCACAGGCGCAGACCGAAAAACTCACCGAGCTCGTTAACTCCATGGTCACGCTCTCGCGCATGGACGAGGAGGAGTCGCCGCTCAAAACTGAGGAGTTCAATATCAGCGACTCCGTCGAGGAAACGGCGGGCTCGTTTGCCGATTTCGCGCTCTCCCGCGGGCATGAGCTCGATATTTCCGTTGCGCCGGGGATAATGTACCGCGGCGACGAGTACGCCGTGCGGCAGCTTGTGTCGATACTGCTCGATAACGCCATAAAATACGCCGCCGACGAAACGCCCATATCCGTTGAGCTGCGCTCTGCGCGAAAGGGCGTCGTGCTCAGGGCGGAGAACACCTGCGTCTCGCCGGAGAATATCGAGGCCGACAAGCTCTTTGACCGCTTCTACCGCGCAGACCCCTCGCGCAGCGAATCGGCCGGCTTCGGTATCGGGCTTTCCATAGCCCGCAGCATAGCCGAGGGTCACAGAGGAAGCATAAAAGCCGAGATAAACGGCGACAGGATAGTCTTCGAAGCGGAACTCAAATAAAGAAATTGCACCGAAATGGCGGTGCAACATAGGGATAAACCGGTTTTGAGCGGATCTTTTCCGCCCATACTTCATAAAAAATCTCGGTAATACACAAAGTATTGCCGAGATTTTGTTATTTTGCCTGAACGAAAAATATCTCGCTCAAAACTGCATGCACCCTGTAAAATTGGATTTTGTTCTGTGGCGAGGCGAAAAGCGCAGGAATAATGGAGATATATTTCGAGCATTTTCAACGAAGCCACGGGGCAAAAGACTTTTTACAGGGCGGCTTATGCCTATGCTGCACCGCCCAAACGGTGCATTTTTTATGTATAATATAAATAAAAATATAGATATTCTATATACTTTCCTTCCGACTGAAGGTCTTGCTGTCCATCACGAAACGGCGGAAGTTTTCGGCGCACGGAGGCATGAAAACACTGCCGTCGCTGACCATGAACAGGTTCCGCTCGTAAGCCGGAGAGTTTATCTGCAATATCCGGAGGTCGAGCTTCAGCAGCAGATCCATGTACGGCACGACAGCAATGCCGAAGCCCTGGGCGACCAGACCGGCGATGACCTGATCCTCATCGGTCTCGTACGCTATCTGCGGCTCGACGCCGATATCGGCGAACATCTGCTCAATGACTGCGCGTATGCCGGCGCTTTTTTCGAAAAATATCTGAGGATAGGGCGCGGTCTGTGCAAGCTCCACGCTGTGCCCCGAGGCAAGCGGATGATCCTTCGGCACTATCAGAACGAGCTCCTGCCTCTGGACCGGTATCGCCGTCAGACCGAGCCTGCTCGGCGGCTCCGAGCAGAACACAAGGTCAAATTTCCGCGCGGCAAGCCCGTCGAGCAGGCTTTGACTGACTCCTGAGCGGAAGCTGAAGCGAACGTCTGCACCGTCCTGCGTCCGCAGAAATTCCGCCGCGAGCCTCGGAACGAATTCCACGCCGAGCGACCGCAGAAAGCCGAGGCGTATGAGCCCGTCGCCGCGTGCGCTGCGCCTGAGCGACTCGACCCCGGAGTCGAGCGTCGCAAGGCTGTGCTCGGCGCAGACCAGAAACTCCTCGCCGTAGCGAGTGAGCGTCGTTTTCCTGCCGCTTTTTTCAAACAGCGGAAGACCCAGCTCCTTTTCGAGCTGCGATATCGCATGGCTCAGGCTCGGCTGCGCGATGCACAGCTGCTCGGCAGCCTTTGTATATTGCTGCACCTTTGCGAGCGTGACAAAGTAGCGAAGATAAAATAAATTCACAATAACATCTCCCTGGGCTCTCAGTATAGCACATAGTATAGTTATAATCTATACTTTCCGACAAATTATTTATTTGCTAATGTGCGGAGAGAGTATTAAACTGCACTCTTTGTGAAGAGCCGCAGCTGCGGCTGCTTCCGAAGGAGGAAATTACAATGGATGGAATTATGGACGAGGGCGAAAAAAAGACCCTCAGGGGCGAGGCGGCGCTGGCGCTGGCCGTTATAATAAACAGCTTCGGCGTTGTGCTGATGCTGTATTCCGGCTCCGGCATATCGGCGATATCGAGCGTGCCCTTCGCCTTTTCCGAGGTGCTGCCCGCATTTACGCTCGGAACGTGGACCTATATCTTTCAGGGGCTGCTGATCATGAGTCTGATGCTGATGCGCCGCCGCTTCGTGCCGGAGTATCTGTTCAGCTTCGTTGTCGGCTTCGTGTTCGGCGAAATGCTCGACGTGCACGAAATGTGGATAAACGCACTGCCCGACGGCCTTGCGTGGCGCGTGCTTTATTTCATCGTGAGCTATCTGCTCATAAGCTTCGGCATCGCGCTTTCAAACCGCTGCCATCTGCCGATCATACCGACCGATCTCTTCCCGCGCGAGGTGTCGCATATAAGCGGCGCGGCTTACCCGAAGGTAAAGATATTCTTTGACGTGAGCTGCCTTGCCGTAACGGGCGTTATGACCCTTGCGTTTCTGGGACATCTGGACGGCCTCGGCCTCGGAACGATCCTTGCCGCCTTCACCATGGGCAAGGCCGTGGGACTCATGGGTGACTGGCTCGACCGGCGATGCAGCTTCGTGGCCTTTCACATGGACAAGGCACCGGTACTTAGGCACAAAAGCGCATAAAAAAATTCCGCAGTTCATATTGAACTGCGGAATTATTATATTCTCTTCACTCCATGAGCACCCAGCAGTCGGTGGAGGGGGCTGCCGGGCACATGGGAACGACGCGCATTTTCGCGTCTCCCAGCTCGATGAAATCCGAGCAGCCGCTAACAAGGTCTGCCGCGGCCGAGCTCTCGGAGGTGCAGTAGACCCTGTCAAAGACCTTGAACAGGATCTCTGCGCTCTGACCGGTTGAGCTGTCACCGCCGGCGCTGAGAGCTGCCGAACTTGTTATCTGCACGCTCATCTTCGCCGAGGCGCTGCGCATTGCGCGCGTGACGCTTATGCCGAAGCCCGAGACCGCCGTGAGGGGAGTGGGCTTTACCGCCGAGGACGAGGAGTAGGCAAACTCGACGCCGCTTACATCCGGCAGGCGCATGCCCAGCAGCACGATCTCGTCGACGCCCATTTTCGACAGCTCGCTGCACAGTGAGCTTATATAGCTCTTTACCGTTGCGTTCGTCGGGTCGAGCCACGCGCCGCTCGAGTCGGAATAAGCCTGACCGTCGGTGGTCTTGAGCGCAAGCTGAGTGTAGCGCGAGGCGAGAGTGTTGTCCACAAAGCAGCACATGCGCACGGCAACGTACTTGCCCTGCTCCTTGAGCGAGGATACGATGGAGGCAAGATCGACCGAGCCCGTCGTGCCGTAGCCCTTGGCGATATCCGCCTGCGACTCCCACACGAGCATGCCCGTGACGGTCTTGACGTCGAGCAGAACGCCCGTCGCGTCGGGGGCCTTGCTCAGATACGAGGCAACGCCCGAGGCCGTTACCGACGAGGCGGGAACATACACGAGCTTTACGGCGCTCAGATCCTCGCCCGCCGTGGCCTTGACGTTCGAGTAGTCGGCCTGACCGATCTCAAGCTGAGCCTCGACCGGCTCAAAGCTCTGGACGACTATCTCGCCGTCGTCGGTCTGCGCCGTCTGCCCGCTGCCGTCCTCGAGGAACGGTATCTCAAGGTGCAGGCCGGAGTTCGTGACCACTATATACTTTTGCAGTCCGTAGAAAAGCATGACCACAAAGGCAATGACGGCCAGGATGATTATCGTGGCTATCAGCGCCGGAGCGGTCTTTTTTCTTTTTCCGCGGTAAAACTCAGAGTTGTTTGCCAATTTGATCAGTCCTCGATCTGCTTGATGCGGCGGACGTGTCTCTCGTCGCCGGAGAAGGGGGTGTCAAGGAAGGTGTCGACTATCTTCAGCGCAAGGCCGGGGCCGACGACACGCGCACCCATCGCGAGAATGTTCGCATCGTTGTGCAGCCTTGTCATCTCGGCCGAGAAGCAGTCTCCGCACAGGGCGGCGCGTATGCCTCTGACCTTGTTTGCGGTGATGGATATGCCTATGCCCGTGCCGCAGATAATTATGCCCTTTTCGCACTCACCGTCCGCGACCGCGTGGGCGACCGCCTTGCCGTAAACGGGATAGTCGCAGCTGTCCTCGCTGTAAGTGCCGTAGTCTTTGTGTTCGAGGCCGCGCGCGTCGAGGTGCTTCATGACCTCCTGCTTGAGCGCCCAGCCGCCGTGATCAGAACCTAATGCGATCATATCTTTGATCCTCCGAAATAATATTACATTTTATTATCTCACTAAAACCGTATAATTACAAGAAAAATTCTCAAAACGGCCAGTTCGGCAGCCATTTGAGGAGATTTGTCGCAAGCTCGGCGTTCACGCTCACGCCCGACAGCACGGGGTAGAACAGGATAAACAGCCCGCAGCCGAGCCCGGTCAGACCGTAGACGTTAAACTTCCAGCCCTTCGTATTGCCCTCCATGAGGCTGAATATGCGCGCAAGAGCGAGCACGAGGAATACCGAGGAGGGGAAGTAGTGGTACTCGAAGGTCGTGCGCGTTATGAACACCCAGGGCAGCAGCTGCGCAAGATAGCCTATGACGATAAACTGCGAGAGCTTATCGCGGCGCCTGACGGCGAAAACCGCGCACAGACCCACGGCTATGAGCCCTGCCCAGCACAGCACGGGGTTCAGAAACGCTCCGAAGGACGAGCGCGTGCCGTCGCCGAAATACTTCAGGTAGTACAGTATCGGCCGGTCGTCGATCACCCACTGACACCAGCGCGAGGAGTACGGATGCTCCGAGTGAACGCCGGAGTGGTAGCTGAACATGAAGCTCTGATTGTCAAGCACCATGTTCGCATAGTCGGAGCTGAAATACATTCCGACGCCGTCGAGCCCGAGTGCTTTGCCGTAGGGGTAGTAGCTCGCGTAGTATATCATTGCCGGGACGAGCACGAAGAAAACGACGCAGAAGGCGCAGTTTTTAAGAAATGCCTTTATCTCGAAATTGCGTATCCAACGGATAAGCCAGATCACCGCAAGCCCCGCGCCCGCATAGAAGCAGGTCCATTTGCAGGTGGCGCCTATGCCGAAGAACAGCCCCGACAGCGCAAGATCGCGGCGTCTTCCTTCCGTTATGTACATGTACATAAAAAGATACATCAGCAGGATGAAAAACACCGAGTAGCTGTCTATCGTCGCTATCCTCGTCTGCGTAAAGTGCATGAAATCAAATGCGAAGAGCGCCGTTGCGCAGGCGCATACGCGCGTTGACGCGAACATGCGCTTTAAAAGCGCGTACATGACCGGCAGCATCAGAACGCCGATGAGCGTGCCCGAAAAGCGCCAGCCGAAGGGCGTCATGCCGAAAAGGGATATGCCTATGGCAATGATGAGCTTGCCCAGCGGCGGATGCGATACCTCGTAGGGGTAGATGCCCTCAAGGTTTTCAAAGGCCGTGCGGGCGTGGTATATCTCGTCAAAGTATGTGCTGTTGGTGTAGTGCTGATACTCCGGCACGGTGTCCTGCTCGTCGAAAAGCTCGGGGGCGTCGCTGCTGCTGCCGGCAAGCTCGCCGCCGCAGCGTATCGCGATCTCGCCGAGCCGGACGTCGCCCGCCGCTGTCAGACGCAGATAGCGCGCAGCGCCGGTGCTGAGCGCGTCGAGCTCGACGCTGTTCCATTTAAACAGCGCAACGTAGTTCTGCTCAAACGAGCACATATCAAACCAGCCCTCGCCGTCGTCGGAGGCCTCTATCCGATAGCTTCCTGTGTTCAGCCCCGAGTATATCATGATGCCGTCGATATCCCGCACCTGTCCGAGATCTATAATAACGCTTTCGCCGCTTCTGAACTCATGGAACGACTGCGGCGCGTCGGTATCGCCGAGACCGGTGAAGGCGACGGCGGCGTATACGAGCGTAATAATGCTCAGCGCTGCGGCGTCGGCCCGGCGGAAGGCACTTTTGTCTCTGACCTCAAGCACCGCCGAGGCGGGGGAGGGGCAGCCGAAGAAGAAAAGCCCAATAAAAAGCAGTATCAGTATCGGAAAAGCATATGTAAGCTGCACGGCGCGCCTCCATGTAAACAAGTCATAATAAATAATTATATTAAATTGTGCGCCTCTTGTCCACCGTGCGGCGGCCTTGTTTTAAAAAATTCACATATATTTAAGCAAGCGCTTGACTTAATCGCCTTTTGGGGATAAAATAAATCGGATAATATTTTAGACAACTGCACCTGTTTGGGGATGAAAACCGGGTGCGGCTGAGATAAGACGCCCGGGGAGGCGCCTTTGCAAAAATATTAGATACAATTTTACGGACGTGTGGCGCTTGATGCCGCGTCTTACAGCTAAATTTTTAAACCACCGCAAAATTCTTGAAGAATGGAGGTGTGTTTACTTTCTATGACTATTCCATTATGGTTAGCAATAATTCTTGTAGTTGTTTTTTGTGTTATAGGATTTGTTTCCGGCATGACTTACCGCAAAAAGGTCGCCGAGCGTGAGATATCCAGTGCAGAAGATGAAGCAAAAAGAATAATTAATGATGCCATAAAGAGTGCCGAGAGCAAAAAACGTGAGGCTCTCGTCGAGGCAAAGGAAGAAATACACAAAAACCGCTCGGAGTTCGAGCGCGAAGAAAAGGCACGCCGTGCCGACCTGCAGAAGCAGGAAAGAAGACTTCAGCAGAAGGAAGAAAACCTCGACCGCAAGACCGATTCCCTTGAGCGCAAGAACGAGACTCTTGCCCGCAAGATATCCGACGTCGAGGCGCAGCAGGAGGAGATAGCTCTTATCAAGAAGAGCCAGCTCGAAATGCTCGAAAAGGTATCGGGCTACACGGTCGATGAGGCAAAGGCATACCTCATCAACGCCCTCAAGGACGAGGTCACGCACGAAATGGCCGTCAAGGTCAAGGAGGTCGAGGCTCAGTACAAGGAGGAGGCCGATGCCCGCGCACGCGAGATCATCGTAACGGCCATCCAGCGCTGCGCGGCAGACCATGCAAGCGAAGTCACCGTATCCGTCGTACCACTCCCCAACGACGAGATGAAGGGACGCATCATCGGCCGCGAGGGCCGCAATATCCGCAGCATAGAAACGCTCACGGGCTGTGATCTCATCATTGACGATACGCCCGAGGCGATAACCGTATCGAGCTTTGACCCCGTCCGCCGCGAGGTGGCGCGTCTTGCTCTTGAAAAGCTCATTGCCGACGGACGCATCCATCCGGCGCGCATTGAGGAAATGGTCGCCAAGGCGCAGAAGGAAGTCAATGCAACCATCAAGGCCGAAGGCGAACGCGCCGTGTTTGAAACGAACATCCACGGTCTTAACTCCGAGCTTATCAAGCTGCTCGGCCGCATGAAATACCGCACGAGCTACGGCCAGAACGTTCTGCAGCACTCCATCGAGGTGTCGCACATTGCCGGTCTGCTTGCAGCGGAGCTCGGCGTCGAGGTCAATGTCGCAAAGCGCGCCGGCCTCCTGCACGATATCGGCAAGTCCATCGACCACGAGGTCGAGGGCAGCCACGTCTCCATCGGCGTCGATATCTGCCGTAAGTACAAGGAGAGCGAAGCGGTCATCCACGCTATCGAAGCGCACCACGGTGACGTTGAGCCGCACACGGTCGTTGCCTGCCTCGTTCAGGCCGCCGATGCGATCAGCGCATCCCGTCCCGGCGCACGCCGCGAGAATATCGAAAACTACGTCAAGCGCCTTGAAAAGCTTGAGGAGATATCCAAGAGCTTCCCCGGCATCGCCGGCAGCTATGCCATCCAGGCCGGACGCGAGATCCGCGTAATGGTCAAGCCCGAGGATGTTTCCGAGGATCAGATGGTGCTGCTTGCCCGCGATATCGCAAAGAAGATCGAGGAAGAGCTGACCTATCCCGGTCAGATCAAGGTCCACGTCCTGCGCGAGACCAAGGCCGTCGAGTACGCAAAATAAATTTAAAAGACAGGCAATCGTTGATTGCCTGTCTTTTTTGCGAATAATAAAACCCCCGCACCGCGAGGTGCGAGGGTCAGAGATGTTGATCAGATTAGGCCTCGTAACCGAAGAACTTGTCAAGCTTCTCAAGTTCGTTGTGAGTGCCGCCATCCTCGTGCCAGAGAATTGCTCTGATAAGTGCATAGATAGCAGTGATAGGATTCATTTTGTTTTCTTCCTTCCTTATAGTTTTCTTAAGACTATTTCCTTGCATATGTTAACATATGCCTGCTGCTCGTGTCAACACGGAATTGTCTCTTTTTGTATAAAGAAAACGCAAATATGCGCATTTTGTCGCCGAAAGAGATTGATAATTCAGCAATTACGCAAATTTCGTTTATTTTGAGACAATTAGGAAATGTATTGACAAAGCACCGCGGAGGCGGTGCTTTTAAGTATTCGTCCTGCCTTAGAAAGGCAGCTTTCCGAAGATCTTGTCGAGTACTTCAAACTCGTCCTTGGAGTTGGGCTCGTTGTCGCCGACGATTTTCTTGATCAGGTCGTAGATAGCTTTCATTAGTTTTCTTTCCTTCCTTTTTTAAGATTTTAAGGTTCTTAATGACTATTTCCATTATGAGAATAACATTAAAAAACCAATTCGTCAATGATAATAAGAAAAATAACTAAAGAAAATAGCGGAATGCGTCGTTTTAAACACATTCCGCTTCTTATTAGTCTGATATCGGCTGCCATAAACCAAATAGTTGCAACGATACGAACTGCCGGTATAAGCCGAACAGCTGCCGCCTGTCAGCATCGTATTGCTTGCTGCTGACAGGTGCTCACAGTTTTGGACGAGAAAAAATACGCTCAGGCAATCCGAAAGTCTGAGAGGAATACTTTGTGTATTTCCGAGGGCTTTCGGGCAGCATGAGCGCATTTTAGCCGTTCAAAACCGGCAGCTGCGTCGGACTATACCGGCTGAAGTTAAATGTTCCAGGTCTCGACACCTTCCTCGAGGACCTCACCGTTATTGTACGCCTCGATGATCTTCTGGATGGCGTGGTCGGCAAAGACGGTGCTTATCCTGTCCTCGGTGGCCTCGGGCCATTCCTCGTCGGTGAGCTCGGGTATCTGCTCGATGTTGCGCATCTGGTTGACGGCCTTGCGCCAGCGGTTCTGATTTTCGACGGTGTGGCGCACGAGTCTGTCGTCGGGAGCGAGCTCCGTTACGTCGAGCTTGCCGATCACGCGGTCGATGACTATCGTGCCGTGGCCGTTTTCCTCCTTGCCGTGGGGGAAGTACCAGTATACAAGGCGCTGCTCGTTTTCTTCTTTAAGCTTGAAAGTTACCATATCTCATTCTCCGCAGTATTTAAAATTTGGATGCGGTAATTATAGCACGCTTCCGGAGAAATTTCAATCAATATGAATGATGCTTTCCATAAGCTCGGCGGCGCTGACGTTGGGATTGTGGTAGTGCTCGCGCTTTACGGTCTTCTGCGTCAGCGTGATCGCCTCCTTCGGGCAGTACTGCAGGCAGCTCAGGCACTGGATGCAGTCCCTGCCGAATACGGGCTTTCCGTCAACAAAGCGGATATTTCCCTTGGGGCAGAGCTTTTCGCACTGCCGGCAGCCTATGCAGGCATCGGTTACGGCAAACTTCCTGGCCTTGCCGGCCGCGATTTTCGGCCACAGCTTGCTCTCAAGCGCGTTGAGACCCTTCCTGGGCGGCGCTTTTTTGCTCTTTTCATTGCAGAGAATGGAGTTTACGAGCTTTTCGGCCCTGCGCTCGCTGCGCTTCTGCGCCATTTCCGGCGTCACGGGCGGCACCATGACCTGATGCGGGAAAAGCCATATGGCCGAGCACTGGTGGGAAAGTCCCGTCCAGAGATCGAGATGGAAGCGCTCGTCGATCTTGTGCAGGCCGCAGCCGAGATAGCCGCAGTACTGGCCGACGGCGAAGGTGTACGCGCCCGGCGCGATCTTAATGCTGCCGAGATAGCTCTCGACGTCGCCGGGCAGTCCGCCGCCGTAGCAGGGGACGACAAAGCCCACGCGCTCGGCATCGGTCACGTCCGTCTTGACGGGGGCCTTGCGCATCATGATGATGTCCGTGTCGCCAAGGCCCTTTGCGATGTTCTTTGCCATGTCCAGGCAGTTGCCGCTGCCGGAATAGCAGAATATAACGTTTTTGCTCATACGATCTGCTCCTTTGTTAAATTATCTTCATGATCCGATTGTAGCACAAAAGCATTTATGATACAATAGTACCATAGCCAAATAATACAAAGGAGAAAATTATGTATCACATAAAGCCGGATAAGCGCGCTCAGACCTCGGCAGAGCTCATCTGCGGCGGGCTCAGACAGTGTCTGAAGGAGAAAAGCTTTGAGAACATAACGATATCGGACATTCAGCGCGCTTCGGGCGTGAGCCGCTCGACCTTTTACCGCAACTTCGACCGCATCGAGGACGTGCTCGCCCTCATGTGCGACAGGGTGTTTGAGGAGGCGTTCACCTCCGGCTATGCGAATATAAGCGAGGCGGTGTTCCGCACCTGGTTCAGGCACGACGATATGGTCGAGACCGTCGTCGGCATCGGCCGCAGCGACATGCTGTATTCGAGCCTGCGCCGCTGCGCCGAGAGCCTGCGTTCATCGCTGCCGGATATGGAGCGGACCGGGTCGTTTGACTATCTGGTCTCCATCATCTCGTCGGCAATGATGGGCATCATGGTCACCTGGGTCGAGCGCGGCAAGCGCGAGAGCGAGGATGAGCTCAAAAACGCCGTCCTGCAGAGCTTCAAGGCCATGAAATTCATAGGCCTGGCGTGAAAATGAAAAAACCGGAGAGAAGCTCTCCGGTCAAATCCATGTAATATCCGCCGTGTGAGGGGAATTTTTTTGAGCCTTTAGGCAGGCTGATATTGCATTATTGATATTGCAGGAAGTTCTGCCGCGGCTTTGGTCGGTATTTTACACCCGACACGAGGCCGATGCAGGCGTACATCGCAACGATCGACGAGCCGCCGTAGCTGAAAAACGGCAGCGTTATGCCGACGACGGGGGTTATGCCGATGCACATGCCGATGTTGACAAAGGACTGGAACGCCAGCGACGCCGCAACGCCGAAGCATATGAGCATGCCGAATGGACTGCCCGAGCGCAGGCCGATGATGCAGCAGCGGATGATTATTATGCTCAGGAGTATGATGATGGCAAGGCAGGCCACCATGCCGAGCTCCTCGCCGATGGAGGCAAAGACGCAGTCGGTGTGGCGCGCATTGTAGCTGCTCTGCGAGAAGCTTCCCTGGCCGAAACCGACGCCCGTCCAGCGGCCGGAGGCCAGCGCGTCCTTGCAGTGATTGGTCTGCCATGTTATGCCCTGACCGGTGGGGTCAACGACATCGGGTATATACGGCGCGAGAATGCGCTTTTTCTGATAATCCTTGAGCAGGAAGTTCCAGAAAAGGGGGATCATCGCCGCAACGGCTGCCGCGGCCGCCGCCATCCAGTACCACGCGATGCCTGCGCAGATGAGCATGATGACGAATATGGCCATGAATATCAGCGCACTGCCGAGGTCGTTCGGGATAACGACTATGAGGACGAAATACAGCGCCCAGTGCAGACCGAGCTTCACTACAGACGAAAGCTTGTTGAGCGTGCGCTGCTCCTTGTAGTTTGCCATCTGCTTGGCCAGAAGAACAATGAATATGACCTTGACGATCTCCGAGGGCTGAACGCCGATGCCGGCAAAGCGGTACCATGCGCGCGAGCCGTTGACCTCCGTGCCGAAGATGAGAAGGCCGATGATGAACAGCACGTTGAATATCGTGAGATACACCCATTTGTCCGCAATGAGGTCAGGGTCAACGACCGAGAACACGACGAATGCGGCGATGCCGATTATCATCGAGAAGGTCTGAACGAAAACATATTTCGTCCAGCCGTAGGACTGCGTCATGCTGTAGATCATGATTATGCCGAAAACCGTGCACAGAGTACAGATGGCGAGGAGAAAAATATCCGCTCGTCTGAAGAAGTCTTTAATTTTTCGGGAATCTATTTTAATTTCCGCCGCCGCCCTTCAAAAATGCTCGATTTCACAAATTATCACAATCGGACAGGCTACATTTTAGCATAATATTGCCCTTTACGCAATGAGGTATCTTGTGGTATAATTCAAATTCAGAAAAAGTTTAAAAATGAGGTGAGATCAGTGCAGACGTATATAAGCCGCAGCGAGGCAGAGACAGAGAGCATCGGCGAGCGCTTTGCAAAGGATCTCTCCGACGGTACTGTCATTGCCATGTACGGCGACCTCGGCGCGGGCAAAACCGCCTTCGTGCGCGGAATGGCAAGGGGCATGGGTCTGTCCTGCCGCGTGTCCAGCCCGACGTTTACCATTGTCAACGAATATATAGGCGAGCGCGAGCTTATACATTTTGATATGTACAGGCTCGAGAGCGCGGACGAGCTGTTCGACATCGGCTGGGAGGATTATCTCCGCCGCGGCGCGGTGTGCGCAGTGGAGTGGAGCGAGAAGGTCGAGGATGCGTTCTTCGGCGACGAGATCGTCCTGCGCATCGAAAAGCTCGGAGATACCGAGAGAAAGATAACTATTGAGGAGGGAAATGCAGAATGCTGATACTTGCACTTGAATCCTCCGCAAAAGCCGCATCGGTAGCGCTTATGGAGGATGAGAAGCTCATCGCACAGTACAGTCAGTGCAGCGGACTTACTCACAGCCGCACGCTTCTGCCGATGGTTGACGATATACTTAAAAATACTGAAAATACGATCGCCGGCGTTGATCTTATCGCCGTTGCTCACGGACCGGGTTCCTTTACGGGGATCAGAATCGGTGTTTCCACCGTCAAGGGTCTCGCGTGGGCGGCAGATAAGATGTGCGTCGGCGTTTCCACGCTTGAGGCCATGGCCTGGCACGGAGTGTCCGCGGACGGGCTTGTCTGCCCCGTAATGGACGCGCGCCGCAGTCAGGTCTATAATGCGCTGTTTGAAATCGGGAGCGGAAAGCCGCAGCGCCTGTGCGGCGACAGGGCGATAGCCCTCGCAGAGCTTGCAGAGGAGATACGCGGCAAAAACGCCTTCCTCGTCGGCGACGGAGCGGAGCTTACATATAAATACATGCTCGCAGCCGGTATCGACTGCCGCATGGCACCGCAGAACCTGCTGTATCAGAGCGCGTGGGGCGTAGGCATGGCGGCTCAGGACAAGACCCCCGGCACGGCCGACGATCTTCTGCCGGTGTATCTGCGCCTGAGCCAGGCAGAGCGTGAGCGCCAGGAGAGAATGAAGTAGTATATAGAACCGGCCTGCCGGTGTATATAAATAGGCTCCTTTCAGGAGCGGACTAAACAAAGGAGAATTATAATGAGCAAGGTATGCGTATTTGACCACCCCCTCATCCAGCACAAGCTGTCGATCCTCAGAGACAAGGGAACCTCCGTCAAGGAATTCAGAGAGCTCGTTTCCGAGATAGCGATGCTTATGTGCTATGAAGCAACGAGAGATCTGCCCCTCGAGGAGGTCGAGGTTGAAACTCCCGTGGCAAAGGCTACCGTAAAGCGCATCGCCGGCAAGAAGCTTGCGATCGTTCCCATTCTGCGCGCCGGTCTCGGCATGGTAGACGGCATGGTCAGCATGATGCCCAACGTCAAGGTCGGTCATATCGGCCTGTTCCGCGATCCTGAGACCCTCGAGCCTGTCAAGTATTACTTCAAGATGCCGCCCGATATCGAGGAGAGAGACGTTATCGTCGTCGATCCCATGCTTGCGACAGGCGGCTCTGCCTCCGCAGCCATCAAGTTCCTGAAGGACGACGGCGTAAAGCACATAAAGCTCATGTGCATCATCGGCGCTCCCGAGGGCGTTGAGCGCATGCAGAAGGACCATCCCGACGTCGATATCTACGTCGCGGCTCTCGACGATCACCTCAACGAGCACGGCTATATCGTACCCGGCCTCGGCGACGCAGGCGACCGCATCTTCGGCACGAAGTGATATAAGCCCGCACAAGACGCATAAAAAATACGTTTTTAAAATCAAAACCTCAGGTCTTTTGACCTGAGGTTTTGGCTTTTTCCGAATTATCAGTCGACGGGCTTTGCTGCCTCGTCGCGGATCTGCGGCCATGCATCCTGATCGAGCATTGCGCTGAACGGAACGATCTCGCCGGACTTGACCTTTTCGTAGAGCTCCTTGAGAGAATCGCGGATATCCTGCGGAACGAGAGTTTCGTACTGCTCGTTTTCCACAAGGCCGACACCGTGCTCGTTCAGGCCGAGTGAAAGCGTCGTGCCGCCGGGGTATGTGCCGTCAACGAGCTGAGAGAAGGCATCGAGGATGACGTTTGCATATTCCTTGCAGAACGAGGTGACGATGTTTGCCGTCAGGCTCTCGTCGCCGATGACGTCTACCTGGTCTACGTCCACGCCGAAGGCGTAGCGGCCGGTCTCGGTCGCCGCACGGAATACGCCGATGCCGGCGCTTCCGGCTACCTGCCATACGACGTCACAGCCTGCGTTGTAAAGCTCCATCGCGCTGGCGTAGCCCGCATCCTGGTCGCTGAAGCTGTTGCAGTAAACGATCGTCGCCTGGACGCCGCTGTCGGTGCAGGCCTGGCAGAAGCTGCCGACGAAGTCGTTCAGGTCAGGAATATCCATGCCGACAACGGCGCCGACCTTCTTGTCGGCATTGGCAAGAGGCATATCGCTTACGGTGATAAGGGAGGCAAGGTAACCGGCAAGGTAGCCCATGTCGTATGCCTTGTAGTACACACCGTAGATATTGCTCAGCTCGTTGCCGTAGGTGTCCTGATAGTCGAAATCGAAGAACTTCTGATCGGGATAGTTGGTGGCTGCCTCGACAAGCGCATTGGTGCACTCGCCGCCGCCGGTGATGATAAGATCATACTTTTTCGCGGCGCAGGCATCCTCAAAGTAAGAGGGGTAGTTTGCCATGGCCTCTTCGCCCTCGCCCATGGTGATGACTTCGGTGGTCACGTTGCTGTACTTTGCCTTGATAAGGTCCAGACCTGCGGCAGCGCCGTCAAAGTAGGATTTGTCGCCGACCTTCGGAACCAGAAGCAGCACGCTGTAGGAAGTATCTTCGGCTTCGTCTGCGGCGGGCTCCGACGAGCATCCGGCCAGAGCGGTCAGAAGCAGGGCAAGCGCCAGTATCAATGCGAGTGTTTTTTTCATAAGCTTCTCCTTTTTCATATACCTGATTATACATCTTCTTTATCATGCACTGAGTTGACATGATACACTTATAAGAGTACAATAATAGCCTCGCATGTCAAGTAGTATCTTCCGAGATACCATGCCTGCGGAAAGAATAAATAAAGAACAGGGAGCATATCATGGATAATTCAAAATTCGGCGTCTGCCCGCTCTTTACGTTTCAAAAGGTCGTATCCGGCAAATGGATGCTTCCTATCCTGCGCCGGCTCGAGCGCAGCGGCAGCCTGCGCTTCGGCGAGCTTCTGCACTGCTTTCCGGAGATCACCAAGGCAACGCTGACAAAGCAGCTCCGAAAGCTTGAGGAGATCGGCTTTCTCCGCCGTGAGGAGTCGGAGGGCTACCCGCGCAGCGTGGAATACAGCCTGAGCGAGCTCGGCCGCGAATTCCTCGGCGCATTCGATCAGGTGGAAAATTGGTGCGAGATATATCTTGCCGACAAAGCGGCCCGCAATGCATGATCGGCCCGTATAAAACGACCTAACGCAATCCCCTCTCCGGCCGTGAATTGACCCCCAAAAGTTAGACAATATTTGAAGTAAAAATTGTTCAAGCAGCC
>CAVJKX010000007.1:0-99953 GCA_963650165.1 bacterium
TCGCCTATTCGCTATCCTTTTTTCTTATCTGTCTCTCATCATTGTAACTCCTACAATAATCGGCAATTCAACAGCAAAAAAGTCGTTGAGTGCCGGAGAGATATGTGTTATTATGTATATTTGTCGAAATGTATCTTTCGGAGGCATTATTATATGGATGAAACTTCTGTTTTAGATGAAACACCGGCCGAGACCCCGGTTCGGGCCGATAAAAAGGGCCGCAGCGGCAGGCATTCCAGGCCGTCCCGCAGCGGCGGACGGAAAAGCGGCGGCAAAAAGGGTCTGAAGATCGCGCTGGGCATCATTCTCGTGCTGGCTGCGCTGGCCGCGGCTTTTGTCTTTGTCGTTTACGGCGGACGGCACATGTATCTGCGCTCGGAGCTCGGCAGCGGAACGCCCGAGGCGTCGGCGTTCATGAAAAGCGGAGCCGACGCAAGCTACGTCGGCGACGTGAACGTCAGCACGAGCAAGGAGGGCACCTACCTGCTCAAGGTGCAAAGCGGCGGCAAGGTTCGCCCGCATCTTCTGATCGTGCGCGACACGAAGGCCCCGACGGCAGAAAATACCGAGACGCAGATAAGCGTCGACGTGAGCTCGCTCACGCCCGAGGAGGCTCTCGGCGAGATAAAGGACGCGTCCGAGTTCACCGCCGTCTGGGAAAAGGAGCCGAGCTACGGCGAGGCCGGCAGCTACGATTGCAGCATAAAGCTCGAGGACGCCTGCGGCAACAAATGCACGGCCAAGCTCACCGTCAAGGTCCTCGGCCTTGTCGAGGTGCTCGAGCACGAGGCGGGCGATCCGCGCCCGACGCTTGACGATTTCATGATCGTCGAGCGCGACGACGCAGAATTCGTCACCGATCTTGACGACATCGCATGGAACGAGCTCGGCGACAACGAGGTGCAGGTCGAGTTTGACGGCAAGACCTATACCTCCACCCTGCGCATAGTCGACACCACCGCGCCCGACCCAGATCTTATCCCGACGGCCGTTGTCGCCGGAGAAAAGATAGAGGCAAAGGATCTCGCTCTGAGCGGCGGCGACGCGACCGAGGTGAGCTATGAGTTCACATCCGAGCCCGTCGTTTCGAAGGTCGGCACCGTCTCCTGCGGCATAAAGGCAACGGATGCGGCAGGAAACAGCTCGGAGAAAAAGGGCAAGATCATAGTCTGCGACGCGATAGCGGAGCTTGAAGCGTCCATGAGCACCGTGACGGAGAGCGATATTCTCGCGGCACTCGGCTCCGACTACGCCGGATATAAAATGGAAAGCGCCGCCTTTGAGCGCACGGCTCTGGGCGCACACGCGGTGGTCTTCTCCAAGGACGGCGAAAAGCTCACCGTCGGCGTCGTTATAAAGGATACGACTCCCCCCGCCGCCGAGGGCATCGACTGTCAGTGCAGCACAGGCTACTACTGCGAGCCGATAAAGTTTGTCACCAACATCTCCGACATGTCCAGGGTAACGGCGAGGTTCGTAAGCGAGCCCGACTGGAGCGTCGAGGGCGAGCAGGAGGTGCAGATCGTGCTTTCCGACCGCTTCGGCAACGAGACGACGGTCAACGCCAGGGCGGTCATATCCCCGGACAAGACCGCGCCCGTCATCTACGCCGCGCGCGACAGGTACTGCTACGTCGGCGATGCCGTGTCCTACTTCAAGGAGGTCTTTGCCGAGGATAACGCAGACCCCGAGCCGGAGCTCACGGTCGACAAGTCCCAGGTCGACGCCAAGACCGCCGGCACCTACGACGTCACATACACGGCGGCCGATCACGAGGGCAACTCCTCGTCGGTTACTGTGAAATTCACCTTCATCGAAAAGAAGGTCAGCGACGAGCAGCTCGACGAGGTCGTCGACAAGATCATCGCGCAGATACTCACCGACGACATGACCGTGCCCGAGCAGGCCGCCGCCATATACGATTACTGCTACAGGAACATACTCTACACCGGCACATCCGACAAGACCGACTGGCAGAGCGAGGCCTACCGCGGCCTGACCGAGGGCGTGGGCGACTGCTTCACCTTCTATTCGTCAAGCTACGCGCTTTTGCAGAGGATAGACTGCCAGGTGCTCAGCGTCGAGCGCCTTAACGGCAGAACGCAGCACTTCTGGTGCCTTGTAAACCTCGGCACGGGCTGGTATCACTTCGATTCCTGCAACGTAGGCCCGGACAATCTCTACTGCTTCATGAAAACGACCGAGGAGCTCACGCAGTACAGCCAGCAGTACTGGTGCTTTGATACTACGCTGTATCCCGCGGTCGAGACCGTACCGTATTCGATGAACTGACGATGAAAAACGTACTTGAATTTTTGGAAAACACGGCGCCGCTTTACGGCGATAAAACGGCCTTTTCCGACGGGGAGAACAGCCTGAGCTTTTCACAGCTTCGGCATCTGTCCCGCGCCGGAGGCTCGGCGCTGATAAAAAAAGGGCTTAAAAACGAGCCCGTCGCGGTGTTCATGAAAAAGGCTCCCGAAACCGTGGCCGCGTTTTTCGCGGTGCTGTACGCAGGCTGCTATTACGTTCCGCTGGATAAGTCCATGCCGCTGTACAGGCTGCGGATGATATTGCAGCGCCTCAGGCCGAGAGCGGTCATCTGCGACGGCAGCTCGCGCTCTCTTGCCGAAAGCCTTGCGCCCGAGGGCAGCATCATAGACGCCTCGGAGCTCTTTGCCGCCGGAGAAAACGCGGCGGCTCTCGACGCCGTGCGCGCGGAAAGCATCGACACAGACCCCGCGTATATCGTCTTTACCTCCGGCAGCACCGGCGTACCCAAGGGCGTCACCGGCAGCCACAGGGCGCTGATAGACTACGCAAACGCCCTGTGCCCCGTTATCGGCGCGGACGACGGCAGCGTTTTTGCCATGCAGGTCCCGCTGTATGTCGATGCCTGCATGAAGGAGCTGCTGTCGGTCATAAAATGCGGCTCGACGGCATACCTCATGCAGCAGAGCCTGTTCTCGATGCCCGTCAAGGCCGTGGAGTTTTTAAACCGGCACAAGGTCAACACCCTGTGCTGGGTCGCCTCGGCGCTGACGATAATATCGGGCCTGGGCACCTTTGAGGACGTAAGGCCCGAGCATGTCAAAACCGTCTGCTTCGGCAGCGAGGTGTTCCCCGTAAAGCAGCTGCGGCTCTGGCAGAAGGCCTGCCCCGGCGCGAAATTTATAAATCTCTACGGTCCGACCGAGGCCACCGGTATGTCGTTTTACTTCGTCGTTGACCGCGAGTTCAGCGACTCCGAGCCCATCCCCGTCGGACGACCCTTCGACAACACGGGCTTTATGCTCCTGAGAGACGACGATACGCAGGCCTCCCCCGGCGAAACGGGCGAGATCTGCATACGCGGCACGGCGCTCACTCACGGATATTTCGACGATCCAGAGCGCACCGCGGCGGCCTTCACGCAAAACCCGCTCAACCCGCACTACCCCGAGCTCATATACCGCACGGGCGATCTCGGCAGGCTCAACGGGCGCGGCGAGCTGGTGTTCGTCTCGCGTAAGGATCACCAGATAAAAAACATGGGGCACCGCGTCGAGCTCGGCGAGATAGAGGCCTGCGCCGACGGCTGCGAGGGCGTTGTGCGCTCGTGCTGCCTTTTCAATAGGGAAAAGGGCAGGATATTCATGTTTTACATGGGTAAAACAGACGAGAAGGCTCTCGCCGGATACCTCAGAGGCATGCTCCCGCGCTACATGCAGCCGTCGAAAATACGGCGGCTGGATGCTCTGCCGCTTCTGGAAAACGGCAAGATAGACAGAAATTCATTATTGCAAACGGAGATGTGACTATGGACGAAATTCTTGAAATACTCAACGGCCTCGGCCTTGACGTTGACTTTGACCACTGCACGACGCTCATCGACGACGGCATACTCGAAAGTCTCGATATCGTGACCGTTATCGCGGAGCTGTCGGACGCATTCGATATTACCATTCCCGCGCGCGATATCGTGCCGGAGAACTTCAATTCAGCCGAAGCCATGCTGAACATGGTCAACCGCCTGCTTGACGAGTAAGCCGTGCTGTTCACGTCCTACGGCTTCATAGCCTTCCTTGCGGTACTTTTTGTACTGTACTATATAATACCGGGGCGCTTCCAGTGGCTGCTGCTGCTTGCCGCCGATCTGCTGTTTTACGCCTGCTCCGGATGGAAAGGGCTCTGCTTCATGGCGGCGACCGTCGTCGTATCGTGGGCGGCGGCAAACCTCATGGGCGCGTCGTTTTCCGAACAGAGGGACTATCTCGCCTCCGGGGAGGGAAAGGCGCTCGAAAGAGAAAAGCGCCGTGAGTACAAGAAGCGCTGCGAAAAGCGCCGCAAGCTCATATTCGTGCTTGCGCTGCTTGCCGACCTCGGCATACTGGCCGCGCTCAAATACACGAACTTCCTCATAAGCAACGTAAACGCCCTGTTTTCCGCAGATCTTGCGCAGGTCGACTGGGTACTGCCGCTGGGCATATCGTTTTACACCTTCCAGACCGTCAGCTATGTCATCGACGTGTACTGGGAAAAGACCGAGCCCGAAAAGAGCCTGCTGCGCACGGCGCTGTTCACGTCCTTTTTCCCGCTGCTCATCCAGGGACCCATCTCGCGCTTTAACGACCTGAAAACGACGCTTTACGCCGAGCATAAGGCCGACTTCAGGCAGATATCCTTCGGCCTTCAGCGCATACTCTGGGGCTATTTCAAAAAGCTCGTCATTGCCGACAGGCTGCTCACCGCGGTGACGGCGCTGTGCGGCGATCCGTCGGCGTACACGGGCGCGTATGTGTTCATAGGCGCGGTACTGTACGCAGCCGAGCTCTATGCCGACTTCACCGGCGGCATAGACATAACCATTGGCGTGGCGCAGGTGCTGGGCATAAAGGTTCAGGAGAACTTCATCCGCCCGTATTTCTCGCGTAATATCGCCGAATACTGGCGGCGCTGGCACATCTCGATGGGCACATGGTTCAAGGACTATATCTTCTACCCGCTGTCCGTCGCGCCGTGGCTTCTGAAGCTCTCAAAGTCAACGCGCAAAAAAGTGTCCGAGGGCTTTGGCAGAAAGCTGCCGGTCTATGTTTCGACCGTCGTCACATGGTTCCTCACGGGCCTGTGGCACGGCGCCGCGTGGAATTTCGTCGTCTGGGGACTTTTGAACGCATTCTTCATCCTGCTTGCCGAGGAGTTCAGGCCCCTGTCGCAGCGCTTCCGCGCAAAGCACGAACGGCTCGTGTCCGGCTTCGGCTACAGGGTGTTTGAAACGCTCAGGACCTTCCTGCTCATGTGCTCGCTGCGCGTTCTCGACTGCTACCGCGACGTGGGCGTATCGCTGCGCGCACTGGGCACGGTATTCACGGAGCTCAACTGGCGCGAGGCCTTTTCCGGTCCGCTCCTGCAGCTCGGCCTGACGGCGGCGGACTACGCCGTCGCATTTGCTGGCGTTATACTCATGTTCACCGTCTCCTGCGTGCAGGAAAAGCACGGCAGCGTGCGCGAGCTTCTCTGGGAGAAGCCCGCTTTGAGCTATGCCCTGTTCTTTGTCCTCGCCCTCGCGGTGCTCACCTTCGGCGCATACGGCGTGGGCTACGACGCGTCGCAGTTTATCTATAACCAGTTCTGAGGCGAAAAATGAGCAAAAAAAGCAACAAAAAACTGCATATAATATGCCTTGTGCTGCTCGTTATGCTGCTGTGCGCCGCGCTGTGGCTGCTCGGCAGGATCTTCGAGCCGAAATACATGTCGGGCGTCCTTGAGGGCGCGATGACGCGCGAGTATTACGACGAGGAGAACGCGCACGACGTGATCTTCGTCGGCGACTGCGAGGTCTACGAAAACTTCTCGCCCGTCACGATGTGGGAGGAAAAAGGCATAACGAGCTACATCCGCGGCTCCGCGCAGCAGCTCATATGGCAGTCGTACTATCTGCTCGAGGAGGTCTTTGAGCGCGAGAGCCCGAAGGTCGTGGTGTACAACGTGCAGTCGATGAAGTACGACACGCCGCAGAGCGAGGCCTATAACCGCATGACGCTCGACGGAATGCCGCTTTCAAAGCACAAGATCGACGCGATAAAGGCCTCGATGACCGAGGACGAGGATATGATAAGCTACCTCATCCCCTTCCTGCGCTATCACTCGCGCTGGTCGGAGCTCACCGCGGAGGATTTCGAGTACGCCTTTAAGCGCGACGGCGTTACGATAGCGGGCTATCTCATGCGCGCGGACGTTGAGCCCATGACAAAGCTTCCGACGGCGCCGGTTCTGGACGACTATACCATCGGCGATACCTGCTGGGAATACCTTGACAAAATGCAGAAGCTGTGCGATGCTAACGGAGCAAAGCTCGTGCTCATAAAATCGCCGAGCCTGTGGCCGCACTGGTACGACGAGTGGGACGGGCAGATAAGCGCCTATGCCGCCGAGCACGGCCTTGACTATATAAACCTCCTGGACATATCCGACGAGATCGGCATAGACATGCAGACCGACACCTACGACGGCGGGCTGCACCTTAACGTTTACGGAGCGGAAAAGCTCTCGCGCTGTTTTGCGGATATCCTCGCGGAGGACTATGCCGTGCCCGACAGGCGAAGCGACGAAACGCTCGCCGCCGACTGGTCGGATAAATGCAGGGCATACTATGAGCTTCTGGCCGCGCAGAAGGCCGAGCTCGAAGAATACGGCTATCTTAAAAGCTGGACATTGGGAGACGAAAAATGAAGAAATTGATTGCTGCCATACTTGCCGCGGCCTGCGTTTTCACGCTGTGCGCCTGCGGAGACACGGGTGACGGAGAAAGCACCGTCACGCAGGAAGAATACAAGGCCGATTACGGCGAGCTGTACTACGCCTCGGGCGACGTGAAGTTCGGCATCCTCGACCCGGCCGACACCGTGCTTGCCGCTCTCGGCGAGCCTGCCGGCACCTTCGAGTCCGAAAGCTGCGCATATCAGGGCAAGGATAAGTTCTATTACTACGACGGCTTCGAGCTGCTCGTAAACGACGTTGACGGCATGGAGCGCGTAACCGGCATCACCCTTGCCGACGACACCGTTTCAAATCCGCAGGGCGTGAAGATCGGCATGAAGCTCGACGAGGCGCTCGCGCTTATGGACGGCATCGAATACACGCAGTCGGGCGACACCTACAAATTCATCGTCGGCTCGACCCTGTTCAGGCTCCAGGCCGACAGCGACGGCACGGTAAAGGCCGCGGAATACTCCGTTGCGGCAAACGACAGCGGCGATTGAGGTGCAGCATGGCAAAATATAAGGAAATGAAGCTTGAGGATGTCTTTGCCGACATCGAAAAAATAATGGGCTCGTCACTCACGGACGCGGAGAAGAGCGCCGAGCTGCGCAAGAAAGGCGCGGCCGCCTACGATAACGAGGACGATCCCGCAGCCGCCGCGTATTACGACGAGACGATAGCCCTCGGCTGCGTCGGGGCCGAGCTGCTGCCGGAGATACTGTTCCGCTGCGGCGTGAGCTTTGCAAAGCTTGACGGGAAAAAGTCCTTCGAGCTTTTAAAGCGCGCCGCCGAGCTCGGCCATGTCAAGGCCATGCTCAACCTCGCCGTGTGCTATCAGAAGGGCACGGGCACATCGAAGAACGAAAAGGAATGCTACAGATGGGCGCTGATGGCGGCCGACGCGGGCGATATTGAGGCGATGTATATCTGCGCGCTGTGCTCCGAGCAGGGCTTCGGCACGAAGAAAAATCCGGAGGAGGCCTTTGCCCGCTTCAAGCGTGCTGCCGAGGCAGGCGTGGTCGACGCCATGTACAAAACAGCGCTTAATCACGACCGCGGCGAGGGCACTTTCCCGAATCCGCAGGCCGCCTTTGAGTGGTTCAAAAGCGCGGCCGAGATGGGGCATCCCGACGCCCAGCACGATCTTGCCGTGTGCTATGCAAACGGCGACGGCACCGTATCGGACCCCGCCGAGGCCTTCCGCTGGATGAAGCAGTCGGCCGAAAACGGCAATGTGGACGCAATGCGTCTCGCCGGCGGCTGCTACTATAACGGCTTCGGCGTGAAGGAAAACCCGAAAAAGGCCTTCGAGCTGTTCAAAAAAGCCGCGGAGCTCGGCGACGTCGACTGCATGCGCATGACCGGCGACTGCTATGCCCTCGGCTCGGGCGTTAAGCAGGACCGCGAAGAAGCCATGCGCTGGTACCGCACAGCCGCCGAAAACGGCGATATGGACTCGCGCGAAATGATGGAAGAATACTGAGCTTATAAAAAACGGACCCGGCAGGAATTCCTGCCGGGCTTTATATTCTGCTGCGTGAAATTATGCCGCTCACGTCGGGTATCAGCGATGTGCCCATCTCCGCCAGCGGAGATGACAGAGCATCGAACAGGCCGATCATTGCATAGGCGGCAGCCGCAAGCAGGGCTGCGATAACGACGACAACGATAAAGGCTCTGCGTATATTCGCCTTCGCGCGGCGGACCTCCTCGTCCTCCTCGCGTTTTTTATTCTTCATGCGCTCACCTCCGATGCTGCTTTCATTCTACATCGGAGAATTTTTTTGTCAACAAACTGTCTGTTAACATTGACAAAACGCGCGGGGATGATATAATAGCAACATACGTTACGCAACGCATGTTGCGCACGAGGAGTGATATTTATGCCGCCGAAAACGAAATTTACGCGTGAGGAGGTCATCGCCGCCGCACTTGAGACAGTGCGCTCGGACGGGATGGCCGGGCTCACGGCGCGGAGCCTGGCCGCACGTCTGGGCTCGTCGGCAAAGCCGGTGTTCGGGCTTTTTGAAAATATGCGTGAGGTTCAGACCGAGGTAATAAACGCCGCGAACGCCGAGTATCAGCGCTTCCTGGCCGCCGAGACGGCGCGAAGCGAGTACCCGCCGTACAAGGCAAGCGGCATGGCGTACATTGCCTTTGCCCGCCGCGAGAGGGAGCTGTTCAGGCTTCTGTTCATGCGCGACAGAGCCGAGGCTCTTCCCCAGCCGAAGGACGAGAGCCTTGACGGCATCATTGCGCTCATCCGCAAAAGCACCGGGCTCAGCGATGAGGATGCACGCCTGTTTCACCTTGAAATGTGGGTGTTCGTCCACGGCATCGCGGTCATGACAGCGACGAACTATCTCGACTGGGAGGACGAAAGCATAAGCCGTGCGCTCAGCGACGCGTATATGGGCCTCAGATCGCGCTGGTGCGGAAAGGCCGGAGTGTAATGGACGCAATAAAGATAAAGGGCCTCACGAAGAAATACGGGAGCGTGACCGCCGTCGACTGTCCGGAGCTCAGCGTTTTTCGGGGTGAGCTGTTCGCGCTCCTCGGCGTGAACGGTGCCGGCAAAACGACAACGATAAAAATGCTCTCGTGCCTGACACGGCCCACGTCCGGCGAGGCGTACCTCGGCGGAAAGAGCATAGTTTCGCAGCCGCGGGAGGTAAAGCGCATCATCGGCGTATCGCCGCAGGAGACGGCGGTCGCCCCGAACCTGACGGCGGAGGAAAACCTCCGGCTCATGTGCGGCGTGCACGGCCTGACGAAGGAGAAAACGCGGGAGCGGGTACGGGAGCTGTGCAATGAGTTTGACCTTGGCAGCATCATGCAGCGCAGAGCGGGAAAGCTCTCCGGCGGCTGGCAGCGCAGGCTCAGCATAGCCATGGCGCTCACCGGCGATCCAGAGATACTCTTTCTCGACGAGCCGACGCTGGGGCTTGACGTGATAGCGCGCAGCGAGCTGTGGGACACGGTGCGCTCGCTCAAGGGCAGAAAGACGATAGTGCTCACGACGCACTATATGGAGGAGGCCGAGGCGCTGTCCGACCGCATCGGCATCATGCGCGGCGGCAGACTGCTTGCTCTCGGCACGGCGGCGGAGCTCAAGGCGCGGGCCGGAGAAGGCAGTCTCGAGGATTCCTTCGTTGCGATAGTAAAGGGGGCCGGAAAGTGAAAATGCTGAGCTTTTCCTCGCGCACGGCAAAGGAGATACTGCGCGATCCGCTGAACCTCGGCTTCGGGCTGGGCTTTCCGCTCGTGCTCATACTGCTGCTGTCGGCCATACAGGCAAACGTGCCTGTACCGCTGTTTGAGATAGACAGGCTTGCGCCGGGCATGACTGTGTTCGGCCTTTCGTTCATGACGCTTTTCTCCGCAACGCTGATCGCAAAAGACCGTGAGAGCGCGCTTTTGCAGCGGCTTTACACAACGCCCATGAGCGCTGCCGATTTCGTCCTCGGCTACACGCTGCCGATGCTGCCCATCGCGCTTGCGCAGGCGGCTGTGTGCTTTATTGCGGCGTTTTTCCTCGGCCTTGAGCCCTCGGCAAATATACTGCGGGCGCTGCTCATGCTCATTCCGGCGGCTGTGTTTTTCGTGTCGCTCGGTCTTTTGTGCGGCAGTATATTCAGCGCAAAGCAGGTCGGCGGCGTCTGCGGTGCGCTGCTTACAAATCTCACGGCCTGGCTCTCGGGCATATGGTTTGACCTCGACCTTGTGGGCGGTGCGTTTAAAAAAGCTGCGGAGCTTCTGCCGTTCTGCCACGCGGTGAGGGTCGAGCAGGCCGTCTGCGCGGGCAGCCCCGGCGAGGCATGGGCGGATATGCTGTGGGTAGCAGCCTATGCCGCAGCAGCGCTCACGCTCGCCGTCGCGCTTTTCCTGCGGCAGATGAAAAGGCAGTAAAAGTCCTCCGTATCGCTTGATACGGAGGCTTTTTCATTTTCCCCAGTCGCCGGATATGCCGTCGGGGGCTTTCGTGCGGCGCGTATCCCTGACCTCGGCGTCGCGGCCGCGGAAGTCCTGCGGTGCGACGTTCTCGCCGTGCGGTATATCGCCGCGCTTTTTTGATTTTTTGCTCATGCTTACCCTCCCAAAGCACACAATATCAGGCCGTACACGACGCTTGCCGTGATGCCGTACACGATCACCGGCCCAGATATGACGAACATTTTTGCCGCCGTGCCGGTGATGAGTCCCTCGGTTCTGAACTCCAGCGCGGGAGCGGCCATGGCGTTTGCAAAGCCCGTTATCGGAACGAGCGTGCCGCCGCCGGCAAAGCGTGCGATGCGGTCGTATATCCCGAGTCCCGTCAAAAGTGCGCCGAGGAAAACAAGCGTCGCGCTCGCAGCGCCCGCTGCATCGGTTTCTTCAAGGCCGCAGCGCGTGTAAAGCTCAAGCACCGCCTCGCCTATGCAGCAGATAAGCCCGCCGACGAAAAACGCCCTGAGCATATTGCCCGCGCACTCGGAGCGCGGCTGGTGCAGCTCCGAATACCGCCTGTATTCGTCGTTTGTCATGTTCATTTTTTAACCTCGAAACGAAAAATGCACCGGGTGATCCCGATGCATTTATCATATCCCGATATGCCGGAGCTATACGTCCAGCGTCAGATTTTCAACGCCGTTTGCCTCAAATTCGTCCATGTATTCGTCCATGCGCGCGGCAAGAGCGCTCAGATCGTCGCTGTCCTCGCCGAGATCGCGCCGCGCGAGTTCCTCGGCAAGAATGTCGAAAAACACGGCGTCCTCATAGTCGGCGATGGCCTCGTGTATGCCGCCGTCCTCGTATGCGCGTGAGGGAAAAACGTGGCCATGCCAGAGTTGGATAAGGCTCTTCATGCCGTTTTTCGAGCAGAGCGAGAATATCTTTTCCTGCACGATGTCATAGTCCTCAAAGCGATCCGAGGTCCGCGTCGAGTTGAGTATCCAGTTGCCTATATATACAAGGTCCAGAAGTCTGCGGAATTCCTTTTCGGTAAGATCTATGTTCAAAGCTTTGCCTCCGATCATCGTTATGCTTTCATTATATCAGATAGTCCCGGCTTTTGCCACAATAAAATCCTTGTAATTTCGGACGACTTGTCATATTATATTGTAGTTATATCAGTATCATGGAGATAATATGCAATGGACAACAGACCCATCGGCGTATTCGACTCCGGTCTCGGCGGCCTGACGGCCGTTCGGGAGCTGAGACGGATATTGCCGGATGAAAATATAATTTATTTCGGCGACACGGGGCGCATGCCCTACGGCGGACGGCCGCGCGCACAGATGCGCACGATAGCGCACCAGAACATCGCCTTTGCCGAGAGCTTCGGCGTAAAAACCATCCTTGCCGCCTGCGGAACGATATCCAGCAACGCGCCGGATATACTCGCGCAGAACGCAACGAAGGCCATCGGCGTGCTCACGCCAGGAGCCGAAAGGCTTGCATCGACAGAGCGGAAAAAGCTCGGCGTCATAGCGACGAAAACGAGCATAGAAAGCGGCGCGTTTCAGGCGGAGATAAGCCGCTTCGCTCCCGCGGCGGAGATCACCGCCCTCGCCTGCCCTGACTTTGTTCCGATGATAGAGAGCGGGCACTATCTGCCCTCGGACCCCCTTGTGCGGGACATCGTCGCAAGCTCGCTCGAGCCGCTGAAGGGCGTGGGTGCGCTGCTGCTCGGCTGCACGCACTACGGGCTCATCGCCGAGGCCATAAGCGCATATCTCGGCAAAGATGTCATCCTCGTCGGCGCTGCCGACGCATCGGCGCAGTGCCTTGCGCAGTATCTGCGCGAAAACGATATGCTTGCCTCCGGCGGAGGCAGCGAGAGCTATTACACCAGCGGCAGCACGGAGGATTTCAATGCTCTTGCACCCGTCATGCTGGGCTATGAGCTCAAAAGCGGGGTCAATTTTGTCGAGCCCTTTGCGCTGGGCGAGTGAGGAAAAGCAAATGAATGCAGTCATTAAGATAACCGGCGTGCAGGGCTTTATGCAGCCCGATGCCGATACGTTCGAGTTCGTGACCGACGGCATATACTGCCGCACCGAGGACGGATTTCAGATATTTTACCGCGAAAGCGAGCTCACGGGGCTCGAGGGCACCTGCACGACCGTGAACATCATGCCCGACGCCGTGAGCGTCGAGCGAACGGGAATGCTCAACGCGAGGATGGTGTTCCGCGAGGGCGGAAAGGACAGGTTCCTTTACGACACGCGCTTCGGCGCGGCGACGATGGGCATCGAAACGCGAAAGATAGCGGCAAGCTTCGACGATCTCGGCGGCGATCTGGTCATAGACTACGTCGTCAACATGGAGCACACCGTTGCAAGCAGAAATACACTTAAAATGAGCGTAAAGCTCAGAAGCTGAGAGGACAAATGATATGGCAAACATGATACAGAAGGCAAAGCAGCAGGTCGCGGAGCTCGTGAACGCGGCATATCTCACGGCGGCGGAAAAGGGCGAGCTGCCCGCGGGGCTCACTCTCGGAGGCAGCGTCGAGATACCCAAGGACACGGCAAACGGCGACTATGCGGCGAACTACGCCATGGCGAGCGCAAAGCTCATGCGTATGCCGCCGCGCAAGGTGGCCGAGACACTTGCGGCAAACATGGCGCTCGAGGGCAGCTGGTTTGAAAGCGTCGAGGTCGCGGGACCCGGCTTCATGAACTTCCGCATGGGCGGCAAATGGTACGCCGACGTTCTCAAAAACGTTGCCGAGGAGGGCGACTGCTTCTGCAACTGCAATATCGGCGAGGGCAAAAAGCTCATGGTCGAGTTCGTTTCCGCAAACCCCACCGGCCCCATGCACATGGGCAACGCCCGCGGCGGCGTGCTGGGCGACGCGCTGGCCTCCGTGCTCTCACGCGCGGGCTATGACGTGTGGCGCGAGTTCTACGTCAACGACGCCGGCAATCAGATAGAGAAATTCGCGGCCAGCATCGAGGCGCGCGGCATCCAGCTTTTAAAGGGCGAGGACGCCGTCGAGTTCCCCGAGGACGGCTACCACGGCGACGATATAAAGGAGCTGGCAAGGCTCTTCTGCGAAAAGTACGGCGACGAATGGCTCGAGCTCCCCACCGCAGAGCGCCATAAGAAGCTTGCCGACTTCGGCCTGTCGGTCAATCTGCCGAAGATGAAGAGCGATCTTGCCCGCTACGGCATCGTATACGATCAGTGGTTCCTCGAATCGAGCCTGCACGAGAGCGGCTACGTCGCCGAGTCCGTGCAGAAGCTCACCGACGCGGGCTTTACCTACGAAAAGGACGGCGCACTGTGGCTGCACACCTCGAAGATACTCTCCGACAAGCTGCTTGCCACCGGAAAGAAGCCCGAGGATATCGAAAAGCTCGAGCTCAAGGACGATGTTCTGCGCCGCGCAAACGGCTTCTACACCTACTTTGCCGCCGACATCGCCTACCACCGCAACAAGTTCGAGCTGCGCGGCTTCGATAAGGTCATAAACGTCTGGGGCGCCGATCACCACGGCCACGTCGCACGTCTCAAGGGTGCGATGGACGCGCTCGGTCTCGACGGTGAGCACAGGCTCGATATCGTGCTCATGCAGCTTGTAAAGCTCATGCGCGGCGGCGAGGTCGTGCGTATGTCAAAGCGCACCGGCAAGGCCATTTCCCTGTCGGATCTTCTCGACGAGATCCCCGTTGACGCGGCCCGCTACTTCTTCAACTCCCGCCCCGAGTCGCCCGTTGAGTTCGACCTCGACCTCGCCGTGCGTCAGGACAGCGAGAACCCCGTCTACTACGTCCAGTACGCCCACGCGCGCATCTGCACGCTCATAGCGGCGCTGGCCGCCGAGGGGCACGAGCTGCCGGATATCGGCAGCGTCGATCTGTCGCTGCTGTCAACCGAGCAGGAGCGCGAGCTCATAAAGCAGATCGCACTGCTGCCCGAGGAGATACGCCTCGCGGCGCGCGACTACGACCCCAGCCGCATAAACAAGTACGTCACCGAGCTTGCCGCCCGCTTCCACAGGTTCTACACCGCCTGCCGCATCAAGGGCGCTGAGGAGGGCGTGCTCAACGCGCGGCTCTGCCTTGCCGACACCGTGCGCAGGGTCATAGCGCTCTCCCTGTCCGTGATCGGCGTCTCCGCCCCCGAGCACATGTAGTTTCAGCGGCGCATTGAGGCTGTACTTATACATTACACGAAGCAGCACAACGGGGGTATACAGATGGGAAAGCTTAAATTTCTGCTTGCGCGCATAGCCGGGCTTAATTGGAATCAAATGTTCCGGAAAATCGACGCGGTCCACAAAAAGTCCGGGCGCAGCAAGCTGCTGATATTTATCGACATGGTCTGGTGCGGTCTGCGCTATCAGGCCGGATACATGGACTATTGGCTGTTTGAGATGTACAATCTCAACGCCGCACAGCGGAAAACCGTGCTGACGCGCGGCATAAACAACGGCTTCATAAAAAAATACAACGACCCGGCATACATGCCGGAGATCGAGGACAAGCTCAAGTTTGCCCACAACTTTGCCGACTTCCTGCACCGCGACTGGCTCGACTACGCCGCTGCGACCGACGCAGAGCTCGACGCTTTCGTCAAAAAGCATCCCGTGTTCATGGTAAAGCCCGTAAACGGGCAGTGCGGGCACGGCATCGAAAAGCTCGACGTGAACACGCTCGGCGTGCCGCTGCGCGAGCATCTTGACGGCCTGGGGCATGTTCTGCTCGAGGAGTGCGTCACGCAGCACCGCGACCTCATGGCGCTGCACCCGTACTCGGTCAACACCTGCCGCGTCATAAGCTTCACGCACGGTGCGAAGACCCGCGTCGTCGCCGCCTATCTGCGCATCGGCAACGGCAAGTTTGTCGACAACTTCAACAGCGGCGGCATGGTCGTGCCCATCGAGGAGGACAGCGGCGAGATAATCTATCCCGCGCTGGACAAGGCGGAGAACCTTTACGACGTTCACCCGCTGACCGGAGTTGCGATAAAGGGCTTTAAGATCCCGCTCTGGGATGAGGTCATCGCAATGGTCGAGCGCGCAGGTCAGGTCGTGCCGCAGGTCGGCATCGTCGGCTGGGACGTCTGCGTGACAGACAACGGCCCGCTGCTCATCGAGGGCAACGATTATCCCGGCCACGACATTTACCAGCTCCCGCCCCACCGCACCGACGGCATCGGCGTTCTTCCCAAATTCCAAAAGGCTATTTCGGAGACGCGCTGACGCACCTGCGGATACGGATATCTACGGTTGCCCGGTATCGAAACAATGGCGGAAATAAAAACATTTTGTGTAACGCGAGTGCGCAGTAATGTTGCGCACCTGAGTCACGCGGCAGTGTTCTTATTTCGTCGGCAGTCTCGATACCGGGCATCTGCAATAAACGTATAGATACCGCCTTAGTGCGCCCTTAAAAAATAGTGCTGAAAGCCTTGTAATTTGAGGAATGTGGTGCTAAAATATATTTTTGTGTTGAATTTTGATTAGGAGTTGAGTTTAAATGCAGAAACTCAGAAATGTTGCGATCATCGCGCACGTTGACCACGGCAAGACCACACTTGTCGATGAGATGCTCAAGCAGAGCGGCGTTTACCGCGAAAATCAGGAGATAGTCGAGCGAGTCATGGACTCCAACGACCTTGAGCGCGAGCGCGGTATCACCATTATGGCAAAAAACACCGCCGTACAGTACGGCGATACGAAAATAAACATCGTCGATACCCCGGGACATGCCGACTTCGGCGGCGAGGTCGAGCGTATCCTCAAGATGGTCAACGGCGTTATCCTGCTCGTTGACGCTGCCGAGGGGCCGATGCCGCAGACCCGCTTCGTCCTCTCCCGCGCACTTGAGCTCGGTCACAGGGTCATCGTCGTCGTGAACAAGATCGACCGCCCCGACCAGCGCATCCACGAGGTTATAGACGAGGTGCTCGAGCTCCTTATGGATCTGGACGCGACCGACGAGCAGCTCGACTCTCCGATGCTGTTCTGCTCCGGCCGTCAGGGCACCGCGAGCTACTCGCCCGAGGTTCCGGGCACGGACCTCAAGCCTCTGTTCGACACCATTCTCGAATACATCCCCGAGCCCGAGCAGGACGTCGACAGCCCGTTCCAGATGCTCGTTTCCAGCGTTGACTACAACGAGTACGTCGGCCGTATCGCCATCGGCCGCATCGAGCGCGGCGTCATAAAGCAGAACCAGGAGATCGAGGTCTGCAACTACCACGCGCCGGACGCGGCTCCCATGAAGGCCAAGGCCGTATCGCTTTACGAGTTTGACGGTCTGAGCAAGGTCCCCGTGACCGAGGCCGCCGCCGGCAACATCATCGCAATGAGCGGCATCGGCGACGTGACCATCGGCGATACCGTCTGCGCAAGAGGCGCCGCCGAGCCCCTGCCCTTTGTCAAGATCTCCGCGCCCACGCTGGAGATGACCTTCTCTGTAAACGACAGCCCCTTCGCAGGACGCGAGGGCAAGTTCGTCACCTCGCGCCAGATCCGCGACAGGCTGGTGCGCGAGACGCTCAAGGACGTGTCGCTGCGCGTATCGGACGTTGACGGTGCAACCGACTCCTTTAACGTCGCGGGACGCGGCGAAATGAGCCTGAGCATACTCATCGAGACCATGCGCCGCGAGGGCTACGAGTTCCAGGTCTCGCCCCCGCGCGTGCTGTACAAGGAGATAGACGGCGTGACCTGCGAGCCTGTCGAGCGTGTCGTCATCGACGTTCCGTCCGACTACATGGGCGCCGTTATGGAAAAGCTCGGCGCGCGCAAGGGCGAATTTCTCGAAATGACGCCGGTCGGCAGCCGCGTAAAGCTGAGCTACCTCGTCCCGTCGCGCGGCCTGTTCGGCTACCGCAACGAGTTTCTGACCGATACCAAGGGCGAGGGCATCATGGCCTCCGTCTTTGAGAAATACGAGCCGTACAAGGGCGATATCGCCCGCCGCAGCACGGGCTCGCTCATCGCATTCGAGACCGGCGAGGCCGTCGCCTACGGCATATGGAACGCGCAGGAGCGCGGCGCGATGTTCATCACTCCGGGCACAAAGGTGTATGCCGGCATGATCGTCGGCGTGTGCCCGAAATCGGACGACGTCGCGGTAAACGTCTGCCGCACGAAGCACCTGACCAACACCCGCGCCTCCGGCTCGGACGAGGCGCTGCGCCTGATCCCGCCAAGGCAGATGAGCCTTGAGCAGTGCCTTGAGTTCCTCGCCGACGACGAGCTGCTTGAGGTCACTCCCAAGAACCTGCGCCTGCGCAAGAGCATCCTCGACCACGGTCTGAGAATGAAGACCATAATGCGCAACAGATAATTTTCAAAAAGCACTCCTGCGGGAGTGCTTTTTGTGTTATAATCAAATGATCAAACGACTGCGGAGGTAGAAAAATGAAGCTTGCAATGGCGCAGATGCGCATGACCGACAGCATGGAGAAAAATCTCGGGACCTCGCTTGAGATGTGCAGGGCCGCGCGTGGCTGCGACCTGCTGTTTTTCCCGGAGATACAGCTCACGCCGTTTTTCCCGCAGTACGAAAAGCGCTGTGCCGACCGCTATGTATTGAAGCCCGGCAGCGCCGAGATAAAAGCTCTGTGCAGTGCCGCGCGCGAAAACGGCTGCTACATGTCGCCGAACGTGTATCTCGAGCTCGGCGGCGGCCGCTATGACACCTCGCTGTGGATAGACCCGCGCGGCGAGCTTATCGGCCGAGCCGAGATGGTGCATATCGCGCAGGCAGAGCACTTTTACGAGCAGGACTACTACACTCCCTCGCCCGGCGGCTTCAAGGTCTTTGACACGCCCTTCGGCAGGGTCGGCATAGTCATCTGCTTTGACCGCCACCTGCCCGAGAGCATACGCACCTGCACGCTCATGGGATCGCAGCTTGTGATCATCCCGACGGCAAACACGGAGTCCGAGCCAATGGAGATGTTCGAGTGGGAGGTGCGCGTGCAGGCGATGCAGAACCAGGTGTTTGTCGCAATGTGCAACCGCGTCGGAACAGAGGGCGAAATGGACTTTGCCGGACAGTCGATAGTCGTTCACCCGAGCGGTGACGTGATCGTAAAGGCCGACAACGGGCAGCGCCTCGTCACCTGCGAAATTGACCTTTCCGAGTCCGACGCATGGCGCGAAAAGCGGCCGTATATCCGGACGCGCCGCAGGGATATGTACCTATGAGGGAGCTTATCGGAAAATTTGCGGACAAAACATTTCTGCGCTTTGTGCTCGTCGGCATTATAAACACGCTCTTCGGCACGGCGATAATGTTTGTTTTTTATAACGTTTTCGGTCTGAGCTACTGGCTCAGCAGCGCGTCAAACTACTTTTTCGGCAGCATTCTGAGCTATTTTCTCAACAAACACTACACCTTCCGGTATAAAAAGCGCGGCTGGAGGGTCGCTGTGCGCTTTGCCGTGAATATCGGCGCGTGCTATCTCATAGCCTACGGCATCGCAAAGCCGCTCATATCGGCGCTCATGTCGGGCGTTAAGGTGAGCGTTCAGGAAAACGCCGCGATGCTCTGCGGCATGGTGCTTTTCGTTGCGCTCAATTACCTCGGCCAGCGATTTTTCGCATTCAGAAACGAGCAATAAAAAATGCGTTCCGAGGGCGGTGCAGCATAGGGATAAACCGCCCAAAGAACGCATTTTTTATCTCGGCATTATCGCCGTATCGAACTCCGTCCAGGGGAACTCCCTGGGCGGCTTTACTTTAAAGGTCATAAAGCGGCCCGTCGCGGGATTGGTAAAGCCGATGCTGTACGACCACAGGGCGATATTGCAGCCCTCCTCGCGCCCGCCGTACTTTCTGTCGCCGACGAGGGGCATGCGCCGGTGGGTAAACTGGGCGCGTATCTGATGGGTGCGGCCGGTGACGAGGTTTATCTCGACCATGCTCTTTTCGCCGTTTGAGCCGAGCAGCCTGTAGTCGAGCACCGCCTCCTGTGAGCCTCGGCAGGGCTTATTGACGACAAAGGTCTTGCGCTGCTCCTTGGATCTGAGCAGGATATCCTCCATGCGCCCGCGCCGCTCCTGCGGAACGCCGTGCACGACGGCGAGGTAGGTCTTTTTGAACTCGCCCGCGCGTATCTGCCGGCTGAGCTCGGATGCCGTTCCGGGATTCTGCGCAAAGACCATGAGCCCCGACACGACCTGATCGAGCCTGTGCACCGTGCGTATATCCGCATTCTCGTTGCCCAGCGCCTCGCGCAGCAGCGAGGGCATGCCGCCCGGCTCGTCGGTCGATATGACTCCCGCGGGCTTTATCGCAACTATTATATTGTCGTCGTAATAAATGATATCCATAGCAGTTTTTCCGTCAGTCGAGATGATATCTGCGCTTTCCCTTTGTACCGCGGCCGTATTCTATCGCCTGCTTCGGGCAGCGGCAGATGCAGGCCGAGCAGTGGGTGCAGTTATCGCCCCACACGGGCCGACCGTTTTCGATGCTTATGTTTTTCGTCGGACACATGGCGGCGCAGGCCCCGCAGCCGACGCACTCATCGGTTGCGCGGAACTTCTTTGCCTTGACAAGCATGGTATAGAACACGTCGTTTACGGCGCCGCTGTACAGCTTGTCAATGAGCCTTATCTGCGGCTCGGCAAAGCGCTCTCCGTTTGCTATGCTCTTTGCGAGAAAGTCGAGCCTGCCGTTTGCGCGCACGAGTATCTCCGCCTCCTCCTTGGGCGAGGGAGCGGTGAACATGATGATGTAGTTTTCCGGCATTACTACCGAGGCACAGCCCATGAAATCAAGTCCCCTGCCGGCGCACCGTTTCCCGATATAGCTCCCGGCGTTTCCGTTTTCGCTGCCGCAGGTCATGACAAAGTAGATGTCACGCGAGCCGCGCAGCTCCGTCTTGTCCAGCCAGTCGCGCACAAGACGCGGCACGCGCCATGCGTAGGTCGGCGTCACGATGACCCACGGCTTCTGCGACTGCAAGGGCGACGTGTCGTTATCGCGCAGGCGGGAGAAAAGATCGACCGCCTCGTCGCCTGTGGCCCCGGCTATCCTCCGCGCGGCATACGCGCTGTTTCCCGTTCCGCTGTAATATAAGATCATAGCTTCCGCCTCCTTTTATCAAAACACATTATACATATAATCCGTTCCGAGTTCAACGTAAAATTGCGCTTGATTTTCAGTCTCTTCGCGGCTAAAATAGCCGTATCGCAAAGAGGTGACGGTATGAACATAAAACGCAGCTGCGGCGTGCTTATGCCGCTGTTTTCGCTGCCGTCGGAGCATGGCATAGGCACGCTCGGCAGGGCAGCATATGAGTTTATCGACTTTCTTGCCGCGGCGGGACAGTCGTGGTGGCAGATACTGCCCGTCGGGCCCGCCGGGAGCGGCGACTCGCCGTATCAGTGCTTTTCGAGCTTTGCCGGAAACGAATATTTCATAGACCCTGACCTGCTCGTCGGGGACGGTCTGCTGACGCAGAGCGAGGTGAGCGCCGCAGATCACGGCGGCGATGCACGCCGTGTCGATTACGACGCTCTGCGCGAAAACCGCATGCCGCTCCTTCGCACGGCCGCACGGCGCGGGCTTGAGCGCGAGGAGCCGGAGTTTTTGTCCTTCTGCCGCGACAACGCGCGCTGGCTATCCGATTTTTCGCTGTACATGGCGCTGAAGGAGCATTTCGGCGGCAGCGCATGGACCGAGTGGCCGGAGGATATCAGGCTCCACCGCCCGGAGGCCGTGGAGTGCTTCGGCTCCGCCCTGCGCGGGAGCACGCAGGTATACGCTTATATGCAGTATCTTTTCTTCCGCCAGTGGGACGCTCTGCGCAGCTATGCCCGCAGCAGTGGGATCGGCATCATCGGCGACATGCCGATATATGTTCCGCTCGACTCGGCCGACGTGTGGGCAGAGCCCGGGTTTTTCCTGCTGGACGAAAAAAACGTGCCTACGGAGGTCGCGGGCGTACCGCCGGATTATTTCAGCGCCGAGGGGCAGCTCTGGGGCAACCCGCTGTACGACTGGGACGCCATGCGGCGCGACGGCTACGGCTGGTGGATACGCCGCGTCGACGGCGCGTCAAGGCTCTACGACATGCTGCGCATCGATCATTTCCGCGCCTTTGAAAGCTATTGGGCCGTACCGCGCGGCTCGGACAGCGCAAAGCAGGGGCGCTGGTGCCCCGGCCCCGGCATGGATCTTGTCGGCAGGCTCACCTCGTGGTTCGGCAATATCCGGTTTATCGCCGAGGATCTCGGCGTGCTCACGCCCGAGGTGCACAGACTGCTCGCCGACAGCGGTCTTCCCGGAATGAAGGTGCTCGAATTTGCCTTCGACCCGGAGAGCCTGAGCGACTATCTTCCGCACAGGTACGGCGAAAACTGCGTCTGCTACGCCGGAACGCACGACAACGACACGCTGCGCGGCTGGATAGACGGAGAAAAGCCCGAAACGCTCGCCTTTGCGCGTGAATACCTCGGCGCGGGCGGCGGCGGGCTTGCCGATGCCGTGCTGCGCGCCGGTATGCGCTCGGGTGCCGGGCTCTTCATCGCCCAGATGCAGGACTGGCTCGGTCTCGGCTCGGATGCACGCATGAACACTCCGGGCACGGTCGGCGGCAACTGGAGCTGGCGCATGGAGCGCGGCGGCACGACGGATGAGCTTGCGGAAAAAATGCGCCGCATGGCGTACATCTACGGAAGGAGCGCAGAATAATGGAGAATGTAAGGCTGCGCACCGCCCGGCCGTCGGACGCCGCCGAGCTTCTGGAGCTGTACGCCCCCTATGTTGAGGATACGGCCATAAGCTTCGAGACCGTTGTTCCGAGCCTTGAGGAGTTTACGCAGCGCATGCTGCACAGGCTGCCGAGGTACCCCTACATCGTCGCCGAGTATGACGGCGAGCTTCTGGGCTATGCCTATCTCAGCCCCTTTGTCGGCCGCGCGGCCTACGACCGGTCGGCCGAGACGACGATATATCTGCGCCTTGACTGCCGCCATATGGGCATCGGCAAAATGCTGTACACGGCGCTTGAGGACATTGCCCGCGCACAGGGCATAATAAACCTCGAGGCCTGCATCGGCTGGACGGACACGCCCGACGAGCACCTTACGAACAACAGCGCCCGGTTTCACGAGCACCTCGGCTACCGCATGGTCGGCAGGTTTTACGGCTGCGGCCGCAAGTTCGGCAGATGGTACGACATGGTTTGGATGGAAAAGCTCCTGTGCGAACACTCCGATGCTCCGCGGGACGTTATTCCCTTTTCGGAGCTCGGCGCCGACGTCCTCAAAAGCGTGGGACTCGAAATATGAAAAATCTCCGGTAATACACAAAGTATTACCGGAGATTTCAACGCAGATCGCTATTGTTTTTCCTCATGCGCCGGATCGGAGAGCATGCCGCAGTCATTGCGGAGCGCGGCCGAAGATTTGATGATCACGGGTCGGCACCTCCTGAATTATTCGGATATTGCAAGAGGGCGGCAATCATTTTGGGCTTTGGTGATAATATAAATATTGACCTTTAGGCCGGGCAAATATATAATATCATAGTATAGCGTATATAAACAAGCGAGTTTTACGGCAAATTTTTACAAGTGAGGTTATCCGAATGAATATTGATCTGACCAAATACGGCATTACCGGCGCTGCGGAGATCATCCGCAATCCGTCCTACGAGCAGCTTTTCAGGGATGAGATGCAGCCCGGACTCGAGGGCTTTGACAAGGGCGTGCTCACAGAGCTTAACGCCGTGAACGTTATGACCGGCATCTACACCGGACGCTCGCCCAAGGATAAATTCATCGTCGTAGACGAGAACAGCAAGGACACCGTGTGGTGGACCAGCGACGAGTACAAGAACGACAACCACCCCGCATCCCAGGAGGCGTGGAAGGCCGTCAAGGAGATCGCCGTCAAAGAGCTGTGCGGCAAGAAGCTGTATGTCGTCGATGCCTTCTGCGGCGCAAACAAGGACACGCGCATGGCCATCCGCTTCATCATGGAGGTCGCATGGCAGGCGCACTTCGTGACCAATATGTTCATCCGCCCGAGCGCGGAGGAGCTTGAAAGCTTCGAGCCCGACTTCGTTGTCTATAACGCCTCCAAGGCCAAGGTCGAAAACTACAGGGAGCTGGGTCTCAACTCCGAGACTGCCGTCGTCTTCAACATCACCAGCCGCGAGCAGGTCATCATCAACACCTGGTACGGCGGCGAGATGAAGAAGGGCATGTTCAGCATGATGAACTACTACCTGCCGCTCAAGGGCATCGCCGCGATGCACTGCTCGGCAAACACCGACCTCAACGGCGAGAACACCGCCATCTTCTTCGGCCTGTCCGGCACCGGCAAGACCACCCTTTCCACCGATCCCAAGCGCCTTCTCATCGGCGACGACGAGCACGGCTGGGACGATAACGGCGTGTTCAACTTCGAGGGCGGCTGCTATGCGAAGGTCATAAACCTCGACAAGGACTCCGAGCCCGATATCTACAACGCGATAAAGCGCAACGCTCTGCTCGAGAACGTGACGGTCGACGCCGAGGGCAAGATCGACTTTGCCGACAAGTCCGTTACCGAGAACACCCGCGTTTCCTACCCCATCGACCATATAAAGAACATCGTCCGCCCCGTGAGCGCGGCTCCGGCGGCAAAGAACGTCATCTTCCTGTCGGCCGATGCCTTCGGCGTTCTGCCTCCCGTATCGGTCCTCACTCCCGAGCAGACGAAGTATTACTTCCTGTCCGGCTTCACGGCAAAGCTCGCCGGCACCGAGCGCGGCATAACCGAGCCCACCCCGACCTTCTCGGCCTGCTTCGGCCAGGCCTTCCTCGAACTGCATCCGACCAAGTACGCCGAGGAGCTCGTAAGGAAAATGGAGATGAGCGGCGCGAAGGCCTACCTCGTCAACACCGGCTGGAACGGCAGCGGCAAGCGTATCTCCATCAAGGACACCCGCGGCATCATCGACGCGATCCTCGGCGGCGCCATCCTGAACGCTCCGACAAAGACCATCCCCTACTTCAATCTTGAGGTACCCACGGTTCTCGAGGGCGTCGATACCGGCATTCTCGACCCGCGCGACACCTATGCCGATCCCTCCGAGTGGGAAAGCAAGGCAAAGGATCTTGCAGGCCGCTTCATTAAGAACTTCGCAAAATACGAAGGAAACGAGGCCGGCAGGGCGCTCGTCGCGGCAGGCCCTCAGCTTTGAGAAAATAACGGAATATAAAACCATCGCCCGACCGTTAAACGGTCGGGCGATTTGACTGTCTGTTATCTTTCGGGTATCGTGCCGCCGGTGAGGTTCATGTACTCGTCGAAGGAGCACATGCGGTCGATGATGCCGTCGTCGGTGATCTCGATTATGCGGTTTGCGACGGTCTGCGTGAGCTGGTGGTCGTGGCTGGAGAAAATGATGTTGTACTTGAAGGCCTCGAGGCCGTTATTCAGGGCCGCGATGCTCTCAAGGTCGAGGTGGTTCGTCGGCTGATCGAGAACGAGGAAGTTTGCGCCCGTCAGCATCATCTTGCTTATCATGCATCTGACCTTTTCGCCGCCGGAGAGCACCTTGACGGGCTTGTACACGTCGTCGCCGGAGAAGAGCATGCGCCCGAGGAAGGTGCGCAGATAGCTCTCGCGCTTATCCTCGGAAAACTGGCGCATCCAGTCCATGAGGTCATAGTCGCAGTTTTCAAAATAGGAGTTGTGATCCTTGGGGAAATATGCCTGGGTCGTGGAAGCGCCCCACTTGACGCTGCCGGAATCGGGCTCCTCCTCGCCCATGAGGATCTTGAACAGCATCGTGACGGCAAGCTCGTTCTGGCCGATGACGGCGATCTTGTCCTCCTTGCCTACGATAAAGCTTATGTTGTTTAAAAGCTTCACGCCGTCGACGCTCTTGCTGACCTCGGTGACGAACAGTCTGTCCTTGCCCGGCTCGCGGTCCGCCTTGAAGCCGACCCAGGGATAGCGCCTGCCGGAGGCGGGAAGTTCCTCTACCGTGAGCTTGTCAAGCAGCTTTCTGCGGCTGGTCGCCTGGCGCGACTTGGACTTGTTTGCCGAGAACCTTGCGATAAAGCCCTGGAGCTCGGCGATCTTCTGCTCCGCCTTCTTGTTCTGATCCTTGATGAGCTTCTGCATGAGCTGGCTGGACTCGTACCAGAAGTCGTAGTTGCCGACGTACATCTTTATCTTGCCGTAGTCGATATCGACGATGTGCGTGCAGACGTTGTTGAGGAAATAGCGGTCATGCGAAACGACGAGCACCGTGCCCTCGTAGTCCATGAGGAAATCCTCGAGCCACACGACGCTTGCAAGGTCGAGGTTGTTGGTAGGCTCGTCGAGCAGGATGATGTCGGGCGAGCCGAACAGCGCCTGCGCAAGCAGCACCTTGACCTTCAGGCGCGGGTCCATATCGCGCATCATCGTATCGTGGAAGCTCGGCGCAACGCCCAGACCCTGAAGGATGCGGCTCGCGTCGGACTCGGCCTCCCAGCCGCCGAGCTCGGCAAACTCCTCCTCGAGCTCGGCTGCGCGTATGCCGTCGGCATCGTCGAAATCGGGCTTGTCGTATATCGCGTCCTTCTCCCTGCCGCAGTCGTAAAGGCGCTGATTGCCCATGATGACGGTATCCATGACGGAGTAATCGTCGTACATGTTCTGGTTCTGCTTGAGCACCGACATGCGCTTTTTCGCGGCGATGGTCACGCTGCCGGTCGAGGGCTCGAGCTCACCGGAGAGTATTTTTATAAACGTCGATTTGCCCGCACCGTTTGCGCCTATTATGCCGTAGCAGTTGCCGGGCGTAAATTGCAGATCGACGCGCGAAAACAGCACGTTTCCGCCGAAATTTATCGAAAGATCATTGACTGAAAGCATTTGCAGTACCTCGCATTTAAAAATCCTGTTTATTTTATCATCAATGCACTGCAATGGCAATAATTATTAGGATTTTTTACGCTCCGGCTGCGCAGGATAGTAAATGGGAGGCGATAGCGTGAAAATGATAATTCTTGCGGCGCTGCTGCCGATAGGACTGGTACTCGCGGCCTCGGGGCTCATAACGCTCGTGCGGGAGCTCATCGCGCGCCTGCGCAAAGCGCCGGACGACAACAACGACTTGTAAGGGCAGGGCATCTATGGTATAGTTTTGTTATTGATATCAAGGGGTGATACGGTGAGCATTACATACGACAAGGGCGTTTTCGCGCTCGATACCGACAGCACGAGCTATATATTCCGCCTTACGAAGTTCAAGCACCTTGAGCATATCCATTACGGCGAAAGGGTATGCGCCTCCGACGCACAGGCGCTGGCGATAAAGCACGATATCCAGATCGGCAGCAGCGTCATGTACGACACCTCCGACGATGACTACTGCCTGGACAGTCTCTGTCTCGAGTGGTCAGGCGTCGGCCGCGGCGACTACCGCCAGACGCCGCTCGAGGCGAAAATGCCCGACTGGAGCTTCTCCTCGGACTTCCTGTACGAAGGCCACGAGATAGTCTCCGGCTGCGTTCCCATGCAGAGCCTGCCGTCGGCCTATGACGATGAAGGCGGCGCGCAGACGCTCATTATCCGCATGCGCGAGCGCAGCAGGGCTGTTTTCCTCACGCTGTACTACACGGTGTTTCCCGCCTCGAACGTGATATCGCGCCGCTGCGTCATAAAAAACGGCTGCAAGGGAGAGCTGTCCCTGCGGCGCATCATGAGCATGAGCGTTGACCTGCCCGACCGCGGCTTTCTCATGCACAGCTTTGACGGCGGCTGGATAAAGGAAGCGCACCGGCACATAAGGTCCGTCGAGTACGGCATGTATATAAACTCCTCGACCACCGGCTCGTCGTCGAACAGGCACAATCCGGGCTTTCTGCTCTCGGAAAAGCAGGCCTGCGAGGACTTCGGACGGGTCTGGGGCTTTAACCTCGTCTACAGCGGAAATCATTTCGGCCTTGTCGAAAGATCGAACCACGACCTTGTGCGCGTGCAGCTGGGCATAAATCCGCACTGCTTTGACTGGACGCTGCGCCCCGGCGAGAGCTTTGAAGCGCCCGAGGCGGTCATGAGCTTCTCCGATCGCGGCTTCAACGGTCTGAGCGCAAACTTCCACGACTTTGTCAACAATAACATCGTGCGCGGTAAGTGGAAAAACGCAGAGCGCCCTGTGCTCATAAACGACTGGGAGGCCTGCATGTTCAAATTCGACCGCGAAAAGCTCCTGAAGCTTGCGCGCAGAGCGAAAAAGCTCGGGGTCGAGCTTTTCGTCCTCGACGACGGCTGGTTCGGCGGGCGCGACAGCGACAGGGCCGGGCTCGGCGACTACGACGTAAATCTCAAAAAGCTGCCCGGCGGCCTCGGAGAATTTGCCGAAAGCATAGAAAAGCTCGGCATGAAGTTTGGTCTGTGGTTCGAGCCCGAGAGCGTGAATGTCGATTCAAAGCTCTACCGTGCGCACCCCGACTGGGCGATAAAGCCGCCCTCCGGCGAGCCCTGCTTCGGCAGAAATCAGCTGCTGCTTGACCTCACGCGGGAGGATGTGCGCGACTATATCGTCGAAAGCGTCGGAGCGACACTCGACAGCGCGAGGATAAGCTACGTCAAGTGGGATATGAACCGGCACATGTCCGACGCTTATTCGCCGCTGCTTTCCGATCAGGGCGAGTTTGCCCACCGCTATATAATAGGGCTTTACGAGGTGCTCGGGCGCATTTTCACGCCGAGGCCGCACATACTTTTCGAAAGCTGCTCCTCCGGCGGAAACCGCTTTGACCTCGGCATGCTTTGCTGGTCGCCGCAGATCTGGGCATCCGACGACACCGACCCCATAGAGCGGCTGGACATTCAGGGCGGCCTGTCCTACCTCTACCCGCTGTCAACGATGGGAGCGCACGTTTCGGCAGCTCCGCATCAGCAGACACTGCGGGATACGCCTCTGTCAACGCGCTTTAACGTCGCGGCCTTCGGAGTGCTCGGCTATGAGCTTGAGCTCAAATACATGACGCAGGCAGAGCTCAGGGAGCTGCGCGGGCAGATAGCCTATTACAAGGCGCACAGAAAAACGCTCCAATACGGCAGATTTTACCGCTTTGACGAGCGCAAGGGCAATAAGGTGCACTGGCAGGTATCGTCAAGGGACGGAAAGGAGCACATAGTCGGGCATTTCCAGAAGCTGTGCACGGCCTCGGAGGGCTATGACTCTCTTTCGGTGCACGGTCTCGAGCCCAAGGCGAGATATCACCTTGTCTGCAAAAAGCAGAGCCTGTTCATAAAGCGCCTCGGCGGTCTTGTTAAGCACGTCACGCCCGTGGAGCTTCACCCCGACGGCGTTATGCTGCGCACGGCCAATAAGCTACTTGCCATGCCTGACGGCGCCGAGGACTTTACTGCCTCGGGAGCGGCGTTAATGTCCGGCGTAGGGCTCAATAACCAGTTCCTCGGAACGGGCTACAATAACAAGCTCCACATGTTCGGCGACTTCGGCAGCGCCCTGTACATGATAAAGAAGGAGAAATGACATGAAAAACCGTGAGGCTCTGTCCTCACGGTTTTTGTTTTACAGATCGTTTTTCAGTATATCAAGAAGTGTTTTCAGAGTTTCGAGGGATTCTACATATGCCTTGCGGATGCCGTCGATGTTCCGAAGATCCGTGTTCGGCGGAACGTTTGAAAACTGGTATTTGGTATGCAGGGCTACAGCCGCCTCGCCGTTTTTGAGCACAAGAGCGCAGGCCATGCCGTCTGAGGTTTTTTCAAGCTCCGAGCACAGCGTGCGCAGCTCCGGCGTTACGAGAGCCGCCGCCTCGCGCCCGTCGGAGGTGAGAGCTTTAAATCGCTCTGCGAACACCGCGTGGTCGGAAACGTCGCCCTTCGGGGGAGACTCCTGATAGCGGTCAAGGATGCGTATATCGCGGTTTGCGTCGCAGATATCCGCGCAGCGTATGACGATGCCTCTGAAAACGGTGACGGTCTTGTTCATCCAGTTGTCGTTATCCGGCCCCGAGCGTTCCTCGACAAGATGCGTGAGCACGACATTTGCGACCGAAAAGCGAATACCGACATGCTCACCCTCAAAGAAGTTCGTTATATCGCTGCCTTCCCAGCACTGGTTTATGAGCTCCGCGTCTTTCAGATATGCCATATTTATCGGCATGGTCGGCGCCGCCGTTCCCGGACCGAAGGCGCTCATGAGCTCGGTGTGGAAAAAGTCGCCGAGGTTGAGGTTCAAAAGCGCGTTTTTCTTCGCGTTTATAACGGTACAGACGATCACGATAACAATAACGCCCGCGAAAAACAGGCCCGCGAACAGCCACAGATCGTGCTTTATAAAAGCGACCGCCGCTCCCGCCGCGACGAGGATAAGGCCGATTATCTGGCCTAAGCGCTCAAGCGTCTGGTAGCCTCCGAGCTTTTTGGAGAGCTCGGCATCGCTCATTTTTTCAAGCCCCGCCATATCAGTCGTGCCTCATATAGCAGTCGTACTCGCCGCCCCAGTAGAGTGTGTTGCCGTCACCGGCGACGGCTATATCATAGGCGACATCGTCAAACTGCTCGGAAACGGCGGAGTATGCGTCGTCGCCGATGTACTGTATGCTGCCGCTGTCGATAAGCGAGGTGCTGCCGTCGCTGTCCTCATAGAGGATCCATTTGCCGTCCATGCCGATCTGCAGGCAGCTTGCGGCGTTCTCGTCGCCGTCGAGATACCACATACCGGCAAGCTCCTTCACATCGTCGTCGATATCGTCATCGTCATCGGCTTCCTTTGTGAACACGCCGAGGCTGTACACATTCAGGCTGCCGTCGTCTGCAAACCAGCAGTGATATGCTACGCCGTCGAACTCGTTGTAAAAGTAGTCGGCGCTGTACTCGGGCGAAGTCTGGATAAAGCCGCCGGCCGTGATGATCTCATCGCCTGCATAAAGGGTAAAGCGCAGCTCCTGCCCGTCATCGCTGAGCTCTATCTCGAGCTCACGGTGATCAGAGTCCTCCCAGTCGCCGCTGTACATGCCCTTGTCGGCCATGTATGCCGGGTCCTTGACCATGCCCTCAAAGCTGTCGGGCGTGCCGCCGGAGATATCGTCGTCCTTTGTGCTGCCGTCTCCGCATGCGGCAAGGCTCAGGCACAGCAGCAGCGCCAGCACGAGCGCAATAAAGTTTCTGCGTTTTTTCATTGTGTCGCCTCCTTATTTTGTGTTTATACACAATAATTATATATTGTAATTCCTTAATTTGCAAGCAATTTTCACAAAAAAGCTCCGACCTTCGTTTTGAAAGTCAGAGCTTTTTGATTTATACGCCTGTCACTCCACGAGTATGAGGCGCTCGCCCGCGCTGCCGTTTTCGGGCTCGGCGGCTTCCTCGGTGATCTCCGGCAGCTTGCCCTCCATTTGCAGGATCTTGAACGTTATCATCAGCCGCAGGCGCACGTCCGGATCGTCAAGGTCAAGATTGAGCACATCCTGAATGCGCTGGAGGCGGTAGATAACGCTGTTGCGGTGCATGAACACGCGCTTTGCCGTCAGGGAGATATTCCGCTCGGTGTTCAGGTAATGGTAAAGGAGCAGCAGGTTGCTGTTGCTGTAGCCGCGCTCGCCGGTGAGCTGATTGAGATGGCGCACGATAACGTCGTCAAGCGCGAATTTTTCGCGGTAGCAGTCGAGCATATCGTTGAGGTAATACTTTGAATAGTGATACTCCAGCGCATCGGGGTCGAGCTTATGCCCTATGTCGATGGCTATGCGCGCCTGATCGTAGCCCATGCGCAGATGGCTCAGCTCCGTGAACAGCAGGCTCACGCCGATGTGGGCATTATTCTTGCCCAGAAGCTCCAGAAGCCCGTTCCAGCGCTCGCGGAACAGAAGCTGCTCCGCCACCGGATAGTCGTGCCAATCCTGGAAGAGCACTATCACGCCGTTTTTATACTGCATGACGCCGTAATTTGCGACGTTGGTCAGCGAACGGATCTGAAGCACCAGATACCCCGCCTTCGAGGCAGATGCCTGCTCGTCGAGCTCGATATAGCCGAGGCGGAAGTTCCCCGTCTCCGGCAGGCGCAGGCCGCGCGCACGGTCGTGCACCAGATCGGGATTTTCCTCGCCGTAATGCAGCAGGTCGCGGATCATCTGCTGGCGCTGCGGCATGCTCTCGCTGTAAAAGCCGGTTTCCTGAAAGTAGCTGTCGAGCTGCTCCGTGAAGCAGCGGAAAAGCTCCTCGTCGGCAAGCGTGGGCATGCGGCCGGGGAAATAGCACCCTGCGAAGGAATAAAACATATTGTTTGCAACATACGAGCGCAGGATCACGGGGTCGTTGCAGATATTCGGCGGCACCGACAGCACGGGGCGCAGATAGCGGTCGCTGACCTGGAAATAGCCGGCCTCGGCCATGAGCTGAAGCGAGTCCTTGTCATAGTAGCCCTGCTCGAGCATGCGGTCGACATACTCGTTGCCGGAGCCGCTCTCGCGCGTGGAGCCTATAATATTGTAAGCCGAGTCGACGACAACGATGGTCGCATCCGGGATCATCTTCCGTCCGACTTCCATCAGCGGCTCGATGCCAGAATGTGCGCACACTGCAAGGCGCAGCTCGTATTCGAGCGTAAATATGCGGTCAAACAGGACGAGCAGGTGGTTCGTCACCGCCGAGTAGGAATACTGCTCATCGTACAAAATCGCATTCAGACCGGGGCGGATCGGTTCGTCGTCGTCGGGGTTTGCGCGAACGACGAAAAAGTGGTCGCGCAGCAGTCCCTTCGGCAGACGGCGTATCACCTTCGGCTCACCGACATACAGCACATCTTCCTCGAGCGCATTTTCGGCCTCGGCCGTGAGCATCTGAACGCGGCGGAACGCAAACGGGCGCCCGGACTGCGTCACTACACGCGCGCCGAACGGCTGCATGCTCTCGGCAACAAGTTCCACGGACAGCATCATTGTTATCTCCCTTCTTTCATGTTCGGTACGGCGGAAGCGAAAATTTTTCCCACAAATTTTATGGAATAAAGTCCCTTTCGGCAAAAGGCCCGCAAAAGGCGATTTTTCGTAGCACTCTACAAAAAAATTGTTATTTTCTGGCTCCGTTTCCGCTGTTTCGGCTTAATTATATATGTTTTTCTGCTTCTTGTCATCAACTTTGTTTTAATTATAACGATGCCGCCGTGCGTTGTTTAGGGCATTTGCTACGAAATAATTTTCATTATATTCTTTTTGACTGTGCACTTCATACCAACGCCGGCGTCCGGAGCGCACATAAGCACTCAATTTGACCAAAAGTCCGTCCGGCGGCAGCTCTCAATTTTGTAGCTTCTTATGAAGCCCTGCCGCCGCCTGTCCGATATAATGCAGATAAGATAATTAATTAACTAACAGGTTATTTTGAGTATTGATTTCTCTTCGGAACGGGAGTGACTTAGTGTGGAGAACATCAGCAGATTTCAGAAGCCGACCGGCGTCGGCCAGATACTCGACGCAAGCTTTGCACGCTGCCCCGAGCGCGAGGCCATCGTATTCGGCAGCTGGCGCATCACCTACGGCGAGCTTCAGTCTCTTATCTTCCGCACCGTGCACTATCTGCGCGGTATCGGCGTTGAGCAGGGCGACCGCGTCGCGATCATATCGCGCAACTGCCCGGAGGTCATGATAGCCGAGATCGCGATACTGAAGCTCGGCGGCACGGTAGTCAAATTCAACTGGCGCCTCGCACCGGAGGAAATGAGCTATCTGCTCGATCTCAACGGGGTAAAATGCGCCTTCTTCAAGCCCGAGCGCGAGGACTGGGGCAGCGCTCTGCGCGAGCACTACTCCGGCAGCATCAGGTTCCTGTCCCTGCTTCCGGAGGCCGACGGCCGCTCCGCCCTCTATTCCCTGCTTGACGGCATGCCCGATACGCCGACAGAGACCGTCATCGATCCGAACGCACCGGCCTATCACATGCACACAAGCGGCACGACCGGACGGCCGAAATGCGTCGTTTACTCGCACGCGCACTATCTCAACCAGCTCGAGAGCATGCTCGAAACGCTTGAGTTTCCCGACGGGCAGGTCTATCAGTACATCTCGCAGCTGTTTCACGCGGCGTGCACCGGCGCCTATCTCACCCTGGCCACCGGCGGCAAGCTCATCATGATCCCGAACTTCACCGTGACCGGATATGTCGAGAGCCTCGTGCGTGAGAAGGTACGTGCCATCGGAGTCATACCGCTCATATTGCAGGGCATTCTCGACGAGACCGACCGCAGGGACTATGACCTGTCGAACCTGAAGGTCATAAACTACTCCACCTGCCCCATCTCCCCCGACCTGCTGCGGCGCGCACTCGACAGGCTCAACTGCCGCTTTTACCAGTCCTACGGCATGACGGAAATGGCCAGCACCGTCACGGCGCTGCTCCCGGAGGATCATCTTATCCTCGGCGGGCGCTATCTCTCCTCGGTCGGCCGTCCTCTGCCGGGAGCCGCAGTGCGCATCGTGCGGCCGGACGGCTCACAGTGCCGCCCCGGTGAGGAGGGCGAGATCTGCGTGCGCGGCCTGGGCATGATGCTCGGCTACTACGGAATGCCGGAAAAGACCGCCGAGGTCATCCGCGACGGCTGGTACTACACGCACGACGTGGGCTATCTCGACGACGACGGCTATCTGTATCTGCGCGGCCGCAAGGACTCGCTGATAATCTCCGGAGGCGAGAACATCTACCCCGAGGAGGTCATCGACGTGCTGCTGAAAATGCCCGAGATCTCCGAGGCCGCCGTGTACGGCATGCCCGATCCCAAGTGGGGCGAGCATGTGAAGGCAAGCGTAGTCTGCAAGCCCGGCCGGACGCTGACCGCCGATCAGGTGAAGGCCTTCTGCCGTGCCAACATGCCCTCGTTCCGCATCCCGCGCGAGATCGAGTTCCTGCCGGAGCTGCCGAAAAACTCGACCGGCAAGGTGCTGATCGCAAAGCTTAAAAACCGCGGCTGAAAAGAATATGCAGGCACCCCGTTTGACGCCGAACGGGGTGTTTTTTATGCCGGGAATGCGCAAAAAACAGGGCCGCAAGGCAGCCCTGTTTTTATTATTTATTATATGTAATTTACTCGGCGTCGCCGAATTCCTTTTCGATGGCTTCGTTATCGGCTCCGAGCGCTCTGTGCTGAGCGTAGAGGTCCTGCACGCCGAGGCTGTCGAAGTAGATGGGCATCTGAGCAAGATATGCCTTGTTGCCCGAGGGATAGGTGTGCTCGATGAGATAGCCGTTTGCGACCGACTGCTCGAGCCATTCGCCGGAGAAACGATCCTTGTACTGATTGAGGATGCAGCTGGGCACATCGTACTCGACGAGCTCGTCGAGGATATCCTGCGCGTCGCGCTTGAGTGCGTACTCGCGGATGATGTCAACCAGTGCGGAGCGGTTTGCGATGACGGTCGTCGACTCCTTCGTCATAAAGCGCGGGTCGTTCACGACCTCGTCAGGCAGGCGCAGAGCCTTTGCAAACTTCGGCCATGTGTTCGTATAGTCGTTGACGAAAACGTAGACGTAGCGGCCGTCACGGCACTTGTAGCCCTGTCCGAGCGGGCTCATGGTGTGAGCTTCGCGCGGCCACTCGTAGCCGTAGTTGCAGTTGGTGGCAAAGCCTGCGGTAACGAAGTTGCCGGTGCCGTACAGCGAGGTCATGACATAGTCGCCGTTTCCGGTCTCGCGCGCCGCGAGCACGGCTGCGAGCACGCCGCTGAGCAGGGTGATGCCGGTCGTCGTATCGCCCATGCCTGCGGGCGGGTAGATCGGGGGGCTGTCGGGATCGGTGCGGGTATCGAGAATGACGCCGTTTGCGCCGAAGTAGGCGATGGCATCAATGCCGGGGCGGTTGACAAGCGGACCGTTTATGCCGTAGCCGGTGACCTGGCCCATGACGAGCTTCGGGTACTTGGCGTGAATGGTCTCCCAGTCAAGGCCGAGCTTCTTCAGGCCGGCCGTGCGGGTGCTGGTGATGAACACGTCTGCCTTTGCGAGCATGTTGTGCATGAGCTTGAGGTTCTTGGGATCCTTCAGGTTCAGCGCGACGCATTCCTTGCCGCCGTTGAAGATATCGTGGATCGGGTTCTCGTCGGCCGATATGGGCATGCCCATGGAGCGGCCGTAGTAGCGGCAGAAATCGCCGATGGGAGGGGTCTCGACACGCACGACACGCGCGCCCATATCACGCAGGAAACGCGCTGTGGTCGTTGCGGCCCAGTAGCTGGTCATCTCGACAACGAACAATCCCTCAAGTGGTTTTCTCATTTGTATAGCCTCCTTATTGATGCATTTTTTCTGAAACGGCAGCGGCGGAAGCGAGCTTTTCAATATGCCCCGCCGCAGCTTTGTCTATATTATAACAATATTTTCGCCGCTTGTTACCTCTATTTCCTACAATTCTTCCGCTCGTGCAAAGGCGCATTTTTGTGCTGTGTTTCCATAGTTTTTTTGCAGTTCCGGCGCATGAAAAAACACCGCATCCGGTAATCCGGATGCGGTGCAAAAGAGAGATGCAACAATGTTTATATTTACGGTTTCGGCATGAGGTAAAACACGATGTGCACATCGGCACAATGCACGCCGTTGGCGTCCATGACGGGAACATCAAGCGGATACTGGCCCTTGCCGTGCTCTTCGACGTAGGCTATGCGCTCTTTTGCTTCCTCTTCGGTCATGGAAATATCGACAATCAGGTCGCACTTGGTCGGCTTGCGGTAATCGATGTTCACGCTCTTGATGATAGGCACATACTTGCCTGCGTAGGTGCACTTGATGAGCGTGGCGCCCGAGGACTCGGCCAGCACAAAGTAGCTGCCGGCATAGACGATGTCCACATGGTTCAGATGCATGCTGTTTGCAGGCAGCCTGACGACCACATGGCGCTCCTCGGCGACTTCCGGGATAAGCCCGGCAACGTTCAGAAAGTTTATCTTCCCGTGCTGAAGATTATATTTCGCATCTTCAAAAAAGGCTTCGTTCATTTCAGCCATATTCGGTTCCTTTCTATATTCGTGCGTCTCAGTCGACAACGTACTTTGCAGACAGTCCGCGGATTATAGTCTCGGCATCGCTCACGACCTTCTCGACCATGTCCTTGGTCTTTGGCAGGTCGGTGATACGCTGTGCGCACTCGCCTGCGCCGGCCATTGCGTGCTCCACGTCGCCCTTGTAGGTGGCGGCAACGCCGTGACGCTCGAAGGTGAGCAGCTCCATGGGGATGCTGGAGAAGTCGTCGGGAACGCCGACATAGGAGCCGGGAGCTTCCTTTGCGGTGTTGTAAGCGTGCTGCAGGGAAACGTTGCTGCGCAGCCAGCGTGCCGGGCCGACAAAGCCGCGGGCAATGATCGTGCCGCCGTCGGCACAGTCAACGACCATCTTCTTCCACAGCTCGCAGAAGTCGCTCTCCTCGGTCGCGAGGAAGCGGGTGCCCATCTGAACGCCGTCGGCGCCCATTGCGAGGGCAGCTGCAAGGCTCTTGCCGTCGCAGAAGCCGCCGGTGCCGCAGACGATGGTGTTTTCATCGGAGAACTTCTCGACGATGTCGGGCAGCAGGGTCATGCTGTGAACGGGCTGCCATGCGGTGTGCATGCCGCCCTCGTGGCCGGATGCGATGAGGACCTGTACGCCTGCCTTCTTGCAGCGGGCTGCGGTGCGCACGCCGGGGAAAACGTGCATCCAGATCATGCCCTGCTCCTTGACGAAGTTTGCCCAGGGCATCGGATCGCCTGCCGTGGTGACGAGGACGCGGAAGCGGCGCTTCATCTCGGGATCGTTCTCGCGCAGCTCCTTGATGGCCTGCATGACCTTCATCGCGTTGCCCTTGACCTCGGCGGAGACCATTACGTTTGCGCCGAAGATACCGTCGGATTCCCTGGTCTCTTCAAATACGCGGGTGAACATTTTCTTGAAGATGGTGACGTCGTCGTCGCTGGTCTCGGCGTGTGCCTGCTTGCAGAAATCCTCGAAAACGATGGGGTTGGATTCGCGGGAGGTGGTGGCGAAGGTGCTGCACAGGCCGAGGCAGCCGGCGTTTGCGGCCGCGATGCACAGGCTCGTTACGGGGTAGGGACCCATGCCTGCCTGAATGATGGGGTATTTGAGCCCAACGAGCTCGGTAAGTCTTGTTTTGATCATGATGGTTTCTCCTTTTTAATGATTTTTGTGACCGGCTCACGCCGGAATGTTACCTTTCTGACTATTACTATAGCAAGTCTCGGCTCCATATCCCAGAGCAGTCCATACAAAAGTATGCACCGGCCGACATTGTGGAATTAGTCACCTTGACCAGATACGAAGCTTTAAAGTGTCCCCCGGCAGAGGACTGTCTGCTCGGGGGACGGGTACCTTGCGGCACTTATTCGGATCAGCAAAGGCCGATAGCCTGCCAGAGAGGAACGCTGGCCGTCATGGCGATGAGGGTCATGACCATGTAGGCATAGGAGGCCTTCTGTGCGCAGGGATAATCCACGCACTTGTCGCCGGTCATCTTGATGAAGCCGACAACGGACGGGTTGCCGTAAGCGGTGTTCCAGTAGGTTCCGCACAGCCACTCGACGAAGACGAGGATGAACATGCTCATTCCGTTTGCCTCCATAAGAGGTCCGAAGATCGCGATCATCATCGTGAGCATGCAGGTCTGGGAAACGATCGCATAACGCAGTACGAAGGTGATGATGCACAGGCAGGGAACAAAGATGTACGGGCTGCTCATGATGGGTGCGAAGACGGGGCCGAGCAGGCTTGCCAGCCATGCGCTGACGCCGGTGCTGTTCATGAACTTTGCGATGCTGAGGATACCGCCGATGAAGACGACGAGAGTCCACTGGCCCTTTGCGTTCGCTTCGGGTGCGGTGAGAAGGCCGGTGGCGAAGAACGCAACGTCTGCCGCGATTGCAACGAAGCCTGCGTCAACGCCGTGCAGCTTCTGAGTGATCCAGAGAACGATGGCGATGGCAACGATGATGATGCCCTGCTTCTCCTTCTTGCTCACGGGGCCCAGAGCGTTGAACTGCTCCTTGAGGAAGGTAACGTCGCCGGCGAGCTTCTCCTTCGGCTTGCAGATCACCGTGCAGTACAGATATGTGAGAACGATGAGCACGAGATACCATACGATCGTGCACTTGAGCCAGGAGCCCCAGGTGAAGGTGAGGCCCTGCATGAAGCCTATCATCAGCGCAACGAAAGCCGAGCCTGACATGAAGGCGATGCCGAGGATGTAGGTGCCCATGAAGTTTGCAAACCACAGGCCGCGCGCCGCTTTGCTGTTCGGCTCCGCGCCGACGGCTTCACAGACCTGGCCGATCAGGGGCGCCATAATGGAGGTCTTTGCATAGGAGCTGGGGATCATCGGGGTCGTGATGATGCCTGCGAGCATCATTGCGGTGACCTGGCCGCGGTAGGTTCCGGGGAACTTGGTAAGCACCCACAGCGCAAGACGCTTCATAAAGCCGCTGTTATTGATGCCGACCGACATGATGAACACGCCGATGCACAGCCATACGGTGGTGCCGGAAAATTCGACCGTGATATCGGCAACGGCGCCGAGCTTGAACACAAGCATCAGTACCATGGTCGCGAGCGTCGCCACCCAGTCGGGCAGGGCTCCGGAGATCAGGCACGTCAGCAGGAATGCGAAGCACCCGAGGTACTGCCAGCCCTGGCGGGTCATCATATCCGTCTCGGGAGGCAGGTAGGCGATCAGAAGCATCAGGACTATACCTCCCAGGATGCCGAAAATCGTCTTTTTCATTTGTTTGCTCATGAGTTTCACTCCTTCTTAAATTTGTTTCTCTGCTTTCGCTTCGTTAGTTAATTATCTGTCAACCTGTAGGTAGATTACACCGAAATCCGCAGTTTTTCACCAACAAAGACTACGAAATCCGCAATCAGAATATTCTTTTTTTTGTAGTCAATAACCAAGCTGCCCGAGAGCATGCATTCCGGCGGTTTTTTGCTATTAAATATGTATTATTCAAACACCCTGCTGTAAATTGCCGAAAAAAGCGCAGTCGGGCGCCTCTTCGTTTTTCGTTTTTCCGGCTGGTGAGCTCTTTGTACATTTCCTCCAAAACACGTCGCCGCTGCCGGCCGTATCTTTGGTCTGAATACTGTTGAGACGTGGACACGGCTTTGATATATTTTTAATTAGCAAAGGACAAACACGAAAATGTCAATTCAAACGTCAAGCATCATTAGGAGGTAGCATAAATGAAAACGAAACTTACTGAAATGTTCGGCATTGATTACCCGATAGTCCAGAGCGGCATGCAGTGGCTGGCTGTTCCTCAGCTCGCTTCCGCAGTCTGCAACGCAGGCGGCATCGGCACCATCAACGTCACCTGCTGGCCCACTCTCGACGAGTTTGCGGACGCACTCGACGAGATGAACAGCCTGACCAGCAAACCCTACATCGTAAACATCTCCCTCGCACCCACCCAGCGTCTGGACAGCGACGAGATCCGCAAGACCATCAAGCTCTGCGGCGAGAAGCACGTTGCGGCCATTGAGACCAGCGCCGAGGATCCCCGCGAGTTCATCGCGGACATCAAGTCCGCAGGCATGCGTCATTTCCACAAGTGCCCCAACTACAAGGTTTCCCTGAGCATGGAGCGCAAGGGTCTTGACGGCGTCATCATTGCCGGCTACGAGGTCGGCGGACATCCCTCCGCAGACGGCGTCGGCACCTTCGTCATCGCACGCCGCTGCGCAGCCGACATGAAGATCCCCGTCATCGCGGCAGGCGGCATCGCCGACGGCCACGGTCTTGCGGCAGCACTTGCACTCGGAGCTTCCGGCGTCGCAATGGGCACCCGCTTTGTCTGTGTCGATGAGTGCCCGATCTCCGAGAACCACCGCCAGTGGATCATCAACCACACCGAAAAGGACACCGTTCTCTGCCAGAAGACCATCGGCAGCATGATGCGCGTATCCAAGAACAACGCTTCCCTGCTCGCAAACGAGATCGAGAACCGCGGTCTGCGCACCGGCAAGGGTCCCATGGACATCCTCAAGGAGCAGATGCCCGTCATCACCGGCCAGAAGACCCGCGTGGCCTTCCTCGACGGCAATGTCGACAGCGCCATCTTCTGCGCAGGCATGGGCATGGGTCTTGTTCACGACGTCGTTCCCGTCAAAGAGCTGCTCGACCGCATGGTCAAGGAAGCGGAAGAGACCGTGAACGGCCTCAAGGCATCCTTCTGATACCGCGGCGTTTTATAAACGTCTTCCTACCATACAACCCTATTCCTTCCTTAATCTGATGGTACGGATGCTGCTGATCCGTACCGAAGCCCGAAAAGCCTCCGGTCGCCGACCGGAGGTTTTTTGGTGCAAAAAACGTGCCGGCAGGTAAAAACCTGCCGGCACGCTGCTTTTTATCAGATTGTGATCACAGGCTGCGGGCCGCTTCGTAGCCGTCCCATATGGCGCCCATGATATTGCGCACGCGGCGGCCGTCGCCGATCGCAAGGACGTTCTCGTAGTCGTCGCGGATCTCGTCAAAGAGCGCATGCTTTGCCTCCATGCCGACGGCAGCAACGATCGTGTCACCCTCCGCCAGAGCGGGAGTGCCGTCAATTTCGTAGTAGACCCCCTTTGCGTCGACGGAATCCAGAGCGGCGTTTTCAATGATCTTCACGCCGTGGAACACGAGCAGATCGCGCAGCATAAGGTCGTTCATGGCCGGCAGCTTTGCCGAGCGCAGCAGCTTATGCCGCGCCAGCAGCGTTACGGTATGGCCGTTCTGCACGAGGTGCAGCGCAAGCTCGCAGGCGACGAGGCCCGCTCCGATGACGACGACAGATCTGCCCGCTTCCGCCTTGCCCTCGAGCACGTCGATCGCGCCGACGACGTTTCCGCCGTCCGCACCGGGCAGAGCAAGCTTTCTGGGAGTGCTGCCCTCGGCAACGAACACGGTCTGCGGCCTGAGTGAATCGAGCAGAGCCTTGTCGGCGCGCGTGTTCAGGCGCACGTCAACGCCCAGGCGGGCAAGCTCCGCGCCGTACCATGCGACGAGATCGCGGTCGGCCTTCTTGAAGCTCGGAACACCGGCGGGTCTGAGCGCGCCGCCGAGAGCGTCGCCTGCCTCGAGCAGCGTGACCTCATGGCCGCGCAGCGCGCTGACTCTTGCGGCCTCAAGACCGGCGGGGCCTCCGCCGACAACGGCAACGCGTTTTTTCTCTGCCGCGGGGACGATGCCCACGAGCCGCTCGCGCGAGCATTCGGGGTTGACCGCGCACGAGCCCACTGCGCCCGCAAACGCGCGGCCGAAGCAGCCCTCGTGGCAGCACAGGCAGGGACGTATAAGCTCGAGCTGCTCATTGCGCACCTTGCGGACGTAGTCCGGCTCGGTCAGGAGCGGACGCGCAAGGCCGATCATGTCGCAGCGGCCGTCGCGCAGCGCCTGCGCCGCCAGATCGGGATCGTCCATGCGGCCTGCCGCAAGCACCGGCACGTCGACGACCTGCTTTACCTTCTCGGCAAACTGCAGATAGCAGCCCTTGTCGAAGTACATGGGCGGATGTGCCCAGTACCAGCTGTCGTATGTTCCGGCATCAACGTCCAGGGCGTCATAGCCGGCATCGACAAGTATCTTCGCGGCCTGAAGTCCCTCCTCGGTGTCGCGGCCGAGCTCGGTGAATTCCTCGCCGGGCACCGCGCCCTGACGCAGGTCCTTTATGTAGCTTTTAAGGGAGAAGCGCAGGATAACGGGGAAGTCCTCGCCGCAGTATTTCTTGATCTTCTGCACGATCTCGACGGCAAAGCGCAGGCGGCCGTTGAGATCTCCGCCGTATTTGTCCGTGCGCTTATTGAACAGCGACATGGCAAAGCAGTCGAGCAGATAACCCTCGTGCACTGCATGGACCTCGACGCCGTCATAGCCGCATTTCTTTGCGATGGCGGCCGATACGCCGAACTGCTCGACTATCCGCTCGATCTCCTCGGTCGTCAGCTCGCGGCACTCTATGCGCGGGTTCCAGCGGTTGCTGATCGTGCTGGGTGCGACGAACTTGCGGTCGTGTATCATGGCCGGCATTGCGCTGCGGCCGAGTCCGGCGGTGAGCTGAACGAATATTTTGGTGTCGAATGCGTGCACGCGGTCCGTGAGCTCGCGCGCGGACTTGATGTACTTGCCGGGGCAAATCGTCGGGCACGGGAAGGAGCCGGGGCTGTGTACCTCGATGTTGTTATCGACCCAGTTTGCGCCGGTGATGATGAGGCCGACGCCTCCGGCTGCTCTGCGGACAAAATAATCAACGGCATCGGGCAGATAGGCTCCGTCCTCGTCATTGTGCGTAACAGTGCCCATGGCGGCCATAAAATAGCGGTTTTTTATGCGCGTGCCTCGTATCGAAAACGGGGTGAAAAGCGTCTTGTGTGCCTGGTTCATTGTTATTCCTCCTATTATACTTCGGTTTATATGCAAATCGCGCGGCGCGTCCGCTGCCGTGCGCTTACACTTTCTGCTGCCCGGCCGGGAAATAATTGCTCGGGTCAAGGTACTCCGCCGTCAGGCGCACATACCAGTCCTTCGTGGCCTGCCAGCTGTCGCGGTCGGCCTGGGTGAGCGGGCGCAGCGGCTTTGCCGGGATACCGGCGACAAGCGTCTCGGGCGGCACGGTCTTGCCCTGCGGCACGAGCGCCGATTCGCCTACGACGCTGCCCTCGCCGATGACGCAGCCGAGGCTGAGCACCGCGCCCATGCCTATGCTGACCTCGGGGCCGAGGTATTTTGCGTGTATGATGGCGCCGTGGCCGACGGTGACGCGCTTTGAAAGGACGCAGCGTCCTCCCGCGTGGATAATGACGCCGTCCTCCACCGTGACCTCCTCCTCGAGGACGATCTCGGCGGCATCGGCGCGTATGACCGCTCCGGGGCCGATATAGCAGCGCGCACCGACGGTAACGTCGCCGATGAGCTCGGCGCTGCCGCTTACAAACGCCGTGGGGTCAATGCGCGGACTTTTTCCGCGAAACGAATAAAGCATGACTGTATCTCCATTTCCGACAAAAAACCGAGCGGCCCGGCCCGTAGGCAGAGCCGCTCCTGACAAAAAAGAAGGGGGATTAGTGAGTTGGCTTAATTATGCGAATTTTGCGATGGTTGCTTCGCACTCGCTCATCATCCGATCGATGATCGTCTTGACGGGCAGCACGTCGTGGATCAGGCCGGAGGTCTGGCCGCAGCAGATGACGCCGCAGTTTTCCACGTCCGCATTTTCGAAGAACATCCTGCAGGCCGTCTTGCCCGCCATGTCCTGAGCAACATCCTTAAATTCGCAGCCGGCCTGCTCCTGTGCAAAGACGCGCTTTGCGACCTCGCTCTTGTACATACGCGTGGTGTTCTGGAACGAACGCAGAAGCAGAATGGTCTCCATCTCGTTTGCGTGCTCTACGAGGTAGTTCTTTACCGCCGGGAGTACGGGGCACTCCTCGGACAGCAGGAAGCGTGTGCCCATGTAAACGCCGTCGGCGCCGAGCATGAGCGCTGCCGCCATCTGGCGGCCTGTGGATACGCCGCCGGCGCAGATGACCGGAATGTCGAGCGCTTCCACGCAGCGCGGCGTGAGGACCATCGTGCCGAGGTCGTTCTCGCCGGGGTGGCCCGCACATTCAAAGCCGTCGGCGACGACCATGTCCGCGCCGAGAGACTGTGCCTTGAGCGCGTGCTTTACGGTGGTGCACTTGTGGATGAGTACCATGCCCGCATCCTTGATCGCCTTGACCATGTCGTCCTTCGGCGGACGGCCTGCGGTCTCCATGACCTTGACGCCCTCCTCGGCACAGACGCGGATATAGCCTGCGTAGTCGGGAACGACGAGCGACGGCATAAGCGTGAGGTTGACGGCAAAGGGCTTGCTCGTCATGGTCTTGATCTTGCGGATCTCCGCCTGAAGCTCATCGGCCGAGGAGAAGGTGCTCGACGAGAGCAGGCCGAGGCCGCCTGCCTCGGACACGGCGGCGACCAGCGGTGCGCGGGATATCCACTGCATGCAGCCCTGTACGATGGGATATTCTATTCCCAGCATTTCTGTAAGTTTGGTATTAACCATAATATTACCTCCTGAATGTATTCACATGTGCCGCCGTGCGGCATCTGGTTGTCTGTAATTTCACATTATCAAACGGAGGCTCTCTTCTCAACACCGTTTTCTCCAAAAAACAGGAGCCCGCGCCGCCGCTGTATGGGCATTGCATACAAGCGTCGGCCCGTCAGCCTGCCTTCATGCTGCGCTCGCGCAGTACGGAGGTGAGCACCTTGCCGGTCGCGCTCTTGGGCAGCTCGGAGACGATCTCGATCTCCTTGGGCGCGCGGAAGGTCGGCATATGTGCGCGGCAGTACAGACGCAGCTGCTCGGACGTGAGGCGGCTGCCCGGCATGAGCACGACGCTCGCCTTCACATGCTCGCCCCACGTCTCGTCGGGCACGCCGTATACCGCGGCCTCGGCGACGTCGTCGCAAAGCTGCATGATGACGTTCGTGATCTCGCCGGGGTAGATATTCTCGCCGCCGGAGATAATGAGGTCGTCGGCGCGGCCGCACAGGAACAGATAACCCTGCCCGTCGAGCAGACCCATATCCTTCGTGCGGTACCAGCCGCTGCCGAGGGCTGCCTGAGTAAGCTCCGGTGCGTCCAGATATTCAAGCATCCGCCCCGGGCCGCGCACATATATCTCGCCCGCAGTTCCCGCGGGGCATTCGCTGCCGTCGGGAGCAAGGATGCGCACCTCGGCTCCGGGTATCGGACGGCCGACGGAGGAAAGGTATCTGCCGCCGTCACGCATGTGATCCTCCGGCAGCAGCGCCGTGACCGTGCTTCCCATTTCCGTCATGCCGTAGGACTGATAAAAGCGGCAGCTGAGCTTTTCCATGGCGCGCTGCAGCAGCGCCTTCGGGATCGGGCAGGTGGAATAGTTGACCGTCTTGAGATGTGAAAGATCGTAGTCTCCCCTGTCCGTCTCGTCGATGATCCACTTGAGCACCGTCGGCACGACGCTTATCGACTCAATGCGCTCGGAAACGAGCGTGCGCATATAATCGTCGAGCTCAAAATGATCCTTGAGCACCATCGTGCCGCCGGTCGCAAGCGACAGGTGTGCGCCGATGGCCGCGGAATGGAACAGCTGCGCGATAAACTGATAGCGCTGCCCGTCCGGGTAGGGATAGACCTGAAGCATGCTGACGATCTCGCCGAGCATGCCGCCGTGGGTGTAAACGACGCACTTGGGCTTGCCCGTGGTGCCGCTTGTGTGCAGGCGGCAGGCGGCGTCATCGCGCGTTACCTGCACCGTTATCGGCGTATCCGGCTCGTCTTTCACAAGCTCATCCAGCGCCGGGCGGCCCTCGACGGGCTCAAGGCGGATAACGCGCATATCGTCTCCGCACAGCTTTTCAAGCCGCTCGCCCCATTCCGGCTTCTCGGCCTTGAGGAAAAGCACGGACGCTCCGTTGCGCCTGAGCATTTCCTCCTGCTCCGGGGGCGTGAGCCTCCAGTTTATCTTGACGGCCACTGCGCCCAGCCTGTAAACGGCAAACTCCGCTATGATCCACTCGGGGCAGTTGCGCGATATGATCGCCACCCTGCTGCCCCTGCCGACGCCGAGCCGCCGCAGATAATGCGCCGTGCGGTTTATAAGGCTGCCGAGCTCTCCGTAGCTGATGCGCCGGTCTCTGTATATGACGGCCTCGCGCTCCGGGCAGCGCGAAACGGCATCGTCAATAAGCTCGCCGAAGCTGCTGCACTGCGAAAGCTTCCGTGCAATTTCTCTCATCCGTGATCCCTCCGTTCCATTTAGTAACTCAATTTCCGGTATTAACAAAGCACTTATTTAAAATTTAAAAAATATTTTTCAAAAACGTCCGATTTGAGAACTTTTTACTTGCATGTTTCGATTTTAACGTTTATATTTTAACGTATCGGAGTGATGCCTGCATCGTCATTCCGCCAGAAAGGTGCATAGTTGTTTTTGCACATGTATCGTCATTATTGCGGCGGGGTTTTCGTTATTACTGCACATTTGTGCCGGTTTTTGCCATCGCGATTTTGAACCGGCGTGAGCCGTCGTTACTTTTGCCCACATTTTGTGCAGAAACGCACATTTTTTTCGTAGACACTGCCCTTTCCGACATCGGTCAGCCAACTGTATAATTGATATTGTTAAAAAACAGTCATGCACGGCTCCCTCACATTTTTGTTGCCTTTTATGTGAAGGCTGCGGCAGGCTGAAAAATACAGGAGGTTGATACAATATGAATAAACCACTCGAAGGCCTTTTCGTCGTAGAGCTGACGACCTATTGGGCCGCTCCCTCCGCAGGCGAATTTCTGCGCTGTCTCGGTGCCAGAGTCGTTAAGATCGAAACCGGCAAGGCCGGCGACTCGGTTCGCTACTGGGGCCGCACCTGCGGCATGCCGATCGAAGCAAACGAGAACCCCTCGTTCGACCTCTTCAACGGCGGCAAGGAATTCATGCACATGGATCTCAACGATCCCGAACACGAGCGCGTGCTGCACAACATGCTCTCCAAGGCCGACGTGTTCCTGACGAGCATGCGCCTCGGCGGTCTGAAGAAGCACCGCCTCGACTACGATACCCTCAAGGAGAAATACCCCCGCCTGATCATGGCTCACGCAACCGGCTACGGCTGCAAGGACGGCCCTCTGTCCGCCGCTCCCGGTCTGGACGCCGTCGCGTTCTTCGCAATGAACGGCCTGATCTCCGACCTCCGTCTGAACCCGGACGACTCCCCCATCTGCCCGCCGACCGGCATGGGCGATCTGACGACCGGCATGCCTCTGTTTGCCGGAATAATGACCGCTCTGTTTGCACGCGAGCACACCGGCAAGGGCGACTATGTATCCGCCTCCCTTTACGGCACCGGCAACTGGGTCACCGCCGCCATCAACTCCGGCACGCAGTACTTCAACCCCTGGCCGCGCTCCCGCTTCACGCAGAGCCCCATGGGTCAGGCATTCGAGACCAAGGACGGCAAGTTCGTCCAGATCTTCGTCAATGAGTACGAGCGCTACTTCCCCGTATTCTGCAAGGCCTTCAACATCGAGGACATGCTCGACGACGAGCGCGTGAACACCCGCCCGGCGCTGAACGTAAACGGCAACTGCGCAATCATCGTTGCCCGCTGCATCGAGGAGGCCAAGAAAAAGACCGCCGACGAGATCATGAGCGTGCTCCAGGCCGGCAACGTGCCCTGCACCGTGCTGCGCGGCATCGGCGACAAGTACAAGGAGCAGGAGCAGCTCGACCAGTGCCTTTCCAACGGCTATCTCGGCGAGGGCACCTACGAAAGCGGCAAGCACTACTATCAGCCGCAGATCCCCATCTATATGGAGAGCGTCGGCGTGCAGAACTATTTTGCACAGAGCAAGTCCATCGGTGCGGATAACGACGCACTTTTCGCCGAGTTCGGCAAATAATTTAATTACAGCCGGAACGCCGGCCGAAGGGGTGCCGGAACGCGGCACCCCTTTCTGCCGTTTTGTAAAAATGTCCGAAAAAAAGCGCCTCCCGAAAAGGAGGCGGAAGATTTGAAAGCGTGGTGAAAATTCCTAATGAAATTGTCCTTACAGCTGATACTGGAAACTCTGACGGAATACGGTGCACAACTGCTGGAAACAGACGGTGAGTTCTCCTTTACCGGCGTGCAGATACTGACCTCCCCGACGGATGTTCTCGAGCCGGACACCCTGTATGTCTGTGCGCCCAGGGTGCTGCCGAAGCTTAAAAAGCAGCTGTTTGACGATCATTGCTTTGTCTTTAAGGCGAAGCCCTCTCAGCTGCATTGCCATCACGCGCTGCACGGCATACTTCTTGACGAAAACGCCGACCTCAACTCGGTCGTAAACAGGCTCATTACGCTTTTCACCCGTTTCCACGCCTTCGAATTTGCAATCAAGGAGGCCTCGCTGGAGCGAAAGGGCTATGAGCCGTTCTTCGAGATCGCAAAAAAAGAGTTCCCCCAGTGCCTGATCGTCATCACCGACTCGGCATACAACATCGTCTGCTCGACGCGCGGCAGCGTCGACAACATTCCATATTTCCACGACCTGCTCCAGCGCGGCTACTACAGCCGCAATGACATGAACCAGATCGCAAGCTGGGGCTACTATGAGGATGAGCGCAAGTGCGTTGAGCCCGTGCTCTATCCTGCGGAAAAAACCATCTGCGGATATCCCTTCCTCGTCCGCTCGTATAAGAATAACGGCGCGGCCTACTGCTTCATCGGCTGCTATTTTCTCGACGCCGCACCTACGCAGAGGGATATCGCACTTTTCACCTGCCTGACAAACGAGCTTGACAATTACTATAAGGTAAACGGCATTTTCGATGCCGGTATGCTCGGCAAACAGCAGCAGCTGCTCGACGATCTTATCCGCCCGAAGCAGAGCTCGCCGGAATACTTCCACGACCGCTGCGCACAGCTGAGCATCCCCTATCAGGGCTCGTTCCGCATCGGACTTATACGCTGCGAGAGCTCCACCATGTTCAAGATCTCGCTCATATGCAATCAGATGCGCGCGCACTGCCCGCTTCAGAACCACGGCGTGTTCCAGTACGGCTCGTCGGTGATAATCCTATTCTGCGACTGGAACGACGCCAACGTGCGTGCACAGTCCGGCTTTTCGGAGGATTGGAACCTGCTGCTGACCACGCTGCGGCAGAACAAGGCCTATATGGGCATCAGCCTGCTGTTTGGCGATATAACGAAGCTTTACGTCGGCTACCGTCAGGCCGAGGCCGCATCCAAGCTCGGACAGCGCCGCGATCCCGACGGCACCGCTTACTTCTACTCGAAATATTATCTTGAGGACATGCTCGAGCATTATTCCGACACCATGCCTCTTGAGGACACATATACGCATTATCTTGACCGCCTGATGGACGACAACAACAGCGTATGCAGCAACATAAAGCTCCTGTACTACTTCCTGTGCTCGGAGCGCAACATCTCCCTGACGGCCAAGCATGTGCACATGCACCGCAACAGCGTCATCTACCGCATACAGAAGATACAGGATATACTCGCGCTCGATCTCGACGATCCGGACGTTCGGCTGCGGCTGATGATCTCGTTTAAGATCCTCGAAATCACCGGCAGGATCCCCCGCTGGGAAACTCCCCACGGCGAAAACGACATCGGCGGAAGCAGCATCGTATATCAGGAATAAAAAATCACGCCCGTTATTTACCGCATGGAAAATAACGGGTATTTTTATCGTCATTTATGCACAATCGGTTTCGGGGCAGCGGGAAAAAATGTCGGTTCGAATGACGTTGTTCCTTCCGGTGTTCCTCGTTAAAATGTAATCAATGATCAGGAGGGTATAAGACCTTCCGTCGAGAGGAGCAAAAAAATGAGCAAATACGGTTACTATCTCGGCATGACGGCCGAGCAGCAGGACATCGTCAAAATGATCCGCGAATTTGCCGAGCGCGAGCTCGACCCGGTCGTGAAGGAATACGACGAAAAGGGTGAATTCCCCGTGCAGCTGCACGAAAAATGGGGCGAAATGGGTCTGTTCGGCCTGGACGTGCCAGCGCAGTACGGCGGTCTGGGCTTTGACGCCGTGACGCGCTACTGCATCAGCGAGGAGCTTGCAAAGCACGACGCGGGCTTCACCATTTCAAACAATTCCTACTCCTTCGGCCTGTCGGCAATACTCGCCGACGGCAGCGAGGAGCAGAAGCAGGCAGCCTGCGCACGCATTCTGCGCGGAGAGGGCATATCCATGGCCATAACCGAGCCGCAAAGCGGCTCCGACGTCGGCAGCACACGCACGACAGCCAAGAAGGTAGACGGCGGCTATGTGCTCAACGGCGTAAAGTGCTTTATAACAAACGCCTCGCTCTGCTCGGCCTGCGTCGTGCTGGCGGTCACCGATCCCGATGCGGGCTACCACGGCATGAGCCTGCTGCTGGTCGAAAAAAGCGACGCCGGCGTCAGTGTCGGAAAGCACGAGGACAAGATGGGCATACGCCTGTCCGATACCGCCGACTTCGTCATGGAGGACGTGTTCGTCCCCGCCGACCGTCTCATCGGCAAGGAGGGCTGCGGCTTTGCGCAGACGATGAAGTTCCTCGCAGGCAAGCGCCCCGTCAGCGTCGCGGGTGCCATCGGCGTTGCGCAGCGTGCTCTGGATCTCGCCGTTGACTACGCCAAAGAGCGCAGCTTCAAGCACGGACCCATCGCAAAGCTCGAGGGCATTCAGTTCCTGATCGCCGACATGGAGATGCGCGTTCAGGCCTCCCGGGCGATGGCGATATACGGCGCACAGATGACGGATGCCGGCATCCCCATCGGCACGCTCGGCAACTCGCTCAAGTGCTACGCCTCGGAGATGTGCTACGACGTTGTGAACATGGGTCTGCAGGTCTTTGCCGGCTATGGCTACAGCCGCGAATATCCGCTTGAGAAGCTGCTGCGCGACGCACGCATTTACAGCATTTTCGAGGGCACGAATCAGGTGCAGCGCCAGGTCATCGGCAAAACGCTTCTGGGCTGAGGAGCGCGCCGGATGAACATACTCGTATGCATAAAGCAGGTGCCGGACACGACGGAGATCCGCATGGACCCCAAGACGAACACGCTTATAAGAAGCGGCGTTCCGAGCACCGTAAATCCCTTTGACAAGTACGCGCTCGAGGCTGCCGTGCAGCTGCGCGAGGCTCTCGGCGGCACGGTGACCGCCATGACGATGGGGCCCGCTCAGGCGGCTCAGGCTCTGCGCGAATGCTACTCGCTCGGCGCCGACCGCATGGTGCTGGTATCCGACCGCCGCTTCGGCGGCGCGGACACCTACGCAACGAGCTACACGCTCGCGCAGGCGGTACGGGCGCTCGGCGGCTTTGACCTTATTCTCTGCGGCCGCCAGGCCATAGACGGCGACACGGCGCAGATAGGCCCCATGCTGGCAGAGCACCTTGCCCTGCCGCAGCTGACATGCGCATGCGCAATCAGGATCGAGGACGGCACTGTGCGCATAAAGCAGGAGGGCGAGAGCGCATACCGCGTACTGCGCGCGCCGCTGCCCGCAGTTGTCACCGTCGTAAAGTCGATAAACGAGCCGCGCCTGCCGAACGTAATGCGCAAGATACAGGCAAACCGCATGGAGCCCGAGACCCTGGCGGCAGACGATCTGCCGGAGCTCGACCCGTCCTGCATCGGTCTGAACGGCTCGCCGACGAAGGTCGCAAAGACCTTCGTGCCGGTACGCAGCAAGCAGACCGTGCGCATAGACGGCTCGAAGCCGGAGGCCGCCGCCGCAGAGCTTCTCGCCCTGCTGGACGCGGCGCATGTTTCGCTCGTGGGAGGTGCCCGTCATGCCTGACACGAAAAACGTATGGGTCTTTCTCGAAACCGAGGGCGGACGGCTTCGCAGCGTAGGCCTCGAGCTTCTGGGACAGGGCCGCATGCTCGCCGATAAGATGGGCGAACAGCTTGTCGGCATTATTCTCGACCCCAACTCCGCCGCTCTGGCGCCCGTGGCGATCGGCTGCGGCGCCGACACGGTCATCACCCTTGACGATCCCGCACTCAGGGACTACAACACCGATATCTTCACCGCCGTCCTGTGCCGGCTTGTGCGCAAATACGCGCCGGAGGTCCTCATGCTCGGCGCGACCAGCCTGGGGCGCGATCTCGGCCCGCGCGTTTCCTGCCGTCTGCACACGGGTCTGACCGCCGACTGCACGCATCTGGATGCGGACGAGCGGCGCTGTGTGCTCTGGACGCGTCCCGCCTTCGGCGGAAACCTGATGGCAACAAACATCTGCCCCGAATTCAAGCCGCAGATGGGCACCGTTCGCCCGAACGTGTTTCCCGCACCCGCATTTGACCCCAACCGCAGCGGCCGCGTTATCGCGGAGGCTCTGACGGAGGATGAGCGCACGAGCAGTACACAGCTTCTCGAGCTTATCCCCGTGCTCGACGCGGCGACGGCAAACCTTAGCGAGGCGCAGATCATAGTGTCCGGAGGCCGCGGCATGAAGGGGCCGGAAAACTTCGCGCTGCTTCAGAAGCTTGCCGACACCGTCGGCGGCTGCGTGGGCGCATCGCGCGCTGCCGTCGATGCAGGCTGGATATCCCCCATTCACCAGGTCGGGCAGACCGGCAAGACAGTATGCCCGCGCGTCTACATCGCCTGCGGCATTTCCGGTGCGATACAGCACCTTATCGGAATGAGTGCATCCGACACCATAATCGCCATAAACCGCGACCCGAACGCACCGATCTTTCAGGTCGCAGACTACGCCGTCGTGGGCGATCTGTTTCAGATCGTGCCCGAGCTGACGAAGGCTCTGCAGCGGCGGCGGGAGCAGAAATAAATTTTACAAAAGGAGTCCTCAAGCATGTCTTATCGGGAATTTCTGAGCTTTGAGCAGCGCGGCGCAGTCGGCATAGTGCGCCTTGCGCGGCCGGAAAAGCTCAACACCATGAGCGCCCCGTTCTACGAGGCAATGATCGAGCTTCAGCAGACCGAGATCGTGGGCAATCACGAGCTGCGGGCCATAGCGCTGCTGGCAGACGGGCGGCACTTCTCGGCCGGTATCGACCTCAACTATGCAAAAACCGTTATAGGAAAGCCCGGCCGCAGCCTTTACGGCGTCTACCACTGGCAGCAGGCCTACCGTTTCTGGAGCGAGTGCAATCTGCCGGTCGTTGTCGGCATACAGGGCGCGTGCATGGGCACGGCGATCGAGCTCGTCACCGCCTGCGATATCCGCATAGCTGCGGACAACGCGAAGTTTTCTCTGCGCGAGGTCGACGTCGGCATAAGCACCGATCTCGGCGGCACGACGCGTCTTACCAAGCTCATCGGCCCCGGCATGACCAAGCTTCTGGCCATGACCTGCGAGGATATCGACGCGCAGGAGGCTCAGCGCATCCGCCTTGTCGAGTGCGTTGTGCCGCTTGAAGAGCTTGAGCAAACGACGCTCGCCTATGCCGAAAAGCTTGCGTCAAAGCCGCCCATCGCGGTGCAGATGTGCAAAAAATGCATCAACATCGCGGCCGATGCCTCCACCTCCGTCGGCCTGCTGGCCGAGGAGATACAGGGCATATACACCGTGTCGACAAAGGACAAGGCCGAGGCGAGCGCCGCGCTGCTCGAAAAGCGCCCCGGTCACTACACCTGCGAATAAGCTTGGGAGGTAAGCGATATGAACGTTCTTATCATCAACGGAAGTCCGCGCATGGAGCGCAGCAACTCGCTGCGCATGACGAAGGCCTTTTTGGAGGGCCTTGCCAAGGTCTGTGACACACAGGTCGAGGAGCTGACGGTCTCGAAAATGCACATCGAGCCCTGCCTCGGCTGCCTCAACTGCTGGAAGCGCACGCCCGGCAAATGCTTCCGCGACGACGACATGGCCGAGGCGATCGAAAAATACGTCACGGCCGATCTCGTAGTGTGGAGCTTTCCGCTCTACTACTACGCCCTGCCCGGCCAGCTCAAGTGCTTTCTCGACCGAACGGTGCCGATAAACCGCCCTGTCATGTGCGACCGCACGGACGGCAAGGGCAACGGAAAGCATGTAACGCGCTACGACCAGTCGCATCAGCGGCACATGCTCATTTCCACCTGCGGCTTCTTTTCGCCCAAGGGCAACTATGACGCGGTGCTGGCGCAGTTTGACCTCATGCTCGGCGTCGGAAACTATACGACGCTGTTTTGCGGCGAGGGCGAGATGATGCCGGTGCCGCCGCTTCAGGAGCGCGTGGAGGAATACCTCGGCTACGTCCGCAGGGCCGGAGAGGACTACGGCAGCTACGGCACGATACTTCCGAAAACGCGCAGGCTGCTTGATGAGCTGCTGCTGCCGAAGGAGAAATTTGAGGAGATGGGCAACAGCTACTACGCCCACTGCGAGAAAAAAGCGCGCGAGCGCGCCGGACAGCAGGCTTAAAAGCACATATACGAAAACACGGCACCGCCATATCAGTGACAGTGCCGTGTTTTTTATCAGTATTGAAGTATCGGGGCCGAGCCGTCGTCCTCAGCCTTTGTTATGCTTTTTATAACGGCTTCGTAGCTGTAGTTATCGTTTACATACACCGTGATGCGGTCGCCGGCCTTTTTGCCGAGCACGGCCCTGCCGAAGGGCGACTCGCGGCTGATAAGCCCCTTGAGCGGGTCTGTGCGTATCGTCGTCACGACCTGAATTACCTGCGTTTCGTCGTCCTCGGGGATGTATATCTCGACCTTATCGTAAAGCCCGACCTCGTCGTCGGCCGAGTCCGAGCCGATGATGTGCGCGGACTTTATCATGTTCTCGAGATAGCGGATGCGGCTGGCGTTGCGGTTTTTCGCACGCTTTGCCTCCTTGTACTCGAAGTTTTCGCTCAGGTCGCCGAAGGCGCGGGTGCGCTTGACCTCCTCGATAAGCTGCGGCATGAGCTCCAGCCTGCGATGGTCGAGCTCGGCCTGCATCTTTTCGATGTCCTGTTTTGTCAGATCGTCATGCATGATAATACCTCCAACGCCGAAAGCACCCCGCAAAACGGGGTGCTTTACTTTAAGTTTATATTGCTGATCAGACCAGCTCGATGACTGCCATCTCGGCTGCGTCGCCGCGGCGGGGTCCGATGCGGGTGATGCGGGTGTAGCCGCCGTTGCGGTCGGCGTACTTAACGCTCAGCTCGTCAAAGGTCTTCTTTGCAACGTCTTCACGGGTGATGAAGGCCAGTGCCTGACGGTATGCGGGCAGATCCTTTTTCTTGCCAAGGCTTATCATTTTCTCGGCCATGGGAGCGATCTCTTTAGCGCGGGTGACGGTAGTCTCCATGCGGCCCTTGTCGAGCAGATCGGTGACCTGCTGACGGAGCATTGCCATGCGCTGATCGGTCGTCTTGCCGAGCTTTCTTGTTCCGGGCATTTCGGTGTTTCCTCCTTGTTAGAGTTAGTTGTTGTCCTCGTCCGCGAGAGACAGTCCCATCATGGCGAGCTTGTGCTCGACCTCCTCGAGGGACTTGCGGCCAAGGTTACGGACCTTTATCATCTCGTCCTGAGTTTTGGAGATGAGGTCCTCAACAGTGTTGATGTTTGCTCGTTTGAGGCAGTTGAAGCTTCTTACGGACAGATCGAGCTCCTCGATGGTCATCTCAAGTACTTTGTCACGCTGCGTCTCGGTCTTTTCGACGACGGTCGGACGGCTGCCGACCGCATCGGACAGATCGGTGAACAGGGTGAAGTGGTCGCAAAGTATCTTTGCGCCGAGAGATACCGCATCGCGGGCGGTGATGGTCTTGTCCGTCCACACCTCGATCGTCAGCTTGTCAAAGTCGGTCTGGTTGCCCACGCGGGTGTTCTCGACCGAATAATTGACCTTCAGGACGGGCGTGTAGATAGAATCAACGGGGATGGTCCCGATTGCGGTTTGGGCCGTTTTGTTCTTGTCCGCGGACACATAGCCTCTGCCGTGATCGAAGGTAAGCTCCATGGAGAGCGCTCCGTCAGGTCCGAGAGTGGCTATGGGCTGCTCGGGGTTGAGTATCTCGACCTCAGCGTCTGCCTTGATGTCGCCGGCGGTGACAACGCCCTCGCCGACGGCCTCGATGTAGACGGTCTTGGGTTCCTCGGAGTGGAGGCGCGCGATGATGCTCTTTACGTTAAGAACGATCTCGGTCACGTCTTCCTTGACGCCGGGGATGGTCGAAAATTCATGCTGCACACCTGCGATCTTGATCGAGGTGGCTGCCGTACCGGGAAGCGAGGACAATAAGACCCTGCGCAGAGAGTTACCAAGTGTCGTGCCGTAGCCGCGCTCCAGCGGCTCGATGATGTACTTGCCATAGGAGCTGTCTGTCGGAGTTTCAATGCACTCTATACGCGGCTTTTCTATTTCGATCATATTAAATATAACCCTCCTTATTAAGTTCGGCGCTTAACTGCGCCCTGAGTTTTGTCAGCTTACCAATTGAGGGTATCTGTATTACTTGGAGTACAACTCGACGATCAGGCGCTCCTCGATGGGGAGGTCGATATCATCGCGTGCGGGCACTGCGACGACCTTTGCGATCATGTTGTTTGCGTCGTACTCAAGCCACTTGGGTGCGGGACGCGAGCTGTTTGCCTCAACATTTGCCTTGATCTTCTCAAGACCACGGCTGCTCTCTTTCAGAGTAATGACCATGCCGGGCTTTACCTGATAGCTGGGGATGTTGACCTTGCGGCCGTTTACGGTGAAGTGGCCGTGGCTGACCATCTGACGTGCTTCGGCGCGGCTCATTGCAAAGCCAAGGCGGTACACGACGTTGTCCAGACGGCACTCGAGGATGCTCAGGAGGTTCTCACCGGTCTTGCCGGGACGGCGCTCTGCCATCTCATAGTAGCTGCGGAACTGACTCTCAAGAACGCCGTAGTATCTCTTTGCCTTCTGCTTCTCACGAAGCTGCAGGCCGTACTCGGAGCTCTTGCTGCGGCCCTGGCCGTGCTGGCCGGGTGCATAGGATCTGTTCTCAAGCGCGCACTTGGTGTAGCAGCGGTCGCCCTTCAGGAAGAGCTTCTGACCTTCTCTGCGGCACAGGCGGCAGACTGCTTCAGTATATCTTGCCATTTGTCTTTCCCTCCTTCAATTAGACACGACGACGTTTCGGAGGACGGCAGCCATTGTGAGGAATGGGGGTCACGTCCTTGATCATCGTTACTTCCAGACCTGCGGTCTGCAGAGCGCGGATAGCCGCCTCTCTGCCCGAGCCGGGGCCCTTGACGAACACTTCGACGGTCTTCAGACCATGCTCCATAGCTGCCTTTGCGGCAGTCTCGGCTGCGGTCTGAGCTGCGAAGGGGGTAGACTTTCTGCTGCCACGGAAGCCCATGCCGCCGGCGGATGCCCAGGAAAGTGCGTTGCCCTGGGTGTCGGTGATGGTGACCATGGTGTTATTGAAGGAAGAGCTGATATGAACCTGGCCCTTTTCAATGTTCTTACGCTCTCTGCGGCGTGTTCTGACTTTTTTCTTTGCATTTGCTGCCATAATTCATATCCCTCCTTACTTCTTCTTATTTGCGATGGTGCGTTTCGGACCCTTGCGGGTACGGGCATTGGTCTTGCTGCGCTGTCCGCGGACGGGCAGACCGCGGCGATGACGCAGGCCGCGATAGCAGCCGATCTCGGTCAGGCGCTTGATATCGAGCGCCACGCTGCGGCGCAGGTCGCCTTCGACGATGAAGTTGTGGTCAATGCACTCACGCAGCTTTGCTTCTTCCTCTTCGGTGAGGTCTTTTACGCGGGTGTCGGGATTTATACCGGTCATTGCCAGTATTTTGTTTGCGCTGGTTCTGCCGATACCGTAGACATAAGTGAGTCCTATCTCAATTCTCTTGTCCTTGGGCAGGTCAACGCCGGCTATACGTGCCATATTGATCGATCATTCCTTTCGATTATTATTCCGCATTTTAACGGATACGCTTGGCTTATTCCCGCCGGAGGGAGCCTTGCGGTCCATGCGGGATCTTACTTTTGTCGGACGAGCTGGGTTAATTATCAGCCCTGTCTCTGCTTATGCTTGGGGTTTTCGCAAATTACCATGACTTTGCCCTTGCGCTTTATGATCTTGCACTTTTCGCACATAGGCTTCACGGAAGGTCTTACTTTCATTTGTTTTACCTCCTACTTACTTCTCCAGGTGATGCGTCCGCGGGTCAGATCGTACGGAGACATCTGCACCGTGACCTTATCGCCGGGGAGGATCCTGATGAAGTTCATTCTGAGCTTACCGGAGATATGGGCAAGGATCGTGTGACCCTGGCCGATATCGACCATAAACATGGTGTTGGGCAGGGACTCGACCACCGTGCCCTCGAGTTCGATTACGTCGTCTTTTGCCAAAATAATTTTCCTCCTGGTCGGTTTGACGAAATGTCAGTCAATGTTCTCTGCCATAGTGAGTATCTCGGCCTCGCCGTCGGTTATGAGGATCGTGTTCTCATAATGCGCGGCAAGACTTCCGTCATTGGTCACGACCGTCCAATCGTTGTCAAGAACATGGACGCCGTAGCCGCCGGCCGTTATCATCGGCTCGATGGCTATCGTCATGCCCGCGACAAGACGGGGGTTTGCCCTTTTGCCCTTTATGCTGTAGTTCGGGACCTCGGGTGCCTCGTGCATATTGCGGCCGACGCCGTGTCCGACGTAGTCGCGGACGACGCCGTAGCCGTGCGACTCGGCATATTCCTGTATCGCCGAACCGATATCGTCGATGCGGTATCCGGCTCTTGCGAATTTAAGTCCCTCAAAAAAGCTCTGACGCGTGACTTCAATGAGTTTTTTTGCCTGCTCGGAGATCTCGCCGCAGGGGTAGGTGCCCGCACAGTCGCCCACATAGCCGCCGAAGGTCGCGCCGACGTCAACGGAGACGATATCGCCGTTTCGGATGACGCGCTTTCCGGGGATGCCGTGGATGACCTCCTCGTTTACGGAAAGGCAGGTGCTTGCCGGAAAACCGCCGTAGCCCTTGAAGGTCGGGATTGCGCGCGACTTCAGGATAAAGTCGTTGACCTCGCGGTCTATCTGCCTGGTGGTCAGGCCGTCGGCGATCGCGGCGCGTGCGACGGACCGTGCGCCGGCGGTGATTGCTCCCGCCTTGCGCATGATCTCGATCTCACGAGCTGTTTTGATTATTATCGGATCTCTCGACATAGCTCAGATCCCTAAGGCAGCCTTGATAACCTCAGTCGTAGCCTCGATGGTCGGCTGATTTTCAACGCTCTTGAGCTTGCCGCGGCTTTCATAGAAAGCCTTGAGAGGCTCGGTCTCCTTGTGGTAGGTGGCAAGACGTGCCTTGACTGTCTCGGGAGCGTCATCCTTGCGGATGGTCAGCTCGCCGCCGCAGAAGTCGCACTTGCCCTCCACCTTGGGAGGATTGGACACGATGTGGAAGGTCTGGCTGCAGTCCTTGCAGGTCCTGCGTCCGGACATACGCTCGATTATCGTCTCGTCCGCTATCTCGATAGACAGCGCACAGTCGATATCTATGCCTGCCTGCTCAAGCGCCTCGGCCTGAGGGATGGTTCTGGGCATACCGTCGAGGATGTAGCCGTTCTTGCAGTCGGGCTCTGCCAGGCGCTCGTTAACGATGCCGATGATGACATCGTCGGGAACGAGCTTGCCGCTTTCCACATATGCCTTAGCCTGCAGACCTACGGGCGTGCCGTTTTTCATGGCCGCGCGGAGGATATTGCCGGTCGAAATGGTGGGGATAGAGAGCATACGGCTCAGTATCTCTGCCTGAGTACCTTTGCCTGCGCCGGGGGCGCCTAAAAGTATAAGCTTCATATCACTGCACCTTCTCCATTAGCTAAGGAAGCCCTTGTAGTTGCGCATCAGCATCTGTGCCTCGAGTGCGCGGACGGTCTCAAGTGCAACACCGACAACGATGATTATCGAGGTGCCGCCGAGCGAGATGCCGCTCAGGGAAGCGGAAGTGCTGAAGTGGCTGATGAGTATGGGGACTATTGCGATAATGCCCAGGTAGATCGCGCCGAACAGGGTGATCTTGTTGAGCACCTTCTTGATGAACTCGCTTGTCGGCTTGCCCGGACGGAAGCCGGGGATGTAGCCGCCGTTCTTCTTGAGGTTGTTTGCGACCTCCACGGGGTTGAACTGGATGGTGGAGTAGAAGTACGCAAAGAAGATGATCAGCAGGAAGTAGATTATCGCATAGGGGATGCTTGTGGTGCTTGCCCATGCGCTGTCGGAGTGACCGGTGAAGGCCGCGATGGTCGCGGGCAGGGTCGCTATCGACTGAGCGAAGATGATGGGCAGAACGCCGGACATGTTCACCTTCATGGGAAGGTGGGTGCTCTGACCGCCGTACATCTTGCGTCCGACGACGCGCTTTGCGTACTGGACGGGGATGCGGCGCTCGGAGTCGTTTATCAGAACTATCAGAACGATCATCGCAAGTGCGCCGAGGAGCAGGAGGGCGTTGACCCACCATGCTACGGTGCCGTTGATGGTGTTGGTGATCATCTGATACAGGGACGGCGGGAAGCGGGAAACGATACTTGCAAACAGGATGATGGAAATACCGTTGCCGATGCCGAACTCCGTAATCTGCTCGCCGAGCCACATGATAAGTGCAGAGCCCGAGGTGAAGGTCAGGATGATGACGATCGCCGCCCAGACGCTCTGGCCCTCAGCCGTGAGGAACTGGTACTTCATGATCATGTAGTAGTAAGCGAAGCCCTGGATAAGGCCGATCGCCACGGTGGTGTAGCGGGTGATGGAGGCGATCTTCTTCTTGCCCTCCTCGCCTTCTTCCTTGCTCATGCGCTCAAGTGCGGGGATCGCGATGCACAGGAGCTGAATAATGATGGAGGCGTTGATGTAGGGCTGGATGGACAGTGCGAAGATGGTTGCGTTGGAGAACGCGCCGCCGCTCATGACGTTCAGAAGACCGAGAACGGTATTCTGCATCTGCGAGAAATACGAATTGAGGGCGTCGATGTTGACGTAAGGAACGGGAACGGCATTACCGAGACGGTAAAGGAGGATGATGACGAGCGTAAAGAGTATCTTATGACGCAGGTCCTCGATCTTCCATGCGTTACGCATTGTCTGCAGCACTTAGATCACCTCGGCCTTTCCGCCTGCCGCCTCAATTTTCTCTTTTGCGGTTTCAGAAAAAGCGGAAGCCTTAACGGTAAGTTTCTTGCTTATCTCGCCATTGCCGAGGATCTTGACGCCGTAGCGGCACTTGGAAAGCACGCCTGCGTCGAGAAGCGCCTTCGCGTCGACGACTGCGCCGTCCTCAAATCTGTCGAGCTCGGAAACGTTGATCGCCTCGAGGGGCTTTGCAAAGATATTGTTGAAGCCTCTCTTCGGGATGCGGCGTGCCAGAGGCATCTGGCCGCCTTCGAAGCCGATACGGACACCGCCGCCGGAACGTGCCTTCTGGCCCTTGTGGCCGCGGCCTGCGGTCTTGCCGTTGCCGGTCGCGTGGCCTCTGCCCTTGCGCTTGTCAACGTGGGTGGAGCCGGCCACGGGAGAAAGTTCATGAATATACATTATGCCTTTTCCTCCTTATTCTTCAGTTACCTGGAGGAGATAGCCGATCTTGGCGATCTTGCCCCTGGTCTGGGGATTGTCGGGCTGGACGGTCTCGTTGCCGATCTTGTGCAGTCCGAGGGAGTTTGCGGTCGCAACGTGCTTGTCGAGGCGGCCGTTCAGGCTCTTGACGAGCTTAATTCTAAGATTAGCCATTTTGCGTCCTCCTTAAGCCTGAACTTCTTCAGGAGTCTTGCCGCGGACGGCAGCCACCTGAGCGGCATCACGCAGAGACGTGAGGCCCTGCATGGTTGCTGCAACGACGTTTGCGGGATTGTTGGTGCGCAGGCACTTGGTACGGATGTCCTTTATGCCGGCTGCCTCAACGACTGCACGGACGGCGCCGCCGGCGATAACGCCGGTACCGGGTGCCGCGGGCTTGAGCAGGACGCGGCCTGCGCCGAAGGAGCCGATGATCTCGTGGGGAATGGTCGTGCCCTGGAGGGTAACGGTAACGATGTTCTTCTTTGCATCCTCAAGGCCCTTGCGGATTGCTTCGGAAACTTCGTTCGCCTTGCCCAGGCCGTAGCCTACGCGGCCCTTGCCGTCGCCTACGACGCAAAGTGCGGAGAACTTCATAACACGGCCGCCCTTGACGGTCTTGCTGACGCGGTTGAGGGAAACTACCTTTTCAACGAACTCGGATGCTTCCTCGTCTCTGCGGCGATCTCTTCTGTCATTATTGTATGCCATAATAGTTTTCCTCCTCCCCTTAGAACTTCAGGCCGCCCTCACGGGCGCCCTCTGCAAGTGCTGCTACACGGCCGTGGAAAATGTAGCCGCCGCGGTCGAACACGACGTTCTCGATTCCCTTTGCCAGTGCACGCTCGGCGACGGTAGCGCCGATCTTCTTTGCGGCCTCGACGTTGCCGCCGTTGCCTTCAAAGCCCTTTTCAACGGTGGAGGCGGAAACGAGAGTATTGCCGGCCACGTCGTCGATGATCTGGGCATAGATGTTGTTTTCGCTGCGGAATACGCTCAGGCGGGGTCTTTCGGCGGTGCCGGAGATCTTGCCGCGTACTCTTGCGTGGCGCTTGATGCGCTGCGCTCTTGTATCAGGTCTTTTAATCATTCAGGCACACCTCCTATTACTTAGCGCCGGTCTTGCCTTCTTTGCGGCGGATAACTTCGTAGTCATACTTGATGCCCTTGCCCTTGTACGGCTCGGGAGGACGCTTGCCACGAACTTCTGCTGCAAACTGGCCGACCTTCTGCTTGTCGATACCCTTGATGACGATCTGGTTGGGGTTGGGGACGTCGATCTGGATGTCCTCGGTCTCGGGTACGATGACCTGATGCGAGTAACCGATGTTCAGAACCAGATTCTTGCCTTCCTTCGCTGCACGGTAGCCAACGCCGTTTACCTCGAGGGTCTTGGAGAATCCTTCGGATACGCCGACGACCATGTTGTTGACGAGGGTGCGGGTCAGACCGTGGAGAGATCTGTTCATCTTTTCGTCGTTGGGGCGGGTCACATGAACGACGCCTGCTTCGACTTTGACCTTCATAGTGGGTGCTACGTTCATCTCAAGTGCGCCCTTGGGGCCCTTGACGGAAACGTGCTGACCGTCTACCTTGACTTCCACTCCTGCGGGAATGGTAATGGGTGCTCTACCGATTCTTGACATAGTCAGCTCTCCTCCTTACCATACGAATGCCAGGACTTCGCCGCCGATGTGAGCCGCGCGAGCAGCCTTGTCGGTCATGACGCCCTTTGAAGTGGATACGATTGCGATACCGAGGCCCTTGAGGACCTTGGGCAGCTCGTCTGCTCCTGCGTAAACGCGCAGACCGGGCTTGGAGACACGGCGAAGACCCTGGATGGCCTTCTCCTTGCCGGGGAGGTACTTGAGGGTGATGCGGATGATGCCCTGGGTGCCGTCGTCGATGATCTGGAAGCTCTTGATGTAGCCTTCCTCAAGAAGGATCTCAGCAATTGCTTTCTTCATCTTCGATGCGGGGACATCGACTGTTTCATGCTTCGCTACACCGGCGTTGCGGATGCGGGTCAGCATATCTGCGATGGGGTCTGTGATCTGCATAATTTTTTCTCCTTTTTTAGAAGTTACCGGGGATCTCTCCCTCGGTTGCGGCCGCGAGGTTCCGCACTAATACATGATTAGCTGCGGCCTTTCGTCAGCTCAAGTTTGCAGTCGACGGCCGAGCCTTGATCGGGGACTCGGGGTCTCGAACGCAAACTGCGGGGTTAAGGCGCTTTGAAAGAGACTTTCAAAGCAATATTTGAAAAACCGCCGAAGAGATACACCGAGTTTTTCGGTGTATCTCAACTTCGTTTTCCGCAAAATTGGCATCATACTATTTTACCGCAAGCGGCTTGATATTGCAAGCTTTTTTACGCAAAATAAGATGCTTTTTTCACCGGAGCGTCCGATTACCAGGATGCCTTGCGGACGCCGGGGATCTGTCCCTTGTAAGCCAGCTCGCGGAAGCAGATACGGCAGATACCGTAGTCACGCAGGTAAGCGTGAGGACGGCCGCAGATCTTGCAGCGATTGTACCTACGGGTAGAGAACTTAGCAGGAGCCTGCTGCTTGAGAATCATAGATTTCTTTGCCATTGTCAGTTCCTCCTTAGTTCGCGAACGGAGCGCCCATGAGTCTGAGCAGCTCGCGTGCTTCTTCATCGGTCTGAGCGGTGGTGGTGATAGCAATGTTCATGCCGCGCAGCTTCTCGATCTTGTCGTAGTCGATCTCGGGGAAGATGATCTGCTCCTTCAGGCCCATGCTGTAGTTGCCGCGGCCGTCGAACGCGTCTGCGGAGATACCGCGGAAGTCACGAACACGGGGAAGAGCAACGTTGAGCAGTCTGTCGAGGAACTCCCACATGCGATCCTGACGCAGGGTGACCTTAACGCCGACATGCATGCCCTCACGGAGCTTGAAGTTGGCGACGGACTTGCGTGCTACGGTAGCAACGGCGTGCTGGCCGGTGATCGCGGAGATCTCTTTGATAACGTTGTCAAGTGCCTTGGCGTTGTCCTTGCAGTCGCCGCAGCCGACGGATACGACGATCTTGTCGATCTTGGGGATCTGCATAACGGACTTGTACTGGAACTTCTCCATCAGAGCAGGAGCAACTTCCTCAACGTACTTTTTCTTCATTCTTGTCATAGTAAGTTATCTCCTTTCTCAGATTTCTTCGCCGCACTTGCGGCATACGCGCAGCTTCTTGTCTGCAACGTACTTATAGCCGACGCGGACGCCCTTATTGCACTTGGGGCATACGAGCTGGACCTTGCTGACATAGACAGGGGTCTCCTTCTTGATGATGCCGCCGTCCTGGCCCTGCTTCTTTGCCTTCTGATGCTTGGTGGCTACGCTGACGCCCTCAACGGTGACCTTGCCGTTCTTGGGGTCTGCGGAAATGACCTTGCCGGTCTTGCCCTTGTCCTTGCCGGACAGGACTATGACTTTATCGCCAGTTTTGATTTTCATTCTCTGTGCCCTCCTTAAATCACTTCGGGAGCCAGGGACAGGATCTTCATGTAATCCTTATCGCGCAGCTCGCGAGCGACGGGTCCAAAGATACGAGTGCCGCGGGGGTTCTTATCGGTTCCGTTGATAAGGACCGCTGCGTTCTCGTCAAAGCGAACGTAAGTGCCATCTGCGCGGCGAACGGACTTTGCCGTGCGCACGACGACTGCCTTGACGACGTCGCCCTTCTTGACAGAGCCGCCGGGAGCAGCCTTGCGGACGGAAGCAACGATCACGTCGCCGATGCTTGCGTATCTGCGCTTGGAGCCGCCGAGAACGCGGATGCACTTGATTTCCTTGGCGCCGGTATTGTCGGCAACCTTCAGATAACTTTCCTGCTGTATCATTATGCTGCCTCCTTACTTAGCCTTCTCTACGATTTCCACGACGCGCCATCTCTTGTCCTTGGACAGAGGGCGGGTCTCCATCACGCGAACGATATCGCCGATGCCGCACTCGTTGTTCTCGTCGTGCGCCTTCAGGCGGTAGGTTCTGCCGATGATCTTCTTATAGGTCTTATGTGCGACGCGGTCCTCAACGATGACAACGACGGTCTTATCCATCTTATCGGATACTACCTTGCCAACGCGGGTCTTACGGGAAGTTGTTCTGTTATTCATTCTGACTTACCTCCTCACTGCTCGAGTTCTTTCTCGCGGATAACGGTCTTGACTCGTGCAATGTCACGCCGTACAGCGGAAATCTTTACGGGGTTATCGAGATGATTGGTGGCATGCTGCATTCTGAGCATGAAAAGGTCCTTCTTGAGTTCTACGAGCTTCTTCTCGAGATCTGCTGCGGACATGGAACGTATTTCATTTGCCTTCATCTTATTCACCACCGTTCTCAGACTCGGCGCCCTTGGCAATTATCTTGGTCTTGCAGGGCAGCTTGTGGCTGGCAAGGCGAAGAGCTTCGCGTGCGACCTCTTCGGGAACGCCTGCGATCTCAAACAGCACTCTGCCGGGCTTAACGACTGCGACCCAGTACTCGGGAGAGCCCTTACCGGAACCCATACGGGTCTCGGCCGGCTTCGCGGTTACGGGCTTGTCGGGGAATATCTTGATCCAGACCTGGCCGCCGCGCTTGGTGTAGCGGGTCATGGCTATACGGGCTGCCTCGATCTGATTGCTGGTGATCCAGCACGGCTCGGTTGCCTGGAGGCCGAACTCACCGTATGCAACGAAGTTGCCGCGGGTAGCTTTGCCCTTCATGCGGCCGCGATGTACTCTGCGGTACTTTACTCTTTTAGGCATTAACATTAGTTGTTGCCTCCTTCCTTTGCGGGAGCTGCCGGACGGGGACCGCGGTTGTAGCCGCCCTGTCCTGCCGGACGCTGGCCGTAGCCGCCCTGACGGCGGTCACCGCCCTGCTGACGGTCACGGCTGTATCCGCCCTGACGGCGGTCGCCGTTGCGGCGGTCACCGCGGCGGTCGTCGCGGCGGCGACGCTCGCCCTGGGGCTTGTTCATATCCATCACACGGGGAGTCGTGCGCAGAGTCTGGGAAAGGACCTCGCCCTTGTAGATCCAGACCTTGACGCCGATGCGGCCGTAGGTGGTGGCTGCCTCTGCAAAGCCGTACTCGATGTCGGCACGGATGGTCTGAAGAGGAATGGTGCCGTCGTGGTACTGCTCAACGCCTGCGATCTCGCGTCCGCCGAGACGGCCGGAGCACATGACCTTGATGCCCTTTGCGCCCATGCGCATTGCGCGGCCCATGGCGTTCTTCATTGCGCGGCGGTGAGAAATACGCTTCTCGATCTGCTGTGCGATGTTCTCGGCTACGAGCTGAGCATTGGTGTCGGGGGTGCGGACCTCAACGATGGAGATCGCTACGGGCTTGCCTATCATCTTCTCGACGGACAGGCGGATGCGCTCGATCTCCGCGCCGCCCTTGCCGATAACGACGCCGGGTCTGGAGCAGTGGATATAGATGCGTACCTTGCTGGAATCGCGCTCGATCTCGATGGTAGGAACACCGGCGGAATAGAGGGTCTTCTTCAGGTAGTTGCGGATGTTGTAGTCTTCAACGATAAGATCGCCGACTTTGTCTGCACGGGCGTACCAACGGGAATCCCAGTCCTTGATAACGCCGACGCGCATTCCATGCGGATTAACTTTCTGTCCCATTTATTCTGCCTCCTTCCTTAGTCTCTCTCAGCCACGCAGATGGTGATGTGGCTGGTGCGCTTGTTGATGCGATACATACGGCCCTGAGCTCTGGGCATGCCGCGCTTGAGGATGGGGCCGCCGGTCGCGTATGCTACTGCGACATAGAGCTTCTCGGGATCCATTTCAAAATTGTTCTCCGCGTTTGCCTTGGCACTGTCAAGAAGCTTGATCATGTACTCGCAGCCGGCCTTGGGGGTGTGCTGCATGAGTGCCTTTGCAACGGCGACGTCCTTATTGCGGATCATATCGCAGATGATGCCGACCTTGCGGGGAGAAATGCGAGCATACTTAACTTCTGCTCTTGCCATTTTCTTTTCGTCCATGTTCTCTCCTCCTTACTTGCCGGTCTTGCTGCCTGCATGGCCGCGGAAGGTACGGGTGGGAGCAAACTCGCCGAGCTTGTGGCCGACCATATCTTCGGTGACGTATACAGGAACATGACGGCGGCCGTCGTGTACTGCGATGGTGTGTCCTACGAAGGACGGGAAAATGGTAGTGGCACGGCTCCAGGTCTTGAGGACCTTCTTCTCGCCGGCCTTATTCATTTCATCGACTCTCTTCAGGAGCTCGGGAGCTGCGAAGGGGCCTTTCTTAACGCTTCTACTCATTTATCTTTTGCCCTCCTTACTTAGCGTTGCGGCGCTTGACTATGAACTTATCGGTACGGTTCTTAGTCTTGCGGGTCTTGTAGCCGAGTGCAGGCTTGCCCCACGGAGTTACAGGGCCGGGACGGCCGACGGGGGACTTGCCTTCACCACCGCCGTGGGGGTGGTCACAGGGGTTCATGACGGAGCCGCGGACGGTAGGACGGATGCCCATGTGGCGCTTGCGGCCGGCCTTGCCGATGGAGATGTTGGAGTGGTCGATGTTGCCGACCTGGCCGACGACCGCGAAGCAGTCGAGGCGGACCTTGCGGTACTCGCCGGAGGGAAGACGAACGGTAGCCATGCCGTTTTCCTTAGCCATGAGCTGTGCGGAAACGCCGGCGGAGCGGACGAGCTGAGCGCCCTTGCCGGGGTAGAGCTCGATGTTGTGGATAACGGTACCGACGGGGATGTTCGCCAGAGGCAGCGCGTTGCCGGGCTTGATGTCGGCCGCTGCGCTGGATACGACCTTGTCGCCTGCCTTCAGGCCGACGGGAGCGAGGATGTAGCGGAGCTCGCCGTCCTCGTATTTTACCAGAGCGATGAATGCGCTGCGGTTGGGGTCGTACTCGAGGCGGACAACTTCCGCAGTCATCTCAAGCTTGTTGCGCTTGAAGTCGATGACACGGTACTTCTGACGGTTGCCGCCGCCCTTGTGGCGGACGGTGATGCGGCCGTAGCTGTTGCGGCCGGAATTCTTCTTGAGGACCTCAGTCAGGCTCTTCTCGGGCTTTGCGTGCTTATCGACACCGTCAAAGCCGGAAACGGTCATCTGTCTGCGGGCCGGAGTGGTAGGTCTGTAAGTTTTAATAGACATTCTTTGATCCTCCCCTTATGCCATGTTCTCGAACAGCTCAATGTTCTTGGAGTCTTCGCTGAGCTTTACGATGGCTTTCTTCCAAGAGGCGGTCTTGCCCATGGGGTACGAGCCGGTGCGCTTTGCCTTGCCGCTCATGTTGAGGGTGTTCACCTTGATGACGGTCACGTCGAAGATCTCCTCGATGGCCTTCTTTATCTCGATCTTGGTTGCATCCTTAGCGACTTCAAAAGCGTACTTTTTGATGTCCAGGTCTTCCATGGACTGCTCGGTGATGATGGGGCGAATGATGATATCATAAGCGGTTTTCATCAGGCGTACACCTCCTCGATCTTTGCAAGCGCGGCCTTGGAAACGACGAGCTTGCGGTTGTTGAGTATCATATAGGGGCTGAGAATGGTTGCGATGGTGGTGGTGACGCCTGCGAGGTTGCGTGCAGACTTGACTACCTTCTCGTCAACGCTCTCGGTAACGACGAGGGTCTTGCCGGAGGCATTGACCGCATCAAGGAACGCCTTGAAGGTCTTGGTCTTGATCTCATCGACCTTGATATCGTCGATAACCACGATCGCATCCTCCGCCGCAAGTGCGCTCAGTGCGCTCTTGAGAGCAAGGCGTTTCACCTTCTTGTTGAGGGTGTAGCCGTAATCGCGGGGCTTCGGAGCAAAGGCTACGCCGCCGTGAGTCCACACGGGAGAACCCTTGTAGCCTGCGCGTGCGCGGCCGGTGCCCTTCTGGCGCCAGGGCTTTGCGGTCGTGTAGCTGACCTCGCCCTTGGTGAGTGCGCTCTGGGTGCCCTGACGGCAGTTTGCCAGGTGGTTCTTGACGCTGTCGTGAAGGACAGACTTGTTCGGCTCGATGCCGAAGATGGCTGCGGAGAGCTCGATCTCGCCGACCTTCTCACCTGCCATGTTGTATACGTTAGTAGTAGGCATTTAAGACACTCTCCTTTCCTTACTTGTTGCGCGCGGAAGCCTTCTGCGGGTTGACACGGGCAGATGCCTTCTGCGGGTTGAGGCTGATGCCTGCGCCCTCGCCCTTCTTGACGGGAGCGATCTTTGCGGTGCTCTTTACATAAACGAGGCCGCCCTTGGGGCCGGGGATGGCGCCGCGGATAACGAGCATGTTCAGCTCGGGGTCTACCTGGACGACGTCAAGGTTCTGAACGGTGACCTGATCCACGCCCATGTGGCCTGCGCCGATCTTGCCCTTGAAGATGCGGCTGGGGTCGGTGCCGGAGCCCATGGAGCCTGCGTGACGGTGAACAGGACCGCCGCCGTGGCTGGTCGGGGTGCGCTGCGCGTTGTGGCGCTTTACGACGCCCGCGTAGCCGTGGCCCTTGCTGGTGCCGGTAACGTCGACCTTGTCGCCGGCTGCGAACACGTCTGCCTTGAGAACGTCGCCGACGTTGAGCTCTGCCGCGTTTTCGAGCTTGAACTCTTTAAGGTGCTTGAGCATGCCGAGGCCGTTCTTCTTCAGGTGGCCGGCTTCGGGCTTGGAGATGTGCTTCTCGGTAACTTCCTCGTAACCGAGCTGGACGGCGGAATAGCCTTCCTTTTCGACGGTCATCTTCTGAGTCACGACGCAGGGACCTGCTTCAATGACGGTCACGGGGATGACCTTGCCCATTTCGTCGAAGATCTGCGTCATGCCGACCTTCTTGCCGATAATGGCTTTCTTCATTAGATATTTCCTCCTTCGGTTATTGGTTGCCTCGCTTAGTCTTGATGATCAGAGGCTGGCAACTTAACCCGTCCGCATTCGCAAGTTACGGACTATGGGTCGTTGACTGTGGGTTTTACGGGTCTGTGCTCAGAGCTTGATCTCGATCTCAACGCCTGCGGGCAGCTCGAGGGACATAAGAGCCTCGACCGTCTTCTGGGTGGGGTTGATAACGTCGATCAGGCGCTTGTGGGTGCGGCGCTCGAACTGCTCACGGCTGTCCTTATACTTATGAACAGCGCGGAGGATCGTGACGATCTCGGTCTTGGTGGGCAGGGGGATGGGGCCGGAAACCTGCGCATCGGTGCGCTTTGCAGCCTCAACGATGGTCTCCGCGGCCTTGTCGATCAGCTGATGATCGTAAGCCTTGAGTCTGATGCGGATCATGTTCTTGTTTGCCATTGCTTTTTCTCCTTTTCGTACAGTTTTTGCGGCGTCATTGGGATCGCCTCATGTCCCGTACGGATGAAGCGAAGATTTGCACACTCAACCATGTGTATCAAACCCTGTCCGAAAAACAAACCGGCTTCTTCAGCCGGTCTGATACCGTACAGGTGATATACACCATGTGCAGTACGCTTCAGCCGCCCGATTGCGTACCGAAATGGCATCGGTACCGGACATACTCCACGGAAGTTACCTCGCTTTTGCGAGCAATCTCCCGCTTCATCGCATAATACGCCCGTCAGCAACGCACAGGCGCTCTAATAGAATACCAAAACTCCCCCTGTATGTCAAGGGGGAGTTTAGTAATTTTTGCAGAAATTCAGGGCTTATTTTTGTGAAAAAGCTTTAATTTTTCATTTCCCTGTCTATCTCGTCGGCAAGAGAGAGCAGCCGCTTTGCCAGAGCATAGAGCTTTTCGCCCTCGGGCGTCATGCCGATGACCTGATTGCCCCGCCGGATGAGGCTCACGCCGAACTCGCGCTCGAGCGAGGAGACGGCGCGGGAAACCGTGGAGTGGCTCAGATACAGCCGCTCCCCTGCCCTTGTGTAGTTTTTCTCCTCCGCCGCGGTGACGAAGGCGCGCAGTTGTTCAAGGTTCATTGCTCCGTGCCGTACCCGCTCTTTTAATAATTAAATGTATGGGGCAGCAGCTCCTTGAGCCTGTAGCTGACGTATCTTCCGTCGGCCTTGGAGCAGAGTATCTCCATCTCGCCGTCGTTGAACTCCGCCAGGAACTGGCGGCACGAGCCGCAGGGCATGCAGTAATCCTGACTTTCCGCGTAAATAGCAAGGCGCACATAGTCCCTGTATCCCTCGCTGACGGCCTTGACGCAGGCCGTGCGCTCGGCGCATATCGTATCGCCCAGCGCGGCGTTTTCCACGTTGCAGCCCGTGAACACGCGCCCGCCGCGGCACTCGAGCGCCGCACCTACCGCGAATTTGGAATAAGGAACATACGCTCTGCCCGACGCCTCTCTTGCGATCGTCAAAAGCTCCTTATCTGTCATAAGACACCTCTCCGTTTCTCTTTTCCGGGCAGACGCCGGACGATGCTCAATCGCCGGTATCCGCCTTTGTCGTATTCTCTGTTTTCTCCGTTGTCTCGATGTTTACCGTCCAGTTTTCTATCCCGCACGCCGGGTTGTTTTCGTTTGCCTTCGCACCCTCGATAACGCCGCGGTGGCTCACGAGCTGATGACGCTCGAAGACGAGCGGCACGATGTAGGCCTTGTTTGCGATATACGCGCACATATTGTCGCATGCGGTATTGCGGTCCTTGTCACCGGCCGCGAGATAGGCGCTTATGAGCTCGTCAAGCTGACTGTCGCTTACCGAACCGTAGTTGAGCGACGCGCCGGAGCCGAGGAGCCTGCTCAGATCGAAGTCGCCGTTAAGGCGCACCTCGCAGTAGCACATATCGTAGTTGCCCGCGTCGAGGGCCTTTTTGTAATTATCCCAGTCCTGCTTGTTGACCGTGACCTTCAGGCCGATGCTTTCCATATCCTCGGCAAATTTCTTCGCGGCGTTGGCCTTCACGGTGCTGCCGCTGTAAACGAGGAAGCTGATGTCTATCTCGACAAGCGTGTCGCCGTTCTGTATCTCCAGAAAACCGTCGCCGTCAAAGTCCTTCATTCCGATGCTGCCGAGCATCTCCTGCACCTTGTTGAGATTATAGTTGAACTGCTTTGCGTAGTTTTCGTTATACAGGCTGCTGGCCGGATTGACCGGCAGGTTCGCCTCCGCAGCATAGCCTCCGAGCAGATTGACGATATAATCGCGGTCGAAGGCATAGTTCATGGCAAAGCGCAGTGCGGCGTTCTGAAACTCCGTGCTGTAGGAATTAAAGACGATATAGTGCATATTCGTCGTGTTGAACGCGCGTATGTCGTTTGCGTTGCCGTAGCCTATGTTCGTCGTCGAGCTCGGGTCGTTTACGACAAGGTCGATGAGCGAGTCGGCAAAGGCCGACATCGTCTCCTCCGTTCCGTCGTACTCCTTGAGATATATCGTCTTGAGCGGCAGGGTTGCCGCGCTTTTGTACTTTGAAAATACCGTCAGGCTGTTGTAGTCGTCGGCATACTGATAGGGCCCCGAGCCGCCGGGATAGGTCTGGGTCGCCGTTCCGTACTGGATAACGGGTATGCTCAGAAGCGACATGAACATCATGTTTTTCTTCGACAGGTTTACGACGACCGTCTCGGAATCGCTTGCCGAGCAGCCCGAGACGCAGCTCAGGCGGGACTTGAAGCGGTCGTTTCTCATGGCGATCTGAATGGTATATGCCACGTCCGTCGCCGTAAGGGCGGAGCCGTTGTGGAAGGTATGTCCCGACGCGACCTTGAGCGTCCAGCTCGAGCCGTCCTCCGTCGACCACTCGCTCACCACGTTCGGCTGCACCTCAAAGCTGTTGTCGACCTCGACGATATTTTCGTACACAAAGCTGCACACGAGCTGATTGTTCGTATTCGTCGCAATGAGCGGGTTCATGCTGTAGCTCTTGTTGCAGTTGAGCGTAAAAATGTCATCGGCCGCAGTGGTCTGCGCGGTCTTGTCCACGCCGGCGCTCTGGCCCTTCACATAATCGCCGCCGTCATCGCCGGACGAGCCGCAGCCCGCGAGCGACAAGCTCATCAGCACCGCAAGCACAAACGCTGCGCTTCTTTTCATCTTTGACATTGGGGTCACCTCAAAGCACTATTGCCGCCGCCATACTGCCGCGCACGCCGTTTGTCGCGCGGTGCGACCAGTATTTCTGCGGAAGGCACATCGTGCACTCGGAAGATACGTCGATATTCTCTCCGCGCAGTCCGAGCTGCAGCAGGCGGCGCTCGTTTGCCGCGCGCAGATCGACATGCGTCTTGCCGTCAGGCTTCTTCTCGAAAAGCCCGGCGGTGTCGCCGCCGAGGTAGCCTTCGACCGCCTCGGGCACATCGTCATCGCACTCAAAGCAGCACCTGCCGATGCTCGCGCCTATCGCCGCGCGGATATTCTCCGGTCTTGCGCCGAGGGCGCACATTTTTTCGACGGCCGCGCCGAGTATGTCCTGCACGCTGCTTTTCCAGCCGCAGTGCACCGCCGCGATGACTCCGGCCTCGGGCTCGTGCATGAGCACGGGCACGCAGTCGGCAATATAGATCATAAGCGGCAGGCCCTTTACGTTCGTGACAAAGCCGTCGCATTCCATGCGCTTATCCGAGCCAACGGGGCAGCGGTCTGACTCCGTCGCAAGATAAACCGTGCGGCCGTGCACCTGCCTGGTGACGACGAAATCGTCCCCGCCGCAGCCGAGTATCTCGCCGGCGAGGCGGTAGTTTTCGCGCAGGGCGTCCACGTCGTCGCCTCGGTTCATGCCGAGGTTCCAGGAGGCGAAAACGCCGCTGCTCACGCCGCCGATGCGCGTTGTGAACATATGCCTTGCGCTTATTTTGTCCGATACCATGTATACGCAGCCGTGCTGCGTGTTTTCAGTAAATGCCATTATGCTTCCTCAGTCGTTCCTGCCGCAGCATTCCTTGTATTTGAGCCTGCGCGAGCCGTCGGCCTTCATCTTGCCGCAGGGGCAGGGATCGTTGCGGCCGGGCTTGGGCGCCTTCTTGACGGGCTTTTTCTTCTGCACCTCTCCGCCGACGTTTGCCGCCATGTTCTTTGCAACGGCCTTGCGCTCGAGCGTCTGCTCCTTGCGGACGCGGATGGTGTAGATTCTTCTGACGGTCTCCTCGCGGATGCCGTTTATCATCGCCTCGAACATATCGTAGCCCTCGCGCTTGTACGCGTCGATGGGCTTGACGTTGCCGTAGCCGCGCAGGCCGATGCCGCGCTTGAGCTCGGCCATGGCGTCGATGTGATCCATCCAGTATTCGTCGACAACGCGAAGCATGACCACGCGCTCGATCTCGCGCATGACGGGCTGGCCGTCGGGTGCCAAGCCGAACTCCTCCTCGCGCTTGTCGTAGACCTGCTGCGCGATATCGTACACGCGTTCGATGATATCCTCCGCCTTGGGCGCGCCCTTGAAGTCCTCCGCTTTTATCGCGCCCTTGGGCAGGAAGAGCTTTTCAAAGGGAGCCGTGACCTCGGCAAGGTGCTCGTCGTTTTCCGGCGAGCCGCCGTGCAGGGCATCGTTTACGCTGCCCGCGATGAAGTCGTATATCATCTTGTTTATGTGCTCGCGCAGATCCTCGCCGTCGAGCACCTTGCGGCGCTCGTCATATATAATGTTGCGCTGCTGGTTCATGACATCGTCGTATTCCAGGACGCTCTTACGGGTCTGGAAGTTGCGGCTCTCGACGGTTTTCTGAGCCTGCTCGATGGCGTTGGAGAGCATCTTGTGGTCAAGCGGGGTATCCTCGTCGACGCCGAGCGACTCCATCATATTGCTCATGCGCTCGGAGCCGAACAGACGCATAACGTCGTCGGTCAGCGCGATGTAGAAGCGGCTCTCGCCGGGGTCGCCCTGACGGCCGGCACGGCCGCGCAGCTGATTATCGATACGGCGGGACTCGTGACGCTCCGTACCGAGGATGAAAAGTCCGCCGACGGCCTTGACCTTCTCGGCCTCCTCGTCGCACACCGCCTTGTGCTCCTTAAGCTTTTCGGCATACAGGGCGCGGGCCTTGAGTATCTCCTCGTCGTCGGTATCGGCATAGCCCGTTGCGTCGGCTATGACCTCCTCGGTAAAGCCCGCCTTGCGCAGATCGTTCTTTGCAAGGTACTCGGCATTGCCGCCGAGCATGATATCGGTGCCGCGGCCGGCCATGTTGGTCGCAATGGTGACCGCGCCGAGCTTACCGGCCTGAGCAACGATCTCGGCCTCCTTCTCGTGGTGCTTTGCGTTGAGGACATTGTGCTTTATCCCGCGCGCCTTCAAAAGCTTGGAGAGATATTCGCTCTTTTCGATGGATATCGTACCGACCAGAACGGGCTGGCCCTTTTCGTGGCATTCGATTATCTGCTCGATGATCGCGCGGTCCTTTCCGGCCTCGGTCTTGTATACGACGTCGGGGCGGTCGATACGCGCGACGGGCTTGTTGGTCGGGATCTCGACTATATCGAGCTTGTAGATCGAGGCAAACTCCTCTTCCTCCGTGACGGCCGTACCGGTCATACCGGAGAGCTTATCGTAAAGTCTGAAGTAGTTCTGGAAGGTGATGGTCGCAAGGGTCTTGTTCTCGCGCTGGACATCGACGTGCTCCTTGGCCTCTATCGCCTGATGCAGGCCCTCGCTGTAGCGGCGGCCGAGCATGATGCGGCCGGTGAACTCATCGACGATGAGCACCTCGCCGTCCTTCACGACGTAGTCGATATCGCGCTTCATGATGCCGTGCGCACGCAGCGCCTGATTTATATGATGGGTGAGAGTCGAGTTTTCGATATCGGCATAGTTTTCAAGGTTGAATGCACGCTCTGCCTTGGCAATGCCGCGCGCCGTGAGCGTCGCCGTGCGTGCCTTTTCATCGACGATGTAGTCCGCGTCGATGTTCTCGTCCTCTTCCTCCTTGGAGTCGGTGGTCGCGTAGACCTTCTTCTGCAGGCCCGCTACAAAGTCGTTTGCCTGGCGGTAAAGGTCGGTGCTCTCGTCGCCCTGACCGGAAATGATGAGCGGCGTTCTCGCCTCGTCGATGAGTATGGAGTCGACCTCGTCAACGATGGCAAAGGCGTGGCCGCGCTGCACGCGGCTTTCCTTGTAGATCGCCATGTTGTCGCGCAGATAGTCAAAGCCCATCTCGTTATTCGTGCCGTAGGTGATGTCGGCGGCGTAGGCCGCCTTGCGCTGCTCGTTATCCAGGCCGTGGACTATAAGGCCGACGTCGAGACCCATAAATCTGTGCACCTTGCCCATCCACTCGCTGTCGCGGCGGGCGAGGTAGTCGTTGACGGTGACGATATGAACGCCGTCGCCGGCTATGGCGTTGAGGTACGCGGGCATAACGGCGACGAGGGTCTTGCCTTCGCCGGTCTTCATCTCGGCGATACGGCCCTGATGCAGGACGATGCCGCCGATGAGCTGAACGCGGAACGGCTTCATACCGAGCACACGCCACGCGGCCTCGCGCACCGCGGCAAAGGCCTCGGGCAGCATGGAATCGAGATCCTCGCCGTTGTCGTAGCGGTTCTGGAACTCGGCGGTCTTGGCTCGCAGCTCGGCGTCGGAAAGAGCCTGCATCTGCGGCTCGAGCGCCTCTATCTTATCGACGATGGGATATATTTTTTTAAGCTCATGATCGGTGTGGCTGCCGAAAATTTTACTGAAGAAACCCATATTGATTGCCTTTCGTATGTAAAGATAATTTCACGGATAGATTTTAACACATAATTGTGAATAAAAAAAGACCTGCGCCATGGATTTTACTGTCTTTTTATGAGTTTTTGTGCGCTGCCGCACTGACCCTTGTTATTTTCGCGGCGGTTTGTTATAATGACCGCATCTTATGAAAAGAGGTATCCCTCCGGTGGATTTTAAAAAAATAACTCTGTCGGACGCGGCGCTGCTGCGGCCGTACCTGCGCGGGCAGTACCGCTCCTGCGACTACTCCGTTCTGGGCGTGTTCATGTGGGCAGACAGATTCGGCTACGAATACTGCATATCCGACGGAGTTCTGTTCATGCGGGAAAAAGCACGCTGCGGCGGCGAGTATGACTATCTGCTGCCTCTCGGCGAGGGCAGCCTGTGCTCGCGCGTCCGTGCGCTGCGCGAAAAGGTCGGAGAAACGCTCACGATGAGCCTTATTCCCGAGGAGGCCGTCGGCGAGCTGCGGCAGGAGTTTGATTTCACCGCCGAGGAGGAGCCGGACATTGCCGACTACATGTACAGGGCCGAGGATCTTGCCTATCTTGCCGGAAAAAAATACAGCAAGAAGCGCAACCTCATCCACCAGTTCGAGAAGCTCTGCCCCGACTGCCGCCTTGAACCGATAACGGCGGAAAACGCACGCCTCGTCGCCGAATGCTGCGCGCACGAATGGTCGGACACCGGGCTCAGCGAGCTTGCGATGTACGAAAACGACCACACGCGCGAGGTACTGCGCGACTACGCTGCCTACGGCTGCACGGGCTATGCGCTGTACTGCGGCGAAGATATCGCGGCGTTCTGCATCGGCGAGGTGCTCGGTGACACGCTGATCGTGCACATAGAAAAGGCAAAGCGCGAATACAAGGGCGCGTTCCAGATGATAAACTGCCTGTTTGCGAAAACGGAGCTGGAAAGCTGCGGCGTTAAGTACATAAACCGCGAGGACGACGTCGGCGACGAGGGACTGCGGCAGGCAAAGCAGTCGTACTTCCCCGAGTACATGCTGAGAAAATTCAGGCTGAGATATGAATAATTACAGGCTCACCCTGAGCTACGACGGCACACGCTACCGCGGCTGGCAGCGTCAGGGCAACACGGAAAACACGATACAGGCCAAGGTCGAGGGCGCACTTTCGCGCATTCTCGGTCAGGCGGTCGAGGTCAGCGCCTCCGGCAGGACCGACGCCGGTGCGCACGCTAAAATGCAGGTCGTATCGTTCCGTGCGGATACGGAGCTCGAGGTGCAGGAGATATTATCGCGCCTGCGCGCTGCGCTGCCGGAGGATATCGCCGCAGACGGGCTCGCTCTTGCCGGACCGAGGTTCCACGCGCGGCTCAGCTGCACCGGAAAAACATATGTCTACCGCGTGCGGTGCAGCGCGGTTCAGGACGTGTTCGCGCGCAGATACGAGTACCGCATCGACTGCGATCCGGATACGGACGCAATGCGCGGCGCGGCGGAAATTCTGCTCGGCGAGCACGATTTCACCGCCTTTCAGTCAAATAAGCGCATGAAAAAATCCGCCGTCCGGCGGATAGATGCGATCGATATCACACGAGACGGCGAGGAGCTGCACTTTCACGTATCGGGCGACGGATTTCTGTACAACATGGTGCGGATCATCGTCGGAACGCTGCTTGAGGTCGGCGCACACCGCATGACGGCCGCGGACGTGGAGCACGCGCTCCTGTCAAAGCGGCGCGAAAATGCAGGCCCCACCGCCCCGGCCCAGGGACTGTGCCTGTGGGATGTCAGATATTGATATTTTATGAAATTCATGATATAATGTGTTTGGCGCTACCGATAAACGGCAAGCGGTTAGTCCCCTGCATACATAAACAGGGGGCGCTTCTTGCCCCCTGATTTTCTAAAAAAGGGGGCTGCCCAATGAGTACATCCGAAGTATTTCAGCTTTGCTTGGTGATCATCGGCATTTGCAGTCTGTTCGTTCAGATATACAAAAAGAAGTAACCGCAAGGCCTACCAAGCTGCGGTTACTTCTATTAAGTAATAAATCTTGGGGCTAACCGTTTGTCCGGCAGCGCCATTTCTTTGTTTTCAGTATAGACCATCGGGCTTGTATTGTCAAGCGGTGTTAATTAATCATTAACATAAAAAATCACAGCGCCGCAGTGGATAGCCACTGCGGCGCTGCTTTTATGCAACATAACGAATAGTTATAACAAGAGACAATTTAAATAAGTGCTCTAAACCTCGTTAGAATTGCGGAATTATTACTCTGCGTTTGCGCGGTAGATGAAGGTCACAGCCTCGCCACGGGTGCAGGTGTCTGCAGGAGCGAAGGTGGTAGCGGTCTTACCGGTGGTAACGCCGTTTGCAACTGCCCATGCAACTGCGTCGTAGCAGTAGGAGCCGGCAGCAACGTCGGTGAATGCAACGCTGGTAGCGACCTTTTCATCGCCGGATGCGCGGAACAGGAAGGTTACGATCTCACCACGAGTGCAGACCTTGCTCGGGCTGAAGGTGGTGTCAGTGGTGCCCTTGGTGATGCCCTTTTCGACAGCCCACAGGATCGCGTTGTAGAACTTGCTGTCCTTGCTTACGTCGGTGAACGGGTTCACGACGTCAGCGCCGACCTCGGGAGAACCAGCAGCGCGGTACAGGAAGGTGACGATCTCGGCACGGGTGCAGCCCTTGTTGGGGCTGAAGGTGGTCTTAGTGGTACCCTCGGTCACGCCCTCTTCGACGGCCCAGAGGATCGCGTCGTAGAACTTGCTGTCCGAGCTTACGTCGGTGAAGGGATTTGCAACATAGTCAGGATCGGCTTCGCCGCAGACAGTGCAGACGCCCTTCTCAAAGTTGTGGCCGAGTGCCTCGGTCTCTTCGCCCTTTGCGAGGACGGTGCCGCACCACTTGCAGACCTCATCGCCGGTGTAGCCCTTCTCGGTGCAGGTTGCCTCGACAACGTCAACGCGCTTGTCAGCTGCAACACATGCGACCTTATCGGTCTTGTAAGAATGATCTGCGCCATCCAGGAGATACTCGCCGCAGACGGAGCAGACGAGTGCATTCAGACCCTCGTTCTTGCAGGTAGCCTCAACGAGAACCTTCTCAGCCTTGTCGCCGTGAGCCTTGGGAACTACGAAGCCAGCGGGATCGACTTCGCCGTAAGCATCAAGCTTAGCGTTATTGATCTTTGCAAGCTTGTACTCGCCGCAAAGGATGTCCTTTCCGGTAGTCTTGTCAACGCCGACAACATTGTCACACTGGGAAACGCCGACGTACTTTACGCCGTCTTCGGTGCAGGTTGCGTCCTTGCTCTCGCAAGCGACATAGTGGTGGTCAAGCTGCTTGAGCTCTTTGCCGGTCTCCTTGAGCATCCAAACACCGGGAACCTTGCCGGTGTCCTTGTCAGCGGTACCGGAAGCGGTGTAAACGATAACGTCGCCGGTGTAGCCAGCTGCCTGGCAGGTAGCATTTGCAGCAAGCTTCAGGCTGTTGGTCACGTCAACGAGCGTACCATTGCTGACTGCAAAAACGGTCTCTTTTCCGTCGAAGGTCATGACGGTGCCGATTGCGGGATCAGCGGTCTTCTCGGGACGGTAGAACTCATCATAGGTGAGGACGGTGCCGCCGAAGTAATCATCGCACTTGGAGCAGTATACATAGTCAGTTGTGCCGTCGATCTTGTCGCCGTCGTCATCAATGTAAGGCTTTTCACCCTTGGTGATGACCTTCATGTACTGCTTGTGGGTTTCATTGAGGTTGTTTATCGGGGTTCTGTTCTCAGTAATGACGTCGCCGCAGACGGGGCAGACGTCGTCGCCGGCAATACCCTTTGCTACTTCGTAGGATTTGTATGCAAATTCGGGGTTAACGTCCTTGTTAACCTGCTTGCCGTCAACGATGTGCTCTGCATAGTAAGCAACGATCGCATAATCCTTGTCAAGTGCGACCCAGCTGCCATTGATGGTCTCGTAGTGAGATGCCTCAACAGGTGCATATGCCTTCACGGTCTTGCCGTCTTCTTCGTAGACGTCCTTCTCTACCTTGACGAGATCCTTGCTGTGGCCAGCCGCTTCGAACATTGCAGCAGCATCGTCCTTGAGGCTCTGCTTTGCATCGGCAGGAAGAAGCTTCATAGCTTCAGCGCTGCTGTCAACGGACTCTACATCGCCGCAGAGGCTGCAAACTGCATAACCCCAGCCGGCAGTTTTGCAGGTAGGCTCGACAACGACAGTGAACTTGTAGTCGTGATCAAGCTTCTCTGCTTCGATGGAATTCATCATCTGCTTGCCGCAGCCGCTGCAGTAGAACACGGTCAGGCCCTTGTGATTGCAGTCAGCAGTGATCAGCTTGTCGCTCACGATGGTGTGGGTCTTGCACTGATCCTTGGTCTTGGTGATGAAAGGAGTGATCTTAACGGTATAAGTGCCGTTCTTGTTCTCCTTAACGGTGATGCCAGGCAGCTTCTTCTCTGCATCGGCTTTCTGATTGATGACGTACTCGTCGTCAGCAGTAGTGTCTGCTGCCAGAGCAGTTGCAGGAACCAGAGAGGCGATCATGAGAACAGCCATCAGCATGCTCAACAGTCTCTTTTTCATTTTTCTCTTGTTTACCTCCGTTTAAGATATTGGGTTGAAATGTTTCGCAAATATGTATGTTTTAAGCATAATATGTATTATTCGTGCATATTATGTCTAACTCACACATATTTTTCTTGATTATAGCATACGCGTTTACAGGTTTCAAGCGGTTTTTGTATTTTTGTGAAATGTTTTTTATTTCTGGTTAAACAATGCACAATCTGGCTGATTTAAGCATGATTTGTATATCTTAAACATATCATGTGTTTTTTTGGTGCATTTTTCTTGATTGTGGCAGTTCAAATTACCTGTTTTAAGCCAATTTTGCGCTTTTTGGCAGTGTTTTGGCTGCATTTGGGAGCATTTATGATGCCGCTCAGGCCGTAATTGCGCCGAAAGCGCGGCTGTGCTTCCAAGGCGCATTGGGGATGATTTCCTGTGCAGCATCGGAGGCAAAACCGTGCTTAAACGCGAAAAAGACAGCGCAGAGTATGATCTGCGCTGTCTTTTCGTATAATGTTGCGGCTCGCGCCGCGATTTGATTACACCTCTTCCGGCTCGCTTGCGCGACCCACCTTCCCCTCGAAGGGGAAGGCAATAGCGGTTAGCTGCACTTTAACCTCTTCCCATCAAGGGAAGGCAAGGGCGGTTAGCTTTACTTTCGCCGCTTCCAAGCAAGGGAAGGCAATAGCGGTTAGCTTCACTTTCGCCTCTTCCAATCAAAGGGGAAGGCAAGGGCATGCGCGCCAAGCTTGCCGCATGTATCGGGAGGCAATTGCCTTCCCCTGGCGAAGCGGGAGGGGAAGGTGTCACCGTCAGGTGACGGATGAGGTGTGATCAAAATCATCTGCCGTCAGGCAGACACTTATTTATATGCAGAAGTATGTCCGTGCAAACGCCTTCAAAATTGCGCATCACGTCCAGGTTCGAGTACCGGCACACAGTCAGCCCCAGACCTTGCAGATACTCGTCGCGCTCAGCATCACTCGCCTTGCCGTCATCCTCGCAGTGCTGCGATCCGTCCAGCTCGATGACCAGCCGCGCAGCGGCGCAGTAAAAATCGACGATATAGCAGTCGATGACTTTTTGCCTCTTGAAGGCGAGCGGCTGAAATCTGAGAAAGCCGTACCACAGCTGGCGCTCTTCCTTTGTCATATTTTTGCGCAGATGCTGTGCAAAGTCTGTGAGCTTTGGATTGTTGCGGTTCATTTTTCACCTCTTCCAATCAAGGGAAGGCAAACTCACTTTCTCCAGGTGTCGGGGGCGAAGAGGATCAGCATGGGGAATATCTCGAGGCGGCCAAGGAACATATCGAAGCACAGCACGGCCTTGCTGAGTATATTCAGGCTCGAAACGCCCATGGTGAAGGTGTTCGAGTCGATGCCGTAACCGACGTTGCTGAGGCTCGAGATGCCCGCCAGCATTCCGTCGCCGATGGCAAGGCCGTCGATCGACAGCACGACGCCCGTCGCCACGACCGCCATGAAGTAGACGATCGCAAAGCTCTCGACCGCGGATACCGTTTCCTCCTCGACGATCTCGCCGTCAAGGTGGATAAGGTGCACGGAGTTCGGCGTGACGGTGCTTGCAATGGCGCGGTAGGTGCTCTTGGCGAGGATCATGACGCGCGACAGCTTCATGCCGCCGCCTGTGGAGCCCGACATGGGGCCCGTTATCATCAGCACCGTCAGCATTGCCCACACGAACGGCGACCAGAAGCTCGCGTCGACCGAGACGTAGCAGGTCGTGCTGATGATGGATATGACCTGGAACAGCGTGTGGTGCACGCCGTCGGCTATGCTGCCGAACTTCGAGGCCGTGTCGATGCCCATGAGCAGCGCCACGCCCAGCACGACGATCACAAAGGTGCGCAGCTCGCGGCTGCGGCGGATGCGCAGGAAGTCGCGCGCAAGCGCACAGTAGAACAGGCTGAAGCTCATGCTGCACAGCGTCATGAATACGAGCGTCACGTTCTGCGCATAAGCGCCGTAGGACGCCATACTGTCGTTGCGGATGGCAAAGCCGCCCGTGGATACCGTGCTCAGCGAGATGTTCACCGAGTCGAACAGCGGCATTCCGCCGAGGCACAGCAGAACTATCTGCGCGGCGGTCATAACCATATATATCTCATACAGCAGCTTTGCCGACTTCTGCATCCTCGGCACGAGCTTTGCCGCCATGGGGCCGGGAAACTCCGCGCGCAGCAGGAACATCGAGCCGCCCTCGCGCGCCACCGGCGCTATCGCCAGCAGGAACACCAGCACGCCCATGCCGCCGATCCAGTTGGTGATGCTGCGCCAGAGCAGTATCGCCCGCGGCGCGGCTTCCACGTCATCGATGATCGTGGCTCCCGTTGTCGTAAAGCCGGAAACGGTCTCGAACACGGCGTCGGATATGCTCGGGATAACGCCCGATGCGTAAAACGGCACGGCGCCGAACAGCGATATGATGATCCACGCCAGCGCGACCGTAACAAAGCCGTCGCGCGCGCCCAGCGGGCGCTCGCGGTTGCGCAGCAGGCCGCAGGGTATGCCGATCAGCAGCAGCACCGTCATCGCCGAGGCAAAGCCGCGCATGACGTTCTCGTCGCCGTCAACGACCGCGAGCACGAACGGCGGCAGCATGAACGCCGCTTCGATGCACAGTATGACGCTTATCGTTTTTCTCATTGTTCCCGTATTCATCATGCAAATATATCGTTCAGGTCAAGGATCTCGCGTCCCGCGGTCGTTACGATGACGACCGTGTCGCCGGCCGAGAGCGTATCGCGGCCGCCGGGGATGATGATCCTGCCCAGGTGGTTTATGCAGACTATAAGTATGCCGGGCTTGAGCTTTATGTCCATGAGCTGCTCGCGCAGGTGCCTTGTCGCATCGGTAACGGCAAACTCCAGCGCCTCGGCGCGGCCGTCGGCTATGCGGTGGATGGTGAGCACCGCGCTGCCGCCGGTGTTCTCCATCGCGCGGACATAGCGGATGATGGCATAGGTCGACAGGCTCTTCGGGCTTATCAGGCTGTCCGCGCCGCGGTCGCCGAGGATCTCGCCGTATTCCATGCGGTTTATCTTCGTCAGGAGCTGCGGAACGCCCACCTTGCGCGCGAACATGCCGATGATGATGTTCTCCTCGTCCATATTCGTCAGCGGCAGCACCGCATCCATCTGGCGGATGTTGTGCGTTTTCAGCACCGCCTGGCTCGAGCCGTCCGAGCAGATGACGCTCACCTCCGGGTACTTCTGCGCGAGGTACTCGCAGCGTGCGCGGTTCATCTCGATGAGCTTTATGCTCGTGCCGGATTTTATCAGCATCGGCGCGAGATATTCCGCGATCCTGCCGCCGCCGACGATGAGCACGTTCTTGCTCTTCTTGCTGCGGAGCTTCAGCTCATGCGTGAGCTCAACGAGCGAGGACGCGGGCGCGGTGACGTAGATCTTGTCGCCGCTGCGCAGAGTAAAGCTGCCGTCGGGGATAAAGACCTTCTCGCCGCGCAGCACCGAGCAGATAAGGACATGCACCTTTATTCTCTTGCGGAGATCCGCAAGACACAGTCCGTCGAGCGGGCTGCCCTCGGATATGAACAGCTCCACTATCTCGGCCTTGCCCTCGGCAAAGGTATCGCGCTTTATAAACGCGGGGATCTGGAGCAGCCTGTATATCTCCTTTGCCGCCAGAAGCTCGGGATTTATGGTCATGGACAGGCCGAGCTCGGCCTTGAGGACGTAAAGCTGCTCGGAATACTCGAGATTCCGCACGCGCGCGATGGTGTTCTTGCAGCCGAGCTTGCGCGCGACGATGCAGGCGAGCATGTTGAGCTCATCCTGCGCCGTGACCGCTATGAGCAGGTCGCTCTCGTCGACGTTTGCCTCGCGCTGAACCGACAGCGCCGCGCCGTTTCCGCACAGGGTCATGACGTCCAGCGTGTCGGATATGAGCTTTACCTTGTCCTTGTTTATATCGACGACCGTTATATCGTGTTTTTCGTTCGCCAGCTCCTCGGCAAGCGAGTAGCCTATCTTGCCCGCGCCGACTATTACGATCTTCATTTTCCTATCCTCTCTAAAAATACTTATTTTCAGAAAAAATTCGTACCCTTTATAATAACACCATATTAATTAATTAGCAATAGCCGACGAGCGCAGCCACTCGACCGTGTAGTCGGCAAATTTGCGCGTTGCGGGGCTCCGGCGGCTGGTCTCGGTAATGGCGAGGCCGATCACGCGCTTGGAGGGCGGAACGAGCTCCTTTATAACGATATCGTCGTGCCGCCCCTTGAGCAGAAGCTCCGGCATGATGGATATGCCCAGTCCCTTTTCGACCATGGCTATGATGGCGTAGTCGTCCTTTGTGGAAAAGCGTATGTTCGGCTTTATACCGGCGGCGGCGAGGGCGCGGTTTGCGTCGTGGTTGGACTCCTCCAGCAGCGTTATGAACGCCTCCGTTTCGCACTCGACGAGCGGGAACTTGGGGTATGACTCGAACTTGTGCCCGTGCGGGAGTATGGCGAGCAGCCTGTCCTCCATGAGCGGTATGCATTCGCATTTCAGCTGCATCGGCACGTTCACGAAGCCGAGGTCGATGCTCCCCTCCTCTATCCAGCGCTCGACGTCGTAGTAGTCGCCGTTGAAGAGCTTCAGATCGACATTGGGATAGTCGCGCCGGAACTCCTTTATTACGCCGGGCAGCCAGTGGACGGCGACGGAGGTGAACGCGCCGATGCGCACGGTGCCGGAATCGAGCCCGCGTATGGCCGAGGCCGTCTGCCGCAGTTGCTCCTCATAGTTGAGCATGCCGCGCACCGAGGGCATTATCCTCTCGCCGTCGCCCGTGAGACGGACTCCGGCGCGCGAGCGCGTTATCACCGCAAAGCCGAGCTCGGCCTCCAGATTATTGATCGTATGGCTCACCGCCGACTGCGTACAGCCGAGCGCCTCGGCCGCCCTCGTGAGGCTGCCGAGCTCGACCACCTTGGCCAGCGTTTCGTATTTTGAAATGCTCATGTGCTCCCCTCTCCACATTTACATGAATTTTATTCATGTTAACATGAAAAATATTAGGTATGATAATAGTATAATCAATTTTTTAATTAAATCAAGCGGTTTTCGCATTTTCCCCGCTTGCAATGCATTTTTTGCGCGGCTATAATTCTGTCATTGCAAAAAATTGATTGGAGAAAGAAACATGTCAGCTAACATCATCTGTATTCTGATTTCCATCGTCGTCTACCTTGTGGGCATGGTGGCCATCGGAGTTTACTACTCAAAGGGTCAGTCCGATGCGCACGAGTTCTACCTCGGCGGCCGCAAGCTCGGCCCCATAGTCACGGCGCTTTCCACCGAGGCCTCGGACATGAGCGCATACCTGCTCATGGGCGTGCCCGGACTTGCGTTCTTCTGCGGCGTCGCCGAGGCGAGCTGGACGGCCATCGGCCTTGCGATAGGCACCTATCTCAACTGGCTGATCGTCGCAAAGCGTCTGCGCCGCTACTCGGTGCGTCTGAACGCGCTCACCCTGCCCGAGTACATATCCCGCCGCTTCCGCGACGACACCAAGCTCATCGAGCTCCTGGGCGCCATAACCATCATCGTTTTCTACGTTCCCTACACGGCATCGGGCTTTTCCGCCTGCGGCAAGCTCTTCGGCACGCTGTTCGGCTATGACTACGTCCCCACGATGATAATCAGCGCCGTCGTCATCGTTGCCTACACCGCCGGCGGCGGCTTCAAGGCGGCCTCCGTCACGAGTCTTGTGCAGAGCCTCATCATGGTCTTTGCCCTGGCGGTCGTTCTCATCTTCGGCATACACTCCGTCGGCGGCTTGGATCAGGTCGTCGCAAACGCCAAGGCCATCCCCGGCTACCTGAGCCTCACCGCATCGACCAACATCATGGCAAGCGAGGCGGGCGAGTTCGGCGCATTCAAGATCGTATCCACTCTTGCATGGGCGCTCGGCTACTTCGGCATGCCTCACGTCATCCTGCACTTCATGGCCATCGAGGACGAGAAGAAGCTCACCCTCAGCCGCCGCGTAGCTACCGTCTGGGTCGTCGTTTCACTGTCGATCGCCGTCATCATCGGCATCGTCGGCTACTCCATGGCCAAGGCCGAGCTCGTTACCATGTTCGGCGATGCGTCCTCGGCAGAGTCTCTCATCGTCTCCGTCGCGGCCGTCCTGTCCGAGTACGGCGCATTCTTCGCCGTTCTCTCCGGCCTTGTTCTCGCCGGTATCCTCGCGGCGACCATGTCCACGGCCGACGTTCAGCTTCTGGCCGCGGCAAGCGCCATTGCCCAGAACATCATCCGCGGCGTTCTCGGCATCGAGCTGAGCGATAAGAAGGGCATGATCGTCGCCCGAGTGACCGTCATCTGCGTCGCCGTCTGCGGCGTACTGTTCGCGCTCGACCCCTCAAGCTCGATCTTCCGCGTCGTATCCTTTGCCTGGGCAGGCTTCGGCGCGACCTTCGGCCCCATCGTCCTGTTCTCGCTGTTCTGGAAGCGCTGCAACAAGTGGGGCGCTATCGCCGGCATGTTCTCGGGCGCTGCGATGGTATTCATCTGGAAATACGCGATCGCACCTCTCGGCGGCGTTCTGGCAATATACGAGCTGCTGCCCGCATTCATCACCTCCTGCGTCTTCATCGTCGTCGTGTCCCTGCTGACCAAGGCTCCCGAAAAGGAGATAGTCGAGGACTTCGAGGCCGTCGCCGCAATGAAGTGATCCCGATTGAAGCGAATATGAAAAAACGAGGCTCGTTGAGCCTCGTTTTTTCAGTCTATATTCACATGCTTTCTTATGACCCTGTCGGTCAGGAAGGCCAGCGCCATTTTTGCGGCATCCGGTATGATAAACGGGAACACGCATATACCGAGCGCCGAGGCGTAGCTTATGGGATTTGAAACGGAATATACCTTCACAAACCACACCGTCCCGAAGGCATAGCACACCGCAAGTCCCACGACGAGCGAAAGGATCTTCGCCCAGAGCTTTTGTCCGAAAAGCCGCTCGCCGAGCAAATAGCACAGGCCGGTAAATATAAAGCCTATGATGTAGCCGCCGCTCGGTCCCATGAGCTTGCCGACGCCGCCGGTAAAACCGGAGAACACCGGAAGCCCCACCGCACCGAGCGCTATGTACACCGCGACGGCTATGCTGCCGCGCCTGCCGCCCAGAAGCAGCAGCGCCGTAAATACCGCGTAGGTCTGCATCGTAAAAGGAATGGCTGCCGGAACCGACAGCCATGAGCAGACCGATATGAGCACCGCCAGCAGGGCGATGTAGGTCATATCCTTAGTCTTCAAGTATAAACACCTCAGAATGTCAGAATGCTGCGGCGTTTGTGTTCACTCTTTGCGTGCATACGCTGAATTTTCTCAAGCACCGCGTCATCTATTTTACCACCGTCAAGGTAAGTGTCAAGCTCTTTATAGGTAAAGCCCATTTCGCTCTCATCGGTCTGTCCGTCGAACAGGCCGGCAGAGGGCGCTTTTTCGATCACGCACTCGGGAGCCTTCAGCCAGCGGAGGAACTCGTATATCTCCGTGACGGTCAGGTCGTCGATGGGATTGAAGTCGCAGGCGCCGTCGCCCCACTTGGTGAAGTAGCCGACATAGCCCTCGCTGCGGTTGCCGGTGCCGGAAACAAGGCGGTTTTCCGAGGCCGCAACGGCGTACAGCGTCGCCATTCTCAGGCGCGGCGCGATATTCGCCTCGGCAGCGGCCGTAAGATCGGTGACGCCGCCTGCAAGCACCGCCTTCTCCGCCTCCTTTACCGCCGTAAGATCGGCGTAGCGGGTCTCGATGCCGTACTGCGCGGCAACGGTCTCGCCGTCGCGCTTATCCATGTCGTAGTTGCGTGCGGTGCCGCAGGGCATGATTATGCCGACGGTGTTATCGCAGGCGGCCTTGCACAGGATGCCGACGAGTGCCGAGTCCTTGCCGCCGGAGTTGCCGTAGACTATGCCGTCGGCTCCGCTCTCACGCACGGCATAACGGATGAACTGAACACGCTGAATGTATTCCTTTTCGTAGTTTCTCATTGTACATCACCTTTCGATAACGCAGCCTGCACAAAGCCCGCAAACAGCGGATGCGGCTTGTTGGGTCTGCTTTTGAATTCGGGGTGGAACTGCGCCGCGACGAACCAGCGGCAGGCAGGGTTCTCCACCATTTCGACAAGTCTTCCGTCGGGGCTCAGGCCGACTGGCAGGAGCCCGCGCACCGTGATCTCCTCGCGGAAAGCGTTGTTTACCTCGTATCTGTGGCGGTGGCGCTCGTGTATGAGCCCCTCGCCGTAGTATTTGAATGCCTTGCTCTCGGGCGAAAGCACGCAGGGGTATTTGCCCAGGCGCATCGTGCCGCCCTTTGCGGTTATGCCCTGCTGCTCGGGCATGAGGTCGATGACCAGATGCCGGGAGTCTGCCGTGAACTCGGCGGAGCTTGCGTCCTTCCAGCCGAGGACGTGGCGGGCAAATTCTATGACGGCTATCTGAAGGCCGAGGCATATGCCGAGATACGGCACGTCGTTTTCGCGCGCGTATTCTGCGGCGAGGATCATGCCCTCGATGCCGCGGTCGCCGAAGCCGCCGGGCACGAGTATGCCGTCGCAGTCGGAGAGCCGGGACGCGATGTTGTCCTCGCTCAGCTCCTCGGAGTCTACCCATTTGATATCCATCACCGCGTCGCTTGCCGCAGCCGCGTGGTTTAAGGACTCGGCGACCGACAGGTACGCGTCGTGCAGCTGAACGTATTTGCCGACAAGCGCTATGCGCACCGTGCGGCGGGCGCCCTTTATCTTTTCGACCATCGCCTTCCACTCGGCAAGGTCGGGCTCGGGACAGTCAAGTCCGAGTCTGCGGCACACGACGGCCGAAAGGCCCTCGCGCTCAAGCAGCAGGGGCGCTTCGTACAGCGTGGAGGCCGTTGCATTCTGAATGACGCACTCGGGCTCGACGTTGCAGAAAAGCGCGATCTTTCTGCGGATATCGTCGCTTATCGGGGCATCCGTGCGGCACACGAGGATATCCGGCTGGATGCCGACGGAAAGCAGCTCCTTGACCGAGTGCTGCGTGGGCTTGCTCTTGAGCTCGCCCGTGCCGGGGATCTGAACGATCAGCGGGACGTGGATAAACAGCACGTTCTGCCTGCCCTTTTCGACGGCCACCTGGCGTATTGCCTCCAGAAACGGCTGGCTTTCGATATCGCCGACCGTGCCGCCGATCTCGCAGATGAGAACGTCGATATCCTCATCCTCCATGGCGTAAACGCTCTGCTTTATCTCGTCGGTGACATGGGGTATTATCTGCACCGTGCCGCCGAGATATCCGCCCTGGCGCTCGCGGTTGAGCACATTCCAGTATATGCGTCCGGCGGAGACCGATGAGTTCCCGCTCAGACTTTCGTCAACAAATCTTTCATAGTGGCCCAGGTCGAGGTCGGTCTCCGCGCCGTCGTCGGTGACGAACACCTCGCCGTGCTGATACGGGCTCATCGTGCCGGGGTCAACGTTGAGATAGGGGTCGAATTTCTGGTTCTTAACGCGCAGTCCGCGCTGCTTCAAAAGTCTGCCGAGCGAGGCCGCGCAAATGCCCTTGCCCAGTCCCGACACGACTCCGCCTGTTACGAATACATACTTCATTGCAATTTACTCTCTCATTCTTAAATTTGTTTTCATCTATAAAAATGCCGGAATTTCGAATCGGGAAAAGGTTTTTCTTCTCTTCCCGGTTCAAAATGGCCGGCGGTTTTCTCACACGGAGAACAGCATGTCGTAGTAGCTGGGGTACGGCCAGTATTCCGTAGCCGTGAGCGTTTCGAGCTTGTCGATGACGGTGCGCATATCCTCCATCTTGAGGAACACCTCGTCGTGGTAATACTTCATGAGCTCTGCATTGTCGACGCTCGGAGCGGTCTCCAGCGCACTTTTGAGGGATACCATCTTATCGAGCAGACTCTCGTTCAGGCTGCTGAGCGTTCCGATGAGCGCGCTCTCTACGCGGCAGGGAACCTCGGGCACGGCCTTGCGCTTTTTGATGAGCGTTTCGCTCAGTGCGGCGCTGTATTCGGAGACCGCGTTGAGCACGCCGTGCTGCACCATGTCCACAAGCGTCTCGCCCTCTATTGCGATGACCTTGCAGTACTGCTCCATGTGTATCTCGTTGCGCGCGGCGATCTCGGCTTTCGTGTAAACGCCGTACTTGGTCAGAAGCTCGACGTTCTTCGGCAGCATGTACTCGGGCAGCGCCTGCGCGGAGTTCTTGAGGTTTTTAAGTCCGCGTCTTTCGGCTTCCTCGACCCAGCTGTCGTCGTAGCCGTTGCCTCCGAAGAGGATGCGGCCGTGCTCGGTGAAGCTGCGCTTTATGACCTCGTGCAGCGCGGCGGTGAAGTCCGGCGCCTTTTCCAGCTCGTCGGCGAAAACGCACAGGGAGTCGGCAATGATGGTGTTGAGCACCGTCGTCGGGCCCGCTATCGACTGGCTCGAGCCCGCCATGCGGAACTCGAACTTGTTGCCGGTGAAGGCGACGGGCGAGGTACGGTTGCGGTCGGTGGTATCCTTGGGGATCGGCGGCAGCACGTCGACGCCGATGCGCAGCGTGCTCTTGCTCTTTTCGGTGTAGCCGGTATCGTGGACGATGGAATCGACGATGGCCTCGAGCTCCTCGCCGAGGAACACCGAGATTATCGCGGGAGGCGCCTCCTGCGCGCCGAGGCGGTGGTCGTTGCCCGCAAAGGCGACGGAGCATCTGAGAAGCTCCTGATACTTATCGACGCCGCGCACGAAGGCCGCGAGGAACAGCAGGAACTGCGCGTTCTGGCTCGGGGTCTTGCCCGGGGAGAAGAGGTTCTTGCCGGTGTCGGTGCCGAGCGACCAGTTGTTGTGCTTGCCCGAGCCGTTTACGCCGGCGAAGGGCTTTTCGTGCAGCAGGCATACAAGGCCGTGGCGGTCTGCGACCTTCTGCATGATCTCCATGGCGATCTGGTTCTGATCGCTGGCGGTGTTCGCGTCGGAGTAGACCGGCGCCATCTCGTGCTGAGCCGGAGCGACCTCGTTATGGCGCGTTTTCGACAGAACGCCGAGCTTCCACAGCTCCTCGTCGAGATCCTGCATGTACTCGGCAACTCTCGGACGGATGGTGCCGAAGTAGTGGTCCTCAAGCTCCTGGCCCTTGGGCGGCTTTGAGCCGAACAGCGTTCTGCCGCACAGTCTCAGGTCCTCGCGCTCGAGAAACAGCTCTTTGTCAATGAGGAAATACTCCTGCTCGGGGCCGACCTGCGCGATGACCTTCTTCGTATCGGTATCGCCGAACAGACGCAGTATTCTCAGCGCCTGGCGGCTGACCGCGTCGCAGGAGCGCAGCAGCGGCGTTTTCTTATCCAGCGCCTCGCCGGAGTAGGAGCAGAACACGGTCGGGATGCACAGCGTCCCGTCCTTTATGAATGCAAACGCGGTGGGGTCCCACGCGCTGTAGCCGCGCGCCTCGAAGGTAGCGCGCAGGCCGCCGGATGGGAAGCTCGATGCGTCGGGCTCGCCGCGCACAAGCTCCTTGCCGGAAAACTCCATCGTTATCGCACCGCCGCCGGCAGGCGAAATGAAGCTGTCGTGCTTCTCGGCGGTGATGCCGGTCAGGGGCTGGAACCAGTGAGTGAAGTGTGTTGCGCCGTTCTCGAGCGCCCACTGCTTCATGCCTTCGGCGATGCCGTCGGCTACTTCAAGGGTCAAAGGCTTGTCGTCGGACAGGCACTTTTTCCACTCCTGGAAGTATTTCTCCTTGACGTATTTGCGCATAGTGCGTTCGTTGAACACGCAGCTGCCGAACAGCTCGGGGATCTTTTTTACTTCTCTGCTCATGGTTGTTCCTCCTTTTATTTTCCGCTCGCGCCGTAGTTTTTGAGAACTCGTGCGGAGGGGTCGTCAACGTCACAGCCCGGCCATGTCTTGTTGGGCATCCAGAAGTCCTTGATCATCTTCGCCTGGCCGGGATAATATTTCTCGAAGATGTCTCTGTAAAGAAGGCTCTCCTTGGTGAAGGGAACCGCGAAATCGTATTTCTTGCAGCCTGCGGCAAAGGCCTCGTCGCTGTAGACGCTCTCGGCATAGGCCTTGAGATCGTCGACCATCGAGTGGCCGACGGCATCGGAAAACGCGGCCTTCTGCCTCCAGAGTATCTCGTCGGGCAGGATGCCGTCCTTTTCAAATGCGCGGCGCAGCAGGTATTTGCCCATGTCATAGCTGTTCATCTTCATTTTCGGATCAATGCTCATGACATAGCGGACAAAGTCGAGATCGCCGAAGGGCACGCGTGCTTCCAGCGAGTTTACGGATATGCAGCGGTCGGCGCGCAGAACGTCGTACATGTGCAGCTCGTCCACTCTCTTCTTGGCCTCGCGCTGGAACTCCTCCGCGGACGGGGCAAAGTCGGTGTATTTATAGCCGAACAGCTCGTCGGATATCTCGCCCGTGAGCAGTACGCGCACATCGGTCTTTTCGTGTATCGCCTTGCAGCACAGGTACATGCCCATGCTCGCGCGGATGGTGGTTATATCATAGGTGCCGAGCATTGCGATGACCTCCTCGAGCGAGGAAATGACCTCGTCGCGGGTCATGGTGACCTCCATGTGCTCCGAGCCTATGAAGTCGGCGACCCTGCGGGCATATTTGAGGTCGATGGGGTCCTGATCCATGCCTATCGCAAAGGTGCGGATCTTCTTGCCGAGCAGCTTTGCCGATATTGCGCACACAAGGCTCGAATCCAGGCCGCCGGACAGCAGGAAGCCGAGCGGGGCGTCGGCGTCGAGGCGCTTTTCAACGCCTGCGATGAGCTTTTCGCGGATCTTGCCGCAGACGGTGTCGATATCGTCTGTCGAGTATTCGGAAACGCTCGTGAGGTCTGCGTAGCGCACGAATTTTCCGTCGGCATAATAGTGGCCGGGAGGGAAGGGCATGATCTCATCGCACAGACCCACGAGGTTTTTCGCCTCGCTTGCAAACATTATGCTGCCGTCGGAGTAATATCCGTAGTACAGCGGCCTTATGCCGATGGGGTCGCGCGCCGCGATGAGCTCCTGCTTTTCGCCGTCATAGATTATCATCGCAAACTCCGCGTCGAGCTTTTTGAACATCTCAAGCCCGTATTCGCGGTAAAGCGGCAGGATGATCTCGCAGTCGGACTCGCTCTTGAAGCTGTATTTTTTCTTCAGCTCCTCGCGGAGCTGTCGGAAGCCGTACAGCTCGCCGTTGCAGACGACGGCGTCGCTGTCGAGGTAAAACGGCTGCATACCTCTCTCGTCCAGACCCATGATGGACAGTCTGTGGAAGCCCAGCACCGCGCCGGGCAGCGTCGCCATGCGCGTTGCGTCAGGTCCGCGCGAGACCGTGCGGTCAAAATACTTTCTTACCGACTGAGCGCTGAGCCCGCTGCTTGTGAAACCGATGATCGAACACATAAAAAATGCACCTCCGAATTTTTTGGGCAGCTATCCCTAAACTTTAGGACGAATAGCTGCAAATCCGCGGTGCCACCTAACTTATTGCCGAAGCAATCACTTTTACGGGCTCAGACAAGCCCTCGTGCCTTAACGCCGCACTCCGCGTCTCGCTTAATTGGTCTCCCGTTCAGCTTGCTGCTGATAAAGTGTTATTCACTCATCCTCCGGTACCGGGATCACACTGTCCCCGGCTCTCTGCCACCGAGCATATGAGCTACTTGTCTTCGTCATTGCATTTACGGTATCAAATTAAATAATCACTGCCCCATATAAAACTAAACTCTGCCGCATAGAGGAATGCGGCAGACTTCAGTTTTACAGATGAGAGAGCAAATGATTACAACGAATAAGGCCCGTTCGAGGTTCGAGGAGTTCCTCGCTTCGACCTTATGGCGGTATAATAGCACAAGGAGATTGACAAATAAAATACATATAGCATAGCAGTTGCCATATCGAAAAAATATGGTATAATGGCCCCTATACAGCAGAGAGAGGTACACAGATGGATCTTCGAACACTCAGATACTTCACGGTAGTTGCCGAGGAGCTGAACATAACCCACGCCGCCGAAAGGCTGTGCATGAGCCAGCCGCCGCTGAGCAATCAGATAAAATCGCTTGAGGATGAGCTCGGCACAATGCTGTTCATACGCGGCAAGCGGCAATTGCAGCTGACGGAGGCCGGCAGGATACTCCTGCTGCGCGCAACGCAGATACTGGACATGACCGAAAAGGCGCAGCACGAAATAATGAGCCTCGAGGGCGGCATGAGCGGAACGATCAACCTCGGCATCGTCGAGGGACGCGCGCCCTTCCTCACCGCGCGCTGGCTGTCCGGCTTCAAGGAGGAGTATCCGAAGGTCAAATACAGCATGTGGAACGGCAGCAGCGACGACGTGCTCGACAGGATGCGTCAGGGTCTGGTCGATCTTGCGGTCATCGCAGCTCCATACGATACGGAGCACCTTGAGGGCATCACCGTCGCACGCGGGCCATGGGTAGCGATAATGTCGCGCTCAAACGAGCTTGCAAAGCTCCCCGGCGACACCATATCGCTGAAAAGCCTCGAGGGAAAGCCGCTTATCGTGCCGAGCCGCCCGTCGCGCATCGACGCGATACGCGCATGGTTTGCCGAGGCCGGGATAGAGCCGAACATCATGTGCACGCTGTCGCACTACATCGACGCCGTCGCGCTCTCCGAGCTCGATGTCGGCATAACCATATTCCCGCGCACTACCTACACGCCGAACAGTCTGCTGGTGTCCAAGGTCATAACAGACCCCGCGCGGCAGCTTGAATATGTGCTCGTGCGCATGAAAAACCGTGAGCCGTCCGAGCTCATAACGGAGTTTATAAACTTCGTGCGCGACACGGAGGACACCACGGCCGACGATCCCGGCTTCAGCGATATACTCAAAAACGAGTACGTCCCCCCCGCCGACACGCCTTATCTTTAATGACGTTTTTTCAGAGGAGCACTTAGCCTGCACCTATACGCATATTGCGGCCCGCTTGCGCACCGATGCTGCGCGAAGCGTTCTTATTTCTTCCGATGTCCAGGTACCGGGCTGACGCAATAAACGTATCCGCAGCTGTCTCAATGCGCCTCCGAAATGGTGAATGTGTATATGGGGGCAAAAAATCGAGTTTCGAAATTCGTGCAAATGTGTTAAAAATGTGCAAAGGGTATTGACAAGTCAAAGGCCGGGTTTTATAATGCGGCTCAAATAAGACAGCACCTGATAGAGGTTGCGGATGCGATGAGTACTCCACGGTATACGCCGGCAAGCGGCTGCGGAGGAAAGGCAATTCCGCCGAAGCGCAGATACGGTTGCCGCCGTTTCTGATGCTGGGACTTCGCTGAACAAGCGTCGGACTGTCACATTTATGTGGAGAGCTATCGAAGGCAATTTAATTTTGGAATTTCTTTTTCAAAGCCTGCGATACCGCTTCGGGTCGCAGGCTTATTAATTTATCCGAAAAAGGAGTTCCGAGAAAATGAGAAGAACAAGAAACCTGATCGCGCTGCTTATGGCGGCGGTAATGTGCCTGAGCCTGTTTTCCGGCTGCGGCAGCGACAACAGCAGCAGCGGTGACGACAGCACCTCCGTCGATCTTACGTCGGCAACGAGCATCGCAGACCTCGCGGGCTGCAAGATAGCCGCCCAGGCCGGCACCTTCCACGCCGACGCACTCAGCCAGATCGAGAACGTCCAGTCCTCGACCTACCCCGAGTTTGCGGATCTTCTGACCGCGCTCAAGAGCGGCGCCATCGACGGCTACGTTGCAGAGGAGCCGACGGCTCTTTCCGTCTGCCAGTCCGACGACAGCCTGACCTACATCCCCCTGAAGAATAACGACACCGGCTTTACCGCAACGGCTGCCGACGTCGGCATCGCAGTCGGCCTCAAGAAGGGCTCGGAGCTGACCGCACAGATCAACGAAGTGCTCGCAACGATCACCGACGAGCAGCGCGCACAGCTCATGGAGCAGATAGTCACCCTCGCATCCGGCGGCGAAGTCACCGAGTTCGCGGTGAGCTGCCCCGCTCCCGAAACCACCACCGGCGTTCTGAGAGTCGGCATGGAGTGTGCCTATGAGCCGTATAACTGGACCGACATGGACGGCACGAGCCTCGGCGCCGTTCCCATCTCCGGCGAGGGCAAGGAAGGCCTGTACGCAAACGGCTACGACGTTCAGATCGCTCAGTACATCGCAAACAGCCTCGGCCTGAAGCTTGAGATCTACTCCATCGAGTGGGATTCCCTCCTGCCCGCGCTTGAGTCCGGCACCATTGACGCCATCGCGGCCGGCATGAGCCCCACCGCAGAGCGTGCACAGCAGATCGACTTCTCCGACACCTACTACGAGTCCAACCTCGTCGTCATCATCCGCAAGTAAAAGCATAAGGCTGCCGCCCGTCAAAGAGAGCAATGAGCTGACAGGCGGCAGCGGTTTTTAAGTAATCCGAAAGGCCGGTAAACTGCCATGAGCTTTTTTAACGATGTTATTAATATAGTAGTCAAATACTATCCGCAGCTGCTCGACGGCGTGGGCAACACCATGCTGATCGCGCTCATCGGCACGGTTGCCGGTCTTGTGATCGGACTTCTGACCGGAGTCGTGCGCACGGCGCCGCTGTCGAAAAACGCGGTGCTTCGCGCGCTGCACAGGCTGCTCAACGCCGTCATCGCCGTGTATGTCGAGATATTCCGCGGCACGCCTATGATGGTGCAGTCTATGGTCATCTACTGGGGCTATGCCTTCGCCACCGGCGGCAGCACCCTGCCGCTCATACCCTCGGGCATACTGATCGTTTCGATAAACACCGGCGCATACATGGCCGAGATCGTCCGCGGCGGCATCATCTCCATCGACAGAGGCCAGTTTGAGGGCGCAATGAGCATCGGCATGACCCACTCGCAGACCATGTTCAAGGTCATCATCCCGCAGGTCATGCGCAACATCCTCCCCTCGGTCAGCAACGAGTTCGTTATAAACATCAAGGACACCTCGGTCCTGAACGTCATCGGCGTCACGGAGCTGTACTACTTTGCGGGCATCATAAAGCGCCAGAGCTTCGAGACCTTCCAGACCTATCTCGTGGTCTGCGTCATCTACTTCATCCTGACCTTCACCATCACGCGCCTGCTGCGCTGGGTCGAGCATAAGCTCGACGGCGACGACAGCTACGTCATATTCGGCTCGCAGTCGGACAGCGCGGCGGAGATCCGCATAAACAGGGAGGCGTAAAACATGGACGAAAAAGTGATAGAGCTTGTACATCTTCAGAAGCAGTTCGGCGAAAACACCGTCCTGCGCGATATAAATCTGAGCGTTTCCAAGGGTGAGGTGCTCAGCATCATCGGCGCGTCCGGCTCGGGCAAGTCGACGATGCTCAGATGCATAAACCTGCTCGAGACCCCGAGCTCGGGTCAGATACTCTACCACGGCAGGGATATCACATCCCATGATATGAGCCTTTCGCAGTACCGCGCGAAGGTCGGCATGGTGTTCCAGAGCTTCAATCTGTTCAACAACATGACCGCGCTCAACAACTGCATCACCGGCCAGGTATCGGTCTTAAAGCGCAGCCGCGAGGAGGCCGAGGCCACGGCGATGAAGTATCTCGAGCGCGTCGGCATGGCGCCGTACATAAACGCGCGGCCCGCGCAGCTCTCGGGCGGCCAGAAGCAGCGCGTTGCGATAGCCCGCGCGCTGGCGATGGAGCCGGAGGCACTGCTGTTCGACGAGCCGACGAGCGCTCTTGACCCGCAGATGGTCGGCGAGGTGCTCGACGTCATGCGCTCGCTTGCCGAGGACGGTCTGACGATGATCGTCGTCACCCACGAGATGGCCTTCGCGCGCGACGTGTCCACGAATGTCGTATTCATGTCCGGCGGCGTCATCTGCGAGGAGGGCAAGCCCCACGATATCTTCGAAAATCCGCAGGATCCCAAAACCAAGGACTTCCTCTCAAGGTTCCTGGGAACCCATTGATTTTTCAGAGGCGAATTAAGTCTGTACCTATACGGAGACTGCCGGTGCCCGGTTTTTTTCAGAGGCGCATTGAGGCTGAACCTATACGTTTATTGTGGTGGCCCGGTATCGAAACA
>CAVJKX010000008.1:0-83871 GCA_963650165.1 bacterium
CACTAATGTTACGCGGCAGTGATCTTATTTTGTCGGCAGTATCGAACCGGGCACCTGCAATCTCCGTATAGGCAAGAGTGTTAATTCGCCTCTGAAAAGAACCGGGTACCTGTAATAAACGTACAGGTACAGCCTTATTTCGAGCCTAAAATATAGAGCTCGAAAACTCCCTTTGCGGTGAGCGTACCGTTGTCGTCATAGACGCTGGTCTCGACGACGTTGACCGTGCGGCCGGGCTTTATGATCCTGCCCTCGCAGCGCAGCTTTTTGCCCTTGCCCGGATGCATGAAATAAAGATTGCCGCTGAGCGTGACGGAGGTGCCGATATTCTGGTTGATAACGACCCCTGCGGCAACGTCGCACAGGGAGTACACGAAGCCGCCGTGCGCCATGCCGAGCGGGTTGAGCGACTCCGGGCGCAGCTCGGCCTCAACGACCACATAGTCGGGCCCCAGATCGGTCGTGTATATATGATTATGCTTGTTATACTCGCAGCATGTGTTTACATCGTTTAAAATTTTTTCTTTGTCCATTGCTTTGCCTCCATAAAAACACGGAGGTTATTATATATTATCACTTTTGTTTTGTCAAAATTAATTGATCGCCGTCGGGCAGAGCGGTGACCGTATCACCGCGGCCGAGAACGCCGCCGAGCATGAGCTCGGCCGCTCTGTCCTCTATCATGCTGCGTATGGCGCGCCGCAGCGGGCGGGCGCCGTAGCGCTCGTCGTAGCCGCGCTCGGCAAGAAAATCGAGCGTGCCGCCCGGAACGACGAGCGTCATGCCCAGCGCCTCGAAGCGCTCGGCAACGGAGAGCAGCATGCGCTCGGCTATGCTGCGCATTTCGGTGCGGCTCAGGCGGCGGAACACGATCGTCTCGTCGATGCGGTTCAAAAACTCCGGCCTGAAGGTCCTCCGCAGCTCCTCGTTTATCCGCCCGCGCATGGCCTTAGCCCCGCCGCCGTCACCGGAGGCAAAGCCGAGGCCCGGCCGCCCGTCGCTTATCGCCCTTGCGCCGACGTTCGAGGTCATGACTATGACGGTGTTTCGGAAGCTCACGGTGCGCCCGGCGGAGTCGGTGAGCCGTCCGTCGTCCATGATCTGGAGCAGCAGACCCCACACGTCCTCGTGCGCCTTTTCTATCTCGTCAAACAGCACGACCGACCACGGCTTGCGCCGCACACGCTCGGTGAGCTGGCCGCCGTCCTCATAGCCGACGTAGCCCGGCGGCGAGCCGATGAGCTTGCTGACCGCGTGCTTTTCCATGTACTCGGACATGTCAAGGCGTATCAGCGCGTTGCGGTCGCCGAAAACGGCCTCGGCAAGTGCGCGGCACAGCTCGGTCTTGCCCACGCCCGTCGGGCCGACGAAGAGGAAGCTGCCGACCGGGCGGTCGGGATCGGACAGCCCCACCCTGCCGCGGCGTATGGCACGCGCTACCGCAGTCACGGCCTCGTTCTGGCCGATCACGCGGCGGTGGAGTATGCCCTCCATATCGCGCAGGCGCTTTGACTCATCGGCGCTGAGGTTTGCCACGGGTATGCCCGTCCACACGGAAACCACCCCGGCCACGTCCTCTGCTGTCACCAGGCCGCCGCCGGAAACGCGGATGTGCGCCGCGGCCTCGTCAACAAGATCGATGGCCTTGTCCGGCAGGAAGCGGTCGTTTATATACCGCGCGGAGAGATCGACCGCAGCCGTGAGTGCAGCGTCGGATATCTTCACGCCGTGGTGCCGCTCAAGGCTCACGCGCACGCCGCCGAGCATGGAAATGCTCGTTTCGCGCGAGGGCTCTGCAACCTTCACGGGCTGGAACCTGCGCTCGAGCGCCGCATCCTTTTCGATGTGGCGGCGGTACTCCTCGGGCGTCGTCGCGCCGATCATCTGCACCTCGCCCCGGCCGAGCGCGGGCTTGAGTATATTCGCGGCATCGATCGCGCCCTCGGCGCTGCCCGCGCCGATCATGGTGTGCAGCTCGTCGACGAAAAGTATTACGTCGCCGGCCTTTTTCACGTCACGGAGCACGGCCTTGACGCGCTCCTCAAAATCGCCGCGGTACTTCGTTCCGGCCAGCAGCGCCGGAAGATCGAGCGCAACGAGGCGCTTTCCGGCCATGCTCTCGGGCGCGTCGGAGCCAGCAATGTAGCTTGCTATGCCCTCGGCCACGGCGGTCTTGCCCACGCCCGGCTCGCCGATGAGGACGGGATTGTTTTTGCTGCGGCGCGAGAGGATCTGCACGCTGCGGCGTATCTCCTCGTCGCGGCCGATCACGGGGTCGAAGCCGCCGGCAAGGGCTATCTGCGTCAGGTCGCGGCTGTACAGGTCGAGAACGCGCGTTTCGCTGTGGCGCACTGCGGCCTTGGGCTGCGCAGGCTGCGGCTTCTGCTGCTGCGGCCGGGGTCTGAAGGAGCCGGTGCCGAACACGGCGAGGATATCGGTGTAGATATCGTTAAGGCTCAGCCCCGCTTCGGTGAGCGCCCGCGCTCCGCCGCACTCCGGCTGGCGGAGTATGCCCAGCAGCAGATGCTCCGTGCCGATGTAGCTGTGGCCCAGGCGTGCCGCGTCCGAGGCCGCCTTTTCTATCGCCTGCCATGCGTGCTTCGTGAGCCCCTGCGCCGGTGTTCCGGGCTCGCCCGTGCCGCTTTTGCGCCTTATCGCATCCGTTATGCCGTGCTCGCTCAGGCCGCGGTCACGCAGTATGCGCGCGCCCAGCCCCGCTCTCTCGCGCAGGATGCCCAGCAGCAGGTGCTCCGTGCCGACATAGCTGTGGCCCAGGCCGAACGCCGCAAGCCGCGCCTGCTCTATCGCCCCTTCGGCCTTCTCGGTGAATTTTTCGTTGTTCTTCAAGGTCTCTTCCCCCCGTACACATATTAATACATCGGCCGCGCCGATACTGTCGTATACCGGATTATTGCCAAATTGCAAAAATTATATTATAAACGCAATTTTACATTTGCATTTTTTCGATTATGTGTTACAATGCACTTGCAAGACATAGGTAAAGACCTGAATCCTATTGAGCAAACTACATATGGAGGTTACATCATGGCTTTTGTAATTACCGACGAGTGCCTGTCCTGCGGCGCATGCGCAGCACAGTGCCCTGCCGAAGCTATCTCTATGGGCGAGCTTCACTATGAGATCGATCCCGACAAGTGCCTTGAGTGCGGTGCGTGCGCAGCACAGTGCCCCGCAGAGGCAATCGAGGGCTGAGTTTCCCACGAGACCGAAAAACGCGGTATGGTTTTTTCCATACCGCGTTTTTACATTGTCTGCACCGGAGCTCAGAGCTCTTCGATGACGAGGGTGTCCATGATGGCGAGCATCTCGGGGTTCGAGCGGAGCTTTACGCGCTCGTCCTCGTTGTCGTCACCCATGAGCACGACCGTTGCCAGCACATAGTCGGCGCTCGAGCCTGCCGCGGGGAAGGCCATGCAGTAGCTGCCGCCGTTGGTGAAGCATATGCCGCTTGCGTTTTTGAAGCTGACTCTGCCGAAGTTCTTGTAGTTTGCCTCGACCGATTTCTCGAGTGCGGCAAAGTCCTCGCCGTGGTAGTAGGCCGCGTACTCGATCTGGATGGCAAAATCGTCGGCGCTCACGATGGCAACATGCGAGTCGCCGGAGTCTGCAATGTAGCCCTCGGAGACGATCGCAAAGTCGTGCTTGCCTTCGTCGTAGGTGACGGTGACGCCGATCTCCTTTGCATCCTTATAGCCGCTTGCGAAGCTGTAAACGCCGGACTTGGGGTTTTTAATGGAAAACTCCGCGGTTTTCTTGCCGCCGGACTTGGCTGCGGGCTTTGCCGCGGATTTTTCCGCCGCGGGCTTTTTGGCTGCACCGGCCTTGCCCTTGAGCGCAAACGCGGCGCCTGCCGCCGCCGCTGCCGCGACGGGTGCTATGACGAGCCATTTTTTCATTGTTATGACCTCCCTTTTATCGAATGATATTATTTTAACCCAAAACCCGCCGTGCCGTCAAGCGCATTGACGCAAAGCACAACATTTGCTACAATATTTCAGAGGCGCATTGAGGCTGTGCCTATACGGTGACTGCGGGCGCCCGGTATCGTTACCGCCGCCGAAGCAAGAGCACTGCCGCACAGCGCGAGTGCAGGCGGCCGGGCGTCTGTAATAAATGTATGGGAGAGGCGTTGATTCGCCGCTGAAAAAATGGAGCTATGGGAAAACGGGCCGCAGTTTGAGCAGTCGGAGCATTTCCGGCTGGGCACGGACTCCGTGCTGCTTGCGGACTTTGTAAATATCGGTGTACGGCGCTGCGGCATAGACCTCGGCTGCGGCTCGGGCATACTGCCGCTGCTGCTGCTGAGCAGGAGCACGGCGCTGCACATGACCGGGCTGGAGATAAACCCCGAGGCGGCGCAGATCGCACGCGGGAACATGGCGGCCAACGCGCTGGACGGGCGCAGCCGCATCATGACCGGCGATATCCGCCGCTGCCGCGAGCTGTTCGGGACCGGGCAGTTTGACCTCGTCGTTTCGAACCCGCCGTACTTTGCATCGGGAAGCGGCAAGCAGAGCCCTGATGCCGTCAAGGCCGCCGCGCGCGGCGAAACGCTGTGCACGCTGGAGGATATCTGCCGCGCGGCCTCGTATCTGTGCCGCACGGGCGGCGCGTTCTGCCTCGTGCACAGGGCCGAGCGTCTGGCGGACGTTTTTTGCCTGCTGCGCGAAACGGGCTTTGAGGCAAAGCGCCTGCGCACGGTGTCGCACTCGGCACGGAAGGAGCCGTCGCTCGTGCTCATCGAGGCACGGCGGGGCGCGGCTGCGGGCCTGAAAATAATGCCGCCGCTGTTTATCTGCGGCGACGACGGGCGCGAGAGCGCCGAGATAAAACGCATCTATCACAGGGAGGACGGGCATGAGCGGTAAATTATATCTGGTGGGAACGCCGATCGGCAACCTCGGCGACCTTTCGCCGCGCGGAGCGCAGGCTCTGCGCGACGCCGACTTCATCGCGGCCGAGGATACGCGCGTGACGATGAAGCTGTTAAATCACTTTGACATACGCAGGCCGCTCGTGAGCTATTTTGAGCACAACAAATACGCCTCCGGCGCAAAGATCCTCGAGCGCATCCTCGCAGGCGAAAGCTGTGCGCTCGTGACCGACGCCGGCATGCCCGCGATATCCGATCCCGGCGAGGAGCTCGTGCGCATGTGCGCGGAAAGCGGCGTCGAGGTGCTGGTCGTGCCGGGCCCCGCCGCGCTCGTGTCGGCAATTGCGCTGTCGGCGCTGCCATCGGGCAGATTCTGCTTCGAGGGCTTCCTGTCCACATCCAACAAAAGCCGCCGCGAGCACCTTGAAAGCCTGCGCGGCGAAAAGCGCACCATGATATTTTACGAAGCGCCGCACAAGCTCATGCGCACGCTTGAGGACATGAAGAACACCTTCGGCGCCGACCGGCGCATCGCGCTGTGCAGGGAGCTTACGAAGATCCATGAGCAGACGATACGCACGACGCTCGGCGAGGCGATCGAATATTTCACCGCGACGCCGCCCAAGGGCGAGTTCGTGCTCGTGATAGACGGTGCTCCGGAGCAGGAGCTCGAGCTCACGCTCGACGACGCGCTCAGGCTCGTTGAGCGCTACCGCGCCGAGGGTCTGCCGCGCAAGGCAGCCTGCAAGAAGGCCGCCGCCGAGACCGGCCGCTCCTCCAAGGAGCTCTACGACAGCTCATTGCTTGAGCCCTGACGCCGCAGGCATAATATTGCAGAAAAAACACCCGCATCGTAGTGATGCGGGTGGTCATTTTTATGTGCTCAGATCAGCTCGACGCGGCCGCTTTCCAGGCGGTAGAGCGCACCGACGACCCTGAGGCCGTGGCTCTCCTCCTCTCTGCGTATGCCGATGCTGCTTTCGATCACTTCAATGCTGTGCTTTACGTTCAGGCAGCAGGCGGCGTAGTCCCCGCGCTCCCCGCCGACGGCAAGGCGTATCTCGTCGGTGATGAACTTGATGTATCCGTCCGGATCGTGGTTTATCGCCGCATCGACCGCGCCGCAGTGATCGTGCCCGAGCACCATGATGAGCTTGCAGCCCAGATGCCCGGCGGCGTATTCTATGCTGCCGAGCTGGTGATTGTCTATCACGTTGCCCGCGACCCTTATAACGAAAAGCTCGCCTATACCCGCGGAGAAAACGCTCTCGGGTATAACGCGCGAGTCGGAGCATGCGACGATTATCGCATAGGGGCTCTGCCCCTCGCGGCAGGTCCTGAGCCTGCTTGCCGGCGAGATATCGCCGCCGGGCGTTTCCGAGTCAAGATAAATTTTATTGCCCTCCATGAGCCTTTCAAGGGCTTCCTGCGCCGTCAACATAGTCTTCCCCTCCTCACGGCTGCGCCTGCTCGGCAGCCTTTATGCGCCGGTACATATCCTGCATCTGCCGGTCGATCTCGGCGATCTTATCCGCGCAGGCGAACATTTCCTCGTTGATGCCGCAGGGCAGCGTCGTCTTGTCCACCTTGTAGCGGATATCGTGCTCGAGGCTTGCCCAAAAGTCCATGGCGATGGTGCGCAGCTGGATCTCGGCCGTTATGTGATCGGTGCGGTCGGACAGATAGACCGGCACGCGAATATCCAGATGCAGCGAGCGGTAGCCGTTGTAGTTCGGCGTTTCGATGTAGTCCTGGCGCTTCACGATCTCGATATCGGCCTGCCTCTCGAGCATTTCCGCCACGCGGTACACGTCGTCTATGTAGCTGCACACGACGCGCACGCCGGCTATGTCGTTGATACCCCTGCGTGCGGCGCTTATCGTGAGCGGCAGTCCTTTTTTCATGAGCTTTGCCGCGATGCTCTCGGGGCTTTTTACGCGCCCTTCGATATGGTGTATGGGGTTGCGCGCGTAAAGCGTCTCAAACTCGTGGTTGAGTATCTCAAACTTGAGCGACAGCTGTTTTACCGCCGCATTGTAGAGATTCTGCATCAGCAGCACCTCGTGCGGATCGTCCATGAGCGGCGCTGCGTTTTTCGCTTCTACCATCTGCTGTTTCCCCCTGTTTCATTATTTTCGCGCTTCCGGCTCTGCTCCGCCGTGCATTCGGGGCAGAGCCCCTCGAAAAGCAGCCTGTGGCGGATGATACTGCAGCCGGACAGCTCGGCCGTTTCCCCGTCGAGAAAAGGCTTGTACGGCGTCGGCACGTCAATAACGCTGCCGCATTTTACGCAGAGCATATGATAGTGCGGCTCCGTGCGCAGGTCGTATCGGTCGGCGCCGGGGACGCGCACATGATTTATGGCCCCGTCCTCCGACAGGCAGCTGAGGTTGCGGTACACCGTGCCGTGGCTGATCCTCGGGTCTGATGCGCGGACATCCTCATATATCTGCTCCGCCGTGGGGTGATCGCGCCGGGACTGCACCGCCCGCAGGATCAGACGGCGCTGCCTTGTATCTCTTCTGACAGTCATCAGTTTTCTCTCCGTTTTTACCGATGCCCGCCCCGTCTGTATGATACGGGGCGGGCGTTTTTACATTGCCTGTATTTCAGTAGTTGTCCGCGTGGACCTCGAAGTAGCTCTGCGGATGCTTGCAGGCCGGGCACAGCTCCGGTGCGCTCGTTCCGACGACGATGTGGCCGCAGTTGCGGCACTCCCAGACCTTGACCTCGCTCTTTTCAAAGACCTGCGCCGTCTCGACATTGCGCAGCAGCGCGCGGTAGCGCTCCTCGTGATGCTTCTCGACCGCCGCTATGAGGCGGAAGCGCTCGGCAAGCTCCGGGAAGCCCTCCTCGTCGGCGGTTTTTGCAAAGCCCTCGTACATGTCCGTCCACTCGTAGTTCTCGCCCTCGGCCGCCGCGGCGAGGTTCTGCGCCGTGTCGCCTATGCCGCTGAGCTCCTTGAACCAGAGCTTTGCGTGCTCCTTCTCGTTTTCCGCCGTTTTCAGGAACAGCGCGGCTATCTGCTCGAAGCCCTGCTTCTTGGCAACGGAAGCAAAGTAGGTGTATTTGTTTCTCGCCTGCGACTCGCCCGCGAAAGCCTCCCAGAGGTTTTTCTCGGTCTGTGTGCCTGCGTATTTGTTTTCGGTATTCATAATATAAAACTCCCTTCTTAAATCACTATCAGGATTAAATCCTGATAAGATTTTATCAGAAAATCCCCGTCCTGTCAAGCCTTTGCCGACATATCAGGAGAAGCTCCTGATATGCCGAGAAGGCTCCGCATTTTCATGCGGAAGCTACTGATATGCTGAGAAGGCTCCGCATTTTCATGCGGAGCCTCCTGCTATATAGGAAGGAAGGGGGGATTGGCAGCGTGTTATATTGCCAGAGCGGCGTTGAGAGCATCGCCCGTTGCGATCATGGAGTTACCGGGTGCCTGACGCGCCTCGCCGATGACTATGACCTGCGGTACGAGCTTTTCGAGCTCTGCGGAAAGCGTGTTGTTGGAGCGGTAGCCCATTGCCAGCACGACGTTGTCGTAGCCGCGCAGCTCGTGAGTGCTGCCGTCGAGCGTGCTCGTGTAGGAGACGCCGTCGGTGAAGAACTCGCTGACGCGTGCGTTGGTGAACTGGCCGACCTTGTGGTGCTCGAGGCTTGCCATGATGTACTTGCGCGGCTCGGGCATGATGTCCTCGCCCACCACGGGCTTCATCTCTACGATGTCGCAGTCGTGGCCGCGCTCGGCAAGATGCTCGGCAGCCTCTGCGCCGACCATGCCGCCGCCGACGATGAGTACCTTTTTGCCGACGTTGTATTTGCCCGTGAGCATATCCTCGGCGTTTACATAGCCGCAGTCGGCAAGGCCGGGGATGGGCAGGATCAGCGGCGTGGAGCCGGTAGCGACGATCACCGCGTCGGGCTTGAGCTCGCCGACGAGTTCGGGCGTAACGGTGACGCCGAGACGGATATCTACGCCCGCCTCACGGCATCTGACGATGAGGCTGCGGATGGCGGGAGCGATCTCGCCCTTTGCGGGAGGATAGGAAGCGACGAGGAAGTGGCCGCCGAGCTCCGTGCCCTTCTCGAGGAGAATGACATCGTGGCCGCGCTTTGCGCACATCATTGCGGCGTACATTCCGCCGGGGCCGCCGCCGATGACGAGCACCTTCTTCTGCTCCTCGGCGGGGACTATTTCCGCCTCGCGGCCTACGCAGGGGTTCATCGCGCAGGTGATGGGGCGGCCTGCGAGCATGTTCGGCACGCAGCCGAGCAGGCAGGCGATGCAGGGGGCGAGAGTCTCAAGATGGCCGGTGCGCGCCTTGACGGGCAGCTCGGGATCGGCTATCGACTGACGGCCGAAGGCAACGAGGTCTGCTCTGCCCTGGCGGACCAGGAGCTCGGCGTACTGCGGCTCGGTGTAGCGGCCGACGGTGATGACGGGAATGGAGACGGCCTTCTTGATCTCGGTAACGAGGTCGGCGTTGAAGCCGCCGTGGGTGTTATTGGGCGCCCACATGAACTCGTCGTGCAGGTGTATCGAGCGGGAGACGTGGAGAGCGTCGATGCCGCACTCCTGCTCAAGATAGGCGGCGACTGCCGACGCATCCTGAACGGTCAGGCCGCCCTCGCCCTCGTCTCTTGCGTTTATGCGGCAGAGGATGGGCATATTGCCGGTCTTGCGGCGGATATTTTCGATTATCAGGCGCGGCAGGCGCATGCGGTTTTCAAAGCAGCCGCCGAACTCGTCGGTGCGCTTGTTGGTGCGCGCGGAAATGAAGGTGCTGACAAGGTAGCCGTGTGCGCAGTGCACCTCGACCATGTCTATGCCGGCTTTCTGAGCGCGGGCCGCGGCATCGCCGTAGGCCTCGATGAGGCGGTAGACCTCCTCGGTCGGCATGGCGACGGGGATCTCGCCGCCGCAGTGGGACGCCATGGCGCTTGCGGCCTTGAGGGGATAGCCGGTGAGCTTGGAGTTGCCCTCGGGACCGGCGTGCTGGAGCTGGATGCTGACCTTCGCGCCGTAGCGGTGGCAGCGCTCGGCTACCTTGCGGAAGCTGTCAACGACATCGTCGGAAAACAGGCAGGGCTTTCTCGGGCCGCCCTTGGCCTCGGAGTAAACGACGGTCGATTCGATGGTTATCAGGCCGAAGCCGCCCTTGGCGCGGGCCTCGTAGTAGGCCGCCGAGCGATCGGACAGCGAGCCGTCGGTGTTTGCAAAGTTGTTGCCCATCGGCGGAACGACGAAACGGTTCGGAACGGTGACGGTGCCGATATTAATGGGGCTGAACATCGTGGGAAATTTCATCTTATATGTACCTCTCTTCCGCGTTCGCTTCAGCTGAAGAATTTTGCGGCTACCTCGTCCTCCGGCATTTCCTTGCCGGTGAACAGACGGAAGGCCTCAACGCCCTGCTGCAGCAGCATTCCGATGCCGCCGACGGTGACGCAGCCGGCAGCCGCGGCTTCCCTGATCATGCGCGTCTCGCGGGGATTGTAGACGGTGTCCGCAACGACGAGCTCGGGGCGGTAGAGCGAAGGATCGATGAGCGTCTCGCCGTCGAGCGGAGCCATGCCGACCTTGGTCGCATTGACCAGAATGTCGCAGGCGCTGACGGCCCTGGCGACGGCTTCCGCATCACCGAGATCGTCGGCCTCGGCCTCGCAGCCGGGGATGCTGGTGACGATCTTTTCGACCGTCTGCTCTGCATTTGCAAAGCTCTTGGAGCTCTTGCGGTTGAGAATGACGAGCTTCTTTGCGCCGTCGAGTGCGCACTGGATGCTCAGGGCGGTCGCAGCACCGCCCGCACCCAGGACGACTATGCTCTTGCCCTTGACGGAAACGCCGTGCTTTTCGAGGTTGCGCACGAAGCCTACGCCGTCGGTGTTGTGACCGGTGAGCTTGCCGGTCTCGTCGGCGGTGACGGTGTTGCATGCGCCGATGAGCTTTACCGCGGGGGACAGCTCGTCGAGGTAATCGCACACGGCGGTCTTGCCGGGCATGGTGATATTGAAGCCGCCGACGTTCATGAGTCTGAGCGCCTTTACGGCCTCTCCGACCTTCTCGAGAGGAATGTCGAAGGCGAGATATGCGTTATTGAGACCCAGCTTGTCGAAGCTGTAGTTGTACATTGCCGGAGATCCGGAGTGGCCTACGGGAGAGCCGATCAGGCAGAAAAGCCTGGTGTGTCCGTCGATTCTGTGTTCCATGTTAATTCCTCCTGTCTGATCAGCCGCACATCTCGGGCCAGGTATCTGCAAGCAGCTCGGATACGGCGCTGAAGTTTGCCTTTGCCGCCTCGGCGACGCCGGTGGCCAGTATCGCGTCGTTGATGACCTCAACGCCTACGACTGCGGGCGAAACGCCCTTGGCCTTTATCATATCGACAAAGCCTGCGGAGTTGCCGTAGCCCTTGCCGGGGAGTGCGCGGTCGTGCATGGATTCGTCGCGGAGTATCGCCGCGGCGTAGGCACGGGCCTGCACGTCGTTGAGCTGGATGGAAACGATCTTCTCTGCGGGGATATCGGCCATGAGCTCGGGATCGTAGCTCTGTCCGGCTCTGATCCAGTGCCAGGAGTCGAGAATGAGCTTTGCGTTGTCGCAGCCGGAGGCCTTCACGACCTCCCATGCCTTGCGCACACCGGGAAGACCGCTGTAGGGCATGGGCTCGACGCCGATGGTGTACTTGCCTGCGCGGCCGCACAGCTCCTTGAGCTTCTGCGCGGTCCACTCGACGGAGTAGTTCTCCATCAGGCCGCAGTTTATATGGTTAACGCCGAACAGCTCGCACATGTGGAAGCACATCTGCTCCTTGTACTTTTCCTCATACGAGCGCTTTTCCTCCGCCCACTGGACGATGTACTCGACCTCGGTGACCTTCATATCGTACTTCTCGAGGATGGCGAGGATGTCGCTGTCGAAAAGTCCTTCGTTGAGGGCATCCACATAGGTCTCTGCACGCAGGCCTATTCCCTCGAAGCCCGCAGCCTTCGCCGCGCTCACGCGCTCTTCAAAGCTGCACTGATCGCCGAGTGTCCAAGAACTGACTGTGATGGGATGCTGTTTGCTCATTTTAATTTTCCTCCTTTTATTCTGCGGCCGGCTGTGCCTGCGCCGCCGTGTCGGTTTCTATACGTCTGTTTAAAACTACTGCGAGGATTATGCCTATAAGGGTCACCGCCATATTGAACAGCAGCACATACCGCGGGCCGTCCGTGCCGGAGACTCGGGTGATGAGGCTTGCCGCGTTAAGTACGGCGTAGTTTGCAACGGATGAGGATATCATGACTATCGAGGTGATGACGCCGCGGTTTTTGGGGAACATTTCGTTTGCGACCGAGGTGACGAGCTGGAGAACGCCGCCGGCTGCGAAGAAGCCCACGAAGAAGCCGCCGACCAGGCACACCGCCGGTACCTGAACGAGGAATACGACGCCGAGAGTGATGAACGCGCAGGTCGGATACACTATGAGTATCTTTGCCGGCTTGACTCCCCTGCCGAGCAGCGCCGCGTTTATGAACAGGGCGGCGACGATGCCGAGGGAGTACCAGGTCTGGATCATGCTGGGGTTCGTCAGACCGTAGAGCGTGCCGAGCTCCTGATTGCAGTTCATCCAGAGCATGAAGGTCGTGGAGGTGGTAAAGCCGAGAGCTATGAGGATGACCGCCGACGGGGTGAAGCGCATCTTTTCCTTTTCGCCCGTCTCCGTCTTTGCCGCCTGCTCGCGCGGCGGGAAGGGCAGGAACGCGAGCGCGATGCCGTCTATTATGATTATTGCCGCTCCGGCGAGGAACACGGTGTTGAAGGGAAGGCCGTTTGCGTCAACGGCGAGTATCGCAAAGGGCAGAAGGAACTGCGACAGGGATACGGCAAGCTTCGTGAAGATGTTTGCTATCGTTCCCTTCTCCTTGAATATCTCCATGCAGGAGGGGGTGATGCTCGTATCGAGGAAGGAGTTTGCCATGCCGCTTACTATCGCAAAGGCGTAGCCCCAATACATGTTCGTCGTAAAGGTGATGCCGGTGAAGAACACGGCGTACAGCGCACAGCCTATCAGCGCCGAGAGCCTTCTGCCGAACTTATCCGAGAGCGGGCCTGCGACGGGGAAGGCTATCAGACGGCCCAGGCCGATGGCGGCGATGACGGCGACGACGGCGGATATGTCGTAAACTCCGTCCGCGCCGGGAGCCGAGCCCCAGAGTGCCGCGAACTCCTGCTTGTAGTGTCCCATGACCGATGAGGATATGCCGAGCACGAAGTACGTTATATACAGCGCAAGGGCTGTCGGGTAGTAGCGTTTCTGGCTCATATCGTTTCTCCCGTCCTTTCAGAATTTTTGTTTTCCGGTCTGTACCGCTCCGGGCGGCTGCCCCGCCCTGCGGTTCGATGGTCAAAGCATAGCATGTTGTGCTTTTTTTAACAAATCGTTAAAATGAATAAAGCTATAGATTTTTTCTATCGTTTATGTAATAATAGATGCTGTCGGAAGAGGAGGAGCAGAACGATGAACCTGTCACACCTGAGATACTTTGTCCGCCTGGCGGAGACGAAGCACTACACCAAGGCCGCCGAGCAGATGTACATATCGCAGCCGAGCCTGAGCCACGCGATAGCGCAGCTTGAGCAGGAGCTCGGCGTGCCGCTGTTTGAAAAGAACGGACGCAGCGTTGAGCTCACGCGCTTCGGCGAGGAGTTTTTAAAGCAGGTGCGCCAGTCGCTGGAGATACTCGACGACAGCATCGATTACCTGCACCGTATCGCCGCCGGAAACGGCATCGTGCGGCTCGGTCTGCTGCGCACGCTGGGCATAGAATACGTCCCTGCCCTCGCGGCGCAGTTCAAGCGCCTGAACGCGGACAAGGACGTTGATTTCACCTTTTTCACCGGCGTAACTTCGGATATTATGCACAAATTGCAGCGGCACGAATTGGATATTGTGCTCAGCTCCAAGGCCCCTGAGGTGTATAAATTCGACTCCGTTCCCGTCAAGAAGCAGGACCTTGTGCTCATAGTTCCGCCGCATCACCGCCTCGCCGCGCAGCACACGGCGGAGCTTTCCGAGGTGCTGGACGATCCCTTTATCCAGTACACGCCCGGCTCGGGCCTGCGGCACGTCATAAACGACATGTTCGAGCAGATCTCCGCCCGCCCGAACATCGCGTATGAGATACAGGAGGATCAGGTCATCGCCGGTCTCGTCGCGCAGGGCTTCGGCGTGGCTGTCGTACCGTATATGGAAATGCTGCTGCGGCTGAACGTGAAGATCCTTCAGATATCGCGTCCGGTGCCGAACCGCATGTTCTATCTCGTGACCGATCCGACGATGACCCTCTCCCCCGCCGCGGAGGAATTCAGGCGCTTTGTCCTGTCGCAGAGTGAGGCGCAGTGAGAGGCAGATATAGTAAACGCTCATGATTTGATAGTTTTTTTGCATCGTTTTCGGACGATCAGATACGAAAAACCCGCTGCTTTCAAAAAGCAGCGGGTCAAATTTTGCCGTTTTTCGGTTTATTGGTGGTACAGATATCTCTGCGGAGCTTCCTTTGCCTTTTCGTACAGGGTCTCGGAGACGATGGCGCCGTACTGATCGCGCAGCTGCGTGCCGTAGCTTTCGGGCAGGCTGCCGCCGGCGAGGGCGATCTGCGATGCCGGAACGCTGCACTTTATCGTCGCGTCGGAATCGTTATACACTGAGGAGACATAGTCCCTTTCGGTATTGACCGCGATCGAGCCGAGCGTTATCCTGTCGAAGTTTACCGTCAGCTTTTCGCCGCTCATATTGAGCCTGCACTTCACCTCGGTGATGATGCCCGGCACCCAGACGGAAAACTGCGTCTTGTATCCGTCGTCGCCGTAGCTTTCAAAGCAGCTGAGATACTTCTGGTTCAGGTTCCGGTTGAGCGAGGAGCTGTAGGCCATGTCGAGCCTGTAGGTCTTTTTGCTGCCGTAACCGTTTTTGTCGATGTAGCTCATATCGATATAAAAGGTCTGCACCTCGTCGTTGTCGGCATAGCTGAGATCGATGGGGTTTTCCACATTGAAATAGAAGGTGTATTTATACATGCTCTCCTCGTCGCTGTGGGCATAGGCCTGATTTATATCGCCGTCGGAGTCCGCGACGCATTTTTTGAGCACGGCAGTGTCGATCACCGCGTTGTACTGGTCTCTGAACTGGCCGGCATATTCCGTGCCGCTGCCGGCGGCTATGCTGCTCATTTCCTTTTCGGTGAGCCCCTCTCCGCCGTGCTCGGCAAAGTAGGGCGAATTGCTCTCGTCGATGACCGAGCTCTCCATCGAGCAGTATATTCTCGCCGAGGAATCGTTGTAGGCCGAGGAGACATAGTCGGTGTTGCTGTTTATCCGTTTGCCGTTGCAGTAGATGCTCTGCACCTCGAACGACAGGCGCTCGCCGCCGTCCATGTTGAGCAGTATGTCTATCCTGCTGAGCTTGCCGGGGAGCGTAACATCGTAGCTCGTGTAGCATTCATCGTCGTTCGGCCTTATGAAATGCTCCTTGAGAAAGTCGGCGTTTTTATTTGAGCTGCCGTTCCACGACATGTCAAAGCGCTCGCTTTTTTCGCTCTGATAACCGTTCTGACCCTTGTAATAATAGTCAAAGTACAGGACGTTCACGGCGTCCCTGTCCATGCTCGTTGAGTCGCAGGGATTGCTGACCTTGATGTTCACCGTGTAGACGTATTCGCTCACGCCGTCGGCCGCGCCGTTTGCCGCGAGCGCCGAGGGCGCTGCGGCAAGGGACAGGGCAAGGCACACGGCGCACAGGAGCGCAGTCGTTTTTCTGATCCTTTTCACGGCTCACGCCCCCTTCATATAAACGTCGTAGGCCACAAACTCACGGTTGAGCGCGTTCATGTCGACCTGGCGGTCCTCCCGGACGGCATTGTCGGTGCGGCTCGCGTAGAGATACACCCTGTTGTCCGTTATGTGGTCGCCGCCGTCGATGACCGCGACCGTGCCCTCGTTGAGGTTCACGCGGTTTCCGTTGACGTCGAATACATGCTCCCATGTATTGTAGTCGTCGTTTATCATGCCGTAGTCCTTGCAGGCAAGACCCAGCTTTGCGATCGGATAGGCGGTGTCCTTGGTCATGGTCGTGGTGTAATACAGATATATCTGCTTTCCGCCGCTGCCCGAATTGAGGGACACGGCCTTTGATCCGTCCGCATCCGCGGCCGAGGTGTATTCGTCTCGCGCGCTTTCGTAAACGACGCCGTTTACGGTGATCGTTTTCTGATGCGGCTGGCCGACGGTCAGAACGATATCCCTGACGGCCTTTCTCGCAACGCCCTTGGTGACCTCGGATCTGGTCAGGGTGTATCTCGAGTAGCCGATGTAGATGTATTCGCCGCCCGTGCCGCGGTTTATATCCAGATTAACGCAGATATTGCAGCCGAGGCTCAGCAGGTTTGCCTGCGCCTCCTTTGCGGTCTTGCCGTGGCCGACGTAGATGGCGCCCATCATCGTCGCCGTATCCTCATAGCTCATGTGGATAAAGCTCGACACCTCGGTGTCGCCGTAGAGCTTGATATTTGTTCCGCTGCTGTCGGCCTTTGTCGACATTGCCGTCGCGCAGTCGGCCTCATAGACGTTCGAGCTCACGCTTATATCCGTTATCGGCATGCCGGGGCTCGCGCCGCCCGAGGTCGTGTAGTAGAGATAATACGAGCCCTTCGGATCGGGTATCATGTCTCCGGCCTTGGTGTAGGTCACGGTGCCGACCTGGATAGTCGGCGGGGCTGTCGTCTTGTCGGTGACGTATCTTATTATGCCCGTGATGGCATCCGACTGCACGTTCGTTCTCGACACGCCTATGTACGAGACCGTTTCCGGCTTCGCATCGGCGTTCGAGTAAAAGCTCTGCGAGCTGTCGAGCGCGATATTGGCCGGAATGATCTCGTCGGTGCACTGCGACAGGAGGCTCTGGATACAGTAGTCGCTGCCGGAGGCCTTGAGCAGGGTCTTCATCTCGTCGGTGTAGTCGGAAAGCGAGCTTCCGGCCGCCTTGCTCATGGTGAAGGTCGAAACGCAGATCGAGGAGATGTATTTTTTCTGCACGGGCGTGGCCTTGCGCTGGTAGATATACACCGGCGTGAGGCTGTCTCCGCTGGAGATGTACTTGGAATTGGTCGTATTATAGCCGAGGTTGTGCGCCTGCGTGCGGTTCGGGGTCTTGAAATCCTGAACGCTCACGAAGCCGTCGGGCACCGTGCTGTCGGACGATACGACTATGTCGTCAACGGTCAGGGGCGTTCCGCCCTCCATGGGGCCGAGCACATATATGCCCTTGCCGCGCACGCCGCTGCTCGACCACGAGACGTTCTCATAGTCCTCGGGCGCAAGCTCCGTCGTCATTTCCTTCTGCTCTATGCCCGTCGACGTGCCGCTGCCGCTGGCGAACTGATAGGAGTGCGTTGCGTAAATGCCGCGCATGTAATACTCCGCCGCGCTTCCGCCGCTGACCAGATACGGCAGCTCGAACATGACGTCGCACACTGCATACGCGCCGCTCGAGACCGTTCCGAGATATACGGGAACGTACAGGTTCCCTGGTGCCGAGGTGTACGATGCTATGCCGTATATGGCCCTGTAGGGATTATGCGTCGTGGTATAGCATATATAGGTCTCCACGTTCTGCGCCCAGCGCTCCTCGGATACCATGCCGTGCACGTCCGAGGGGAGCTTTATTTTTGCCCCGCAGGTCAGGCTCAGATCGAATTTTTTAAGCTTCAGAGCCTTTATATAATCGTCTGCCGAATTGTTGAGCTTTCCGCTTCCGTTTCCGGCCACGAGAACGATGCCGGAGATGTATTCCTCGCCGTCGGTGTATGCAACGGAGGGTCTGAAGTACAGATACACGCCCTGATCGTTCCAGTGCTCGTGGGTCTGCGAGCTGTGATCCCTTTCAACGGTATTGTCCACCTCGCTGCCGACGTTGAGATTGAAGGCGTTGCCGCCGCAGAAGAGGTTTATGGGCTCGTAGCCCTCGGGGATATCGTCGAGCGAATACTTCACCAGCAGGTCGGCAAGTATGGGCGAGCCGGCCGACTTATACGAGGTATAGTAGAGCGTATCGCCCGCAGGGGTCGTTCCGCAGGAGGTGTATGAGGCGCTGCCGTAGAGGAAGGCCGACGAGCTGTTTCTCGCCGATATTCTTATATCCGTCACGGCGTCGGCTGCGTTCGTCGTCGTCGTATAGCCCAGATAGGTGTATTTCTTCAGCGAGGCGGTGACGGGCGTAAGGTTCACGTCCAGAACATTATAGCCGCCCTTGGTGAGCGCCGCCTTGGCCGCAGTCTCCGTGCTCTCGACGGAAAGCTTGAGCTTTGAGATATACTGTCCGTCGTTTTTGACCTCCGCGCCGTCGGTATCGGTCTCCTCGCCCTCGTTTATGACCTTGTCCGTCGTGCGGCAGAACATATAGACCGCGCAGGAATTCGAGCGCGTGTTCGCGTTGAGGTTTGCCGCGGCGACCTCGCCGAAGCACTTGACGGCCTTATAGCCGAGGGGCGTTGAGTTGTCGTTGTACTGCACCGTTATAAGATCGTCTATCTGCGAGGATTGGATCGGATCGCCCGCGTAGCTGCTCGTGCTCGTATAAAGGGCGTTCCACCTCTTCGCGTTGCCGCCGTTTATATTGGCCGGGCTTCCGTTCAGATCGACGGCGGTATATTTGACGTATCTGTTGTTTGCAACGTCGAATATGACCGTCGGTATCGGCGTGAAGTCCTCCGCGTCATCCTCGGTGAAGGTGTCCCATATGTACTTTACAAGCAGCGCGATGAGTATGACGATCATGGCCGCGGCCGCGATATAGCTGAGCACTATGATCGCGCAGCCGAGAACGCCGAGTATCGTGCCCAGCGCGCCCAAGCCCGTGCCGGCGCAGCAGATCGCCCACATGCTCACCGAACCCGTGAAGGCCGCTGTAAAGACGAACGCGCCTATGGCCGAGGTCACCACGTCAACCAGAACGACCGCGAGACCCAGAACCAGCGAGGCTATGCCGACCATTGACTTTGCCGTCGAGAGGAAGTTGTCCACATCGTCGGGCGTGGTCAGGGTATTGTATATCTGTCCGGCGGTGTTCGTCCTGTAGGCGTCCTGCGTGACGGCGACCTTCTGCTCAAAGGCCGTCTGATCGGTGCCTATCCAGACGGACATGCTGTCCTTGCCGCTCTGCGAGGATATCTCCTGCCGTATCGCCTCGGCCTGCTTTTCGGCCTCGGCTATAAGATCCTCGTTGTTCGTCAGATAGACGACGGAGAAGGCTACGCCGCACAGGCGCATCATTGCAAGCTGACCGTCGGTGAGGCTGTCCACAAGGGGGTATATCTTCCTCAGATTTGCCGTCTCGTCATAGGATGAGTTGCCGAGCGCAACGATGTAGTCGGCAAGGCTTGTCGTCTCGTCGTAGGAATACTGACTGAGTATGTTGTAGGCCGCCAGGAAGAGCGCGTCGCCGTCGTTGGTCTCGATCTCGCCGCCGGTGGCCACATCCTCCGCGAGCTGCTCGTTCATTTCGGTATCGCTCTCGTCGGTGACGCTCGTCTGTGCGATCTTGCCGCCGTTTGCCGCATAGCGCGCGGCCGCTTCGTTGTAGCTCTGCGAGAAGGACTGGAGGCCGGAGGCGAGCTCCTTTGCAAGGACCTTGTACTGCGCGTCGAGCTTATTGTTGTTATCGCCGCTTGCAAGCTCCGCCTGCACGGTCGAGGAGGATATCCTCGACGCCCAGTTATCGTCGCCGTAATCGGCGACGCCGGGTACGAGCGCATTGCAGAAGGCAGACACGACCGGAGTGCTCGCGCGGGAGAGTATCTTCTTGACGAAGTCGATGCCGCAGCTGCCGCTGACCATGTAGTCGCCGAGCTTCGTACCGCCGAGCTCATCGATGTAGTAGCTGTTGAGTATCTTGACCGCCGCTATGGCCGCGGGGCTTCCGGCACTGTAATTGTCGGCAAACTCGCTGACGGCATAGCTTATCTCCATGGGGATGTTCCCGAGCTTTTCCATCGCCTTTTCGGCGACCTCGCTGTAGGAGCAGTCCTGATAGCCGCTGTTCATCTGCAGGAGCGATATATCTGTTATCGCCTCGTCTGGGTCGGTCGTCGTCTTATAGCCGACGATGTATATCCCGTCGTCGGCGCTGTCGCTGTCATTGCTGCGGTTTATGTTCTTTTTGACGGCGGTATAGCCTGCCGACTCGCAGCTTTTTATCGCTTCGGCAAGGCTGCCGCCGCTGAACACCTGCACCTCGGAGATGTATTTGGAATCGTTCTCCGCCGTGACCGCGACCGCGTTCCCCACGTCCGTGAACAGGAGCGCGAACACCAGCAGCAGGCAGAGCGAGGCTGTGATGAAATGAAGCTTTCTGTTTTCTGTCATGCTCTCCCCGCCTCCTTTTTCTTCTTTCCGCGCCTTACGGCAAACACCGTGAACAGGGTGATCGCCGCCGCACAGGCGCAGATGTAAGCGATATCTCCGCGGCCGATGGCGGAGGCCACCGCGCGGATGTTGTCCTGACTGAGCGCCGACGATTCGACCTTGTCCTGAGCGTAGCCGTCGTCGAAGCCGATGTAATTCGTATACTGGAACTTGTCTATGCCCTTTACGGCAAGGCGTGAGCTCGTGCTCGTCGAGCAAAGCAGGACCGACGAGCCCTCGTAAAAGCCGCCGCAGTACAGATAGGCCGTAGACGCCGTGCCGTCCTGGAGGCAGAGGTCGTTTGCCTTGCCGTTCACGCTGTTGTCCGTCACGATGAGCTTTCCGGAGGCGTTTATGTCGTTCATGCTGTCGACATATATGCCGCCGCCGTTTTTCGACGCGCTGTTGTAGCGGTACTCGCCGCCGATGACGAAGACCCTGTCGGCGTTTATGTACAGCGCGCCGCCGTTTTTCGCGGCGCTGTTGTAGTACATCCTGCAGCTTTTGAGATATGTGCCCTTGCCGGAGTCGCAGTACACGGCGCCGCCGTGGTCCTCCGTCGTTTTATTGAACGAGAACACGCACTCGGATATCTCGGCCGTGGCAGAGCCGGCAAGGCACACCGCCCCACCCAGCTCATCGCAGCTGTTCGAGTAAAACTCGGACGAGGAGAGCTTCAGGCTCCCGCCGTAGGTATAGATCGCGCCGCCGTCGTCCTCCGCGTAGTTGCCCTCGAAGGTCGCGCTGCTCACGGTAACGGCTGCCGCGTTTGAGTATATCGCGCCGCCGCAGCACTCGCCGGAGGCGTCGTAGGTACGGTTGCCGTAGAACGAGCCGCCGTTTACGTTGAGCTTGATGGTCGAGCCGAAGGCGCTTATCGCGCCGCCGTCGTCGGTGGATACGCAGTTGAGTATCGTACCGCCGTTGAAGTTGAGCTCGGAGTTATCCAGGAGGACTATGCCGCCGCCGCGCGCCTTGTTCGCGCCGTTGCAGATGGCGCCGCCCCTGAAGAGCTTGGACACGGTGTACTCGCCGCTTCTCGAGTCGATAATGGTCATGAGCGAGCCGACGTAGATGACCGCTCCGCCGGAGACCGGTGACGAGAGGTTCCTGTCGATGCTGTATCCGTTGAGGTCGAGCGTCAGCATTTTCGCGCTCGAGTAGCACAGCGCACCGTCTCTGTATCCGTCGCCGCTGCCGAAGGAGCCGGAGTCCGACGCCTTCCAGTTCTGACGGAGCGTGAAGGTGACCTCGCCGCTCTTTCCGAACTCGATCGCTCTTTTCCATGCATCCTCGAAGGAGGTGCAGTCGATCGTCGTGCCGTTTGAGCTGACCGTGGCGCAGATGCCGTCGGCACAGACCGGGACGCACAGCAGCGCGCACATGACGAGCGCCAGCGCAAAAGATATGGTTTTTCTAAATTTCATCAGAATCATTCCTTATGCGGATTCTGTGCCGGGAGTTTCAGGTCTCTTCGCCCTGAAGCTTTTTCTTTTTGACCTCGACTCCGGCGAAGAAGGCCGCGATGCCGATAACGGCAGCCGCCGCGACACTTATGAGTATGTGGCTGCTGTTGGAGAACACGCTGCCGGCAAAGGCGTTCTCGTCTACGTTGTAGAACAGATAGATGCCGCTCCTGCCGTCGGCAAAGGTGTAGCCGAGCTGCTTATTGGTGAGGTTCTGCGCAACGTTTTCGCCGAACATGGAAAGTGCCGCGCTGCTTTCCTTGGGTATGCTGCTGCTTTCGTACTGCACGTTGAGCCCCTGCGTTACGATGGGGTCGCCGGCGGCCTTGTCCTTTGTGGTGTACAGCGCCACCCACTGGCGGCCGACGTCGCCGTTGAGATCGCCGTAGTCGCCGAGTATCTTCGTCGCGTCGGTGACCATTCCGGCGTCGGCGCGGTTGCATTTGACCGCATCGTAATAGGTGTACACCTTTTCGTCATTGTCGTTTGTCGCCTCGTTCACCATGTGCGAGGGTATCGGCGTAAACTCGGTGTTGTAGTACTCCTGCAGATCCTGCCAGGTGTTCCAGAGGGAGTAGATTATCAGCGCAACGGTGACGCAGGTCATTATGGCGCCTGCGATGCGGAAGTACCTCGACCAGTCCTTCGCGTTTCCGAGGCTGCGTCCGACTTCGCAATATTTTTCATCGATCGCCTCGACCGCACTCGACGTCTGCTGCATTGTCTCGTACTCCGCGGCGTTCATATCCATCTCAATGGCGGTACCGAGGGCCTTGAAGAGGCCGTCGTGCTCCATCTGCAGAGGGACTGCCGCATTGCTGAAATGAATGCTCGTTCCCCATGCGGCGGCCATGCCGATGATGGAAAGGCCGACGGCGCCGTACAGGATGAGGCTCGTTACGGAGATGTAATCGGCTGCGCTCTTAACGGCGCTGCTGCCGGTGGATGCCTGGAGGCGCAGTGCCTCGTTGGTCAGGGCGACGTCGCCGTCGAAGATCGAGCGGTCAACGCCGTCGTAGACGGAGTTCTTCTTGCCCTCGTAGTAGCTGAAGTCCATTTCGTCCATGGCCTTCTGCATCGCCTCGTCGCCGTTTATGCCCAGCGACACGATGAAGTACATGGACAGGAAGTCCAGGCAGGCTCTCTGACCCTCGCTGAGGACGGAGACCAGCGGATAGAGCATGTAGCGGTCGGCGTTCTGGACGTCGTAGTCCTCGCCCGTTATGAGATCGTAGAGGGATACGCCGTCGTTAGTGAGCTTTGAGAGCAGCTCGTACTGTGTGCCGGCAGCGAACCAGTTGGTGTATTCAAAATCCTCGTGCGCGGTCTGATATGCCTCGACCTCAGCCTCTGTCGAGGAGAAGCTCACGTCCGCGTTCGTATAGGTCTCAAGGAAGCTTACATAGCCCGCAAGCTTCGAGGCGATGGCCTTTGCGTCCTCGTCGTACTCCGCGGCAAGCTGCTTTTCGGCCTCGTTGACGGTGAGGTTTTTGCTCTCCATCAGCTCGTCGAGCATATCGTCGTAGCTTCCGGCGTTTACATACCTGTCCGTCCAGAGCTCATCGCCACTGTCGGCCGCCATGGCTATGGCCTGCTCGATAACGAGGATCGCGTCGGCGTTTGCCTGCATGAGTATGGTGGTCATGTCGGCGGTCTTTGCCTGCTCGTCGGCAGACAGGGCGCTCCACTCCTCGTCGCTGTACTCTTCCTTTATCTTTTTGAGCAGTGCATCGCCCATGAACTGCTCGCTGTCGTCATCATACAGGAGGTTGAGCAGCTCAAAGGCCGCCTCGGCGCGGGCCTGACCGGCCTTGTAGTTTGCTCTGAACTCGTTGATGGCGACGACGAAGTCGTCTATAAACAGCTTGATGTTTGCTTTCTGCTCGTCGAGCAGCATCTGGTAGTCCTGAACGCTGTAGCCGCCCTTCATGTTCATAAGACGCATGTCGGTTATGGCTTCCTCGGGATCGCTTGTCGTCGTGTAGCCGAGATACACGGCGCGGGCCGTCGAGTGCCAGTCGTCCGCGTCCTCGTTGAGGTCGTAGTCGAGTACCTCGTAGCCGTTTTCCGTGAGCCAGGCCTTAGCCTCGTCGGCCGTTTTGCCGTAGCTTATGACAACGTCCTTTATATACGTTTGCTTTGACGACGCCGCAAGGACGTCGCTGCAGGTGCTGAAGGTGAGTACCACGGCCAGCATAAGGCTGAGGACCGCTTTAAATGATCTTTTGAGCATTTTTACGCCTCCCGTATTTTTTTCTTCTGTACGCTTTCGCCGGCGAAGAAGGCTGCGGCACCGACGACGATCGCCGCCGCAACGCTTACAAGGATATAGCTGCTGTCGGAAAATACGCTGCCTGCAAAGGCGCTCTCGTCCACGTTGTAGAACAGGTAAATTCCGCTCTTGCCGTCGGCATAGGTGTAGCCGAGCTGCTTGTTGGTGAGGTTCTGTGCGACGTTTTCGCCGAACATGGAAAGCGCGGTGCTGCTTTCCTTGGGGATGCTGCTGCTTTCGTACTGGACCTGCAGGCCGCCCGTTACGATGGGATCGCCCGCCGCCTTGTCCTTGGTGGTATACAGCGCCACCCACTGGCGGCCGACGTCGCCGTTTATATCGCCGTAGTCGCCGAGAAGCTTGGTCGCATCGGTCACCATTCCGGCATCGACGCGGTTGCACTTGACGGCATCGTAATATGTGTATACCTTTTCGTCGTTATCGTTTGTCGCCTCGTTTACCATGTGCATCGGTATCGGCGTAAACTCCGCGTTGTAGTATTCATTCATATCCTGCCAGGTGTGCCAGAGCGAATATGCCAGCAGCGCGACGGTGACGCAGGTCATTATGACGCTGGCGGCCGTCATGAGCCTCGAGAGCGTGACCTTGCTCGATGCCTGACGCATCAGATCATTGCCCTTGGCCATGTTCGTGTCGATCTTGCTCTGGAGCGCCGTCTTTTCGGCGTCGGTCACGGCCTTGGCCATTTTCTCGCCTGCCATCTTGGCAACATCGTAGTTGCCTTCGCCCTCCCAGTACAGCTCCTGTGCCACATCGAGCAGGGTGGAGTTACACTTATATATCCACATTGCCGTCGTGCACACCATGGAGAAGCCGAAAACGCCGTACAGGATGAACGAGGTCGTGGAAACGTGATCCCACTCGGAATCGACGGCGTTCTTGCCGGAGGCCGCCTGGAGACGCAGCGCCTCGTTTGTCATGGCAACGTCGCCGCCGAAGATCGTGCGGTCTACTCCGTCGTAAACGGAGACCTTGTCGCTGTCGCCGGTGAGGAGCTCATAGGACTCGGCTGCCTTCTTTGCGGCCTCGTCGCTGTTGATGCCTATCGCAACGAGCTGGTACATGGACAGGAAGTCGATGCAGGCTCTCTGACCCTCGGTCAGGACGGAGACCAGCGGATAGAGCATGTAGCGGTCGGCGTTCTGGACGTCGTAGTCATCGCCCGTTATGAGATCATAGAGGGATACGCCGTCGTTAGTGAGCTTTGAGAGCAGCTCGTACTGCGTGCCGGCCGCGAACCAGCTTGTGTAGTCAAAGTCCTCGTGCGCGGTCTGATATGCCTCGACATCCTCTGCGGACGTCGAGAAGCTTATCTCGGCCTCGGTGTAGCCTTCAAGGAAGGTCTTGTAGTCGGTAAATTTCGAGGCTATGGCCTTTGCCGTCGTGTCGTACTGCGCGGCAAGCTGCTTTTCGGCCTCGTTGACGGTGATGTTTTTCTCCGCCATCACGGCGTCGAGCATATCGTCGTAGCTTCCGGCGCTCTTATAGCGCTCGGTCCAGGTGCTGTCGTTCGTATCGGCCGCCATTGCGATGACGTTCTCGATGGTCAGCACCGCGTCGGCGTTTGCCTGCATGAGGATGGTGGTCATGTCGGCGGTCTTTGCCTGCTCGTCGGCGGACAGGGCCGCAAACTCCTCGTCGGTATACTCCTCTTTTATCTTGCCGAGCAGCAGATCGCCGAGCAGCATGTCCGTATCGTCGTCATACAGGAGGTTGAGCAGATCGTGAGCCGCCTTTGCGCGCTCCTGACCGGCTGCGTAGTTTGCCCTGTACTCGTTTACCGCAACGATGAAGTTATTTATGAAGAGCTTTATGTTTTCCTTCTGCTCGTCGAGCAGCATCTGGTAGTCCTGAACGCTGTAGCCGCCCTTCATGTTCATAAGGCGCATATCGGTTATGGCTTCCTCGGGGTCATTGGTCGTCGTGTAGCCGAGGTACACGGCGCGCTCCGTCGAGCGCCAGTCGTCCGCGTCCTCGTTGAGGTCGTAGTCGAGTATCTCGTAGCCGTTTTCGGTGAGCCATGCCTTGGCCTCGTCTGCCGTTTTGCCGTAGCTTATGACGACGTCCTTTATGTACGTCTGCTTTGACGACGCCGCAAAGGCGTTCGCGCAGGTGCTGAAGGTGAGCACCACCGCCAGCACGAGACTCAGGATCGCTTTAAAGGATTTGTTGAACATCGTTATGCCTCCCTGACCTTTTTCTTCTGCACGCTCTCGCCTGCGAAGAAGGCCGCAACGCCGACGACGATCGCCGCCGCAACGCTTATAAGAATGTAGCTGTTATCGGAGAATACGCTGCCTGCAAAGGCGCTTTCGTCCACGTTGTAGAACAGGTAGATGCCGCTCTTGCCGTCTGCATAGGTGTAGCCGAGCTGCTTGTTGGTGAGGTTCTGTGCGGAGTCCTCGCCAAACATGGAAAGCGCGGTGCTGCTCTCCTTGGGGATGCTGCTGCTTTCGTACTGGACATTGAGGCCGTTTGTTACGATGGGATCGCCCGCCGCCTTGTCCTTGGTGGTGTACAGCGCTACCCACTGGCGGCCGACGTCGCCGTTTATATCGCCGAAGTCGCCGAGTATCTTCGATGCGTCGGTCACCATTCCGGCATCGACGCGGTTGCACTTTACTGCGTCGTAATAGGTATATACCTTTTCGTCGCTGTCGTTTGTCGCCTCGTTTACCATGTGCGAGGGGATGGGCGTAAACTCCGCGTTATAGTATTCATTCATATCCTGCCAGGTGTGCCAGAGGGAGTAGACCATCAGCGCGACGGTGACGCAGGTCATTACGATGCTTGCATAGCGGAGGACGCTCGCCCAGGTCTCCGCACGCGAGCCGGCCCGTATCGCGGCATCCGCCTGATCTCTGGCCTCGTTGTATTCGGCAGCCTTTGCGCGCAGATCCAAGCCCTCTGTCTGCTTGTTGACATCATTGAGTATCTCCGCGGCCTGAGCCTTGACTGAAGTAAGTCTCACAACCTCATTCTCGTATTTATTGGCAAGACTGGCCATACGGGCGTACTTGATCCACGATGCCGTCGTTGCCGCGAGCGAAACGGCAAAGGATGCATACAGCGCTATCGAGCCGCCGGAGATCTGATCCCACTCGGTCTCGACGGCGTTCTTGCCGCTGGCTGCCTGGAGGCGCAGCGCCTCGTTGGTCATGGCGACATCGCCGTCGAAGATGGTGCGGTCAATGCCGTCGTAAACGGAGGTCTTGAGCTTTTCCATCAGCGCATCGTCCATGCTGTCTATCGCGTCCTTGGCGGAGGCGTCGTTGTTTATGCCCAGCGCCACGATCTGATACATGGGCAGGAACTCGAGGCAGGCTCTCTGACCCTCGGTCAGGCAGGACAGGAGAGGATAGAGCATGTAGCGGTCGGCTCCCTTGACGTCGTAGTCCTCGCCCGTTATGAGATCATAGAGGGATATGCCGTCGTTAGTGAGCTGCGTCACGACCGCATACTGGGTGCCGGCGGCGAACCAGTTTATGTAGTCGAAGTCCTCGTGCGCTGCCTTGTACGCCTCTATCTCCTCCTGCGTGTTTTCAAAGGAGATGTCCGAGTTCGTGTATTTTTCAAGGTAGGTCTTGTAGTTTTCTATCTGTGCCGCGACGGTCTTTGCGTCCTCGTCGTACTCGGCTGCAAGCTGCTTTTCCGCCTCGTTGACGGTGAGGTTTTTCTCCGCCATCAGCGCGTCGAGCATATCGTCGTAGCTTCCGGCGCTCTCGTATCTGTCGGTCCAGAGCTTATCGCCGGTGTCGGTCGCCGTTGCTATGGTCTGCTCGATGGTGAGCACGGCGTCTGCGTTTGCCTGCATGAGAATTGTAGTCATGTCGGCGGTCTTTGCCTGCTCGTCGGCGGACAGGGCGTTCCACTCCTCGTCGGTATACTCTTCCTTTATCTTGTTCAGAAGCGCATCGCCCATGTACTGCTGGCTGTCGTCGTCGTACAGGAGGTTGAGCACCTCGTAGGCTGCCTTCGCACGCTCCTGACCGGCCGCGTAGTTGGTCCGGTACTCGTTTATTGCGACGATGAAGTTATTCAGGAAGGTCTTTATATTCTCCTTCTGCTCGTCGAGCAGCATCTGGTAGTCCTGAACACTGTAGCCGCCCTTCATATTCATAAGGCGCATATCGGTTATGGCTTCCTCGGGGTCGCTCGTCGTCGTATAGCCGAGGTACACGGCACGGGCCGTCGAGCGCCAGTCGTCCGCGTCCTCGTTGAGGTCGTAGTCGAGTATCTCGTAGCCGTTCTCGGTGAGCCAGGCCTTGGCCTCGGCCGCCGTCTTGCCGTAGCTTATGACAACGTCCTTTATGTACGTCTGCTTTGACGACGCCGCAAAGACGTTTGCACAGGTGCCGAAGGTGAGCACCACGGCAAGCATAAGGCTTATGACTGTTTTAAATGGTTTTTTCAGCATAGCTATGCCTCCTTAATTTCCTTTCTTTTTCCCACTGGTGTTTTTTCTGCCTTTTATATAAATCCACGTTCCGATGATCGCCAGGATGATAATTATCGAAACGCAGGAAACAGCTATTATGTTTCCGCTGTTTATGACCGACGCGATAAGGCCGGTCTCGCCGTCCTCGTCCCCGGTCCCGTCGTCCGTGGTCTCCGCCTCGTCCTCCGACTTGTCGATATCGTAAAACTCGTCTACGGCGTCGGCAGCGGGCTCTTCGCTGACCTCGGGCTCCTCCGTTGCCTCGGGTTCCTCCGTCGCCTCGGGCTCGGCATCGGTGAAAACGCCCTCGTAAAGAGCATAGATATCGCTGTCTCCGGCGGATACGCAGCTGCACGCCTGGGTGCTCGCGCTCAGCGACTTATACTGGCTCGAGTGTCTTGAAAGGGTTCTGTCATAGGAGGCGTAAACGCCCGCCCAGTCGCCGAGCTCGAAGCTGTCGCCGAAAAATCTTCCGGCGGTGACGTCTATGAGCCGCGTGCCCGACTGCCCGTCCCGCTCAAGCTGCACCTCGCCGGAGCTGAGGCCGAAGCCCGTCAGCGCAGCGTCCGCGTCGGCTGTTCTGCGGTAGGCAAGGTACGCGACCTCGCCGCTGCCGCCGATATCCTTATCTACATAATGATCGCAGCCGAGCGAGGCGGCGCGGTTCACGGCCTCGGCCTTCGTGCCGCCGCTGACAAGGCACACGTCGGCGATATAGCGCTGTATGTCCGGGCTCCGGTACATCAGCAGATATATCTCGCTGTTATACACGCCCTTGTCGAGGTTGGCAAGCGTTCCGTCGCTCATGCGCACGGGGGTCGAGCCGTCGTTTCGCAGCGACAGCACCTCGTCGGTATCGGAAAAGCCGGACGCCGTGTCCAGCGACGTGATCCTGCCGCCCGCCGCACCGTCGCGCGTATAGTAAAGGTACAGCGCCGTGCCGCCGTTTCCGTAGTTGAGGCTGTTTTCCGAGGCAAGGCTGTAGCTGCATCCGTCATAGCTGAGCGTCTGGCTACACTGCGTTGAAACGACGAGACCGGTTATCGCGTTCGAGCCCTTTTTATAGCCCAGATACACGGCGCTTCCGTCACTTGAGACAAGATTCAGTCCCTGAAACAGGACCGAGTAGCCCCGGCTTTCGAGGTTCGATCTCCCCTCCGTTCCGACCGCAATGCTGATCTCGGATATATAGCTCGTCTTTGCGTAGGCGCAGACGCTCAGGCTGCCCGCCGCCGTCAGCACGAGCAGCAGCACGCTCAGCGACCTGAGCGCATTAGCGAATAGTTTTTTCTTTTTGATCAAGGTCTTCACCGCCCTGTCTTCAGCCGTTTGCTTTGGCTTTCTTAACGAATTTTTTCAGTACGAACACATTTATGACCATATATATCGACACCGGCAGGAAATAGCCGATGTAATTGGCCACGGCCGACTCCGCCTCGACGAGCAGATTGAACACCGAGTGGAACACGACGGCCAGATTGAAGCTGCACAGCACGCCGCAGAGGAAAAGCTTTTTCTTCTTATGTATATAAGGTACGAAGTTTGCAACGAGCATCGTCGTGATGCTGTGCATCAGGCCCGTGCTGAAGCCGCGTATCATGGCAAAGAGGAAATTTGCCGACGCCAGATGCTGCATGAGGATGATTATATTCTCCAGCATTGCAAAGCCCACGCCTGTGGCAAATGCTACGGTGGTGATGGACTTTTCGTCGTCGGAAAAAACGTAGGCGTAGTATATCACCGGCAGCACCTTGACAAACTCCTCGGTGATCGGCGTGACGTTCGTCGTCAGGTACAGCATCGTGCTCTTCGTCATGCGCAGCAGCAGGCCGTTGACCTCGCTGACAAACAGACACAGGAACATTCCCATCAGGAGCGCCACGACTATCTTCCGCGACTGCTTCTCTATCGGTATCAGCATCATGCCCAGCGGGACGGCGATGCAGATAAACAGAATGTAGCTCATTGAATCCATTTTTTCGTCTCCTTATTAAGAAGCGGAAGAAATACGACGTACAGGACGCCCAGCAGCGCCTGAATGACAACGGGACTGCTGAACGAGACGCAGTAAAGCCCGACCTCGGCGAGCGTGAGCAGCTCCAGCGCCAGGCACATGGCATTGAAGCTCCGCAGCGCCCTTATTATGCCGCCCTCGACGTCCGGTATGATCAGATGCTTGAGGTTGAAGTATCCGGCAAGGCCCGCGAGCAGCAGCAGGACCGCGAAGGAAATGCGCACATCGAGCGCGGCCCCGTCATAGCAGAGCGCAAGCACCGCAAGCGCAAGCTCCGCCGCCGGAAGTATCAGCGCGAGCAGCCTGTATTTTGCGTATCCCCTATCCTCCTCGTCGAGCAGGTGGTCGATCGCGCCGACGTTCGGCAGATACAGGAACAGGAAGAACGCGGCAAAGCCCAGAAAGCCGATATTGAAGCCGTCCGGCAGCTCGCCGTAGCACAGGAGCGTCACGATATAAAAGGCGCGCAGAAAGACCTGGCAGGCGATCGGGAAGATCATCAGCCGGAAATACAGCGGCTGCTTCCTCCTGTATGTGGCCGTCAGGCCGTAGATCAGACCCGCACAGGCACAGATAAACAGATATATGTTTGTCACGGCGGCAAGTTTCATCCGGCGCTCTCCTCTCACCATAAACGCAGCTCAATGCGCATGATATAACTTTGACATAGTATTGTACCATCGTGATTATTCAACGTCAAGCGGTACGCTGCATTTTTTGCCGAATTTTCAGCTTTTCCAACGCTTTGCGCCCCGTCTGTCCCCGATATGAAAAGCCCGGACCTGACATTGCATCAGATCCGGGCCGTGATAGGTTGTAAGCGGTAATTTTTGGCGTCGAATATCAGCCGTTGCCCGTGGGGATATAGGGCAGGAGCGCCGAGGCGACGCCGCTGATGGGCATGGTCTGGAGCCAGACCTTACCGGGGCCGGTCAGCACCGTGTTGAACAGACCCTCGCCGCCGAGGAGCTTGTTTTTAAGTCCCGGCACCTCGCGGATCTCCATCTTCACGCCGTCGGTAAAGCCTGCGACATTGCCCGTATCCACGACAAGCTGCTCGCCGCCGGACAGCTCATACTCGACCAGCTCGCCGTCGATCTCGGCAAAAGCCGTTCCGCTGCCGCTCAGGCGCTGCATGATGAAGCCCTCGCCGCCGAAAAGTCCCGCGCTGAGCTTCTTGTTGAAATGAATGGACAGCTCAACGCCGGCCTCCGACGCGAGAAACGCGCTTTTTTGCAGGATCATGTCCTGCCCCGGCCTGATGTCCAGCGCAAGTATTTTGCCGGGGAAGCTCGATCCGAAGGTGATCATGCCGCTGCCCTTCGCCGTGTAGATATTCTGAAACATGCTCTCGCCGGAAAACATCTTGGAAAACATTTTTCCGAGGCCGCCGCCCTTGGTCTCCATGCTCATGTTCGGGGTCATCCAAACCATGGAGCCGCGCTCGGTGATCATCCGCTCGCCGTCGCTGAGCTCGCACGTCACGACGGGAAACGCCCCGCCCTTGATCTCATAACGCATGTTGATTTTCCTCCTTAAGTTTTGTGTATGCTATTGTATACTGTTTTTGCCCGTGCGGCAAGGGAAAAGCCGCGTTTGACAGCATAAATCGTCCGACGCTGCCCGGGACGTTCGGGAATTTGACCTTTCCTCCGTCTGCACATAGCTTTGCAATTTGCTTATATATCTCCGCGGAGCTGATCTGAGTCTGCCTTGATAATCCTGCGCTTGAGCTCGATGAACTTCAGCATCTGCTCGTGTGTGGGGATCGGAGAGGATTCGCGGTATATTATCTCGGGCTCGATGAGTATCGAATCCGGCTCGTTCAGCCTTCCGGTCGCCAGTCCTACGGCTACCTTGATCGCCCGCTGCGAGGCCTCGGCGATTTTCATGTCAACAACGGTTATCGACGGACTGCACTTTGCAAAAAAGGGAGCATAGCTCGTACCTGTCGTTATGATGTCGATGTCCTTGCCGACCACCGCACCCGCCTCGTTAAAGGCTCTGACCATTCCGAATGCCGCCGTGTCGTAAACGCTCATTATGACACGGGGCAATTTTTTTGTGCTCATGAGCTTGTGCCCTATCTCGTAGCCGTCGTCGGCGCCGTTATTGCAGTAAAGCACCTTCGTTTCGATGTTTATGCCGTAGCTGCGGCAGACGTCATATATTGCCTGGCTCCGCCGGTTCATGCCGAGGTGCGGGATCACGTTGCGCACGAGGACGATATCGTCTCCACCGCGGGCAATGGCCTGCTCCGCGACGAGACGGCCGACCCTGACATAGTCCACTCCGACGCAGCAGTAGCTTTCCAGCTGCCGGTTAACGATGACTGCCGGTACTCGCGGACGGCTCTTTTCGAGAGCCTGTATATCCGCCGTGTTGGGCGAGTAAATGACCGCAACATCGAAGTTTTTGCCGCTCCAGAGAATATCAGAGTTGCCGAGGGCGTTGTATTCGTAGGGATAAATGCTTATATCCACGGGCTCGGTCTCAAACTGCAGGGCAAGATTTATGCCTTCGACGATGTTTGGGATCATCGTTTCAAGATTTCTGGCCGGCCAGAAGCAGCCGATACGGATATTTTTCGGCTTATGATCGGACTTGCGGGCCTTGTATTCAAGCTCCGCTGCCGCCGCCCTGATCTCCTCCTGGACCTCGCGCGATATCCTGCGCCTGTCGCCCTGCCCGTTGAGAACATAGGAAACCGCAGCCGTTGAAACACCGCATTTTTTTGCTATGTCGGATAATGTGGCCATCATTTTCTCTCCTTAAGTTATCACACTGCAATATTCATATTACTATTTAACCGCTTATTAAGTCAAGAATAAAAGCAAATTTAAGCACGAAAAGCAGAATATATTTGCTTAAAAGTTGAATATTAAGCAGCTGTTTGTGAGATATGTCAAATTCGACGGTAATGCATTTAACACACTTAACAAAGATGAAATAAAATATTGACATTAATTTTGCTTAAAATTACATTAAAAACAGTTAAGAAATGTATATTAAGCAAGAGGAGGACAACTATGGCAAGAAAGATAAGCGTGCTTGAATGCGGTCCGCGTGACGGCTGGCAGAATCTGAAGGAGATCATTCCTACGGGAACGAAGCTCGAGCTTATTGACGACATGCTGGCCTGCGGCATTTCCACCATGGAGGTGACCTCGTTTGTGAGCCCGAAGGCGATACCGCAGATGGCGGACGCCGCGGCCGTCGCCGAATACTGCGTCGGCAAATATCCGGACAGGACGCTTTACGCGCTGGTACCGAACTACAGAGGCGCACAGAATGCGGCAGCGGCAGGAATAAAGCACATAACATATGTCATCTCGCTCAGTCAGACCCACAACAAGGCCAACATAAACCGTACACACGAACAGTCGTTTGAGGAGCTTGCAAGGATAATCGAGGACTTCCCCGACATGAAGATAAGCATCGGAATGGCGACGAGCTTCGGCTGCCCCTTTGAGGGAATACCGAAGATAAGCGAGGCGGCGGCTTTTGCAAAGCGCATATGCGACGCCGGAGTCAGCTCCATCTACCTCGCTGACACTATAGGTATAGCCGACCCGCGTCAGGTGCGCGAGACAATAGCCGCCGTGCGCAGCGCAGTTCCCGACTGTCAGCTGCAGGTGCACATCCACGATACCCGCGGCATGGGCATGGTAAACACGCTGGCGGCGATCGAGAGCGGCGTTGATATCGTGCAGTCCACTCTCGGCGGCCTCGGAGGCTGCCCGTTTGCACCGGGAGCATCCGGAAACCTTGCGACGGAGGATCTTGTGTACATGCTCGACCGCATGGGTTACGAAACCGGCATTGATTTTGAAAAGCTGCTGGAGATCTCCAAAAAGCAGAAAGAGCTTATAAAGGACGGCGTCTACAGCGGCCATCAGATGAATATAGCAGCAAAAAGTAAGTGTTATTGATGATAAGGAGTTGATTTGTATGGATGCACTTGAAGACCTTGTGGTCCTCGATCTTACGCGAGTTCTGGCCGGCCCGTACAGCACTATGATGCTGGCGGACTTCGGAGCAAAGGTCATAAAGATCGAGGTGCCCGTCAAGGGCGACGACACGCGCTCTATGGGACCGTTCAAAAACGGCTCGAGCCTCTACTACGCGAATGTCAACCGCAACAAGAAGGGAATAACGCTCAACCTCAAATCCGACGAGGGAAAGAAAATGTTCCTTGAGATGGTGAAGAAGGCTGACATAGTCGTCGAAAACTACCGTCCTGGCGTTATGGACAGGCTCGGCCTCGGATATGATGTACTCAAGCAGGAAAACGAGCGCATAATCTACGCTGCGGTCTCCGGCTTCGGCAGCTACGGCCGCTTCCGCAGCCGTCCCGGCTACGACATAATCGCCCAGTCATACGGCGGCCTGATGAGCATAACCGGTGAAGCGGGCGGACACCCGCTGCGCGTCGGCAACGCCATGGGCGATGTTCTCGGCGGAATGAACCTCACGATCGGCATACTAGCTGCTGTGCATGCAAGGCAGCTCAGCGGCAAGGGGCAGAGAGTGGACGTTTCCCTCGTTGACAGCGTAGTTTCCTCCCTTGAAACCGGAACACAGCGCTATTTCGCATCCGGCGAGGAGCCTGAGCTCATAGGCAACCGCTATGCCGCGGCCTATCCCTACGATTCCTTCGCCGCTTCCGACGGACATTTTGTCATCGGCTGCGCGAACGACAAGCTCTTCAAGCTCCTGTGCGAGGCCATCGGCAGAGAGGATCTGCTGGCCGACGAACGCTTTTCGACCAATGTTCTGAGATGCGAAAACTACGCCGCGCTCAAGCCCGAGATAGAGAAATGGAGCTCCGTGCGTACTATAGACGAGTGCTTCGGAATAATAAACAAGGCCGGCGTGCCCGTCTCCCCGATAAACGGGCTCAGCCGCGTAACGACCGACCCTCATATTGTCAATGACCGCGAGATGTTTGTCAGCATAAAGCACCCGGAGATAGGCGAGATGAAGGTAAACGGCAATCCTGTCAAGCTTCTGGATACCATGCCGAAGATCAAAACTCCGGCGCCGACGCTCGGTCAGGATAACGAGCAGATCTACGCTGAGCTTCTCGGTCTCGGCCCGGATGAGCTTGAAAAGCTCAGAAGTGCGGGAACGATATAAGAAACCGTACTTAAATGACGGAAGTACAGCACATAAACGCAAAATAAAATATTGTACAAGGAGAAATATGTATGAACAAGAAAGAAACATCTAAAAACATACAGATCATAATTGCTCTCTTTATTATGTTCGCAGCGGGGTATATAATACCGCCTTGGGGACCCGTAACAAGAATGGGCGTACAGTATCTGTGCATCATGATCGGCTGGATCTATCTGAGTATTATCACCGGCGGTCTGCTCCTGTCCTCGGTCCTGAGCCTCACGGCATGCGTCATACCCGGATACTATACGGCAGGCTCGATAGTTCAGGCGACCCTCGGCAACAGCATCACCATTCTGATCATCTTCATCTTCATAATGGTGTACATTTTCCAGAAGACAGATACCGGCGAATTTCTCGTGAGGTGGTTCCTCTCGCGCAAGATTGTCAACGGCCGTCCCTACCTGTTTACGGCGTTTTACTTCCTCGCGGTTATCGTCATAGGCGCGGTCATCGGCTCCTTCGGCATAATATTGCTCGCAATCGCAATACTTACCGCAATATCGGAAGTTACCGGCATGGACAAGAAAGATGATTACTTCCGTTTTCTTCTGCTTTCAACGGTTGCCCTGTCGGGAACGACCGAGGTGTTCTTCCCCTTCAAACCGTATGCGGCTCTGTATATGAGCATATTCGACAACACGCTCAGCAGCATCGGCACGGCGTGCGACGGAAACACATGGCTCATCACCTCGATAATCATTGCCGTGTTCTCCTTCCTGATTCTTATGCTGCTGGCCCGCTTTGTGTTCAAGTTCGATATGACCAAAATGAAGGCTCTTGACGTATCGGTCCTGCAGACTGAAAAATTCAGAAAGATGAATGCGAAGCAGGTAATTGTTCTGATCGCCGTTATTCTCACCTTCTTCTACCCGTTCTTCCTCATGCTGATCCCCGAGACAAGCGGAGTCTACGCCTTCTTCAACGGCATCGGTCAGTATCTGTTTATGGGCTTTGTCGTATGCATTCTCTGCCTTATCAAGATTAAGGGTGAAAACATAGCCGAGATCAATGACGTTTTCAAGAACGGTACCAACTGGCAGATAATCTTTGCCGTCGGCGCGGTGATTGCCATAGGCGGCGCAATGTCGGCAGAGGACAGCGGCGTTGCCTCTTGGCTGCTGAGCATCTTCCAGGGACTGTTCGGAGACATGAGCATTGTTTCGATGGTAATAATCGTCAGCATCCTCAGCTGCGTGATCACGCAGTTCTTCTCCAACTCCGCCACGGCGATACTGTTCCTGTCCGCATTGGCGCCTATGGCGGTGGTCCTGTATCAGCAGGGCGTAAACGTTTCCGTTTTCCCGTGCATCATCGGTATCGGCACGCTGACGGCCTGCCTGCTGCCCTCAGGTTCCGGTCAGTCGGCCATCATGCTCGGCACCGATATATTCGCCGAAGACGGTCAGACCTGGGCGCTTTCAAAGGGCCTGATAGTTTTCGCAGGCATTGCGGTTGCAGTGACCGCTGCCGGTATTGTCAGCATTCTTGTCCTCTAAAAATGAAAGGCATATGCAGCAATGAACAATGATATTATAAAAATAAAAAGCAGAGGCAGCTTCCACGTCGGCGGCGAGAAGGTGGAGCTCAAAAACGTCCCCGTTGAAGACTTCCCGTATATGGGCGGCAAGTTCACCTTCCATTCCGATCCCAACGGCACACACTGGGTAAAGCAGATGTATGTTCAATACACCGAGCTTGCCGAACCGGTCTCGCCCTATCCCGTTCTCATGTGGCACGGCGGCGGTCTGACCGGCGTTACCTACGAAACCACGCCCGACGGACGCGAGGGCTGGGATACGCTGTTCCTTCGCAGCGGCTACAGCGTCTATGTTTCCGACGCCGTCGAGCGCGGCCGTGCAAGCTGGGCAAAGTTCCCCGAGATAAATCCGACGCCGCCCATATTCCATACCTATGAGGCCAGATGGCTGAACCTCAAAATGGGCGAAACATACCCCGTGCCGTATGAGGGTCAGAGATTTCCCGTCGACTGCTATGATCAGCTCATGATGCAGAGCGTGCCGAGATGGCTGACATCGGACGAATGGACGACGGATGCCTATATGAAGTATCTGGAGCGGCTTCAAAAAACCGTCCCCGGAGTTGTAATAGTGGTTCACAGTCAGGGCAGCCTGTATGCCCTCAGAGCGGCACAGCGTTTTCCTGATTTCGTAAAGGGCATTGTTTTTGTCGAAAATATCGGCCTGCCGAATGCCGATGACGACATAAGCTGCTTTAAGAAAATACCCGCTATGTATCTCTACGGCGACTTTATGAGTGAGGAATACAAGGTCGTCCATCCCTGGGTGAATGCCGTAAGAGCCAACGAGGAGCGCTACATGCGCCAGCTTGATGAGATAGGTGCCGATTACACATGGCTTCGTCTGCCCGATATCGGCATCAAGGGCAATTCACACATGCTGATGATGGATAACAACAACGATCAGATCGCGGATATTATCTGCGGCTGGATAAAAGATCATGTGAAATAATCAGAAAAGCGGCCTCCGGTCCGAGATATCAGCGCCGGACGCAATTCGAGGCGGCTTAGAGCAAAATCATTAAATAATATTCAAACAGGCCGAAGGAGCAGCTCCTTCGGCCTGTTCTGTATTCCCTTGCGGCAAGTGCGGATTTTTGCTTATGGATTATTATGCTGTAATCTGGTTAAGAGCTGTTATGAACCGATAAAAAAGCAGCTTCAAAGCAGGCGGAAAGCTGCACAGGATACATTGCTGACCGTTGCGCAAGCGGGATTATTGCAGATACCCCTCCCTGGCCTTCACTCCGAAATGGGCTTCCAACGGCGCTGTCCCTGCCGATTCCGGAAGTGTCCGTAAATACAAGAAAAGGCGTAGTCGTCAACTACGTCCCCTGTGAACTCGCTGTATAAAAAAGCGAGTGTTCTTACAGCCTTTCAAATGCTATAAGAACACTCGATATGGTGCGCGAGGCGGGACTTGAACCCGCACGCCCGGAGTGAGCACTAGAACCTGAATCTAGCGAGTCTGCCAATTCCACCACTCGCGCATTTGCCTGATAATAATAGCATTCCTCATCGGCCTTGTCAAGAAAATTATTTTTTCAACTACTATGTTATTTCCTGCGCAAAGATGATATAATCACGGTATAAATATCAGGAGGTCTGACCTATGGACGGAAAACAGCTTAAGGAGCAGTCAAAAAACCTTATCAGAACTGCCGATCCCAAACCCGTCGTCACCGCGATCATATACATCCTCATTCTCGCGGTGCTCAGCTTCCTTTCGTACAAGATCGCCGGCGACTCTGCCTTCAGGCTTCAGAAGGTCTTTGAGGACTTCGGCTTCAACTACGACGTGAGCATAAACGACGATACCTACGATTATGATTACGACCTCAGCGACGAGGATGCCGAGCAGCTTATCTACGCCATACAGGAGGCCATGCCTACGCCGACCGCGGTGCTGCTCGATCTTGCCATCCAGATAGTGACGATCGTCCTCGGCGGCGGCTTTGCGATATTCTGCCTGCGGACGGTCCGCGGCATGGAGGCCAGCTACTGGAACATTTTCGATGCCTTCGGCATGTTCTTCCGCGTACTGTGGCTGTACATTCTCGAGAGCATATTCATCTTCCTGTGGTCCCTGCTGCTCATATTCCCGGGCTTCATCGCGTTCTACCGCTACCGTCAGGCGCTGTACCTGCTGCTTGAGCACCCGGAGATGAGCGCACTGCAATGCATAACGGAGAGCAAGCGCATCATGAAGGGACACAAGGGCGAGCTCTTCGTCATGGACCTGAGCTTCATCGGCTGGGGCGTGCTCGTCGGCCTTGCATCCTACCTCGGCTACACTCTCGCCGACGCGATGTCACCCTCTGTAATTGCGGACATACTCAACACCGTCGGTCTGGGCATCCTCGTCCAGTTCTACGTCATGCCGTACATGGATCTGACCTACGCAGGCTACTATATCGAGCTCACCAAGCCCGCTCCCGACGAAGCCTTTGCCGACGGCTGGACACCGGAGCTGTAAGGAGAAAACATGAAGATCACATTCCTGGGCGCTGCCCACGAGGTCACGGGAAGCTGCACGCTTCTCGAGGTCGGAGACAAGAGAGGTCTTATCGACTGCGGCATGGAACAGGGCAAGGATCTTTTTGAAAATCAGAAGCTGCCGGTCGCGGCTGCGGCGCTCGACTTCGTGCTGGTTACGCATGCGCACATAGACCACTCGGGACTTCTGCCGCTGCTGTACAAAAGCGGCTTCCGCGGCGCGGTGTACGCGACGGGCGCGACCTGCTCGCTGCTGGATATCATGCTGCGCGACTGTGCGCACATCCAGATGTCCGAGGCCGAGTGGAAATCGCGCAAGGCGATGCGCCGCGGCGAGGGGCCGGTCGAGCCCCTGTACGACCTTGAGGACGTTGCGGGGCTCCTGAAGCTGCTGCGCCCCTGCGATTACGGCAGCATGATACAGGTAAACGAGGCCGTGACCGTTCGCTTTACCGACGTCGGGCACCTGCTGGGCTCGGCGGCAATCGAGATATGGCTCAAGGAGGCCGGACACGAGAAAAAGATCGTCTTTTCCGGCGATATCGGCAACCTCGATCAGCCCATACTCTGCGACCCGAAGCACATCGATAAGACCGATTACCTCGTCATCGAATCCACCTACGGCGACCGGAACCACTCCGACGGACGGCCGGACTATATCGCCGCGCTTTCCGACTGCATCCAGCGCACGCTCGACCGCGGCGGCAACGTCATAATCCCCGCCTTTGCCGTCGGCAGAACGCAGGAGATGCTGTATTTCATCCGCGAGATCAAAAACCGCGGCCTCGTAAAGGGGCACGACAACTTCCCCGTTTACGTTGACAGCCCTCTCGCCGTCGAGGCAACGGGTATCTTCTTGCAATGCGACACGAGCTATGTCGACGAGGAGATGCGCGCCATCATCCGCTCGGGCGAAAATCCCCTGCTGTTCCCCGGACTGCACACGGCCGTCAGCCAGGCCGAGTCCAAGGCGATAAACGAGGATAAGGAGCCCAAGGTCATCATCTCCGCGTCCGGCATGTGCGACGCGGGCCGCGTGCGCCACCACCTCAAGCACAATCTATGGCGGCCCGAGTGCCTTGTGCTGTTCGTCGGCTACCAGGCGGCCGGAACGCTCGGCCGTGCGCTGCACGACGGTGCGAAGGAGGTAAAGCTCTTTAACGAGCAGATCGAGGTCAGGGCCGAGATCGCCGCCCTGCCGGGGGTCAGCGGGCACGCCGACAAGCGCGGGCTCATCGCGTGGCTCGAGGGCTTTTCCGAAAAGCCGGAGCTCGTGTTCGTAAACCACGGCGACCCCGAGAGCGCCGACAGCTTCACCGCCTGCCTCAACAACGAGCTGGGCTACCGCGCCTTCGCGCCGTACAGCGGCACGGAGTTCGACCTCGCAGAGGGGCGCTTTACCGTCATAACCGAGGGCAAGCCTGTCGTCCGTGCGCAGAAGGCTCCTGCCGAGCGCAGGACAAACCCCGTGTTCACCGAGCTCGTGCAGGCGGCGGAAGCGCTCTTGCAGGCCGCACGCGGCTGCGAGGGACGCCCGAACCGCGAGCTGCGCGCCTTCACTGCCCTGATCCGCACGCTGTCGGAGAAAATGAAACGATAAAGAACGTCAAGGGAGAAGCCGCATGAGCATATGCACATTTATTGCGTCCGACCTTCCTTTAAAGGAGGCAGCGCCGGTCTGCGATTATCCGCTTGAGATAAGCATTGAAAGAGGCGCAGCTACAGTGCTTGACGGCGGCGCGGACGACAACTATTTCCTGCTCCCGTTTACGGAGGTGTGGGAATACAGCGGCAAAAGGAATGCCGTCAGGCTGGAGTGGAACTGCTATACTGAGGGCAGGGCATGGCGGATTATCGAATATATAAAAAACGCCCTTAGAAACACGGACTTAGTGGAGCTTTGGCATGTTTGGCTGGGGGCGGGCGATGAATTTGAGGACCGGCCCGTAATTCATAGGTATGCAGTCTCCGCCGGAGAGCTTACTCCGAAGCACATCAGAAAAATTGACGAGGCGGAGATCTGGAACACTCCCGATAAAAGATACCCGAACAGACCGTCGTTCTACTGCATGGAAATAAGACGATAAGTTCAAAAGCACTGCTTTTCTTGCATGACAGGGTAAAATCATGCAATTATTCTTGCGCACTTTTATGCAAATGCCTATAATCTTGTCATTCGAGGCGCTATTGTAGGTTGAATTCTATAAAATGCGGCACTATGATGTGGTCAATAAAAAGACAGTCCCACCCTGCGGGACGGAAAGGATCACATCATGAAAACAAAGACTTCAAACAACACCGTTTATGTTATAACCGCAATTCTTTCGGTTATCGTGCTGCTCCTCGCGGCAGTCGGCTTCACGAGCGTTGAGACGCAGAAGGTCGAGCGCATAACCGCCGACACGAACCTCTTAAAGCACGCCGACAGCGCCGGCAGCCTTGCGACCTCCATGGGTCTTGCAAACACCGTTTACCCCGTGAGCGTACAGACCGCCGACGACAGCGACGACGATCTCGTCCGCATGGCCGAAAGCCTCAGGCCCGTCGCCGAGTTCAACTCCGACGCATCCGTCCTTGACCGCGACGTGGCCTACCTTCTCAATAACGGCACCGCCGCTTACGGCGCGACCTACGGCGAGATATGCACCGCCGCAAGCGTCTCGAGCCAGGCGGACATAGACTCGGCAAACCACGACGCAGCCGTCTGGACGGCAGTGTGCGCGGTCCTCGCCCTCGCAGCCGTCGCGGGACTGGTCGTCTCGGTCACGAAGATCGAGTACAAGGCCCGCTGATAACAAGCTTCTCCTTCTAATTTTTACTCCATATTTACTCCCTAAGAAAAAGGCGCGGCCGTCGGCCGCGTCTTTTTCAGTCTGAAAAAGACTGATTTGTACACATTAAAAAAAGCAGTTGCGTTTTGAGGGCTTATAATGTAGAATGACCATGTACTTTGCGTTCAATTTATCAAAGTTTTGTATCAAACACGAAAGGATGACCCTATGAACGGATTTGTAAGCAGGCTGTGCGACCTCGACGGCGTTTCGGTCCCTGCCGAAATGCTGGAGCTCAAGGTCGATGCACGGCATATCGAAAGTGAGATAGAGGCTCTTTCCCTGCGCTGCGCGAAGGAGAGCGCCGTGGACCTGGCCGAGGCCGGCGACATTGTCCGCTGCTCGGCGGATAAGGAGCGCTATCCCGACGGACGGACGATACTTATATTTACCGGCACCGAGCTGCCCGGCGCACAGGAGGCCGCGGCGGCCGCGATCGGAAAGCGCAAGGGCGATGTTTTCACGGCGGAGCTTGCCGGAAGGGCGGTTCATCTGCGCGTTCAGACCGTTACACGCCGCACACCCGTCAAGGTGAACGACGCGCTCATAGCGTCGCTGGGCATAGAGGGCGTCGACAGCGTCGAGAGCTACCGCGCCTATCTGACCGCGAAGGCAGAGGGCGAGCAGAAGCTCGAGCGCAGCAAGGCGATCATGCGCTATCTCATGGATGCGCTCGTAAACGGAAGCGAGTACAGCTACGACGAGGGCGAGATGCAGGCCTATGTCGAAAAGACCAAGGCCGAGCGGCCGCAGCCCGAGGGCATCAGCGAGGAGACGGTGGTCGAGTCGATCGTATATCAGTGCAAACAGATGTGGGTCGCCGAGGCGTTCTGCCGCAAGCAGGGTATCGAGACCGGTCAGGCCGAGGTCGAGCAGATGGCCGACCAGTTTGCCGAGATGATGCAGCTCATGGGCGAGCCCGTTCCCGAGCGCGGCGAGCTTCTGGAGATGGCGCGCGGCGAGCTGTGCCTCACGCCGCTGTTCGAGCACATAAGCCGTCTGATCGAGCAGAAGTTTGGAGGTTAAACATGGTTAAAGAGCTCATAGAACAACAGTGGAAGGAATTTTCACAGGCCGAATACGCGGTCATCGACTGCTACGGCGAAAACTGCTTTGCCTGCGTCATGCTCGCACCGGTGTACGACGCCGTCGCCGACGAGCTGTCGGGCATTTCCTTCGGCAGAGTCAATATAACGTTCAACCCCGATATAGCCGACACGCACGGCATCGACGCGATGCCGACGCTGCTGTATTTCCGCCGCGGCGAGCTTATCGACCGCACGGTCGGCAGCATTGACCGCGCCGAGCTGCTTGAGCATATATCAAAGCTGCTGTACGAATAAGGAAAGCGTGATACATATGGGAAAGATAAGACTCAACGACGACCCCGCGGTCGTTGCGAAGATAAAGGCCGGGCTGAAGGAAACCGGCGGCTACTGTCCCTGCCGCAGGGAGATAAAGCCCGAATACAAATGCATTTGCGAGGAATTCCGGCAGCAGATGCAGGACCCCGATTTTGAGGGCTACTGCCACTGCCTGCTGTATTACAAAGAAAAATAAAGGAGACGACCAAAGATGAAAAAACTCGTATCCGTGCTGCTGGCGGCTGTTCTTGTGTTCAGCCTTGCCGGATGCAGCCTCTTCAGCAAGGCCGACGTGGTCAAGCTCGGCGACTATTCGCACACAGACCCGAGCGGTCTGACCTTTGATACCCGCACGGTTCTTAAAAACGACAGCTTCGGCGACACGCTTTCGGAGTACGCAAGCAGCGACGCCTATCCCGACACCGTGATGTACGACGAAAGCGGCAGCCCCATCGGCATGTACGACTATGACGCATCGACCGGCCTTGCAAAGGGCTGGATAAACGTCAGCACCGGCGAATACACCGCATACGCCGAGGGCGAGGAGGTCGATCTCGGTCTGCCCGACGAGTCGAAGCTGGTCACCATCCCCGGAACCGTCACCCTCTACTTCGTCGTTTACTCCAATGAGGGCACCGCTGTCGAGTGCGACGCATACCTCATGCTCAGCGACGCGAGCGCAAAGGACACCGTTCTCAACACCATGTCCTCAACCTTCGGCATGCCGTACACCGCCGAGAGCGACACCGTTCTCAAATACACCGCCGAGGCCGACCAGATAGCCGCCGAGTGCGAGAGCATGGGCCTTTCCGGCGACTCGGGCTATATCACCTATCTCCAGCAGAGCTACGGCGTGCGCGCCGACTCCGGCGAGAACCCCTACAAGCCCTACGCCGAGCACAAGGATCCCACCGACATCGAGTATGACGAGAAGGTCGTCCTCACCGGCAGCGGCCAGGCGGCAGTGGACGCCGACGAGAGCGACTGCATCTCCTCGCTGAGCACCTTCCTCTACGGCAAGGACGGCGACATGGTCGCGGCCTACACCTATTACGAGTGCCCCTCCAAGGAGGCGGCCGACAAGCTCGCCGAGAGCACCAGCGGCGAGGTCCGCGTTTCCGACACCGTGCTCATGGTGTCCTACACGGGCGATGCGCTCAGCGCATCGATCGACAGCTACATCTCCATGAGCCTGCTGAAGGATCACTCCGTGGCGGAATACACCCGTCTGATCGAGGAGACCTTCCTCTCGACCGTTTACGAATAATTGCAATAACGAACGGCGGATGCCATAAAACGTGGCATCCGCTTTTTCAATTAACAGGAGTTCAGTATGGGACCAAACGAAAAAAATACGAGCGGAACGTGGAAAAGCCTGTTCGTCACGCTCAGGAAGCTCCGGCTTCCGTGGCTTTGGGTGCTCATTGCTCTGGCGCTGAACCTCGCCTTCAACCGTATGCTGCTCGACCTTCCGAACACGACGGCGAGCCTGCTCGGCGGTGATCTGTCGGGCAAGGCGATAAGGGACGCCGTTATCTACTATGTCGCACTCGGCGTGCTGTCGTTCGTTGTCGTGGCCGCTCAGGTGCAGGCGCAGTCGCTCGGCGTGCGCAGGGCAAGGGAGAGCGTCTGGAGCAAGATGCTCGGCATGCGCATGGAGCACTTTGACCTCAACGACCCCTCGGACCTCATGAGCGCGATCATAAACGACACCGGCTCCGCGGTCAACAGCATGGTCAACGTCATCATCTACCTCATTCCCGATATCTATTACATCGTCGCGGCGCTGCTGCGGATAAACGAATATCACTGGGTGCTGGCGCTGTCCTGCTTTGCGATGCTGCCGCTGAAATACCTGTATGCGCTGATCATGGGCAAAAAGGTGCAGACGGCATCGACGAAGGTCTACGGCCGCATCGGCCTGCTCACGAGCTTCCTGGCCGACAGGATAAGCCACCTGCCGCTGGTCAAGACCTGCACCAACGAGAGCTTCGAGAGCGAAAACGGCCGCGAGGCCGCGGGCGAGATCATGAAGGCCAACATGAAGCTGGTCGATCTGACGAACATCTCCTCCGGCATCGTCGCGGTCATCGACATATTGCAGAAATTCATTGTCGTCGTCATTGCGGTCATCCTGCTTCAGCGGGGCGAGATCGACGTGACGATGTGGCTTGCCTTTTTCCTCTTCGCGCAGAACCTGTTCCCGATAATGGACGGCGTTTTCACGCGCTGGGTAACGATCAAGGGCATCAAGGGCACCTTCGAGCGCAGCGTCGGCATAATGAACGGCAGCGACGAGTGCGGCGGCGCACTCTCCTTCCCCGACAGCGGCGAGGTGCGCTTTGAAAACGTCAGCTTCACCTATCCCGGCGCAGACGAGCCCGCTTTGAGGAACGTATCGTTCACCGTGCCCGACGGCGGCAGCGTCGCCATAGTCGGAATGTGCGGCAGCGGCAAGACCACCACCGTGAGCATGCTCGAGCGCTTCTACCTGCCCGACGAGGGCCGGGTGCTCGTCGGCGGAACGGACATTGCGGATATATCTCTTTCCGAGTTCAGAAAAAAGCTTGCCTATGTCCAGCAGGGCGCGGGCATATTCAGCGGCAGCCTGCGCGAGGCGCTCACCTACGGCATAGACCGCGAGGTCGGCGACGCGGAGATCCTCGAAGCCGCAAGGCGCACGGGCTTTACCGAGTACCTTGAGCTGTGCCCCGACGGGCTCGACACGGCGATAGCCGCCGGAGGCGAGTCGATGTCCGGCGGTCAGAAGCAGCGGCTCGTGCTCACCCGCGAGGTGCTGCGCGGCGGCAGCATAATACTTATGGACGAGCCGACGAGTGCGCTTGACGTGCGCGTTTCGGCAAGGATACAGGAGACGATGGACGCCGTTTTCGAGGGTAAAACGCGCATACTGATAACGCACGATCTCGATTACGCAAGGCGCTGCGGGCGTATAATCGTCCTGTCCGGCGGCACGCTCGTCGGCGACGGCGACCACGAGCAGCTCATGCGCAGCTGCCCGACGTACCGCGGCATGGTACAGAACACGCTCGGGGAGGAGGAAACATGAAAAAGCTTTCCGGATATTTCAGCGTCCTCAGGGGCGTTAAGCTGCCCTGGCTGCTCATCATCCTGTGCTTTATCTTCTCGGCCGCGACAATGAGCGCGGAGCTTCAGAGCGCAACGCTCACGGCGAGCGTCATCGACACGAGCCAGAAGGCGATCGACGGCAAGGCGCTTTTCAGCTACATGGGCGTGACAGCCGCGGCGGCGGTGCTGTCCATCGTGTCCTACTACTTCACGCGGAAAATGGAGGAGACTATAAACCTCCGCGTAAGGTGCAGGCTCTGGGAGAAGATAATGCACCTGCCGATGAAGTACTACGACGAGGATAACGGCAACGAGCTCGTCAGCCGTGTCACCTCCGATGCGAGCGCACCCTCGACGCTGTTTTCAATGGCGGTGTCGTTCGTGGTCTGCATCGTGACGTCGGTCCAGGCGTTCATAAAGCTCTACGATTACAATACGATGCTTGCAAACTACTCGCTGCTTATAATTCCGCTGACGCTCATCGTGTGCGTCATCTACGGAAAGCTCATGTACAGGCTCGGCGTTTACAGCACCGTGACCATGGCGAGCAGCCTCGGCTACCTGGCAGAGCGCGTGCGCAATCTCCGCCTGATAAAGAGCGCGGCTGCCGAAATGCTCGAAAGCCGCAGGGGCAGCGCCACCTTCAGGCGCATGTACATTGCCGATTTCCTCAACTGGATACTCGTTGCCGGCTATCAGCTTGCCTCGAGCCTGTTTTCGATCATGTTCATCTTCATCGTCTTTGTCATCGGCGGCAGGCTCGTGCCCGCGGGCGTGCTCAGCATCGGCGATCTGACCGCGTTTTACATGATAACAGGCATCGTCGGGCTCCAGCTCATGCAGTTTTTCATGAACGTCGGCTCGGTGTCCGGCATCTTCGGCACGATGCAGAAGATAAACCGCGTCTCCTCGGCAGAGCCTGAGCACGCGGACGGCGCAGACGTTCCCGGCGTTTGCTCGGATATACTCTTTGAAAACGTGAGCTTTGCCTATTCCGAGGAGCGCGAGGTCCTCAAAAACGTATCCCTGACGATACCCATGGGCAAGGTCACCGCCGTCATCGGCGGCAACGGCGCGGGCAAGAGCACGCTCTTCAAGCTGCTCGTGCGCCTGTACGAGCCCTCGGAGGGCAGGATACTCTTCGGCGGCGAGGATATCTCGGAGCTCGATCTTGCGCAGTGGCGGAAGCGCTTTGCCTATGTGTTCCAGCGCGAGGCGCTCATCGGCGGCACGGTGCGCGAGAACATGCTCTACGGCCTCGAGCGCGAGGTCAGCGAGGAGGAGCTCATCGAAACGGCGAAGAGAGCCAACTGCTACGACTTCATCATGGAAAAGCCTCTGGGCTTTGACGAGGATGTGGGTCTGGGCGGCTCGAACTTCTCCGGCGGCCAGGCGCAGTGCATTTCCATCGCCCGCGCGATGCTTCGCGGCTCGGATTTCCTGCTGCTCGACGAGGCCACGAGCAATCTCGACGTGATGAGCGAGGCGCTCGTCACCGACGCTCTCGACAGGCTCATGCAGGGGCGCACGACGATAATGATAGCGCACAGCTTCGCCGCAACGAAGAACGCCGACAACATCATCGTCATGAAGGACGGCTCTCCCGAGGCCGCCGGCTCGCCTGCCGAGCTTGAAAAAACAAACGATTACTACAGACTTTTCAGCAAAACGCTGTAAAGCGGATGCGAGGAAAAATGATAAAGGAAAAAATAAAACTCAGCGAGGTTGAGCCGGGCGGCTGCGCAGCCGGCTTCGAGCTTGAAAAAAAGGAATACATCGAAGCAAAAAAAGCGCAGCTTTACACCCTGCGGCACAAAAAAAGCGGCGCGGAGCTCCTGTACTTCGACAGAGCCGACAGGAACATGACCTTCGCCGTCACCTTCAAGACCCTGCCGGAGGACGACACCGGCGTTTTCCACATTCTTGAGCACAGCGTCCTCAACGGCTCGAAGAAATACCCCGTCAAGGAGCCCTTCGTTTCGCTGCTGCAAAGCTCGATGCAGACGTTTTTAAACGCCTACACCTTCGGCGACAAGACCATGTTCCCCGTTTCGAGCCGAAACGAACAGGATCTATATAACCTCATGAGCGTGTATCTCGACGCGGTGTTCTGCCCCGCCATTTACGAAAAGCCCGAGATATTCATGCAGGAGGGCTGGCATTACGAATTTGACGAGGCAACCGGCGAGGCAAGCTATAACGGCGTCGTTTTCAGCGAGATGAAGGGCGCATATGCCGACGTTGAGCGGCTCATGGGCGACGCTGCCGACAGGCTCCTGTATCCCGACACCTGCTACGGCTTTTCCTCCGGCGGCCTGCCGGAGAAGATAACCGAGCTCAGCTACGAGCAGTTCATAGCGGCGCACAGACGCTTCTACCACCCCTCGAACGCACGCTTCTTCCTCGACGGGCACATGGACATAGAAAGCGTTCTCGAATACATAGACGGCGAATACCTCTGCAAATACGACCGCCGCGAGCCCGACTTCGGCTTTGCCGAGCAGAAGCCCGTCACCGGCGAGGCTACGGTCTTCTTCGAGCCCGCCGAGGGCGAGGACGGGCATGCGCACATGGTCATATCAAAGCTGCTGTGCCGCTTTGACGATATTGAAAAGCTCTATGCCGCCAAGATCCTTGCCGACTATTTCACCGGCTCGAACGAAGCGCCGCTCAAGCGCGCGTTTCTCGAAAAGGGTCTTGCGCAGGACGTCGGCCTCGAGATAAGCGACGGCATATATCAGCCCTCGCTGTCCCTTGTCGTGCTCAATTCCGCCGCCGACCGCTTCGGGACGATACGCGGCTTTGTTCCGGAAACGGTCAGGGCGCTGACCGCGGCGGGGCTTGACCGCAGTGCGCTGCGCGCGTGCATCGAGCGCTTTGCCTTCAACTGCCGCGAGGTCACCGAGCCCTACGGCGTGGAGCTTGCAATAAAGGCGCTCGACGGCTGGCTCTACGGCGGCGATCCGATGATGCATATAGACAACGCGCGGGTGTTCGATTCCCTGCGTGAAAAGCTCGGCACCGATTATTTCGAGGCTCTCGCGCTCGAAATGCTCGCGGATGCCGACGATAAGTGCTATGTATACGCTCTGCCGTCGAAAACGAAGGTCGCCGACGATGCGGCGAAGGAAAAGGCGCGTATCGCGGCGCAGACGTCCGCCTGGGACGGGCAGCGGCTCCGGCGCGAAAAGCTTGCCGTTGAGAAAATGCAGCAGTGGCAGCAGAGCCGCGACAGCGAGGAGGCTCTTGCGACGCTGCCCGTGCTCGAGCTTGCCGACGTGCCGCGCGAGGTCGAGCCCATCGGCGCCGAGCCCTGCGATATCGCGTCCCGCCCGGCACTGCGCGTCAGCACCGGCGCGGACGGGATAGTCTACCTCAACCTGTATTTCGACATCTCCGATTTCGGCACGCAGGAGCTGCGGCAGGCCGGCATCATCGCCTCCTGCCTCGGCGAGCTGCGCACGAAAAATCTCGGCGCATCGGAGCTTCAGAACAAAATAAAAGCCACCCTCGGCGGTCTCGGCGCAAGGGTGGAGCTCATCTCGCACGAGGGCGAGCTGGATAAATGCACGCCGTACCTGCTGGTTTCGGCGAGTATGCTGCGCGAAAACACGGCTTCCGCGGCCGAGCTTCTGACCGAGATACTCAAGAACACCTGCTGGGACGAGTGCGGCAGGATCGGCGAGCTGCTCGTGCAGACCGATTACTTCCTCAAACAGTCGCTGATCGGAAACGGGCATAATTTTGCCGTGACCAAGGCGCTGTCGGGCTTTTCGGCCGAGGGTGCTCTGCGCGAGGCGCTTGAGGGCGAGAGCTTTGCCGGCTGGCTGTCGGAGCTTACCGCCGGCTTTGACGAAAACGGCGCTGAGTTCTGCGCGGAGCTCAATGCGCTTGCCGGCCGGGCCTTTGCCGCGAACAGGCTGTTTATCGGCTTCGGCGGCGATCCCGACACGGCCGCGATAGAGAGCCTTGTCCGCGCGCTTCCCGAAACGGTGCGCGGTGAGCCCGCCGCGGCGCCCGCCGGAGCGGAGAAAAGCTGCACGGTCGAGATACCTGCGGACGTCGGCTTCAGCGCGCTCGGCGGGAACCTCTTTGCCTTCGGCGGAGCGTACTCCGGCGCGTGGCCCGTGCTGGCCTCGCTGATGACCTTCGGCTATCTCTGGGGCGCCGTGCGCGTTCAGGGCGGAGCCTACGGCACGGGCATGAATGTGCGCGCGAACGGCGATATCTTCTGCTACTCCTACCGCGACCCGAATCTGCCGGCCTCGGCCGAGGCGTTTGCGGCGCTGCCGGATGTGCTCGGACAGATGCTCGCGGAGGATATGCCGCTTGACGATATCATCATCGGCACGGTCAACACGACCGATCCCCTGCTCGACCCTGCGGGCATGTGCGAGCTCAGCTGCCGCCGCTGCCTCAAGGGCACGAGCGCACAGAGCATCGCGCAGCTGCGCCGCGAGATCCTCGACACGAACGCGCAGGAGCTCCGTTCGCTCATCCCGACGCTGCGCAGCTTTGTCGAAAACGGCGTGCTCTGCGCCGTCGGCAACCGCAGTGCATCCGCCTTCGTAAAGGATTTTTAGTGGCGAATTTTCAGAGGCGAATTTAGGCTGTACTTATACGCATATTGCGGGTGCCCGGTTCGAAACGATGGAGGAAACTACGGCGTTTCGCTGCCCGTAAGTGCGGGAAAAAGATTTGTTTATCCTCTTGTATCGGTTTCCGCGCGGCCGCCGGTCGGGCTGATGCGAAAATCAGCACGATCTCACGGGATACGAAACGTATTTATTTTCTCCATTGTTTCCGGTCGTGCTGACGCAATAAATGTATCGGCACAATGTGAAAACGCCTATGAAAATCCGTGCGCAGAGCGCACACCGCAATTATTCACTATTCATTATTCACTCTTCATTCGCAGAAGCGGAGCTTCTGCGCTGCCTTCCCCTTGCGGAGCCTGAGGGGAAGGTGTCAGCCGCAAGGCTGACGGATGAGGTGTAACCAAATCCTTTGCTGTCAGGCAAACACAAATTCCCAGTAAGGAACTTAATCCAATATTAAACGAGAAAAAGACAGTGCAGACTAAAAATCTGCACTGTCTTTTATCAACATTGTTGCGGCTTGCGCCGCAATTTTATTACACCTCTTCAGTCACCTTCGGTGACAGCTTCCCCTCAAGCTCCGCAAGTGGAAGCCAAGGGTGCAAAACATTACTCCGCACTCGCGTTACGCGGCAGTGATCTTATTTCGTCGGCAGTAACGATACCGGGCGCCCGCAATAAACGTATAGGTACAGCCTAAATGCGCCTCTAAAAAACAGGGCAGATGCCGCAGACCTCCATGGTGTCGGTATCGACGATGCAGCACAGCTTCATGCCGCAGGCGCAGTCGTAGCTGCCGGGGAGGGTGACCTCGGCGTAGCTGCCGGTGCAGTCGGTGAAGAGCTCCACGGCCGCGCTGGCCGCACTGAAGCCGCTGCCTGCTTCACGCACGGCGGCCTCCGCCGCATCGCGGCACAGAGCTTCCTCGCTGCGGAACAGTGCTCCGAGGATGTTGGTGATTATATTTACGTTGGTCATAGTGTTTTTCATTTCATTTACCTCCTGAAAATTTGTCCGTTCTTCTCTGAAGTCGTTTGATTCTTATCTTCTGTTCACAACTGTCATACTAATTATGACTGTTAAAAATCAGATTACAATAGCCATTCGGCAATATTTACATCAAATTAACATGTTTACCGGTTCTCTTTGCATTTAAACAGCACATTTTTCTTGAATTTTCAAAAACTGTTCTGCTTTCTTAGGCGGCAGTGCATGAAGTATTTGTTCGCGCGCCGCAAACTGTTAAAGTTTTATTGAAAACTGTATCATTCATTATATCGCCTCCCGTGATTTTCGTTTGCGGGCTTCTTTCCTGTCCACGCATATAAGTTTAAACGGCGGATTTTAAGCGGGTATAACGAAAAATGAAACAAAGCTTTAAAATTTCCCGACACGTTTTAAATTTTGTTTAACTAAAGGGCGAAAAGTGCTGATATAATGAACCCACCATTAACAAAGGCGTGATCATATGACCATAAAAAAGCGGCTGAACAGATCAAACCTGCACATGTTCCTCATCCCGATGCTCACGGCGGCGGCGCTGCTCATGCTCGGTGCGGGCATTGCGCTGTACATCCTTGAGACAAACTATCTGCCGAAGCTGGGGCTCAGCCTGCGCGAGATGCATCTGCTGCTCGAGCAGTACGAGGGGCCGCTGCAAAGCTTTGAGGTGTTTGTGTGGATATACGCCGGGGCCGTCGGCATGGCGCTGATACTTACCATATTATTTACGAACGTCTACCTCACGCGCGAGCTGTTTTCGCACATATCGCGGCCGCTGGATATACTCGTCGAGGGCGTAGAGCGCATACGCTCCGGCGATCTTGAGCATCCCATAGCCTACACCGAGCCCGACGAGTTCAAGGCCGCCTGCGACGCGGTCGACATGATGGCGGCCAGACTCAAAGCCTCGCTCGAGGCAGAGCAGCGCCGCCGGCAGAGCAGCAAGGAGCTCATCGCCGGCATGAGCCACGATCTGAAAAGTCCCCTGACTTCGATACGCGCCTACACCGAAGCTCTGCTCGAGGGCGTCGCCGCCGCGCCGGAGACTCAGGAAAAATACCTCGGCACGATACACGACAAGGAGCTTGAGATGGAGCACATGGTCGCCTGCCTGCTGGAGTTTTCAAAGCTCGAGCTGAGCGAATACCCCGCAAAGACCGAGTGCCTTGAGCTCAGGCCGGAGCTTGAGAGCATAGTCTCCGACATGGCGCAGGAGGCCGATATCGACCTGAGCGGCGTTTCGGGCACGCAGGTGCGTGCCGACCGCGGGCAGCTGCGGCGCATCGTTGAAAACATCGTCGGCAACAGCATAAAATACTGCCCCGAACGGCCGCGGGTCGAGATATCCTCGCAGCGTCTGGGCAGCTTTGTGCGCATCAAATTCTCCGACAACGGCCCCGGCGTCCCCGCAGAGGCGCTGCCGAAGCTGTTTGACCTGTTCTACCGCACGGACCCCGCGCGCGCAAAGCCGGGTTCCGGCTCCGGGCTGGGGCTTGCTATCGTAAGGCGCTCGGTCGGGCAGATGGGCGGGCGCGCCTTTGCCGAGAATGCCGAGGGCGGCGGACTGTGCATAGTTATCGATCTTCCGGGAGGCTGCGAAAATGGCTAAGATACTTATAATAGAAGACGACCGCGCGATATCCGATATAGAGCGCGACTATCTCGAGCTCTCGGGCTTTGAGACGGACACGGCCTTCGACGGCGTGGAGGGGCTCAATAAGGCTCTCGCCGGCGGGCACGATCTTATCCTGCTCGACCTCATGCTGCCGGGGCTCGACGGCTTTTCCGTCTGCAAAAAGCTGCGGGACAGGACCGACGTTCCCATACTCATGGTCACGGCGCGCACGCAGGATATCGATAAGATACGCGGCCTCGGCTTCGGCGCGGACGATTACATCGAAAAGCCCTTCTCGCCGGGCGTGCTCGTCGCGCGCGTCAAGGCGCATCTCGCGCAGTACGAGCGCTTAAAGCCCCGGCCGCAGGCAGAGAGCAGCCTCGTCGAGGCGGGGCCCTTCGTCATGGACACCGACGCGCACAGCGCAAGCGTCGGCGGGCGCGAGCTGTGCCTCAAGAACAAGGAATTCGAGCTGCTGCTGTTTCTGCTGCGGCACCCGAACCAGGTGTTCAGCCGCGAGGATCTGTACGAGCTGATCTGGGGACTTGAGAGCATGGGCGACAACATCACCGTCGCCGTGCACATAAACCGTCTGCGCGAGAAGATCGAGGCCGACCCCTCCAGGCCCGAGTATATCCAGACCGTCTGGGGCGTGGGCTACCGTTTGAAAATTTAAATATCCGTTTTTAATATCCGTTTAAATTTAATTTATCGCAGGTTTAAACCGCCCTCCTATACTGGCATTGTTCAGTAAGGAGGGTTTTTTTAGAGGCGCATTGAGGCACCTACGGATACGGATATCTCTGGTAGCCCGGTATCGAGACTGCGGAGGAAATAAGAACGCTGCCGCGTAACGCAAGCGTACAGTAATGGGGCGCACCCATGCCTTCCCCTTGCGGAGCTTGAGGGGAAGCCAAGGGCCTCGCCGATTTCAGTGCGCAGACAGACACTTCGAGCGGAACGGGCAAGATAAGTTCCCTGCAAAGACCGGCGCAGCTTTTTAGATACTGCAAAAAACACAGCGCAAGCTCATGGGACGCGAGATATATTTATTTATTCCAATGTTTCGATACCGGGCACCTGCAATATGCGTATCCGTAGATGCCTCAATACGCCACTGAAAAAGCGCGAAACGTATTTATTTACACCATCGTTTCGATACCGGGCTGACGCAATAACCGTATAGGCAGGGCGTTAAAGCGCCGCTAAAAAAGGAGGATATGAAAATGAAAGAACGTATTATGAAAAAGGATTTTGCAAAGGCATTCAGGCTCATTCTTGTGCTGTTTATCGTGCTGGCCGTGTTCACGGCGGCGGCGATACCGCTGAGCCTGTCGCGGCAGATAAGCGACGCGGCCGCCTACCGGCAGCAGCTTCAGGCATCCGACACCGTGCAGAGCGATAAGCACCACGACTCCGAGCGCGAATACAAAAGCCACATCACCCCGCTCAACGCGACAAACTACGCCATCATCGGCGGCCTCGGCGTACTGTGGGCGGTGCTTGCGCTGTTTTATTGGTTCGACGTCGTCGCATGGCTGTACAAAAGCTCCGTCACTCAGGGCATGAACCGCTCGCTCTGGCCCATCCTCGGCCTGTTCTTCAACTTCCTCGCGGTGTTCGCGTTCATGATCGTGCGCGACCGTCCCGCGCGGCGCACAGCATAAAGCTCGGGAGGCAGACGGCAATGATTCGTACAGAAGGGCTTACCAAAGTATACAAAAACGGCTTCAAGGCCGTCGACGGGCTCGATCTTCAGATCGACGAGGGCGATATCTTCGGTTTCCTCGGCCCGAACGGTGCCGGCAAAACGACGACGATCCGTATGCTCGATGGGCTTTTGCAGCCCACGAGCGGTACGGCGTTCATAAACGGCATGGACATAACCAAGCAGCCCGTGGATATCCGCCGCGTTATCGGCGTAGTTCCCGAATCGCACGGCTACTACTACTCGATGACGGCGCAGCAGTATCTTAAATACTTCGCCGCGCTGTTTGACCCGAAGTATGACGAGACGGCGTATGTCGAGTATCTTCTGCGCCGCGTCGGTCTGTATGAAAAGAAGGACGTTGCCATCGGCCGCTTCTCGCGCGGCATGAAGCAGCGCCTGGGCGTTGCCAAAGCGCTCATAAACCGCCCCAAGGTCATATTCCTCGATGAGCCGACCCTCGGCCTCGATCCCCGCGGCCAGCACGAGATCCAGCAGCTGCTGCTCGAGGCGAACAAAACCGACGGCGTTACGGTATTCATAACCTCCCATCTTCTCAAGGATATCGAGGTGCTGTGCAGCAAGGTCTGCATAGTCAAAGACGGCAAGCTCATCGAGCAGGGCAGCATAGACCGGCTGCGCGAAAAGTTCATGCCCAACTACACCATGATGCTCAACACCAGCGATAATCTGCGCGCCGTTGCCGAGCTCATGAGCGTCGGAGAGATACTCTGCGTCAAGGTAACGGACGACAACAAGCTTCTGCTCAAGCTCCGCAGCGAATGCACCGCCGACGATATAGCGCGGTCAAAGCACGAGATCATGACGACCATGTTCTCCGCCGGTATCGATGTCGGCGAATTCTCACGCCGGACGCTGAGCATGGAGGATATCTTCTTCCTCGCAACGGGAACGGAAAAGGAGGCGGCAGCGCAATGAACAAGACCATCATCAAAAAGGAATTTCACGAAAGCCTCTTCGACTGCAAGGGCCTGTGGCTGATCGTGGCCTGCGCATGCGTCCTGAGCGGCCTGTGCGTTCTGGTCATCAGCATAAAAGAGGGCTCGGTGCTTGCGCAGAACGATGTTCTGCAATATGCGATGAAGGCGGCGATGTTCCTGACCGTGACCATTTCCATGGTGCTCGGCTCGGCATGCTTTGCGACCGAGCGCGAGGAAAACACGATGGAGAGCCTGCTGCTCACTCCCGTGCGCAAGCGTGACCTCGTCGTTGCAAAATATCTCGGCGTGATGCTCATCGGCGTTGCGCTTTACATTGTGTGCATCCCCTACCTCGCCGCCATCGGCCTGGGCTCGGGTCTTACATGGCGCGCCATCGCCATGACTTTCTTCGGCGGACTTCTGCTGCTGACGGCGTTCACCGCGCTGTCGGTCGTGTTCTCCATCAAAATGAAGAGCTCGAGAGCCGCTATCCTGACCTCCATCCTCGGCATGACCGTTCTGACCGTTCCGGCGCTCATCAAGGGGCTTTTCAAGCTCTCGCCGCTCGGCCTTACGATACTCAAGGTCGACCCGATCGCCTGCTGCTTTGATATGATGGACGCGGTTCTGGTCGAAAAGCAGCCGTTTTTCAGTCAGTGGGGCTACATTCTGCCGCTCGTCGGCTTTGCCGTTATAACGATCGCGCTCATGCTCTGTTGCGGCAGAAGCATCGCGCTCAAGGGAGAAAAGTAAAATGAAAAAATTTCTTTGTCTGACCGCCATACTTCTTCTGCTGCTGAGCTGCGCATTCCCCGTCCTTGCCGCCGGCACAGAGCCCATCAGCGTCGAGATAATCTCGCCCGAAAGCATAAGCGCAACCCCCGTGCACCACGACAACATCGTCATCCGCGTTACCAATAACAGCGACAAAGCCTGCAACGATTTGCACTGCTTCCTGACGGTGCTCGACGTCGGCAGGACACAGACGCTCCCCGTCGACGAGTTCGGCTCGGACGCCTTCCAATCACGCATCATCGAAAGCCTTGAGCCGGGGCAGAGCGTGGATATAACCATCCCCGTGCGCATCATGTATGTCGGCGATTTCCGCTTCACCGCAACCGTTGCCGACTGCGAGTCGAATCAGCTTTACACCTGCCCGGCGATAAACGTCAGCATGCTCGCCGTCAGCACGATGAATAAGTTCCTCGTCATAGGCGCGGCAGCCGGAGTCCCCATTCTGCTGGCCGTCGCCGCGTTCATCCTGACACGCGCGCAAAAGTAAGTCGCGCACAAACGGGACCCGTCAGCACTTTTGGAAATTTCAAAAAAGGTATTGACAAAAGTTTTGCGATTGTGTATTTTAAGTGTATTAGGACACACCACACAGTTAAGAAAATTAACGTGCCGCTTCGGCGGCGGAGCCATCAAAGAATTTGAGGTGATCGTATGAGCACTGTCGAAAAGATCAATTTCGTCATTATGTGCGTGTTTTTCCTGTGCTACTCGTATCAGTTTATTTACATCCCCATCGGACTTCTGATGCACAGGCGCGGCTCGCACCTGGAAAGCCGCGGCAAGCGCGTTGCGGTACTCATCGCCGCACGCAACGAGCAGGCCGTTATCGGTCAGCTCATTGACAGCATCCGCGCGCAGAACTATCCGCAGCAGCTTATCGACATCATCGTCGGCGCGGACAACTGCACCGACGACACCGCCGGGATCGCACGCAGCCGCGGCGCAAGGGTGTTCGAGCGGCAGGATACTGAGCATGTCGGCAAGGGCTATGTCCTCAATTTCCTGCTGTACAGGCTCAAGGAGCTCGGCCTGAGCTACGATGCGTACATCGTCATCGACGCGGACAACATCCTCGATCCCAACTACATCGCCTCGATGTGCGGCTGCATGGAGCGCGGCTATGATATCATCACCTGCTACCGCAACTCGAAAAACTACGGCGACAACTGGATCTCCGCCGGGATCGGCCTGTGGTTCCTGCGCGAGTCGCGCTATCTCAACGGTGCGCGCGCCGCGGTCGGCAGCAGCTGCGCGGTCTCGGGCACGGGCTTTCTGTTCACGCGCGAGATACTCGAGCGCTGCGGCGGCTGGCACTTCTTCCTGCTGACCGAGGACATCGAGTTCACCATCGACAACGTGACCGACGGCGTGAAGATCGGCTACTGCCCGGACGCGGTCGTCTATGACGAGCAGCCCGTGACATTTTCGCAGTCGTGGCGGCAGCGCATGCGCTGGTCGCGCGGCTATATGCAGGTGTTTGCACGCTACGGCGGACGCCTCATGCGCGGCATGCTGCACGGCAGCTTCTCGTGCTACGACATGGCAATGTCCATCATGCCGGCGGCAGTCCTCACTGGGCTGAGCATCGTCGTGAATGTCGGTGCCGCGGTCATGAACCTCCTCGGCGGCGGCGACTGGGCGACTCTCGGCATATCGGTCGGGCAAACGCTCGTGAGCCTGTATATGACGCTGTTCGTCATCGGCGCGATCACGACGCTCAGCGAGTGGAAGAATATCCGCTGCACTCCGGCCAAGAAGCTGCTTTACGCGCTCACCTTCCCGCTGTTCATGCTGACCTTCGTGCCCATCTGCATCGCGGCAATATTCAAGGACCCCGGCTGGAAGCCCATCGTCCACACCCGCAGCCTCGACTCCGTCCCCTCGTGATTTCAGTGGCGCATTGAGGCTGCACCTATACGGAAACTGCGGGTGCCCGGTATCGTTACAATGGCATAAGCAAAAACGTTTCGCGCCCCATTAGTGCGCAATAATGTTTCGCACCCTTGGCTTCCCCTTCGAGGGGAAGCTGTCACCGAAGGTGACTGAAGAGGTGTAATCAAATCCTTTGCCGTCAGGCAAACACAAATTTTCTGTAAGGAACTTATTTTGCCCGTTCCACCTGCCACGGTTTCCTGCGCGGCTTCCGGTCGGGCTGACGCAAACAGCGTATCGGTACGGTGTGAAAACGCCTCTGAAAAAGCCTTCCCCTTGCGGAGCCTGAGGGGAAGGCTTTTTCAGAGGCGTTTTCAAGCGCTTTTCGGGCATAGAAAAAGTCCGCCGTAATTATTACGGCGGACTTTTTGGTGGACCCGAAGGGATTCGAACCCTCGACCTCTCGGATGCGAACCGAACGCGCTCCCAGCTGCGCTACGGGCCCAAGTGCTATCAGCTTTAGTATTATAACACACTTTTCAGAAAAGTAAAGAAAATATTTGTTGATTATATCGATTATTTGAGTTATAATACGCTTGCGGCTTTTGACAAGGCTGCACTAGTTGGGGAGCCAGCGGTGCCCTGTAACCTGCAATCCGCTACAGCAGGAATGAATTCCCAACATAGGATCTGTCATGTGTCGTCTGACCCCGGTAAGCAGCGTTGACGAGCCGGTCTCGCGCAACGGAAACCCGTGAACCATGTCAGGCGGGGAACCGAGCAGCATTAAGCGGTGTTTTTCGTGTGCCGCGAGGGTGCCGGTTCTGAGCCGGCTGCCGGCGTAACGGGCATATGTCAGTTTTCAAAGTTGGGTGTGCAGTCTTGTCAAGGGCCGCATTCTATTTATTGCAGGTAACGATCATGTATCAGGCTTTATATCGAAAATGGCGTCCGAAGACCTTTGACGAGGTCGTCGGGCAAAAGCACATTACGGAAACGCTGAAAAATCAGATAGTCACGGGGCGCACCTCGCACGCGTATCTGTTCATCGGAACGCGCGGCACGGGCAAGACCACCTGCGCGAAGATCCTCGCCAAGGCGCTCAACTGCGAGCACCCGGAAAACGGCAATCCCTGCGGCAAATGCCCCGCCTGCCTCGGCATAGAGGACGGCAGCGTAATGGATGTCGTGGAGATCGACGCCGCGTCAAACAACGGCGTGGACAACGTCCGCCAGCTGCGCGAGGAGGCGGTATTCTCACCCGTCTCGGTCAAAAAGCGCGTGTACATCATCGACGAGGTGCACATGCTCTCGACCGCGGCGTTCAACGCGCTGCTGAAGATCCTCGAGGAGCCGCCGGAGCATCTGGTGTTCATCCTTGCGACGACGGAGCTCAACAAGGTACCGGCGACGATACTCTCGCGCTGCCAGCGGCACAGCTTCAAGCGCCTTGACGCGCAGCTGATCGCAGGGCACCTCGAGCATGTCGCGCAGTGCGAGGGCTTAAAGCTCGATCGCAGCGCAGCCGAGCTCATCGCGGGGCTTGCCGAGGGCGGCATGCGCGACGCTCTGTCGCTGCTCGACCAGTGCTCGGGCGAGAGCGATATCGACACGGACGCGGTGTATTCGGCGATGGGGCTGACCGGCAACAGGCGCACGGCGCAGCTGCTCGACTTCACCGTCAGGCGCAGCACCGACGAGGCGCTGAGACTGTTTGACAGTCTCTGGCGCGACGGTAAGGACCCCGCGACGCTGCTGTATGAGCTCAACACGCTCCTGCGCGACTGTCTCATGCTTTCGGTCGCGCCGAAGGCCGGTGCGGATCTCATATCCGGCCGCTTCAGCCGCGACATTCTGAATGTTTTTTGCAGAAAGCTCACCGGCGCGGAGCTGATAAACCGCATAAACACCGTCTCGGACAGTCTGCTGAAGATCCGCGACTCGAAAAGCGCAAAGCTCACGGCGGAGCTGTGCATAATATCTCTGTGCGACCCGCGCCTGAGCGAGGGGATAGACGGGCTGCGCGCAAGGGTATCGCGCATCGAGGAGGACCTGAAGCATGCGCCCGTGCGGGAGCCCGCGGCGGAGGACGATGACGGCGAGGCGGAGGAGGAGTTTCACTCCACGCTCGACGAGGCGCCCTTTGAGCTTGACGAACCGCCGCAGCCGCGGCCGCAGTACGAGCCCGATCCGGCAGACGAGCTTGACCCGGCGGCCTTCGCCGAGTATCAGCCCGAGGACGATCTGCTCGACAAGGCGTCTCCCGTGGAGCTCAACCCCGACGCTCCGGCAAGCGCCGCAGATGCGCCGCAGGACAATGCCGCGCTGTGGACGGCGATAGTCGAGAGAGCCGAGGACACGCTGCCGCGCGGCGTGATCCCGATACTTTCAAACCCCGCGCAGACGCGCTGCACCGTGAGCTATGATACGCTCGCGCTCGAGGTGCTGCCCGGCTTTTTCTTCAACGCGGTGAACAACCAGGCGGTGCTCATGCGCCTGCGCGAGGCGGCGGCCGCCGTCACGGGACGCAGCCTGAAGCTCACGATAGCCGAGCTGCACGAGGATAACAGCAAACCCAGAAGAGACATCGAAGAACTGAAAAAATTCAAGGAAACTCGTTTCGTATAATTATTTAGGAGGAATTTTAATATGGCAAAAGGCGGATTTCGCGGCGCTATGGGCGGCGGCAACATGATGAAGCAGGCTCAGAAGATGCAGGAAGAGTTCATGAAAATGCAGCAGGAGCTCGAGAACAGGGAGTTTGTCTCCACCGTCGGCGGCGGCGCCGTTAAGGCGACCATGATCGGCACCCGCGCGCTCAAGAGCATAGAGATCGACCCCTCGGCGGTCGATCCCGACGATCTCGAAATGCTTCAGGACATGATCGTCGCCGCGGTCAACGAGGCGATCACCCAGAGCGAGAACGCGACCAACGAGGCAATGAGCAAGCTCACCCCCATGGGCTTTCCTTTCTAAAGGCGTTTTTTCAGAGGCGCACGGACGCACCTACAGATACGCTTATTGCCGGTGCCCGGTTCGGTACATTGGTGGAAACTACGGCGTTTCGCGCCCCATTAGTACGCAGTAATGGTTTTGCGCCCTTGGCTTCCCCTTGCGCAGCCTGAGGGGAAGCTGTCACCGAAGGTGACTGAAGAGGTGTAATTAAATCGCGGCGCAAGCCGCAACAATGCTGATAAAAGACAGTGCAGATCATAGTCTGCACTGTCTTTTTCACGCTTAATATTAAATTCAACTTCCGATTTGTAGTGAATTTGTGTTTGCCTGACGGTAAAGGATTTAATTACACCTCATCCGGCTCGCTTACGCGACCCACCTTCCCCTCAAGCTCCGCAAGGGGAAGGCAGGGCGCAGGCTGCGCCTGCAAATGAAGATTGAAGATTGAATATCGAATAATGAATAATTGCGGTGTGCGCAGAGCGCACGGATTTTCAGAGGCGTTGCTGCGCCGTGCCGATACGCTATTTGCGTCAGCCCGACCGGAAGCCGCGCAGGAAACCATCACAAACAAATCTTTCTCCGCACTCGCGTTGCGCGGCAGTGTTCTTATTTTGTCGGCGGTAACGATACCGGGCCACCAGAGATACCCGTATCCGAGGCTGCGTCAATGCGCCTCTGAAAAAGCGCGAAACGTTCTTATTTATACCATTGTCTCGATACCGGGCACCGGCAGTCTCTGTATAGGTACAGCCTTAATGCGCCTCTGAAAAAGCGCCTCTAAATAAGTGAGAGGGCGTGCTGCATTGCGATGGCGACGCCGGTGATGCCGAGCCAGCAGCAGAAGCCGAGCAGCAGCGGCTTGCCGCCGGTTTTTATGAGCTTGACGGGATTTGTGTTCAGGCCGATGGCCGCCATGGCGAGGACTATCATGAACTTGCTCAGCTCCTTGAGCGGATTGAACACGCTTGCATCGACGCCCAGCGCCTGCGCAACGGTCGTGACGACCGAGGCGAGGATGAAGTAGAGGATGAACATCGGGAAAACGCTCTTCAGGCTGACCTTCTTACCCGACTCGCCGGCAGATTTTTTCGAGCGTATGAGCGCGAGGACGAGGGTGATGGGTATGATCGCGAGTGTACGCGTGAGCTTGACGGTGACGGCCTTATCGAGCGTCTGCGAACCGAGCCCCCACATGCTGTCCCAGGTCGAGGCGGCGGCGGTGACGGAGGAGGTATCGTTGACGGCAGTACCGGCAAAGATGCCGAAGGCCTCGCCGGAGGTAGTCGAAAAGCCGATGAGCGTGCCCATGAGCGGGAAGATGAGCGCCGCGATGACGTTGTAGAAGAAAATGACGGATATCGCCTGCGCGACCTCCTCGTCGCTCGCGTCGATGACCGGCGCGGTGGCGGCGATGGCCGAGCCGCCGCAGATCGACGAGCCCACGCCGATGAGGGTGGATATCTTCGCGGGGATCTTCAGCGCCCTGCACATGATAAACGCGACCAGCAGCGAGGTGCTTATCGTGCTGAGGATGATCGGCAGCGACTGCACGCCCGTGCGGCCGATGACCGCGAGGTTCATACCGAAGCCGAGCAGTATGACCGCCCACTGGAGTATCTTCTTCGATGTGAATTTGATACCCGCCTCGAAGGGGGCGCGGTTTGTGAGGAACATGCCGACGATCATGCCGAGCAGGATGGAGATAACGGGTCCGCCGACGACTGCGAATTTGCGGCCGAGCAGCCACGCCGGGACCGCGATAACAAGACACAGCAGCAGTCCCTTCAGCTTTTCTTTCATTGGGTGATTCTTCTTTCTATGCGAATTTTATAATAAGGTACGCGGCAGCGGCGATCTGCAGGAGCGTCAGCAGCGGAAAGCCGACGACGAAGGCCTTGTGCAGCGTTTTGTGGCGGAACGAATACATGCCGACCGTACCGCCGAGCGCGCCGCCCAGAAACGCCAGCAGAAACAGCGTTCTTTCGGGGATGCGGCGCTTGCGGAGCTTTGCAAGCAGCTTGTCTATGCCCATGAGAGCGCACAGCAGCACGTTGACCGCCGCGAGGTAATAGGCAAGATACTCCATCACAGCTTGAACAGATTAAGACCTACGTCGGCATCGGGATATCTGTCGATCTCGCCGTCGATGACGGTCACGATCATCTCGCAGGTGGCGGAGACGACCGCGCGGTTTAAGTGACCGCCGAACACCTCGCCCTTCTCGTTGCCCGCGGACATGTGTATATGCGTATAGAACTTGCCGTCCATGGTGTTGATGCTGCCCGTGAGAGAGACTATCTCGAACGCGCCCTTGAACTCGTTGGAGTAGTATTTCTTCTCCGAGGTGTTGAAAACGCCGACGGTGAAGTCGTTCGTTGCGCCCAGAGCCGAGACGGAAGCGAGCTTTATGTTCTCCTTTTCGGCCAGCTCGCGTATCTTGTCGAGTATCTCCTCGCCGCGGTCGATGCGTGCAACTATGGTCTTGTCAAATCTTTTGTACTTCATGACTCATTTTCCTTTCTTTTTTGAACCCGGCTTCGCCGTCTTTTTGGACTTGGGCTTTGCCCAGCCCTTGGCGTAGCCGGCTTTTTTCGTTATCTGCGGCTTTTCCGGCTCCTTCGGCTTTGCCGGAGCCTTCGCCCGCGGCGGGCGGTCGGGGCGCACAAGGCACTCCGGCCCGCAGCCGATGAGATCCTCCCTGCCGGCCTCCCTGAGCGCTTCGATGACGAGCTTTCGCTTGTCCGGACGCTTCCACTGCAAAAGCGCGCGCTGCATGGCCTTCTCACGGAAGGTCTTTGCGACGTACACCGACTTCATGGTCATGGGGTCGATGCCCGTGTAGTACATGCAGGTCGAGACCGTGCCGGGCGTGGGATAAAAATCCTGCACCTGCTCGGGCTGACGGCCCGTTTTATTGAGGTACTCCGCCAGCGCGACGGCGTCGGCGAGCGTGCTGCCGGGGTGCGAGGACATGAGATAGGGGACGACGTACTGCTCCTTGGAAAAGCGCGTGTTGAGCTTTTTGTACTTGTCCATGAACTTTTCGTACACGCCGATGTGCGGCTTGCCCATATAGTCGAGGACGCTGTCGATGCAGTGCTCGGGCGCGACCTTGAGCTGGCCGGATATGTGATACTTCACAAGCTCGGCGAAGAAATCGTCGTTTTTATCCTCGAGCATATAGTCGTAGCGTATGCCCGAGCGGACAAAGACCTTTTTTATGCCCGGTATCTGCCGCAGCTTGCGCAGGAGGGCGAGATAGTCCGAGTGGTCGGCATCGAGGTTCGGACAGGGCGTCGGCGCAAGGCAGCGGCGGTCGGCGCACATGCCGCATTTGGCCTGCTTTTTGCAGGAATGATGGCGGAAGTTTGCCGATGGGCCGCCGACGTCGTTGATATAGCCCTTGAAGTCCGGGAATTTCGTGAGCGCCGTGACCTCGCGTATGACGCTTTCGTGGCTGCGGCTTGTGACCATTCTGCCCTGATGGAAGGCCAGAGCGCAGAAATTGCAGCCGCCGAAGCAGCCGCGGTTGTGAATGACCGAGAACCTTACCTCCTCGATGGCGGGAACGCCGCCGAGGGGCTCGTACATTGGGTGGTAACGCTTGGTGTACGGCAGCTCCGCGACGCGGTCGAGCTCCTTCGTCTCAAGCGGCATCGCGGGGGGGATTTATTACAAGACAGCGCCCGTCGTGCTCCTGAATGAGCGCCCTGCCGCGCACGGGGTCATGCTCTGCGTATTCGATGCGCGTAGCGTCCGCGTAAAAGCGCCTGCTGTCGCAGACGTCGGCAAAGGAGGGCAGCGTTACGCTGTCAAAGGCGCAGTCGGCCGCATCGTGCGTGAGAAAGCCCGTGCCGCGAATATCGCGCATTTCGGAAACGGGGATCTTCTTTTTTAGCCTGCGCGCTATCTCGCGCGTGGCCGTTTCGCCCATGCCGTAGACGAGCAGATCCGCGCCGGAATCGACAAGGATCGAGCGGCGCACCTTATCGTCCCAGTAGTCGTAGTGCGCAAAGCGGCGCAGCGATGCCTCAAGGCCGCCGATGATGATCGGAACGTCCGAGCCGAAGGCCTCGCGGGCGCGGTTTGAATAGACTATCGTCGCCCTGTCCGGGCGCAGTCCGGTCCTTTTGCCGGGCGAGTAAAAATCCTCGCTGCGGCGCTTTTTGGCCGCCGTGTAGTGCGCGACCATGGAGTCGAGGTTCCCCGCTCCTATCAGAACGCCGAGGCGCGGCCTGCCGTAGGCCGCGAAGGCCTCCGCCGAGTGCCAGTCCGGCTGGGCGCAGACCGCGACGCGGTAGCCGTCGGCCTCCAGGACGCGGCCGATGACCGAGGTCCCGAAGCTCGGGTGGTCAACGTAGGCGTCGCCGGTGACAAGCAGGAAATCGTACCACCACCAGCCGCGCTCGTGCATCTCGTCCCGCGAGACGGGCAAAAATTCAAGGTCCTCTGTCATATAAGCTCTCCCCAATACCAGCCCGACGTGCCCCTGTGCTTTACAAGGCAGCCGCGCGAGGTCTCTTCCACGACGCTGACCTCGTCGCCGGGAGCAAGCTCCAGCACAAGGTCGGTGGAATCGTTGCATTTGCAGAACTCCGCATCGGAGTAAAGGTACTTTGTGAGTATCTCCATCTCATAGCCCGTGCGGACGTGGCGCACGAGGGAAAACTCCTCTCCCCTGCGCAGCACCTGCACGTCGTTGTCGCCCCAGCGGATGTAATAGCTCCTTTTGCTCCCCCGCTGCGCTGTTTTCACCCGGCGCACGGGAAAGGGATCGTAGGCCTCGAAGGAAAAATCCTCGCTGCCCTCACATGGGATGATAAGCGCGTTGAGCTGTCCGTCGTCCTTGAGCGAGCAGCCTCCGTCGATGGAGATGACGCGGTGCTGCCGGTCGATTATCGGGTTTGCGCAGACGTGATCGGGCAGATACAGCATCACCGGCCAGTGGCCGACGATGACCCACTTGTCGAAAGTGTAGCCGCGATCCATAAATGCGTCAAATTTCATGCAGTCGCCGCCGCGCTGCCGCTCTATGGGCTCGTCGGGCCTTATGCCGCCGTGCACGAATATATAATGCGGCGTTTCGATGACGTGCGGAAGCGCGCGCAGGAAGCTCCACTCGGCCTCAAAGCGCTCGGAAAGCTCGGGAATGAGCTTGGGAAAGTCGAGCTCCGGGCTCACCTCGACGCCCATCTCGGCGAGCATATCCCAAACGAGGCCGCCGCGCTTTTCGAGCATATAGCCCACTATGCGCGTATCCCAGTAGCGCCGCTCGGCGGAGATGATATCGCTCCATGTGTCGCAGTTGCCGCAGACGGCGCGGCAGTTCCCGCGGGCGGCAAGCTCCATTATAAAGCGCAGCGTTTCCAGGCTCTGTCCGCCCTTTTCGAGGAAATCGCCGTCTATGATGAGCTCGTCTGCGTCGGAGAAATGTATTTTTTCAAGAAGCCCCTTGAAATAGGGCATGTTCGCGTGTATATCGGAAACGGCGATGATGCGCCTGCCGCGCGTGTCGAGCTTTTCCACGCGGGCATTAACGTTCCACATTGACATCGTTATTCAAATCTCTTTTCCATGAGGTACAGCGGCGCAGCGGCGCCCGGCTCGCTGCCGAGAACGTCAAAGCCGAGCCCCTCGTAAAAATTTATCGCCGCGGCGTTTTCCGACGAAACGTGCAGCCGCACCTTTTCCCTGCCGAGCATCTCGTAATTCGTGATCGCGCGGCCTATAAGCTGCGTGCCGAGGCCGATGCCGCGCAGGGGCTCCTTTATGTACACAAGGCTCACCCAGCCGACGCCTGCGCCCTTCGAGCGCTCGGGGTCCGTTTCGATAATGCCGGCAAGCTCGCCGTCGGAGCGGAAGCCCTTGAGTATCGCACGCTTATCGGCGGCGAAATGGCGCTTTGCCGAGGCGAGATAGGTCTCGGGGTAAAAGCCCCGGAGATTGCCGTGCGCTGCCTTCCAGGAGGCGGCGTAAAGCTCCCTGTACAGCTCCGGCTCGCGGTTCGGGTCGAGCGGCTCGTAATAGAGATTGTTCGGGTCCGCCCCGCGCGTCTCCTTCTTCCACCAGCTCTGCCGCGCGAAGGTCGAAAGCTCCGGCGGCAGATGGGAGTTGTCGTTGTAATACCCGACGGTGAACGCGCCGTTTTCGTATATGAGCTTGCTCACGGCGGTGTTGTCCCCGTGCGGCAGGCCCGGGATATCGCGGCTTTTTACGTTCATGATATACGCCAGAAGCGAGCGTATCGCCATGCCGTGGGACACCACGGCGACCGTTCTGCCCGCGTTCGCCTCCGCTATATCGCTCACCGCCGAGACTATGCGTTCGGTGCACTCTGCGAAGGTCTCCGCGCCGGGGGCGCGCCACTCGTCCGGATCGTTGTTGAAATTGTCCATCTGCACGGGGTCAAATCTGTACATATCGCCGAAGCTCATGCCCTCGCATACGCCGAGGTTTATCTCTCTCAGGCGCGGCGTGAGCTGCATGGTGAGCGCGTGGTACTTCGTTATCGCGCCCGCCGTCGTCACCGTGCGGCGCAGGTCGCTCGAATACAGCGCGTCGAGCTCTGTGCCCTTAAAGCGCTCCGCAAGGCAGGCTATCTGCCTGTGTCCGCGCGGCGTTATGAAGCTGTTGTGCTGCCCCTGCACGATGCGGTAAAGGTTCCCCTCCGCCTCGGCGTGGCGTATCATGTATATAGTTGTCATTTACCTTGACCTCAATTGTTTAATAATATATAATATATTATTATTTCAGCAATAAATCAAGTGGGGGCTGACGTGAGAGTTTTACATCTTATCTCCGGCGGAGACTCGGGCGGCGCGAAAACGCACGTTCTTTCTCTGCTGCAGGATCTTAACAGGCACATCGAAGCGGAGCTCGTCTGCTATATGGAGGCCGAGTTTTCCGAAGAGGCGCGCGCAAAGGGCATTCCGACGCGGGTCTTCCCCGGAGGCTTCAGGTCGGGCCTCGAGAAAACGCGCGAGCTCATCGAAAACGGCGGCTACGATATCGTCCACTGCCACGGCAGCCGCGCAAATCTGACCGGTGCGCTGCTCAAAAGGCATTTTGACGTCCCCTTTATCAGCACCGTCCACAGCGACTACAAGCTCGATTACCTCGGCCGTCCGCTGGCGGCCGCGACCTACGGGCAGCTCAACAAAATGGCGCTGCGCAGAATGGATTACCGCGTCTGCGTTTCCGACAGCATGCGCCAGACGCTCATCGACCGCGGCTTTGACGCAAACAGGCTCATGACGATCTATAACGGCGTCGATTTTTCCCGCCCCGCACCGGCGATCACGCGGCGCGAGTGGTTTTCCGAGATCGGCTGTGACTTCCCCGACGATGCGATCGTTCTCGGCATCGCGGCGCGCTTTGACGCCGTAAAGGACGTCGCCACCACCGTGCGCGGCTTTGCCGGAGCCGCTAAGGAAAACGACAGGCTGCGCCTTCTCATAGCCGGCGACGGCAGAGAGCGCGAGATGCTCGAGGCGCTGTGCTCGGAGCTCGGCGTGCGCGGCAAGGTCTTTTTCGCGGGCTGGATAAACGGCATGGACGGCTATTACGCGAGCGTCGACATAAACGCGATAAGCTCCCTGTCCGAGACCTTCCCCTATGCCGTGACGGAGGCCGCGCGCGCCGGTATACCGACGGTCGCCTCCCGTGTCGGCGGTCTGCCGCGGATCATAATAAACGGCGAGACCGGCATGCTGTTCGAGCCGCAGGATCACGAGACGATGACGCGCTGCATCCTCGCCCTGGCAAACGACGAGGCGCTGCGCAAAAAGCTCGGCCGGGCGGTGTACGACAAGGCAAAGCGCGAGTTTTCCACCGAAAGCACCTGCCTGAGGCAGCTGAAGATATATAAAACAGTCACGGAAAGATACAGGCAGCCGCGCACCGGAGTCGTCATCTGCGGCGCTTACGGCCACGGCAACGCCGGAGACGAGGCGCTGCTCACGGCCATCACCGAGCGGCTGCGCGAGACGGATCCCGACATGCGCATAGTCGTCGTGTCCAAAAGCGCAAAGTACACAAAGCGTGTGCACGGGCTGAGCGCGATACGGCGCTGGCAGACATTGAAGCTGCGGCGCGAGCTGAAGCGCTCGAAGCTGTTCATAAGCGGCGGCGGCAGCCTTATACAGGACGTCACGAGCCGCAGGAGCCTGTGGTTTTACCTGCACACGATATCGCTTGCGAAAAAATGCGGCTGTAAGGTGCAGATGTACGGCTGCGGCATGGGGCCGCTGCGCTACGCCTATGACAGGCGCCGCGCGGCAGAGACCATAAACCGCTGCGTGGACGCCATAACCCTGCGCGATCCGCTGAGCCTTGAGTTCACGCGGGAGATCGGCGTGACGGTGCAGGAGGTGCTCGTAACGGGCGACCCGGTGCTCAATCTGCGCGGCAGAAGCGACGCGGACGCGAAGCTTTTCATGCGCAGCCACGGCATAGACCCCAACGGCAGCTATGTCTGCCTCGGCCTGCGAAACTGGTACGGCTTTGACGAAAAAAGCATCGAGATACGCACTGCGCTGCAATACTGCCGCGACAGGTACGGGCTCACGCCGCTGTTCATGCCGATGAATTACGAGCGTGATATAGCGCTGACCGAGCCCATAACGAGCGGTCTGGGCTCCGAGTATTTCGTCATGCCCAGGACCGACGACGCGGAGCTTGAGATAGCGCTCGTGCGGCAGATGAAGCTGTGCCTTGCGATGCGCCTGCACAGCCTTCTGTACGCGGCCTGCGGCGGCGTGCCGTCGGTCGGGCTCAGCTACGATCCGAAGGTCACCGGCTGCACGAGGTATCTCGGCATTTCCTGCATCGACTTCGGCGAGGTCACGGCGCAAAGCCTGTGCGAGGCGATCGACGCCGCGCTGTCCGAGGCGGGCTCGGACGAGCTCGTGCGGCGCTTTGAATACATCAAAAACGCGGAGAAAATGAACATCGGGACCGCAAAGCGGCTTCTCGGCGAATAAGGGGGAAAACATATGATAAGGGCGGCGGCACTCGTCTCAGGCGACGGAGCACTGCTACAAACGGTTCTTGATTCGATGTACTTCGGTGAGATCCCGAATTTTGAGCTCACCGCGGTCATATGCACGGAGTCGGACGCTTACGCGCTGCGCCGTGCGCGCAATTCCGGGGTCGAGGCCTTCGTGGTCGAGCCCTCGCTTTTCCCCACGAAGCTCAGCTACAGCATGGCCGTCTCGAACAAGCTGCGCGATATGGACATAGACCTCGTCATCCTCGCGGGCTACAACATGCCGCTGGGCGTGATATCAACGCAGTTCCGCAAGCGCATAATCGGCGTGTACCCCTCGCTGATACCGGCCTTTGTCAACTGCGACGACGCTCCCGAGCGCGCGGCGCTCGAACGCGGCTGCCGCGTCACCGGCGCAACGGCGTTTTTCGCGGATATCGACGGCAACATCGGCGCGATCATCGCCCAGCAGGCCGTGGATATCCTCCCCAACGACACGCCCGAGAGCCTGTCGCGCCGCATCCTTGAGGACGCGGAATGGAAGCTGCTGCCCAGGGCCATAATACTCTATTGCCAGAACAGGCTTGAGATCCACGGCGACAGAGTCATAATAAAAGGCGAATAAAAAGCAAGGAGGCTTTACAATGGAAATAACGATGAAAATAGAAGGCATGCAGTGCGGCCACTGCTCGTCGCGCGTTAAGGCCGCGCTCGAAAAGCTCGAGGGCGTCGCCTCGGCCGAGGTCAGCCACGAGAACGGCACCGCCGTCGTCAAAGGCGAAAACCTCAGCCCCGCCGCGCTCAAGGAAGCCGTCGAAAACCAGGGCTTTTCGGTGGCGCATTGACGCACCTGCGGATACAGATATTGCGGTGGCACGGTTCGAAACTACCGACGAAACAAGATCGTTTCGCGCTTTTTTGGAGGCGCATTCAGTCTGCACCTATATAGAGACTGCGGGTGCCCGGTATCGAAGCATCGGAGGAAATAAGAACGTTTCGCGGAACATTAGTGCGGAGTAATGTTTTCCGCCCTTGCCTTCCCCTTCGAGGGGAAGGTGGGTCGCGCAAGCGAGCCGGAAGAGGTGTCAATAAATCCTTTGCCGCCAGGCAAACACAAATTATCTGCAAGTAGGAAGCTAATTTAATATTAAACGTGAAAAAGACAGTGCAGACTAAATATCTACACTGTCTTTTTTTCATAATGTAGGCGGCTGACGCCGCAATTTGATTACACCTCTTCAGTCACCTTCGCCGACAGCTTCCCCTCAAGCTCCGCAAGGGGAAGGCGGCGCAGAAGCGGAGCTTCTGCGAATGAAGATTGAATAGTAAATAATGAATAATTGCGGTGTGCGCAAAGCGCACGGATTTTTAAAGGCGTTGCTGCATCGTACCGATACACTTATTGCGTCAGCACGACCGGAAGCCGCGCAGGAAACCGAAACAAATGGATGAACAAATCTTTTTCCGCGCTCGCGTTCCGCGAAACGTTCTTATTTCTGTCATTGTAACGATACCGTGCACCGGCAATAAACGTATAAGTGCAGCCTCAATGCGCCTCTAAAAATCCGCCACTAAAAATCCGATGCTAAAAGCTCTGCGATCTGGACGGCGTTGGTGGCGGCGCCTTTGCGGACCTGGTCGCCGCAGCACCAGATATTGAGGCCGCGCTCGTCGGTGAGGTCCTCGCGGATACGTCCGACGAAAACGAGGTCCTGATCCGAGGTATCCAGCGGCATGGGGTACTTCAGGGCGCCGAGGTCGTCAACGAGCTTGACGCCGGGAGCGGCGGCGATGACCTCGCGTGCGCGCTCGACGGAGATCTTCTCCTTGGTCTTCAGGCAGATCGAGACGCTGTGGCTGCGCACGACGGGCACGCGCACGCAGGTGCAGCTGACCTTGAGCTCCGGCAGATGCATGATGCGCCTGCCCTCGTTCTGGAGCTTCATCTCCTCGGAGGTGTAGCCGGCAAACTGCTCGCCGCCGATCTGCGGAATGACGTTGTAGGCTATCTGATAGGCAAAGACCTTCGGCTCGAAGCTCTCGCCCTTTTCGAGGGCCTCGACCTCGGCAAAGAGCTCCTTCGGGCCTGCCGCGCCCGCGCCGGAAACCGCCTGATAAGACGAGACGACCATGCTCTCGATGGGCGATACCGCGTTGAGGGCGTTGACGGCGGTGCAGGATATGACCGTGGTGCAGTTGGGGTTTGAGATGACGCCCTTGTGCTTTTTGACGTCCTCGGGGTTTATCTCGGGCACGACGAGGGGCACGTCGGGGCAGAGGCGGAAGGCGCTGGAGTTGTCGATAAACACGGCGCCCGAGGCCTTGATATCGTCGACAAAGCGCTCGGCAATGTCGTTCTCGGCGGCGCCGAGGATGATATCGAGCCCCTCGAAGTTTTCTCTGCACGCCTCGACGACGACGCGGCCGTCTATGACCTTGCCTGCGGAGTTTTTGCTCGCCAGCAGTCTGAGCTCCTCGAGGGGGAAGCTGCGCTCTGCGAGAATCTTCATCATTTCCTGACCTACCGCGCCCGTTGCGCCGAGAATGCCTACCTTGTATTTTTTCATTTTGCTTTACCTCACTTTACGAAACTGTTATATAGTACGCGCACGCAGCTTTCAAAATCATCGTTATTGACGCCGACGATGATGTTCAGCTCGTCCGGACCCTGCGATATCATGCGGATGTTTATGCCGGCCTTGCCGAGGGCGGCGAAGATGCGCCCCGAGGTGCCGGGCTGGAAAGCCATCTGACGTCCGACCGCCGCGACGACGGATATGCCGCCGGTGATCTGGATGTTGTCCGGCTCGAGACTGTCGCGTATCTCGCCGACGATGGAGTAGATGCGGTCCTTTGCCTTATCGGCCGAGACCACGAAGGAGACGTTGTCGATGCCGGAGGGAGTGTACTCCACGCACACGCCGTGCTTTTCGAAAACCTCGAGCATCTGCCGCAGCGAGCCCATCTGCGAGCTCATTCCGGCCTTGGACACGGTGATGATCGAAAAGTTCTTGCGTCCCGCGATGCCGGTTATGAAGCGCTCGCTGACCTGCTCGTCTGGGAAGCGCTCCATAATGAGCGTTCCGGGGTGGTCGGGAGCGTTGGTGTTGCGGATATTCAGCGGAATGTTCTTCTCCCTGACGGGGAACACCGCGCCCTCGTGCAGGACCTGCGCGCCCATATAGCTGAGCTCGCGCAGCTCGTTGTAGGTGATGCGCTCGATCGCGTCGGGGTTATCGACGATGCGGGGGTCTGCCATGAGTATGCCGGAGACGTCCGTCCAGTTTTCGTACACGTCCGCGTCCAGAGCCGCCGCCGCGAGAGCGCCGGTAACGTCGCTGCCGCCGCGCGAGAGCACCCTTATGCTGCCGTCGGGCATGCTGCCGTAAAAGCCGGGGATAACGACCCTGCGTCCCGCGGCGAGGCGCTCGAGCTCCGCGTAGGAGCGCTCCTTGTCGATAGTGCCGTCAAAGGAAAAATGCAGCCAGAGCTCCGCGTCGAGAAAGTCGTAGCCGAGGTAATCGGCCATTAAAAGCGCCGAGAAATATTCGCCGCGCGAAACGAGCTTATCCTTGGATATGCCGGCCTCGATCTCCTCGCGCAGAGCCTTGAGCAGCGCGTCTATATCGACGCCGAGCCCGAGCTCGGCGCATATCCCGCGATAGCGCTCGGCTATCATCTCAAACACGGGATCGCAGCTCACACCGTATTTTTTGTGAGCGTGGCAGAGATACAGGAGGTCCGTCAGCTTATGATCGTCCTTGCACCTCTTGCCCGCGGCGGAGACTACGATGACCTTGCGCGCGGGGTCCGATTCGATGATGGATCTTACTTTTCTGAACTGTCCGGCGTCCGCCATGGACGAGCCGCCGAATTTTGCTACCTTCAACATTATATTATATGAGCCCCGCTATGAACACTCCGGGGTCTGCCTCCTTTGCCTTTGCTGCCCATGCGTGCATTTTCGCAACGGGAACGGGCATGGTGACGATGCCCTCGCCGCACTTTTCGCTCTCTACCGATGCGAGGAACTCGTCGCTGCCGGAAAAGCGCACATAGTACCGGTGCGCCGCCGCGCCGTTATCGACCGGGACCTCGCGCACGAGCGAGGTGTAAAACTCCTTCACGCCGCCGAGAATGTCCATGCAGTCGGCCACGGCGTTGTAGGCCGTGGGGTATCTGCCCGCACCCTGACCGTAGAAGCTCTCCTTGCCGGTGAGCTCGGTGACAAAGGATATGACGTTGCGGTTTGTCGAAACAGCGGCCTCAAGCTCGCCCGAGGGCACGAAGCAGGGCTCTACATAGCAGCTCACGGCGCCCGATGCGCTCTTTTCGCCGAAGGCGAGCATCTTGCAGATGCGCTCGCGACTCTCGGCGGCGGCAATGTCGCAGGCGAGTATGCTGCGTATGCCGAACACCGGCACGTCCGCCTCGGAAAGGCAGGCGTCAAAGGCGACGTTTGCGGAAATGACCGCCTTGCGCTGAATATCCAGGCCGTCAATATCGGCCGAGGGATCGGCCTCGGCATAGCCGAGCTTCTGCGCCTCGGCAAGGACCTCGGAAAAGTCCGAGCCGTTTGTGTGCATCGCGTCGAGGATAAAATTCGTCGTGCCGTTCATGATGCCGCAGAATGACTGCACGGCATCCAGCCGCTTTACCCGCTCGAGGTTCACGAGCCAGGGTATGCCGCCGCCGACGGCGGGAGTGCAGCGGAAGGCAACGCCCGACTCGGAGGCAAGCTGCACCAGCTCCTTATAATAATGTGCAACCAGGTGCTTGTTTGCCGTCACGACGTTTTTCCCTGCGCGCATGGCCGCCGAAACGTACTCGAAGGCGGGCGACAGGCCGCCCATGACCTCGACGACGGTGTCGACCTCCTTATCGTTTAATATAACGTTTATATCTTTAACGGCCCTCTCGCCGAGCTCGGGCTTATCCCGCCTGACGAGAACGTATTTTACCGACATGTCCGAACGCTTGTCCGCGATCTCCAGAACTCCGCCGCCGACTACTCCGCAGCCCAAAAGTGCAATTTTCATATCCTTACCGCCTTTATGTGTCTTTCGCTCAAAAACAAATGTTTTTGACGTGGAAACAATATAACACGAGCGGCGGCAATATGCAAGCTTTTTCTGCAAAAATCATGTAAAAATGTCACAAGAAGCGCAGAGCAAAACAGGGCACTATGACGAAAATGCATTTTTGCGTATAAAAATGCAGAAAAGCGGCCGCAAAAACTGCACCTATATATAGTCAGAAACTGCGGAAATGAGGGCAGATATTGCAAAACAGCCGGAAAAAGAGTGAAAAACAAATTAACATGCTAAATTTTTTGCAAATTCCGAAGCGTGAAGTTTCATTTTCGGGCTTGAAAAGAGCTTTGCAAGGGTGTATAATGCGTCTGTAATGAATTTTTTCGAATAACATTATTCAAAACGCAAAATTCACAACAAACAGGAGGAAAAGAAACATGAAAAGAATAATAGCTATGCTTCTGGCTGTTATGATGGTCTTCGCCCTGTGTGCCTGCGGAACGGACAGCAGCGACGGCGACAAGGCCAAGGATGACGGCGCAGTAAGCCTCGACTTCGTAACCGGCGGCGACCAGGGCACCTACTACGCCTTCGGCACCGTTCTGGCTCAGCAGGTCTCCGATAAGACCTCGACGAGCGTCACCGCTCTTACGAGCCAGGGCTCGCAGGCAAACGTCGAGGATATCGCAGCCGGCAGCGCTCAGCTCGGCTTCGTACAGTCCGACGTTATGAGCTATGCCTACAACGGCGAGAAGCTCTTCACCGAGAAGGTCACCGACTTCTCCGTCGTCGCGGCTCTGTACATGGAGCAGGTCCAGATCGTTACCCTCAACTCTAGCATCACCTCTGTTGCCGACCTTAAGGGCAAGACCGTTTCCATCGGTGCAAAGGGTTCGGGCGTTTACTTCAACGCACTTGACATCCTCGGCGCATACGGCCTTTCCGAGAGCGACATCAAGGCTGAGTACCTCAACTTCGGCGACTCCGCCGACAGCCTCAAGGACGGCAAGATCGACGCGGCCTTCGTCGTCGCCGGCGCTCCCACTCCCGCTGTTCAGGACCTCGGCACCGGCAAGCAGGTCTACCTCCTGTCCATCGACAGCGAGCACATGAGCAGCCTGCTCAAGGATTGCCCCTACTACAAGGAGTACACCATTGCCAAGGACGTTTACAACACTCCAGAGGACGTGACCACCGTCGCGGTCGCAGCCGTCGTCATCGCACACAACGACGTTTCCGAGGCTGCCATCTACAACTTCGTATCCGCTATCTTCGATAACATCGACGAGATCGGCCACGCAAAGAAGTCCGAGCTGAGCCTCGACTTCGCGTCCTCCATCACCGACGTTCCCTATCATCCCGGCGCTGCAAAGTACTTTGCCGAGAAGGGCATCACCGTTAACACCGCCGCATAATTTAACGGCATCTTAACGTAAATTTCAACACTATCAATGACTACGGTGCATTTTTGCCCCGTAGTCATTGCGGTAAAAAAGCAAATGATACAACAATGCATCGGCGGCCGGGAGAGGGCTGCCGAGTGAAAGGATAATCATCATATGTCCCAGTCCAAGAAAAAAGACACCGCGGCGCAGGAGCCCGAGATAAGCACTTCTGCGGCGGACCTGGGGGAGACCGTTTCCATCGAAGAGGTGGAGGAGGTCATGAAGAAGTATGACAAGGAGTCGAACATCCGTATATGGACGGGCGTTCCCCAGAAGGTCATACGCTGCATCATGGCGCTGTTTTCCCTTTACTGCATCTACTCCACCCTGCTGAGCAACGCATCGCTCGAGGTACGGCTTATGATATTCCTCGGCTGCGTTACCATAATGGGCTATCTGTACTACCCCATGAGCAAGCACCACGTCCGTGAAAACTACATGCCCTGGTACGACTGGGTGATCATGATAGTCGGCGCTGCCTGCTTCTTCTACTACGGCTTCGGCTACCACAAGATAATTCTGGTGCTCACGAGCGCCTCGAAGATGACTCCCGAGTTCATCGTCATCGGCATTGTCGGCATACTCTGCCTCATGGAGCTGTGCCGCCGCTGCGTCGGCGTTCCCATCCTCTGCGTCGCAGGTGTTCTGCTGGCCTACACCTTCTGGAACATGTTCAGCAAGGGCATGGAGACTCAGGCCGTCTTCGGCAGAGTCGTCTACACCCTGTTTTACAGCACCGGCGGCGTTATCGGCACCCCGATAAACGTCTGTGCGAAGTTCATCGTCGTGTTCATCGTGTTCGGCGCCTTCCTTGAGCGCACCGGCATCGCCCAGTTCTTCATCGACCTTGCAAACAAGGCCTGCGGCTCGGCAGCCGGCGGCCCGGCGAAGGTCGCGGTCGTGTCCTCGGCTCTGTGCGGCATGGTCTCCGGCTCCTCGGTCGGCAACACCGTCACCACGGGCTCCGTCACGATCCCCATGATGAAGCGCACGGGCTACAAGCCCGAGTTTGCGGGCGCGGTCGAGGCGGCGGCCTCCACCGGCGGCCAGATCATGCCCCCCATCATGGGCGCGGCGGCCTTCCTCATGGCAGAGTACGTAAACCTGCCGTACAGCACCATAGCGGTCAAGGCCATTCTTCCCGCCTTCCTGTACTTTGCGGGTATCTTCATCGCCGTCCACCTCGAGGCAAAGAAGCTCGGCCTGAAGGGCATTTCGCGCAGCGAGATGGTTCCGGGCAGGCAGCTTGCGGCAAAGATATATCTGCTGATCCCCATCGTGCTGCTCATCGTGCTGGTCAGCCTCAACATCTACACCATGCAGTTTGCGGCGACCCTGTCCATCTTCGCGGCTATCATTGTCGGACTTATCAATAAGGACAGCAAGCTCAACTTCACCAAGATCATCGAGGCCCTTGAGGCCGGCGGCAAGGGCACCATCACCGTCGCCGTCGCCTGCTCGATGGCCGGCGTTATCGCGGGCTGCATCACCGTAACGGGCCTGGCCTCCAAGCTCATCGCGGCTATCGTCGCCCTGTCCGGCAACACCCTGATCATCGGCCTGTTCCTGACCATGATCTGCTGCATCATCCTCGGCATGGGCGTTCCCACGACGGCAAACTACTGCATCATGGCCGCTACCTGCGCGCCGATCCTCGAAAAGCTCGGCGTCGATACGGTCGCAGCGCACTTCTTCGTGTTCTACTTCGGCATCGTCGCCGATATCACCCCGCCTGTCGCGCTCGCGGCCTACGCGGGCAGCGCTATCGCAAAATCCAACCCCATGAAGACCGGCGTGAACGCGACAAAGCTCGCCATCGCGGCCTTCATCGTCCCCTACGTCTTCGCCTACAGCCCCTCGATGCTCTTCATCGACGTAACGAGCTGGGTCGATGTCGTATCCATCTGCGTGAGCGCGATGCTCGGCATCTACGGCGTAGCGGCGGGTCTCAACGGCTTTGTTAAGCGCAAGCTCAACTGGTTCGTGCGCATCCTGTTCTTCGTCGGCGGTCTGGGACTCATCATCCCCGGCTGGAAGTCCGACCTCTTCGGCCTCGTCCTCATCGGCGGCCTCACCGCTTACGAGTTCATCATGGCCAAGAAGGAGCAGAACGCCGCCATGGCCTAAGCACGCAGCATTACGAAAAAAAGACAGTGCAGATTTTTGGTCTGCACTGTCTTTTTCGCGTTTAATATTGGATTAAGTTCGACTTTGCGGAACAGACAATATAAGTTCCCTTCAGGGTGTGGGTAAAGTTTCTGCTGCACTCACGGGGCGCGAAACGTTCTTATTTATGCCAGTGTCTCGATACCGGGCTGCCGCAATCTCCGTATAGGCAGAAGCGTTAATGCGCCACTGAAAATGCGCCTCTGAAAATCCTTGATAAATGGGTGGGGATATAGTAAAATTTTCTTACGAAACGAAAGATATCAAGCGACGGAGGAGAGATATGAAAAAACGCTTACTGGCCGGAGCGCTTGCGCTGCTGTGCCTTGCCGGCTGCACGGCGCCCGTGCCCGATCCGCAGAGCCTGCCGTCGGAGGACGCCGGGGGAACGACCGTGGCCTATGTCCCGCTGGACGACCGTCCGGTCAACACCGACAGGGTTGCGTATCTGGCGGGCTCCCTGGGGTACGAGCTCGTCATGCCCGACGCGGAGGATTACCGCACGCGGCTCGACGATCAGCCGCTCGGCGAAAGCGGGCTTAAATACGGCGACCGTGCCGCTCTGTACGAGTGGGTGCTCGCGCAGGAGGCGGCCGGCTGCGACCGGTACATTCTGTCGCTCGACCAGCTCCTGTCCGGCGGACTCGTCAACTCCCGCTGCTTCACGGGCGAGGCCGTCACGCTCTCCGACGGCACGGTCATGAGCGAAGCAGAGCTCATACGGAGCCTGCTTGCTGCGCTCTCCGCGCCGGAGAACGAGGTGTGGCTGCTGGACACGGTCATGCGCCTTGCGCCGACCGTCGGCTACGACGGCAACACGCTCGAGGATTACGCCTCGCTGCGCGAATACGCCATGCAGGCGCGGCCGGAGCTGGACGGCGACGAGCTCACGATAGAGAATATCGTCAAGAACTACCCCTGCTCGGCCGACGGCGGGCTCATACCCTATGACGAGACCGTCACGAGCGTATACTTTCAGGCCCGCGCACGCAAGCTTGAGCTCATCAAGTGCGCGCTGGACGCCTCGGAGGGCTTGGATAACGTGCGTTTTCTCGTCGGCGTTGACGACTCCGCACCGTCGTCGAGCATCCAGACAAACGAGCTCAGGTGGCTGCGCAGGGAGCTTGACGGGCGCGGCGCGGTGCTGTCGGGCGCGGACGAGGACGGCATGCTGGCCGTGTGCAAAATGTACGCCGAGCTCGACTATGACGGTGCGCTGCCGGACGTGCGCGTGCGCTGCTTCGGCGGCGGCGAGGATACCGCCTCGAGCGACTACGACCACGAGTCGATCGGCGAGATCATCGATGCGCACCTTGACTATCTCGGCCTGAGCCGCAGCGAGTCGGACGGCGGCAATGTGCTCGAGCTCATTGTGCTCACAAAGCCCGCAGACGAGAGCCGGAAGAGCGGCTATATCGGCGATGCGATCGCCGCGCTGCGCGAAAACGAAAAAAACGGCACGCCCACAATGCTCATGGACGCGGCCAACAATCAGTACGGCACGGACTTTCAGGAAAAGCTCGTGCGGCGCACTCAGCTCGGCTTCCTGCTGGGCTACGCCGGCTACTACGACCTTGCAAACGCAACGGGCATCACCCTTGCAAACGGCGTGGCGCGCTGGCTCTGCCTTGCGCAGGGCGGGCCGAAAACGCAGATGCAGCTCGACGATTTCCGCCGGACGCTTGCAGACTCGCTCATCAAGGATATCTGCTACAAAAGCTATGCCAAGATCGAGCTTGACAAGTACATTCGCGGCGAGCTCGGCGGCGATCCCGATAATTTCTGCCGCAGCGGCACCGATGCCGCTGACGTGCTCGCCAAGGCGCGTGAGCTGCTGGACGCAGGCGCCGAGAACGTGCTCGACAACCTCGCCCACAGCGCGTATCTGACCGACCTCGACGGCGGCACCGCGGGCTTCGGCACCCTCTCGATCTCCGAGCTCAGCTTCCCCTGGCTGCGCATCTTCGAACTCCGCTATCTTTTAGAGGCGCATTGACGCACCTACGGATACGCATATTGCGTCAGCCCGGTATCGAAACAACGGAGATAACTACAGCGTTTCGCTGCCCGCGAGTGCGGAAAAAGATTTGTTTATCCTCTTGTATCGGTTTTCTGCGCGGCTGCCGGTCGGGACGCCGCAAAAACCGTATCGGCACTACGCAGCAACGCCTCTAAAAATCCGTGCGCTCTGCGCACACCGCAATTATTCACTATTCACTATTCACTATTCATTCTTCATTTGCAGGCGCAGCCTGCACCTTGCCTTCCCCTTGCGGAGCCTGAGGGGAAGGTGTCGGCGAAGCCGACGGAAGAGGTGTTATCAAATCCTTTGTCGTCAGGCAAACACAGATTTCCTACAAGCAGGAAGCTAATTTAATATTAAACATTAAACGTGAAAAAGACAGTGCAGAGTATGATCTGTACTGTCTTTTTTTCATAATGTAGGCGGCTGACGCCGCGATTTAATTACACCTCTTCAGTCACCTTCGGTGACAGCTTCCCCTCGAAGGGGAAGCCAAGGGTGCGTAACATTACTGCGCACTCATGGAACGCGAAACGTTCTTATTTATGCCATTCTCTCGATACCGGGCTGACGCAATTGACGTATCCGTAGGTGCCTCAATGCGCCTCTGAAAAAGCCTCTGAGCTTACTTGATGGAGGCGCGGGCGTTGTCGAGGGTGATGACGATGCCGTTTTTGGCTGCGACCTCGTTGACCTGAGCGACGAGCTTTGAAGCGTAGACGTTGAGGAACTTGACGGTGAGCGCTTCCTTCTGCTTGGGCGTCATTGCGGCGAGGATGCTTTTGACGATCTTCTTGGAGAACGCGGGCGACGCGCCGACGCACTTGCGGATAATGGGGTTGACGCCTTCGCTCTCGGACAGGATCTTTATCAAATCGGGCAGGAACGTATCAAGTGTTTCGCTGTAGTCAAATTCGCTGACCTGCATTGTTAATTCAATCATTGTAAACCTCCGTTAGCTGACTTATATATAACAGGAGTATTATACAAAAAAGAGCTGCAAATGGCAACAGTAAATATTTTTTTGACTTTTGAAAGTTTTTGCGTCAAAAATATTGACAATCGGCGAAAATGTTGTTATTATCTTTAAGCTGAACATTAATGGGAGCGGCCGTGCGGGCGTAGTTCAATGGTAGAACACCAGCCTTCCAAGCTGGATACGTGGGTTCGATTCCCATCGCCCGCTCCACTGAAAGCGGAAATATGCGCCAATAGCTCAGCAGGATAGAGCAACTGCCTTCTAAGCAGTAGGTCGGGGGTTCGAATCCCTCTTGGCGTGCCAAAATAAAAATATGGTGGGTGTAGCTCAGTTGGTTAGAGCACCGGATTGTGGTTCCGGGTGTCGAGGGTTCGAGTCCCTTTACCCACCCCACAAGTCACAGAGGCCGGACAAAAGCCCGGTCTCTGTGTACAATAGAATATAAATAGATGGTGGGATGTAGTGTAATGGTAACACCTCAGACTTTGACTCTGATATAGTGGGTTCGAGTCCCGCCATCCCAGCCACATTAGCCCCAGTAGCTCAGTAGGCAGAGCACCTGCCTTTTAAGCAGGGTGTCCGGGGTTCGAATCCCCGCTGGAGCACCAAAGAAAAGAACGGCAGTTTGGCCGTTCTTTTTTTGCCTTGCCTTCCCCTTGCGGAGCCTGAGGGGAAGGTGGGTCGCGCAAGCGAGCCGGATG
>CAVJKX010000009.1:0-73821 GCA_963650165.1 bacterium
TCGCCTATTCGCTATCCTTTTTTCTTATCTGTCTCTCATCATTGTAACTCCTACATTTCGAATGCGCCGCTGAAATGCCTATTTGGAGCATAGGAATGACGGATTGGAGCGGAAACGGAGCGGGGGATAAGCTACAATGCGTATTGTAACCCCCATATGTATCTTCTTTGTCCGCAGAGCGGTCAGGTCTCCGCTCTGTGTGACCCTTCCCCTTTACCACAGCAAAGTTCTATACTCCTTTTATCTTCACTTTATGCACACTTTGCGGCAAAGCTCCGGACGAAAACTCCGGAGCTTTGTTGCATGGCGCGTTTCGGAAACGAGCGCTGGGCACAGGCGCTGCCGACGAGGAGGAAAAACGATGAATGACAACGAACTGAAATTTGACCGCAGCTGCCATGTGCTGTACTCAAAGCCATGTAAGAGGGAGATCCGCAGCAAAATCGCGCTGCACTACCCCGAGCCCGAGCGCGGGGAGGGATACCGGCGAAACAGGTGATGAAAAACCCGGCAGTACGCATACTGCCGGGTTTTGCGCTTCAGTTCAGCTTCATGTCGCCGTCCTTTATCCAGCCGAGCCTGCGGCAGATGATGCCGAACAGCCACGACAGCAGGGCGGGCAGGACGATCGATATGAGCGCAAGACCGATCCAGTCTCCGGCGGTGGGGACTATGGCCTGCGCACCGTCCAGCAATGCCTCGGCCGATGGGCTCGACCAGCCCGTCCACACGCCGATGGGGCCGACGAGGCCGCAGGTGCCCATGCCGGAGGACACAGCCGCGCCGTTCATCTCAAGCTTGAATACGCAGGTGGCCAGAGGCCCTGTCACGGCGCTGGCCGCGATGGCGGGTATCCATATCCTCGGGTTGCGCACGATGTTGCCCATTTGCAGCATAGAGGTGCCCAGACCCTGCGATACTATGCCGCCCCAGCCGTTTTCCTTAAACGAAACGACCGCAAAGCCGACCATGTTCGCGCAGCAGCCGGCGAGCGCCGCGCCTCCTGCAAGACCGGTAAGGCTGAGCGCCGCGCAGATGGCCGCCGAGGATATCGGCAGCGTCAGCGCGATGCCGACGATGACCGAGACAAGCACGCCCATTACGAAGGGCTGCTGCGTCATAGCCCATTTTATGAGCGTTCCGACGGCCGTTGCGCCCCTGCCGATGGGAGCGGCGATGAAATACGCGGCGCCGATGCCGACGAGTATCGTGACGATGGGGGTCACGAGAATGTCTATCTTCGTCTCCTTCGAGACCATTTTGCCGAACTCCGCCGCGATTATCGCAACGACGTAGACGGCCAGCGGGCCGCCCGCGCCGCCCATTACGTTCGTCGCGTAGCCGACGGGTATCAGCGAAAACAGCACCATCGCCGGGGCGTGCAGCGCGTAGCCTATGGCCACGGCCATTGCCGGGCCGACCATAGCCGAGGCAAATTTGCCTATCGTGTAGCCGGTGTCGCCGATCTTAATGAGCTGTGCCGAGAGAAAGGATATGCCCAGCTGCGTGCCGAGAGTATCAAGTATCGTGCCGACGAGCAGAGTGCAGAAAAGCCCCTGCGCCATTGCGCCGAGCGCGTCGATACCGTAGCGCTTCATGCTGACCTCGATATCCTTGCGCCTGAAAAATGCCTTTACCTTTGACATAAGCGATTACTCCGATCAAAAAAAGCAGACTATATGGTGTCATGACACCTGTATAGTCTACTTTAACGCCTGTTTATTGATTTGTCAACCGGAAAATTACTCCGTATAAAGGAAGCCCGCCTCGTCGAGAGCCTTTCGCGTGCGCTCGAAGCATGCCGCGTCGGGGCAGGAGAGGACGTGCAGGTGCACGCCGCCCGTGAGCGTGCTCAGGGGGCTTGCGCCGTGCTCGCGGCAGGCGGCCATGAACTGCAAAACGTCGTGGCGGTTCGACAGCTGCAGGGGGCCTGTGAGCTGACCGTACAGCGGGTGCTCGACGATGACGTTTACGACCGTGCAGCCGTTATCGACCATGATGTTGAGCTCGGCCTCCATATTATCGAGATCGTGCACGCAGGCGACGGTGTACGTTTCGCCGCCGGAGGCGCTCTCTACGATGTAGCCGCGCGGCGTGGCGATGATATTTTCACCCGCTGCGCGCAGCAGTGCAACGTCGCCGACGATTATCTGGCGGCTCACGCCGAACTTCTTTGCGAATTTCATCGCGCTTACGGGAGCGTCGCTGTTTTTGAGAGCGAGCATGATCTGCCCGCGCCGCTTTATCGAATCCATCTGTCTTACCTCTTTGCTTCAAGCATCTCGTCCTTGAGCTCCATGAGCTTTTCGGACAGGTCAACGTAGTACTGGTGGGGGAAGTCGAAGCGCTTGACCTCGGGCCAGAGCGTGGATACCTCGTATGCGCAGCGGCGGCGTATCTCGTCGAGCGTCGGGAGCTCGTACACGAGCCTGCCTTTTTCGAATACGGGAACGAGCAGCTCCTGTGCGCGGAAGTTTTCCAGGGTCTTGCGCTTCCATCTTGCCGAGGGGTCGCAGATTTCAAGGGGCTTTGTGTCGTCAACCGTTTCGTCGTGCATGCAGATGTAGTCTGCCTCGGCCATGCCGTTTTCACGCTCGAAGAAGCGGTAGACCTTCTTGAAGCCCGGATTTGTGATCTTGCCGACGTTTTCGCTGATCTTTATCTTGGGTATGATCTCGCCCTCGTCGTTTTCGACGGCGCACAGCTTGTACACTCCGCCGAACACGGGATCGGATTTTGCGGTTATAAGGCGCTCGCCGACGCCGAAGGAGTCGATCTTTGCGCCCTGGAGCAGCAGCTCGGTTATAAGGCGCTCGTCGAGGGAGTTGGATACGGTGATCTTACATTCGGGCCAGCCGGCCTCGTCGAGCATGGCGCGTGCCTTGCGCGTGAGGTAGGCCATATCGCCCGAGTCGAAGCGGATGCCGCATTTTGTTATGCCGCGGGGCTTCAGGACCTCGTTGAAGGCGCGTATTGCGTTGGGAACGCCGCTTTTGAGCGAGTTGTAGGTGTCAACGAGCAGTATGGCGTTGGTCGGATAGGTCTCGCAGTAGGCCTTGAAGGCCTCGTACTCCGAGTCGAACATCTGCACCCAGGAGTGAGCCATCGTGCCGCCTGCGGGAACGCCGTAGCGCGTGTCGGAAAGGGCGCAGGCCGTGCCCGCGCAGCCGCCGATATATGCCGCCCTCGCGCCGGTGACGGCGCCGTCTATGCCCTGAGCGCGGCGCGAGCCGAACTCGAGCACGACTCTGCCCTCGGCCGCGCGGCAGATGCGGTTTGCCTTGGTGGCGATGAGGCTCTGGTGGTTTATCGCAAGCAGAACGTAGGTCTCTATGAGCTGCGCCTGTATGGCAGGTGCGCGCACCGTCATCAGCGGCTCACGCGGGAACACCGGCGTGCCCTCCGGCACCGCCCAGATGTCGCCCTCGAATCTGAAATTGCGCAGGTATTCGAGAAACTCCGCGGAGAACATGTTCCTGCCGCGCAGATACTCGATATCCTCATCGTCAAAATGCAGCTCCTGAATATACTCGACGACCTGCTCAAGTCCGGCGGCGATCGCAAAACCGCCGTTGTCGGGATTCTGGCGGTAGAAAACGTCGAAATATGTGATCTTGTCGCCCATGCCGTGGTCAAAATATCCGTTGCCCATGGTGAGCTCATAGTAATCGCACAGCATGGTCAGATTAAGCTTTCTGTCGGTCATAGCAGCCTCCGGATGCATACGTTAAGCGTATGTTAATTCTATATGTTAGTATATAGCATATTTATTTTTATGCAACCATTGATAATATTAAAACGAGCGCCCCGAAAATTTCGGGACGCCCGTAAACTGTTGAATTATCAGGCTTCGAGCCGCGCCTGCTTTGCGGCTTCGTTCTTTGCGGCGGTAATGACGATAAGGAACCCCAGCGCGACGAGCGCGAAGGTGATTATCGCAATGAGCTGCAAGGTGCCGGAGTAGCTGCCGTCCCTGAGCGGATAGGTGTAGCCGTGGTAGCGCGTCAGCAGGCCGAAAATGTTGCAGCCGGCGGCCAGAACGGCGGTGATGATGCCGAGCACGAACGCTCCGCGCCGTCCGGCAAGGCCGAGCACTCCGCCGATGATGCCGAGTATCGCGGCAGCGGCGAGCACGATGTACAGACCCAGGCGCATGTAAAGCTCATGCGTAACGTCGGCGACGTGGTGCGCGACGGATTCGCGGAAGCTCCTGCAGACCTCGAGGCATTTGTCAAGATCCAGGTACGGATCGCCGTTCCGCAGGGTCACGAGAGCGCCGTTTTCGTCGTACTTTTTCCAGTCGAAGTCCTCGCCGAGACGCTGCTCCGGACCGGGGACGGCCATCTCGCCGTCGTGGCGGTAGATGGGCTCGTTCTTGTAGCAGGTCATGGTGTACTCGTCAACGAGCGCCATGCCCGCCTCGAAGTCCTCAAGATCGTTCCTGCCTGCTTCGAGCTGAGCCGCGCCGTCGGCAAGCTCCTTTGCACCCGCCGCAAGCTCGCTTTCGCCGTCCTCGAGAGCCTTTTTGCCTGCCGCGAGGTCCTTTTCGCCCTGCGCAAGCTGCTTTTCGGCCTCGGCAAGCTGCTGCTCGCCGGCCGCAAGCTCCGCCTTGCCGGCTTCAAGCTCCGCAAGCCCGTCCTCATACTGCTTGAGCATCGCCTTGCCTTCGGCGACCATGGTCTGGATATATGCGGGGAAGTCGGTCACGTCCTCGGGGATCGAAAGCCCCATGCGTCCGGCAAGCGGCACGACCTTTCCGGCAAACCATGCCTGTGCGCTGTCGAAGCCGGGCAGCTTTGCGACGCTGCCGTCGCGGAATTTGACGTAGGTGTTCACAAGCGGCATGAGCGGCTCGATCTTCGACAGCAGCTCCTTACCCTCGTTGTATGCCTCGGTGTTTTCGTCGATCATCTTCTGGCCCTCGGCTATCTTCTGACGGCCCTCCTCGAGAGCCTTTTTGCCGGCGGCATAGTCCCTGTAGCCCTGCTCGAGCGTGGCTTTGCCCTCGTTATAGTCATTGTAGCCCTGCGCGAGGGCGGTCTTGCCCTCATTGTATGCCTGCTGACCGGCGGCGTAGTCGCTCAGTCCCCTGGCATAGGTGCCGACGCCCTCATTGTAGTCGTCCTCGTTTTCCTTCAGCGCCTCGATGGCTGTCTCGAGCTCGCCTACGACGTCTGCCGACTTTGCGTCGTCCTCCTTGTACTGCTTGATCGCAAGACCGTCTCTGACGCCGAATCCGGCGGCGGCCAGAGCGAACAGGCAGGACACGATGAGCAGAATGCTGATCGTGGTGCTTAGTGCCGATTTTTTCATGTTTCTCCCCTTTTAATGTACATTTAGTCGTGATGTGTGTTTTAAGACACAGTGTAGTTCACATTCTATTAACAAGTCGGCACTTTGTCAATAAGCTATGAGAAAAATATGAGAAAAAATTTTGCTGTCATATTTTAAAAGCTCGTTGAAATTTTCGCGCCGCTGCGCTATATTTATTGTATACTCACAGCGGAGGAAAGAAACATGGCAGTGACAATGGAGTTTTTTGACGGAATACACTTTGATATAGCAAAGCAGAAATACTATAACGCCAACAAGGTCGATACCAGAATGGAGGAGATCAGGGCGGCGTTTGCCGAGCTTATAGAGGAAAACGGGCAGCTCCGCCGGCAGATAGACGATATCGGTCTTTCAAAGGACAGAGTCGCCGAGCTCATCATGGGCGCACAGGAAAAGGCCGACGAGATCATACAGCAGGCCCGCGCCGAGGGCGAGGAGATCATAAAGCGGGCAAAGCTCGAGGCCGACGGCATAGTCGTAAGCCGCGCCTCCTGCGAGGAGGGAGCACCCCTCGGCCTTACGCAGAACCAGCTTGCCGCGATAGATAAGCTCAACAAGCAGCTTGACGACTTCAACGTCGCCCAGGCAACGCAGATATTCCGCATAAAGCAGGCATTGATGAGCATCGCTCTCGATAAGTAAAGAAAAACAGACCGCAGCCCCGGCTTTTTCGCCGGGGCTGCGGTTTTTCATTTTCCGACGCAGAAGCGCTCGAATATGCGGTTCGTGACCTCCTCGCGGACGGTGCGGCCGGTGAGCTCGCCGAGGGCGGACATGGCCGTTTCCGTTTCGGTGAGGACTATATCCGGCGTGCAGCCGAGCCCGAGAGCCTCCGACGCCGCCTTCATCGACTCCAGCGCGCGGGAGACGGCGTCAAACTGCCGTGCGTTTGTGAGTATCTCGCCGGCAGGTGCGCAGGGCAGGGGGAACAGTCCGCGCACGGTGTCACCGAGCCGGCCGAGTCCCTCGCCGGTGACGGAGCTCAGCTCAACGACGGGCAGCGTGGTATCGGGCAATGCGGCGCTGCGGCCGAGATCGAGCTTTGAGAGCACAACGATGCCGTGCGGCGCACGCTCTGCGCATTTTATGAGCTCGGCATCCCCGGCCGTGAGCTCACGGCTGCCGTCGATGACGGCGATGACAAGCTCCGCCTCCTGCATCGCACGGCGCGAGCGTGAAACGCCCTGCCGCTCTATCTCGTCGCTCGTTTCGCGTATCCCGGCGGTGTCGGTCAGGCGCAGGAGCACCCCGCCGAGCCGCAGCTTTTCCTCTATCGTGTCGCGCGTCGTGCCGGGAATGTCGGTGACGATGGCGCGGTCATAGCCCAGAAGGGCGTTTAAAAGCGAGCTTTTTCCCGCGTTGGGGCGCCCGACTATCGCAGCGGGCACACCGGCGTGCATGAGCCTGCCGCTGTCGTAGCTTGCGCGCAGGCGCTCGAGCGTTTCCGTGCAGCGGGCTATGTCGTCCTTATAGTGCGAGAGGGTGAAGTCCTCGATATCCTCGTCGGGATAGTCGAGCACCGCGTGATAGTGCGAGCTTATATCGGTCAGAACGCGGTATATCCCGTCTATGCGCCGCGATATCGCCCCGCCGAGCTGACCTGCTGCGTTGCGCGCGGCCTCGGCGGTCTCCGCGTCAATGATATCCGCAACGGCCTCGGCGCTCGAAAGATCCATGCGGCCGTTTAAAAACGCTCTTTTTGTGAACTCGCCGGGCAGAGCCTGCCTCGCTCCGAGGGCGAATGCGGCCTCGAGCACCGCGCGCAGTACGACCGGCGAGCCGTGGCACTGAAACTCGGCGGTGTCCTCGCCGGTGTAGCTGTTCGGCGCACGGCTCACGGTGCACAGGCAGATATCCAGAAGCCTGCCCTCGGCGTCGTGCAGCCTGCCGTAGCAGAGTCTGCGGTCGGCGCTGCCGGACATTTTCGCGCCCGACACAGGTGCAAAGATCTTATCGGCAATATCTATCGCGGCGCTGCCGGACAGGCGCACGATGCCTATCGCACAGACCTGAGTGCCGGTGGATACGGCGGCTATCGTGTCTGACATAATGCTTCCTCCGTAATAAAAAAGGTGGGCGAACGCCCACCTTTAAAAATTTAAAATTACTTATTCAGTCTTGCGGCTTTGGCGGCCTTCTCGTCGTTATCCTCGGAGATGTAGTAGCTCAGGGACAGCAGCGAGTCGGAAAAATGGATGTTCTCGACGATGGTGCTGCTCTCGGGAGAGGTGAGCTCGATATTCGTGAAGTTCCAGATGGCGTTCACACCGTGCGAGGTGAGAAGCTCGGTCGTTGCTATCGCGTGGTCCTTGGGAACACACAGAACGGCGGCATCGACCTTGTTTTCCGAAAGATACTCCGGCAGGGTCGCCATGTCGAGGATCTTGACGCCGGCGTAATCGGTGCCTATGAGCTGCGGCTTGACGTCGAAAGCGGCCTTCAGATCAAAGCCCCAGGTCTTGAACGAGAAGTTGCACAGAAGTGCCTGGCCGAGGTTGCCGACGCCGATGAGGATGGCACTGTAGCCCCTGTCCATGCCGAGAATGGATGCGATCTCCGCGCGGAGCGCGGTGACCTTATAGCCGTAGCCCTGCTGGCCGAATTCGCCGAAGCAGCTGAAGTCCTGGCGGATCTGAGAGGGAGTCAGGCCGAGCTGGCGGCCGAGCTCGCCGGAGGAGATGCGGCTGACACCGGCTTCCGTGAGCTCATCGAGCTTCCTGAGATAGCGCGGAAGGCGGCGGATAACGTTATTTGATACTTTTACTCGTTTCATATATGTTGTTCTCCTAACTGAACAGAGGGTGTTAATAATTTGATTAATGAATTATATCACAAGTATTTGGCTATTTCAAGTGGTTATACAGCACAATTTGCCTGAATTTTGACGGATATGATAGGTTTCCGATTGATGTTTTAATACAAATATGTTATTTTAAAATACACAAAACGTCGGAGAGTGACAGACAATGCGAATGAGAAAAAAACCTAATTTACAGCCGCGCATGGAAAAGTGCGCAGCCGTTCAGATAATTCAGCCGGAAAAGCTGCGCGGGCAGTGGAGCTTAAGCTTCCCGGGCCGTGAGCTCTGGCTTGAGATAGGCTGCGGCAAGGGCCGCTTTACCGTCGGCACGGCGCAGGAAAACCCCGGAGTCGAGCTTCTGGCGCTGGAAAAGGTCGAGGACGCGATGGTCATCGCAATGGAACGTGCATGCGAGGCAAAGACGGAAAACGTGCGCTTTCTCTCCATGGACGCGCTGCGTCTGCGCGAGGTGTTCGCCCCCGGCGAGATCGGGCGCATATTCGTCAATTTCTGCGACCCGTGGCCGAAGAGCCGCGACGCAAAGCACAGGCTCACGTCTCCGAATTTTCTGCGGATATACGCCGATATCCTGCCGCTCGGCGGCGAGGTCTGCTTCAAGACGGACAATCTGCCGCTGTTTACCTGGTCGCTTGAGCAGATAAAGGCCGAGGGCTGGGAGCTCAGGAACGTGACAAACGACCTGCACGCAGACGGCGAGGGCGGCGTTATGACCGACTACGAGTGCAAGTTCCGCGAGATGGGCGTTAAGATAAACCGCCTTGTCGCCGTAAAAACGGCGCAGACCAAAAACGGCGCGTCCGGCGAGGTGCCGAGGCTCAGAAGCGCCGCGCTTTCCGATGCAAGGGGGATGAGCCTGTGAGATTTATAAGCTGGAACGTAAACGGCCTGCGTGCCGTCGTGAAAAAGGGCTTTGAGGATATATTCATGGCGCTGGACGCGGATTTTTTCTGCCTTCAGGAGACAAAATTGCAGGCAGGTCAGATAGAGCTCGACCTGCCCGGCTATGAAAGCTACTGGAGCTACGCCGAGAAAAAGGGCTACTCCGGCACCGCGATATTCACAAAGCACACGCCCCTGAGCGTGAGGCACAACATCCCCGGCCACGAGAGCGAGGGCAGAGCCGTCACGCTCGAGTACGATGAGTTTTTCCTCGTCTGCGTGTATACGCCGAACTCCCAGGATTCCCTCAGGCGCCTTGACTACCGCATGAGCTGGGAGGACGATTTCCGCGCCTATCTTGTCGGGCTCGATAAGCTCAAGCCCGTCATAGTCTGCGGCGATATGAACGTCGCCCACACCGAGGCGGATCTCAAAAACCCCGACACGAACCATTTTAATCCCGGCTTTTCCGACGAAGAGCGCGGCAAGTTCACCGAGCTCCTGGATGCCGGATTTATCGACAGCTTCCGCACATTATATCCCGATAAGCGCGACGCATACTCCTGGTGGAGCTACCGTGCGGCGGCAAGATCGCGCAACGTCGGCTGGCGCATCGACTATTTCGTCGTGTCCGAGCGGCTGCGCGGGAACATAAAGGATGCATACATACTGCCCGAGATACTCGGCTCGGATCACTGCCCCGTGGGACTGGATATGCTATGGTAAAGATAGGCGATGTTGAGATAAACGGACGCGTGACGCTCGCACCCATGGCCGGCGTTACGGATTTCGCCTTCCGCGCGATATGCTCGGAGCTGGGTGCCGCGCTCACAACGACGGAGATGGTCAGCGCAAAGGCGCTGTGCTACGGCGATAAGAAAACGCAGAGCCTTCTTTATAATCTCCCGGCCTGCCGGCCCTTTGCCGCGCAGATATTCGGGCATGAGCCGGAGTTCATGGCCGAGGCCGCGCCCATGGCGATCGAATATTCCGGCGCGGATATGCTGGATATAAACATGGGCTGTCCCGTCGGCAAGATCGTCAAAAGCGGCGACGGCTCGGCGCTCATGCGCGACCCGGAGCTTGCGGGCAAGATAGTGCAGGCGGTCGTATCGGCTGTCGATGTGCCGGTCACGGTGAAGTTCCGCAAGGGCTTTGACGGCGGCAGCGTGAACGCCGTGGAGTTTGCCCGGATCATGCAGCAGGCGGGAGCCTCGGCGATAGCCGTGCACGGCAGAACACGTGCGCAGATGTACTCCGGCCGCGCGGACTGGGATATCATCCGCGACGTGAAAAGGGCGGTGTCGATCCCCGTCATCGCAAACGGCGATATCTTCTCCGGCGCGGACGCGGAGCATATCCTGCGCTACACCGGCTGCGAGCTTGCCATGATAGGCCGCGGCATATTCGGCGACCCCTGGCTGTTCTGCGAGGCAAACGCCTATATAGAGGGGACTCCGGCGCCCGAAAGGCCGCCGCTTGCCGAGCGCATGGAGCTTGCCCTGCGGCACACGAAAATGTACGCCGAAAAATTCGGCGAGCGCCTTGCCTGCCTCGAGGCGCGCCACCAGATACCGTGGTATCTCAAGGGAGTGGCATACGCAGGCTACTATAAGCAGCAGCTCGTGAAGGTCGAAACGCTCGACGGGCTCGAGAGGATAATCAGCGGTATCAAGAGAGAGCTGACATGAACCAACTTTCCGAAAAAAAGATAATAGACAGAGTCCTCGGGGGTGACGTGAACGCCTTCGAGGAGCTTGTCGTGCACTATGAAAGCACGGTTTACAGCCTTGCGCTGCGCATGGTGTCAAACCGCGAGGACGCTGCGGATATGACGCAGGAGGCCTTTATAAAGGCCTATAACAGCCTGCCCTCGTTCAGAGGCGACAGCAGGTTTTCCTCGTGGCTTTACAGGATAACGTCAAACGTCTGTCTCGATTTTCTGCGCTCGAAAAGCCGGAGGCCGCAGAGCTCGCTGACGACGGAAAGCGAGGATGACGGCGACGTTCAGCTCGAGCTCCCCGACCCCGCCGCGGGTCCGGAGGAGCTGCTTATGAAAAAGCTGAGCATGCAGTCGCTCTCGGAGGGGCTGAAGCTTCTGCCGGATAATCAGCGGCAGATACTGGCCATGCGCGAGCTCGGCGGCATGAGCTATGCCGATATAGGCGCGGCGCTCTCGCTCGAGGAGGGCACGGTCAAGTCGCGCATTTTCCGCGCACGAAAAAAATTGTGCACATTTTTGATTGAAAATGGGAACATTCCCGAAACTTTTGCGTCAAATGTTGTAAAAGGAGGCGGCAAAACATGATAGATTGCAATAAGTGCAGAGAGATGATAAGCTGCCTTCTCGACGGCGAGCTGGACGAGGAGGAGCAAGCTTCGGTGCATGAGCACATCGCATCCTGCCCCGAGTGCCGCTGCGTGTACGAGGCGTTTTGCGCGATATCCGACGAAATGCGCGAGCCCGAGCCTCTGCCCGAGGGACTGCATGATAAGATCATGTCCGGCGTCAGGGCAAAGGCAAAGAAGAAAAGCCGCACGGTGTGGATAAAATATTTCTCGGCCGCGGCCTGCCTGGCGCTCGTCATCCTTGCCGGAGCGAAAAGCGGCATCCTGAACTGCGACACGAAGGACTTCCTGACGGACGCGCAGACGGTCAGCAGCGGAACAGAGGCGTACGGCTACGGCGGTGACGAAAGCAGCGAGGACAGACAGCAGCAGAGCGAATTATACGTCGCCGATAAGGTCGACGAGCTCACGGCCGAAAAGCTCGATGAGCTGCTGGGCCCGGCGCGCGGCGTGAGCGATGCCGTGCCTGACGCCTGCACGGCGGTCACCGACGAAGGCCCCGACTACTGCCTGGAGCTCCCGGACGGGGAAACGCTGCTCATTTACTTTGACCTCGGCCGCGTCTATGCCGATTTCGGCGACGGTGCGTTCCTCACCTCGGCCACGGCAAAACAGATCAGGGCGCTGCTGGGATAGCAAAAAGCATTCAAATTAAGCGGTATCTGTTAAGATGCCGCTTTTTCTGTTGACTTTTCCGCATCCCATACTATAATTGGATGGCACCTGATTGGGGGAGGTATAATAATGAATGAGATCTTTGTGGTGGGACACCGCAACCCGGACACCGATTCGATAGTCGCGGCGATGAGCTATGCGGCGCTGCGCAACGCGCTCGGCGACAGGGAGTATGTGGCGGCCTGCCTCGGACATACAAGCGACGAGACGCAGCGCATGCTCGATAAATTCGGCTTCGAGCCGCCGCGCATGATAAACGACGTGCGCACGCAGGTGCGCGACCTTGATTTCGACACGCCGCCCGCGCTCAGCGCCTCGGTGACGATGAGCAGGGCCTGGTCGATGATGCGCGAGGAAAAGATATCGGTCATACCCGTCATAAACGAGGACGGCACGATCTACGGAACGCTCTCGGCCGGCGATATAGCGTCGTACAGCCTGCTGACGATAATAGATTCGCACATTGACGATGTTCCGCTGTGCAATATCCTCAGCGTTCTGGAGGGAAAGGTGCTCAACGAGGACGCGGAGCTGTTCGACTGCATCGCGGGAAACGTAGTCATCGCGCTGCCGCAGAGCTGTGAAACGCTGCTTTTCAACGATCCCGACAGCATCGTGCTGTGCGGCGATCAGCCCGACATGGTCGAGCGTGCGCTGAAGCTGGGCGTAAACTGCATCGTCCTGTGCCAGAACGAGGCCAAAAAGGAGTGGCTCGAGCACGCGGGAAAGACCTGTATTATATCCACGCCCTTTGACGCCGCGCGTGTTTCAAAGCTCATCTATCAGGCCATACCCATATCGCGCCCCTGCCACACGGACGATACGATATGCTTCCACCTGAGCGATTACATAGACGATGTGCGCGAGGAGGTGCTCAAGAGCCGCTACCGCTGCTACCCCGTGCTCGACGAGAACGAGAAGGTAGTCGGCACGCTGTCGAGATACCACCTGCTGCGCCCGCGCAGAAAGCGCGTCGTGCTCGTTGACCACAACGAGAAGGCGCAGGCCGTCGCGGGGCTCGAGCAGGCCGAGATACTCGAGATCATCGACCACCACCGCCTTGCCGATATCCAGACCGCGCAGCCGATACGCATGCGCAACGAGCCCGTCGGCAGCACGACGACGATCATCTGCGGCATGTACCAGGAGCACGGTGTCATGCCCTCGCCGGCGATGGCGGGGCTCATGGCGGCGGCCATACTGTCGGATACCGTCATGTTCAAATCGCCCACCTGCACCAAGCGCGACATAGCGCTTGCCGAGCGTATGGCACGCATAGCAAACGTTTCGCTCGAGGCGCTGGGCAAGGAGCTGTTCTCCGGCTCGGGAGACTCAAAGCCCGTATACGAGCTCCTGCGCTCCGACTTCAAGGAGTTCCACATCTCCGGCCAGATCCTCGGCGTCGGCCAGATAACGACGCTCGACTCCGAAAAAATGCTCGAGCGGCGCGGGGAGTTTCTCGACGAGATGCGCCGTATGAAGGCCGACCACGGCTACGATATGGTCATTTTAATGCTCACCGACGTTCTCCTCGAGGGCACCGAGCTCCTCTACATCGGCAGCGACGACACTATCCGCCGCGCCTTCTCCGTCGAGCCCCGTGACAACGCCCTCTTCCTGCCCGGCGTCATGAGCCGCAAGAAGCAGATAATTCCCATGCTGACTGCCCTCTGGGGCTGATCCCGGCGGCCAAAATCCGCCCGTGCGGCGTTAAAGGCCTTGCACATACACAAAGTATGCGCTTCGGCCTTTGCCTTGCCCGGACGCATTTTATCTCGCCGGGAGGGCGGCCAAAATCCGCCCGCGCGGTGTTAAAGAGTCTTGCATATACACAAAGTATGCGCTTCGGCCTTTGCCTTGCCCGGACGCATTTTATCTCGCCGGGAGGGCGGCCAAAATCCGCCCGCGCGGTGTTAAAGAGTCTTGCATATACACAAAGTATGCGCTTCGGCCTTTGCCTTGCCCGGACGCATTTTATCTCGCCGGGAGGGCGGCCAAAAATGCCCGCGCGGCGTTAAAGGCCTTTCATATACACAAAGTATGCGCAGGGTCTGCTCCCCCGTTTTGCATAAAAGAACTCTTTTTGCGGCGCTAAATTTGTTCAAAAGCGGCAATTGACAAGGAGCTTTCCCGTGAGTATAATTTAAAATCATCAGGGAAAGCGAGGATACGGATATGACATGCTGCAATGCTAACATGAATAATTCTTCCGTGTCTGAGTCTGCCCGCAGTGCATTTGTGTCCTTTAACGCAGTACGATTTTATTCGTACTGCGTTTTTTATTATTTCGGCTGGAGCAATTCGGCCGGGGCAGAGGACTTGACAATGTACGCGTAAGTGCCGCGTGAGAAAGCGGCGGATATTTGTCATTGAATGCGGTTCCTTTGCCAAAAAGGGACCGCATATTTTTATTGAAAAAAACCGAGGTATAAGCATGAACGAACTTGAAACTTCCAGAAACGAAATAAGCCGCATCGATAAGGAGATGGCCAAGCTCTTTGAGCAGCGTATGCACGCCTGCGCCGCCGTTGCCGATTATAAAAGGCGCCACGGCCTGTCGGTCAAGGACTGCGTGCGCGAAAAGGAGCTCATAGAGCATAACCGTGCGCTTATAGAAAGCGCCGATATCGAGGCATACTATGTGCAGTTTCTCAAAAAGACCATAGAGCTCTCATGCGAGTATCAGTCCAAGCTTTTAAACGGCATGCGCGTGACCTACTGCGGTGTCGAGGGCGCGTTCGGCTACATGGCGGCAAAGCGCATGTTCCCGGAGGCCGAGCTCATCGCGTATTCCGATTTCGGCGACGCGTATGCGGCCGTCGAGCGCGGAGAATACGACTGCGTGGTGCTGCCGCTTGAAAACAGTGCGGCCGGCGAGGTCGGAACGGTCATGGACCTCATCTTCTCCGGCGAGCTGTTCGTAAATCAGGTCATCGACCTTCCGATAGTTCACAATCTGCTCGGCCCGGACGGCGCGACGCTCGACGGAGTAAAGACCGTCATAAGCCATCCGCAGGCGCTCGACCAGTGCGGCGAATATATCCGTGCGCACGGCTTTGAGACGGAGACCTTTTCAAACACCGCCCTTGCCGCGCAGTATGTAAAGGAAAAGGACGACGCCTCCGTCGCGGCGATAGCCTCGGACGAGACAAGCTCCATATTCGGCCTTGAGATCATCGACAAGGCGATAAACGACAGCCGCACGAACACCACGCGCTTTGCGGCGCTCTCGCGCTCGCAGAACCGCCCCGCAAACATGTCAAGCCGCGCCGAGGAAAACTTCATCCTCGTGTTCACGGTCAAAAACGAGGCCGGTGCTCTCGCGCAGACGCTGAATATAATCGGTGCGCACGGCTTCAATATGCGCAACCTCCGCTCGCGTCCGATGAAGGATCTGCAGTGGAACTACTTCTTCTACATCGAGGCCGAGGGCAACATAAACAACGAAAACGGACAGGATATGCTCCGCGAGCTGTCGGCGATATGCGCAAAGCTCAAGCTCGTCGGCACCTATTACTCAAATCTTAAAATCGGAGAGTGACTTAATATGATCGTCCCCGTAAAAACCGACACATGGGATTATGATATCGTGCTCGAGCCCGGCGCACTGAAAAAGGCGGGCGAGCTTCTGGACCTGAAGCGCCGCGTGCTCATCGTAACGGACAGCGGCGTGCCCGCGCAGTACGCCGAGACGCTTGCCGCGCAGTGCGCAAAGGCCGTTATCGTGACCGTTCCGCAGGGCGAAAAAAGCAAATGCTTCGAGGAGCTGCGGCACATTCTGAAGGAAATGCTGGACAATTCGTTTACGAGAGGCGACTGCGTCGCCGCCGTCGGCGGCGGCGTCGTGGGCGACCTGAGCGGCTTTGCGGCCTCCTGCTATATGCGCGGCGTGGATTTTTACAATATCCCGACAACGCTCCTGTCGCAGGTCGATTCCTCCATCGGCGGCAAAACGGCCATCGACTTCGAAGGCGTGAAAAACATAGTCGGCGCGTTTTATCAGCCCAAAAAGGTCATCATAGACCCTGAGGTCCTGTCAACGCTTTCGCGCCGCCAGCTCATGGCGGGGCTCTGCGAGGCGATAAAAATGGCAGCGACGAGCGACGAGGAGCTGTTTGAGCTCATCGAGCGCAGCTCGGATCTCACGGCGGATCTGCCGCAGATAATTTACCGTGCGCTCATGATAAAAAGGAGCGTCGTCGAGCTCGACCCGCGCGAAACCGGCTTGAGAAAGATACTGAACTTCGGCCACACCATAGGCCACGCGATCGAGAGCTTCAATGAGGGCAGGCTCCTGCACGGCGAGTGCGTCGCCCTCGGCATGCTGCCTATGAGCGCTCCCGCGCCCCGCGCGAGGATAAAGGCGCTGCTTGAAAAATACGGCGTGCCGACGGTGACAGAGCAGTCGGCAGAGGAACTCAGGCCGTATCTTATGCACGATAAGAAAATGGCCGCCGACGGCATTTCGGCAGTAGTTCTCGACGAGCTCGGCATGTTCCGGCTCTGCCGCATGAGCGCCGACGAGATACTCTCGCGTCTGGAGGGAGCGGAATGAAAAACACATTCGGTCAGAGCGTGTGCCTGACGCTCTTCGGCGAAAGCCACGGCGAGGCGATAGGCTGCGTCATAGACGGCCTCGCGCCCGGCCTTGCGGTCGATGAGAGCTTCATTGCCCGCAGGCTCGAGCTTCGCCGCCCGTCCTCGGCGCTGGACACGCCGCGCCGGGAAAAGGACGAGTTTAAGATAATAAGCGGTGCGTTTAACGGAAAAACGACCGGCACGCCGCTGTGCATCGTCATTCCCAACGAGAACACGCGCAGCGGAGATTACAGCTACGGCGTACCGCGCCCCTCGCACGCCGATTACGCGGCCAACCGCAAGTATCACGGCTTTGAGGACTACCGCGGCGGCGGGCATTTTTCCGGCAGGATCACCGCGGCGCTCGTGGCTGCCGGAGGCGTGCTCATACCGGCGCTCGAGGGCATCGGCATAAGCCTCGCAACGCATATTTATAAGTGCGCCGGCGTCTGCGACCGCCCCGTGGGAGACATTGAAAGCGATATACGGGCGCTTTCGGGAAAAAGCTTCCCCGTCCTCGATGACGGACGCGGCGAGGAGATGGCGCGCTGCATACTGGAGGCCGGGGCGGCCTCCGACAGCGTCGGCGGCGTGACGGAAACGCTCGTCTGCGGCGTTCCGGCCGGACTCGGCGAGCCGTGGTTTGACAGCGTCGAGAGCCTTATATCGCACGCGGCCTTCTCCCTCGGCGGCATCAAGGGGATCGAGTTCGGCGCGGGCTTTACCGCGGCGGATATGCGCGGCAGCGGCTGCAACGATCCGTTCAGGATGGAAAACGGCAGGGTGGTCACGAAAACGAACAACTCCGGCGGCATAAACGGCGGCATAACAAACGGCATGCCCATCGTTTTCCGCTGCGCGGTGAAGCCCACGCCCTCGATAGCGCGGCCGCAGGAAACGGTCGATTTTATAAAAAACGAAAATACGGAGCTGAGCATACACGGGCGGCACGATCCGGCGATAATCCGCAGGATATGCCCGGTGCTTGACAGCGTCGCGGCGCTGTGCCTTGCCGATATGCTCAGCCTGCGATACGGCACGGACGTGCTGACGAAAGGAGTGCATACGGAATGAAATACGGACTTATAGGCGAGCATCTGACGCACAGCTATTCCTGCGAGATACACGCGCAGATCGCCGACTACGAATACGAGCTGCACGAGGTCGGGCCGTCAAAGCTCGGCGAGTTTATGACAAAGCGCGATTTCAAGGCCATAAACGTGACGATACCCTACAAGCAGGCCGTTATCCCCTATCTTGACGGGATATCGGAAACGGCAAAGCACATCGGCGCCGTGAACACCGTCGTCAACCGCGGCGGAAAGCTCTTCGGCGACAACACCGATTTTGCCGGTATGCTCGCGCTTGCAAAGCATGCGGGCGTCGATATGAAGGGAAAGAAGGTGCTCATCCTCGGAACCGGCGGCGCGTCAAAAACCGCTCATGCGCTGGCCGAATACCAGGGCGCGGAGAGCGTTCATTACGTCTCGCGCTCGGGCAGGGGCGGCGGCATAAGCTATGAGCAGGCCGTGTCCGGACACGGAGACGCGCAGGTCATCATAAACGCAACGCCCGTGGGCATGTTCCCGAACCAGGGCGGCTGCCCGATAGATATCTCGGCCTTCCCGAAGCTCGAGGGCGTGCTCGACGCGATATACAATCCCCTGCGTTCAAATCTTGTGCTCGACGCGCAGGAAAGGGGCATAGCGGCCGAGGGCGGCCTGTACATGCTCGCGGCGCAGGCGGTGCACGCCTCGGCGGTGTTCCTGGATAAGCCACTTGACGAGAGCCTCGTCGAAAAGGCCTTCGGGAGCGTGAAAAACGACAAGCTGAACATCGTCCTCGTCGGTATGCCGACAAGCGGCAAGACCACCGTCGGCGGCATCCTCGCCGAAAAATGCGGCAGAGCGCTCGACGATACCGACGACCATATAATAAAAAAGATCGGTATGCCGATATCGGACTTCTTCGCAAAATACGGCGAGCCGGAGTTCCGGCGCATCGAAAAGGAGACCATAGCCGAGCTTTCCGCGACCGGCGGCAGGATCATCGCGACCGGCGGCGGAGCGGTGCTCAACCCGGAAAACATCCGCGCACTCAGGCGCAATGGCGTCATCGTTTTCCTCGACAGAGCGCTTGATAACCTCGTCGCCGCCGACGACAGGCCGCTTGCCTCGCGCAGGGACGCACTCGAGCGGCTGTACACGCAGCGCTATGAGATATACTGCGCCGCCGCCGAGCTGCACATCGACGCGAACATCACGCCCGAGGGCGAGGCCGACGAGATATTAAAGGAGCTGGGGATATGAAAATACTCGTATTGAACGGACCGAACATCAACATTCTCGGCATCAGAGAGCCGGATATATACGGCAGACAAAGCTACAGAGAGCTGCTCGAAATGATAAGCGGACACGCGGAGGAAAAGGGCGTCACGGTCGAGTTTTATCAGTCAAACCACGAGGGCGACCTCGTCGACGCGATACAGAGGGCGTTTTTCGAAAGGTTTGACGGCATAGTCTTTAACCCCGCGGCCTATACGCACACCTCGGTGGCCATAGCGGACGCGGTAAAGGGCGTTGGGCTCCCGACGGTCGAGGTGCATATCTCGGAGGTGTCCGAGCGCGAGGATTTCCGGCAGGTGAGCTATATACGCGCCGCCGCCGTGAAGACGATATGCGGCCACGGCCTTGAGGGCTACAACGAGGCGCTCGATTTCCTTATCGAATACATCGGAGAGAAAAATGAAGCTTAAAATAAGCCCGTCGCGGCTTTGCGGCGAGATAAAGGCCCCGCCGTCAAAGAGCTGCGCCCACAGGATGCTGATCTGCGCCGCCCTTGCCGGGGGAGATAGCCGGATAAGCGGCATCTCCGGCAGCGAGGACATGCTCGCAACGCTTGACTGCATCGAAGCCCTCGGTGCGCGGTACGAAAAAAACGGCGGTACCGTGACGGTACGCGGCCGGCGCGGAAAAACGCCGGAGGGCGCGGTCCTGCGCTGCCGCGAGAGCGGAAGCACGCTGCGCTTTATGATACCGCCGGCTCTCACCGGTGCGAGGGTGCGCTTTGAGGGAACAGCGCGGCTGCTTGAGCGCGGCGTAGGCATATACGAGGAGCTGCTCGGCCAGAAGGGCATAGAGATAAAAAAGGACGGAGACGGCATCGAGCTTTGCGGCGCGCTTAAACCGGGCGATTATGTCATGCGCGGTGACGTGAGCAGTCAGTTTGCAACGGGGCTGCTGTTTGCGCTGCCGCTGCTCGAGGGTGGGAGCACGCTGCGGCTCCTGCCGCCGGTCGAGAGCAGGGCGTATATAGACATAACGCTCGAGACTGTGCGCTCGTTCGGCATCGAGGTCACGGAGCCGGAAAAAAATCTTTTTCTCATACCCGGTGGACAGAGCTACAGGCCCTCGGACAGAACGGTCGAGGGCGACTGGTCAAACGCGGCGGCGCTCGAAGCGTTTAATCTCACCGGCGGCAGCGTCAGGGTGACGGGCCTGCGGCAGGACAGCGTTCAGGGAGACAGGGTCTGCCTTGAGTATTTTGAAAAGCTAAGGACACCGGGCGCGGTGCTCGATATATCGAACTGCCCCGATCTCGGGCCTGTGCTGTTCGCGCTCGCGGCGGCGACGGGTAAGGGCGCGGCCTTTACGGGAACGCGCAGGCTGCGCATAAAGGAAAGCGACAGAGCGGCGGCCATGGCGCAGGAAATGAGCGCCTTCGGCATCGAAACGGAGCTGTCCGATAACGGCGCAGTCATAAGGCCGGGGAGGCTCAGGGCGCCCTCGCGCGAGCTCTCGGCGCACAACGATCACCGCATAGTCATGGCGCTCACGCTGCTGTGCGCCTGCACAGGCGGCACGATAGACGGCGTGCAGGCCGTGCGCAAGAGCTATCCGGATTATTTTGACGATCTCGTCTCACTCGGCTTGGAGGCAGAATATGAAGCTTGATAAAAACACGAAAATACTTATACTCGGCCTCGGCCTCATGGGCGGCAGCTACGCAAAAAGCCTGACCGCCCGCGGCTTTGAGGTCGGCGCGGTCGCGCGGCGGCAGGAGACGATAGACTATGCCCTGCGCGAGGGGATAATAAAAAGCGGCCGCGCGGAGATAGACCCCGACTATATAGCGCAGTTTGACCTGCTCGTTTTTGCGATGTATCCGCACGCCTTCGTCGAGTGGATAGAAAGCTACCAGCAGTATATAAAGCCCGATGCGCTCATCACCGACGTAACGGGCGTAAAGTGCAGCATAATCTACAAGATCCAGGACATGCTGCGCCCGGACCTTGAGTATATCGGCGCTCACCCCATGGCCGGCCGCGAGTGCAGCGGCGTGGAAAACGCGCGCATGGAGATATTCGAGGGCGCAAACTACATCGTGACGCCCACGGATAAAAACACGCCCGAGGCGATCGAGACCTGCCGCGAGCTCGGCAGGATAATGGGCTTTCGCATGATAGCCGAGCTCACGCCGGAAAAGCACGACGAGATGATAGGCTTTCTCTCGCAGCTTGCCCACTGCATCGCGGTGTCGCTGATGGTCTGCAAGGACTCAAAGCATCTGGTCGATTACACGGGCGACTCCTTCCGCGATCTTACGCGCATTGCGAAGATAAACGACGAGATGTGGAGCGAGCTGTTTTTGCTCAACAGCTCCGAGCTCGTGCGGCAGATGGATCTTTTCTCCGAGAAGTTTGAGCTTATGCGAAACAGCATAGCCTCCGGCGACAGGGAGACGATCCGCGAGATGATGCGCCTTTCCACGGAGCGCAGAAAATACTTTGACATAAAAAAAGAGGATGACAGGTCATGAACATGGAATTCAAGAGAAAAATGCCCACCCCGCAGGCGGTCAAGGAGATGTACCCCATAACTCCCGAGCTTGCCGAGAGAAAAAAGACTACGGATGAGGCGCTCAAAAAAATATTCACCGGCGAGGACGACAGGCTGCTGCTCGTTATAGGCCCCTGCTCGGCAGACAGGGAGGACGCGGTGCTCGACTATATCTCGCGTCTGCGCGGCGTTCAGGAGAAGGTCGCCGACAAGATACTCATCGTTCCGCGCGTTTACACCAACAAGCCCCGCACCACCGGCGACGGCTACAAGGGCATGCTCCATCAGCCCGACCCCAACAGCTCGCCGGATATGCTGCGCGGCCTTATCGCAATACGCAAGATGCATATGAAGGTGCTCGCCGAAACGGGCTTTTCCTGCGCCGACGAGATGCTGTATCCGGAAAACCATCATTACCTGTCTGACATGCTCAGCTATGTCGCCGTCGGAGCAAGATCGGTCGAAAATCAGCTCCACAGGCTCACCGCGAGCGGCCTTGACCTGCCGGTCGGCATGAAAAACCCGACGAGCGGCGATCTTTCGGTCATGATGAACTCCATCACTGCCGCCCAGCATCCGCACACCTTCGTCTACTCGAACTGGGAGGTGCAGAGCAAGGGCAACCCGCTTGCGCACGCGATACTGCGCGGCTCGTCGAACAAGCACGGCAGAACGATACCGAACTACCACTACGAGGACATTAAGCTGCTGTGCGAGCTCTACGCCAAGAGCGGGCTCAAAAACCCCGGCGTCGTCATCGACACCAACCACTCCAATTCCGGCAAGCAGTGGGACGAGCAGCCGCGCATCGCAAAGGAAATACTCCACAGCACGCGCCACTCGGACGATATACTGCACCTGGTGAAGGGCCTCATGATCGAGTCCTACATCGAGGACGGCAATCAGAAGCCCGACGGCGGAGTTTACGGCAAGAGCATAACCGATGCCTGCATCGGCTGGGATAAGACGGAGCGGCTCATATACGAACTCGCAGAGCTGAGATAGGAGGAAAAAACATGATATCGGAAAAAATGCTTGCCCTCGGCAGGAGCGATAACGAGATACGCGCCATCGCCGCCTATGCCGACAGGCGCCGCAGTGAGATCGGCAGCGAAAACGTTTTTGACTTCAGCATCGGAAACCCCAACGTTCCCGCGCCGGAGAAGGTGAAGAATACGCTCATCGAGCTTCTTCAAAACGAGGAGAGCCTTGCCCTGCACGGCTACACGGCGGCCCCCGGCACCATGGCGGCGCGAAAGGCCGCGGCGCGGCAGGAGAGCGAAAGAGCCGGATACGAGATACCGGCAGAGAGCATATATCTGACCTCCGGCGCGTCCTCGTCGCTGTCGATAGTCATGTCGGCGCTCGTGCGCGAGGGCGAGAAGGTCGTGCTGCTCGCACCGTTTTTCCCGGAGTACAGGGTGTTTGCCGAAAACGCCGGAGCGGAGGTCGTGATCGTGCCTCCCGCAGGCGATGACATGCAGCCGTTCATGGCGGCGTTCGAGGAAGCCGTCGGGCAGGACAATGTTGCGGCGGTCATAATAAACTCGCCGAATAACCCCTCGGGAGCGATCCTGAGCGAGCAGACGCTCCGCGTGATGGCGAAGATACTCAAGGTCGCCGGTGAGGAGCACGGCAGGAGCATTTATCTCATCGCCGACGAGCCGTACCGCGAGCTCGTCTACGGCGGCGCCGAGGTGCCGTTCGTGCCGGGGATATACGGCAACACGCTCGTGTGCTATTCCTATTCCAAGAGCCTGTCGCTGCCCGGCGAGAGACTGGGCTATATAATGGTCCCGCCCAGCGTCGAGAACAGCGCCGACGTTTTCGCCGCCGTCTGCGGCGCGGGTAGGGCGCTCGGCTATATCTGCGCACCGAGCCTCATGCAGCACATGCTTGCACGCTGCGACGACGTCCGGCCGGATATAACAAGCTATGCCAAGAACCGCGATACGCTGTACAATGCCCTGTCGGCTATGGGCTTTGACTGCGTAAAGCCGGACGGTGCGTTTTATCTCTTCATAAAAGCGCCGAAGGGCGACAGCGCGGTCGGGTTCTGCGAAAAGGCAAAGCAATTTGAGATACTGCTCGTCCCGTCGGACAGCTTCGGCCTCGAGGGCTATGCCCGCCTTGCCTACTGCGTGTCGGAAAAAACGGCAGAGGATTCGCTCCCGGCCTTCAAAAAGCTTGCAGAGCTCTGCGGTCTGTAAATAAGAAAAATGCTCCGTATGAAAGCCATACGGAGCATTTTTTGTGCGTATCACAGGTGCCGGATAAGCTCGCTGCCCTTTCCGGAGAGCCATTTGAGCTCAAGCGCGGATACAAGGGCGAAGAGCGCGCACAGCAGCCAGACGGCCGCCGCCGGGCCGAGCTTTGATGACAGCACATAGCAGCCGCAGCCGCCGAGGACCGCCGCAATATTGCCGACGAGCATCGTGACGAGAACGCCTGCGTTCTGCTTTACGACCGAGGTCTCGCTCTGCCAGCTGAGGTTCGGACGTTCGAGGTCCACGATGAGGCCGAGCGCGGCGGTAAAGAGCGTGAATACCGGCGGCAGCACGAGGCAGGCCGCGGCTGTCGGCAGATCCGGGCGGAAAACGATGCAGACGCACACCGAGCAGTACAGCGCCGGAACGGCCGTCAGCAGCAGGTGCAGCCGCAGCTTTGCACGCAGGATATCCCACGGCCGCACGGGCAGCGACTGCGCGATCCACAGGCTCCTGCCCTCGAGCGAGACCGAGGGCGCGGTAAGGTCGCAGGTCGAGCACAGAAAGCATACGCAGAAGCACGGTATCGCGGCGCACAGACCGTCCGGCAGGGGCAGCATGGCGGCAAGCTCCAAAAGCTCCCGCCCCTTTATCAGCAGCAGCGTGCCCGCTATGAGAAGCAGCGGCGTGCCGAGGGCGCAGTTTAGCATATATGTCGGGCTTGAGAGCAGATGCGCAGTCTCCCTGAAAAGCAGGGCGGACGATGGGCTGCGCAGCTTCGCCGTGCGCGCGCGGTAGACACGCTTTGCAAGCTTGTCGGAGCTCGTCGCGATCTTTATAAAGCTGCGCGACAGGGCAAAGCAGGTCGCGGCAAGCAGCGCCGACACAGCTGCCGTGAGATACAGCATCGAAAGCGGGTCGCCCTCGCCGCAGCGGCCGATGACGTAAAGGATGTGCGCGGAGCTCCTGACCTTTTCGCCGATCACGGCGGCGTTTAAAATGAGCTCGTTTAGATATTCGGAGAGGTTAAAGAAGAAAAAGTAGTAAAAGCCGAAGAACACGAGCGAGAGCAGAACGACGACGAGCGAGCGGCTTTTAAGATGAACGCTTATCTTCGCAACGCCCCAGCCGAGGATGCACGAGAGCGTGAACACGAACACAGCGGTGAGCACCGTCAGCAGCAGACTGCCGATAACGCCCGCAAGGGCGGGCCTTGCGACGACAAAATAAACGATGACGGCCGGAAGCATGACAACGGCCGTGAACATGAGACCCATCAGGCACACGCCCGCAAGGCGCGATATGAGGATATAGCGCGTCGGCACCGGCAGCGAGAGCATGAGATCGTTGTCCTTGGCCTTGTACAGGCTCGAATAGGTGTTGAAAATGCTGCCGAATATGCCGAGCAGCAGCGCCGTTAGCGTCATGATGTCAAAATACAGCCAGTCGAGCCCGAGCGCGGTGAAGGGCCTGCACAGGGAGACGGACAGCAGGGTGAACATGCCGCCTATGACGACGATCATCAAAAACGCGTACAGCGCGATGAGCAGTATGCTCGATGACTTCGAGCGTGCAACGCCTTTTTTCCGGTCGTAGAAAAAGCTGCTGCTCAGCTCATATATCTGCTTGCGGATAAGTATTTTCAGCATGATGTGTCCTCCAGCTCGAGGAATACCTCCTCCAGACTGTCGTCTCCCTTGACCTCGGCCATCGTGCCCGAGCGAATGAGCCTGCCGCCCTTTATGATGGCGACCTGGTCGCAGAGCTTTTCGGCGACCTCGAGAACGTGGGTCGAGAAGAAGATCGCGCCGCCGCCGTCGCAGAGCTCGCGCATCATGCCCTTGAGTATGTGCGCGGCCTTGGGGTCGAGGCCGACGAAGGGCTCGTCCATGACGATGAGCTTCGGCGCGTGCAGCCAGGCCGAGATTATGGCGAGCTTCTGCTTCATGCCGTGCGAGTAGGCCGATATGGGCTGCGCAAGCTCGCTTGTCAGCTCAAAGAGGGCGGCGTATTTTTCGATGCGCTCGCGCCTGAGCTCCGGGCTTACGCCGAAGATATCGGCGATGAAATTGAGGTACTTTATGCCCGTCATATACTCGTACAGATCGGGATTGTCGGGAATGTAGGCCAGCACTCTTTTGCAGGCCAGGGGGTCCGATCTCACCGAAACGCCGCCTATGAGTATCTCGCCCTCGTCAAAATCGAGGATGCCCACAACGGCCTTGAGGGTCGTCGTCTTGCCCGCGCCGTTGTGGCCGATAAAGCCGCAGATCGTGCCGGGCGCTATGTGCAGGCTGAGATCGTCCACGGCCGTCTTTTCACCGTAGCGCTTGGTCAGTCCTTTGATGTTCAGCATATTTATTCGCCTCCCTGGTGTTTGGTCATCTCAAACATACAGTAATAAAAGAGCGCAGTCAAGGCGGATATGATAAATTTTCGACAGGCGGCAGTAATATCTGCGTAAAAAAACGGTATGCATGTTCAAAATGCATACCGTTTGAAGGTTTTTTCGCTTTATCAGCCGCCGAATACGGACAGCAGGAAGCCTGCCGCGATGGCGGAGCCGATAACGCCGGCGACATTGGGACCCATTGCGTGCATGAGCAGGAAGTTCGTCTTGTTGTACTTTCTGCCGACGTCCTGGGAAACGCGCGCGGCCATGGGAACGGCGGAAACGCCGGCCGAGCCGATGAGGGGGTTGATCTTCTTGCCGGAGGCGTAGTACATCACGACGCCGCCCAGCAGGCCGCCGATCGTCGAAACGGCGAAGGCGCACAGACCGAGGAGAATGATCTTGATCGTGGCTGCGCTCAGGAAGTTCTGAGCTACCATAGTGGCGCCGACGGAGGTGGCCAGGAAGATGGTGACGATGTTCATCAGCGCGTTCTGCGCGGTGTCCGACAGACGGTCGGTCACGCCGCACTCACGGAAGAGGTTGCCGAGCATCAGGCAGCCGATCAGCGGAGCGGTCGAGGGCAGAAGCAGAATGACGAAGGTCGCAACGACGATGGGGAAGATGATCTTCTCCGCCTTGGAGACCTCGCGCGCCTGCTCCATCTTCACCTCGCGCATTTCCTTGGTGGTGCACAGCTTCATAAGAGGCGGCTGGATCAGCGGAATGAGCGCCATGTAGGAATATGCCGCGATGGCGATGGGCCCCAAAAGATGCGGGGCGAGCTTCGTCGTCAGGAATATTGCGGTCGGGCCGTCCGCGCCGCCGATGATGCCGATGGATGCGCCCTCGGGGCCGGAAAAGCCCAGCGCGATGGCGCCGAGGAAGGCGACGAATACGCCCAGCTGCGCCGATGCGCCCATGAGCAGGCTCTTGGGGTCTGCAAGCAGCGGGCCGAAGTCGGTCATTGCGCCGACGCCGAGGAATATAAGCGAGGGGTAGATGCCGGCCTTAACGCCGATGTAGAAGAAGTCGAGCAGTCCGGCATTGGCCATAACGTGGCCGTAGCTGTGATAATAGGGGCTCGCCTCGTCGAGGAAGGCCTCCCACAGCTCGGGGTGATACAGTGCGTTCTCGCCCATGCCGACAAAGTAGCTCAGGTTCGTTAGCAGGCAGCCGAAGGCTATGCCGCACAGGAGCAGAGGCTCGAACTTTTTGACTATGCCCAGGTACAGAAGCACGAAGGCAATGATTATCATGATGAGGTTTTTCCAGCCGCCGTCGGTAGTCACGAACGCGGCGAAGCCGGACTCAAGCGCAAGCTTTTGGAGAGTACCGAGAATGTCCATCCCTTACCTCCTTACGCTATTACGACAAGAGGAGCACCGGTCTCGACTACTGCGCCCTTTGCCGCAACGATCTGAGCGACGGTGCCGGACTTGGTGGCGACGATCTCGTTTTCCATTTTCATTGCCTCGAGGATGAGCAGCACGTCGCCCTCCTCGACCTTCTGGCCCTGCGCAACGTTTATATTGAGAATGTTGCCGGGCATGGGGCTCTTTACGACCTCGCCGGAGGCAAGGGCTGCGCCTGCGGGAGCTGCGGGAGCCGCCGCAGCGGCGGGTGCTGCCGCAACGGGAGCCGCTGCGGCCACGGGTGCGGGAGCCGCGGGAGCGTATGCCTCGTACTCGTCAATGAGCATGGCCTTGCCCTCTTCGACCTCGACCTCGTAGGTTCTGTTATTTAAAGTTACCTTATACTTCATCTTCCTTGACCTCCTTGATTGAAATAAAGCGGAGCTCGTTAACGGGCTTGCCGAGAGTGTCCGCAACGATGGCCATTACCATGGCGGCGTCTTTGGGATCGGTGTCGTAGAGCTTGAGCTCACCGGCAGAGCCCGGCGCTTCCGGAACGGCCGGAGCGGGTGCGGGAGCTGCGGGAGCCGGTGCCGCGGCCTTTTCATTGTTCGCGCGGCTGACCATGATCTTACCCATTATCATAACGACGAACATGAGAAGCACCAGGCCGAAGAAAACGACGATATAGCCCAGCAGCGCGCACAGCGCCGCGTCGCCGAAGGAGATGTTTATCAGATCAGTCATCTTCTAAACCTCCTCAGGCCTCGGTAATGGTGTAGCGAACGACCTTTTCCTCCGCCTCGCGGCGCTTTTCGAAGAAATTCTCCGCGACCTGGGGGAAGGCGATATAGCTGAGGACATCCTCCTCGCACCTTGCGGTATCGCCGAGGTGTTCGGCCGCCTTTTCGTAGGTATCGGTCGGAAGCGTGTCGGCGTAGCGGCCCTCTATGGGCTTTTCGCCGTTGAGTATCTTTGCGCGCACCGCCTCGTCGATGGGAGCGGGCGTTCTGCCGTATTCACCGCGGCAGTAGGCCTTGATCTCCGCGCCGACGTTCTTATAGCGCTCGCCCGCGAGCACGTTCTGCACCGCCTGCGAGCCGACGAGCTGGCTGGTCGGGGTGACGAGCGGGGGATAGCCCATGTCCTTGCGCACGCGCGGCGTTTCGATGAGCGCATCCTCGAACTTGTCCAGCGCGTTCATCATCTTCAGCTGGCTGAGAAGGTTCGAGAGCATGCCGCCGGGTATCTGATAGGTCAGGCACTGGGTGTCGGTGCTCATGGAGATGGGGTTGAGCGTACCGTCGGCGAGGTAATCGTTGCGGATGGGCTTGAAGTAGTTTGCCATTTCTATGAGTATCTTCTCGTCGAGCGCGACATCGTAGCCGAGCTCGCGGAGCGCATAGAACAGCGTCTCCGTAGCAGGCTGCGAGGTGCCGCCGGAGAAGGGGGATATCGCGGTGTCGATAACGTCGGCTCCGGCCTCGATGCCCTTGAGATAGGTCATGAAGGCAAGGCCCGTTGTGCAGTGAGTGTGCAGAACGACGGGCAGGTCCACGGCGTCCTTTATGCCGGAAACGAGGTCGTATGCTCTCTGCGGGGTCATGATGCCGGCCATGTCCTTGATGCAGATCGAGCTTACGCCCATCTTCTCAAGCTCCTTTACCATCTCGACGTACTTTGCGATGGTGTGCACGGGGCTCGTGGTGTAGGAAATGGTGCCGGAGGCCATTGCGCCCTGCTTTACGGTCTCCTCGATGGCGACCTTGAGGTTGTCGGTGTCGTTGAGCGCATCGAATATGCGGATGATGTCGATGCCGTTTTTGACAGAGGCGCGCACGAAACGGCGCACGATGTCGTCGGGATAGTGCTTGTAGCCGAGGATGTTCTGGCCGCGCAGAAGCATCTGGAGCTTGGTGTTGGGCATTTTTGCGCGGATCTTGCGCAGACGCTCCCACGGATCCTCGCCCAGAAAGCGCAGGCAGACGTCGAAGGTCGCGCCGCCCCAGCATTCAACGGAGTAGAATCCGGCCTTGTCCATCTTGTCAAGGATGGGCTCGAACTTGTCGTAGGGAAGCCTTGTCGCAATAAGTGACTGGTTTGCGTCACGAAGCACGGTTTCCGTAAACTGTACTTTCTTCATTTTTTCCTCCCGAATTCAAAATTTATTAACACCATATAGTATAGTATAAAGTTTCCGTGAATTCTACACTTATCTTAGGCAAATTTATAACAATCGGCGCAAAAAATGCAGACAGTTTACACAACTGCCTGCATTTTCGGAAAATATCCGCTTTTTTGCTTATTTTGAGGCCAGAGCTCTGTCGAGCCAGACGCTTGCGACGTCCATTGCCGCCCAGAAGCCGTCCTTCTCGCTCTTCTTGACTATGCGGTCGCGCGACTTGACGGCGGGGTCGGTGAGCTGGAGCTGGACGGAAACCTTCGTGGCAACGTCGAGATCCTTGACCTTTTTCGTGTCCATGATCTGGAGCATGATGATGTATTTATCGCTCATGCTGCCGTAATAGACGATGTTTCCTGCGCGCTGCAGGGGGTGGCCTTTGTATTCAAGTGCTTTGTTTGCCAAAGTTATACCTCCTTGTCTGCTCAGAAGAGATCGCGGAAGTTGGCGAAGATATCGTCGGTATTGCCGCCGTTTTCCTCCTCCTGCTTCTTCTGCTCCTCTTCCTGCTTCTTCTTTTCTTCCTCTTCCTTCTGCTTCTTTTCCTCCTCGGTCAGCGCCTGCTCCTCGAGCTCCTCGCGTGTGCCGAAGATGCCGGTCGGCTCGCCGCCGGTGGACATGTTGAAGTCCTTGTACGCGAGATCGGCGTGAACAGAGGACATGACCTTCTGCCAGATGGTGACGGCGGGGTTTCCGCTGAAGGCCAGATACTCGGGAGTGTCATAGCCCGTCCAGACCGCGCAGGTGTAATACGGCGTGTAGCCGCAGAACCAGCGGTCGAAGTTTGCCGTCGTCGTACCGGTCTTGCCGGCGACGGGCATGTTGCTCAGACGCGAGGCAGCGCCAGTGCCGTTGGTGGCGGCGTTATTGAGCATATAGGTCATGGTGCGGGCGGTCTCCTTCGAGAAGGCCTGAATAGTCTCGGCCTGATTGTCGAGAACTATCTTGCCGGTGCGGTCCTTTACCATGGTGTAGCTGCGCGAATAGGTGAAGGTGCCGTCGTTTGCAAGGGCGGTGTAGGCCTGCACCATCTCGCGCACGGTGATGCCGTAGCTCGGCTGGCCGAGCGCCATTGCCGCATAGTCGGCGTCCGCATCGACAAGGCTCGTAACGCCCAGGTGCGTGCGCAGGAACTCCAGCGAGGTCGCGGGGGTCAGCTTATCGACGATCTGCGCCGCAACGGTGTTTTTCGACTGCTGGAGCGCGTACTGTATCGTGATAACGCCGCTGTAGCTGTTCGGCGAGTTTTTCGGATACCATGAGGTGTGCGCGAGCTGAACGTGAGTCTCGTCCGCGTCGAGCACGAGCGTCGAGGGGCTTATGAGCCCGTATTCCACCGCAGGTCCGTAAACCGAGAGCGGCTTAATGGACGATCCGGGCGGGCGCGTGGTGTCGGTCGCTCTGTTGAGCCCGTAGTTGATGGTCTTTTCACCCGTGCCGCCGGAGAGGGCTTTTATCTCGCCGGTGGTCTGGTCGATGATGACTATCGCGCTCTGAAGCTGCGACTTCGAGCCGTTGTACGACTGCGGCAGCTCCTCGAGGTTTGTGTATATCGCGTCTACCTTTGCCTGAATATCCGTGTCGATGCAGGCGTATATCTCATAGCCTGCGTTGTGCACGAGCTGGCTTGCCGCGGTGCGGCTGATGCCCTTGGCCTCTGCAAGGTCGGAGATAACGTCGGAAATGACGACCTCCTCGTAATAGCTGTAGATCGAGGAACTGGGGGAGTTTTCGCTGCGGACAAATTCAAGCTCCTCGGACTTGGCCGCCTCGTACTCCTCCTTGTTGAGGTAGCCCTGCTTATACATCTCGCGCAGGACGTTCTCCTGACGCTCCTTGTTGTTCTCAACGCTGTAGAACGGGTCGTAATACGTCGGAAGGTTCGTTATGCCGACGATGGACGCGGCCTCGGCGACGGAAAGATCCTTCGCGTCCTTGCCGAAATAGGTCTGTGCCGCCGTCTGTATGCCGTAGCAGCCCTCGCCGAAGTAAACGGCGTTGAGGTAATACTCAAGGATCTCCTCCTTGTCGTAGTTCTTCTCAAGCTCGAGCGCCTGGAATATCTCCAGAAGCTTGCGCTGCACGGTTATATCGTCCTGCTGGGTGAGATTTTTTATAAGCTGCTGCGTTATCGTCGAGCCGCCGAAGGTCGAGCCGCCGGTGAACATATTCAGCGCCGCGTGCGCCGTTCGGAACCAGTCAACGCCCTTGTGCGTATAAAAGCGCTTGTCCTCAATGGCGACGAGCGCGTCCTTCACATGCTGGGGGATATCGTTTCCGTCCACCCAGATGCGGTTTTCGCTGCTTTTGACGGTCGTCAGCTTCTGATAATCGCCGTTAGAATCCTTATAATAGATAATGCTCGACTGATTGAGCGTAAAATCGGTCAGATCAAGGTCGAGGCCCGGTGTGATGCAGGTCTTGACGTAGAATGCAAAAATGCATACGAAGATAAGCCCCGTCACAACGCCGATGAGCAGTATCGTTCCGATAACGCCCATGATGCGGCCAAACGCGCTGCCGCGCTTTTCGGCCGGTTCCCTGGCAATATCCATTTTCGGCAACACCTCCTTGCGAGTGTCAAAGTCAAATGAACGGTATATGATGAACATAGTAAGCTGATTTTATCTGAATTATCATTATATCATGTTATGTCAAGCGGGGGTGGATAATTTGTAAAGTTTTAAGCCGGCAGGGTATTTGTTTATGCCGTATATGGGGATAATACGGAATAAAGGAGATGAAGAGCTTGAAAATTGCATTAAAAAAGACCGCGCTGTGCGTCTGCATGCTCGCGGCGCTCATAATGTGCGGCGCGGCCGTGTCGGACAGAGGCGGCGAGGCCGCCGTGCCGGAGCGGAGCGCGGCCGCGGCTTCGGCGGACGTCGGGGGCTACTGCCTGCGCGACTGGCAGGGCTACCTTGCCGTTTTCGAGGGCGGAGGCGAAACGCCGAGCGCCATGACCGATATCCCGACCGAGACGCTCAGCCTCGTTGACAGGGAAAAGCTCCGAACCGGCATCAATGCCGCAACGCGCGAGGAGCTGCTGTCGCTGCTTGAGGACTTTAGCTCTTGATTTATGCGCCTGTGTAGGTTAAAATAGGATTACCACAACACAGGAGGAAATAACATGAGCGAAGATTTCGGCAATGATTTTATCACTATCATAGATGATGACGGCAATGAATTCAACCTTGAGCTGCTCGATACCATAGACTATAACGGCGAGACCTTTTCCGCGTTCCTGCCCGCCGACATGGATGAGGACGATCCCGACTACGGTCTTATTCTGCTGAGCGTTACCGAGGATGAAAACGGCGATGAGCTGTTTGAATCCATCGACGACGACGCAAAGCTTGAAGAGGTGCATCAGATGTTCATGACCGTTTTCGAGGCCGAGGACGGAGAGGAATAAGCCGCAAGGAATACTCATATGTTTCATAATGTATGATAAATGCCCTGCCGCGTGCGCGGTGTCATATTGACTTCGGGTTCGTTAAACCCACATTTCTAATAAGGGATGCCGATTTGAATCTGCGGATTGCAGGCCTCCCGGCCGCGGGCCGGACGTTGGAAGCAGAGAAACAGAGCTTAGGCGACCCACCTGCTATCTTGTGCAGGTTATAACCGAACCCCAACGGCGCGGCGGGGTTTTGCCCGATGGAAAACCATCGGGCTTTTTGTCTTTTAGTAAGCGCTGAATAAATGACTGTCAGCGTCTGAACGGATAATTTGTGCCCTGATTTAGTCACGTTTTCTTGAAATACACAAAGTATTCCTGCGAAAAAGTGCCGTTATCAGAACCCAAATTCTCTCGCTCAGCCATCTGACGCATTTAATCAGCGCTTACTTTAGGCTTTTATTATAAGTACAGGAAGCACAGACAGAAAGCATGCAGCCGAAATTTTTTCGGCTGCAAATTTTTTTACTTGTACGCAAACGTACAAGTCAGGCCCGAAAACAGCCTATGGGTGAGAGGTGAATTTTATGAACAGAAAAAGATCCGCCGGTGCGGATAAGCTTCTCGAAAAGCTTGCGGTGTCCTCGCCGAACGATGCCGTGAAGCTGCTTTATCTCGGCGCCGATGATATCTCCGAGCTCGAGGGACTCGATCTTTCGCTGCTGAGCGAGATAAAACGCGGGCCGAAGGGGGAGGTGGAGCTGAAGTTCGTAAACAAGCTGGCGATCATAAGGGAGCTTATAGAGCTCAATGCCGCGGCCGCGGCGCAGTCGGCTCAGGGCGGCGGCTTCTATGCGGCGCTGGACAAATCGGCAAGGCTTCTGGAGGGCGAGCGGGAAAATGAGCTTTGATTTTTTCTCGCGCACTCAGCTTATGGCCCTGTCGTGGTGGAGCGACGCGTCCCCGTACCGCGGGCTCGATGCGGTGATCTGCGACGGCGCGGTGCGCTCGGGCAAGACCCTGTGCATGGGCATATCCTTCGTCTGCTGGGCGATGCGGCGCTTCGACGGGCACGGCTTCGGCATATGCGGCAAGGCAAAAAGCAGCATAAGGCGCAACATGGTCGAGCCCCTGCTGCCGGTGCTGAGGGATATAGGCTTCACGGTGCGCGATCTCGTTTCGAAGGGCGTTATAGAGATAAGCTACCGCGGGAGAAAAAACCGCTTTTATCTCTTCGGCGGCAGGGACGAGAGCTCAAGCTCGCTCATTCAGGGCGTGACGCTTGCCGGTGCGCTGCTCGATGAGGTGGTCCTGATGCCGCGCTCCTTTGTCGAGCAGGCCTGCGCCCGATGCTCGGTAACGGGAAGCAAGCTGTGGTTCAACTGCAACCCGGAGAGCCCCCAGCACTGGTTCTACCGCGAGTGGATACGGAGAGCCGACGAGCGCAGGGCGCTGTATATCCACTTCACGCTCGAGGATAACCCCTCGCTGTCGAAGAAGATAATCGAGCGCTATAAGCGAATGTACAGCGGCGATTTTTACCGGCGCTTCATCCTCGGCCAGTGGGTGCTGCCCGAGGGCAGGGTGTATGACTTCTTCACCGAGGACATGCTCTGCGACGCACCGGCCGACTGCACCGAGCACATCGTCTCCTGCGACTACGGCACGAAAAACCCCAGCTCCTTCGGACTGTGGGGGAAAAGCGGCGACAGCTGGTACCGCCTGCGCGAGTATTACTACGACGGACGCAGGGAGGGCAGCCAGAAAACCGACGAGGAATACGTCGCCGAGCTTACACGGCTGTGCGGCGGCATAAGCCCCCGGCGCGTCATCGTCGATCCCTCGGCGGCAAGCTTCATCGAGGCGCTCTCGCGCGCGGGCTACCGCGTCGAAAAGGCCGACAACGACGTTCTGCGCGGCATACGCCTGACGGCCTCGTACCTCAAAAGCGGACGCATACGCATCTGCCGCGGCTGCGGCGACGCTCTGCGCGAGTTTTACCAGTACCGCTGGGACGACAGCGCCGGAAGGGAAGCGCCCTTAAAGCAGCACGATCACGCGATGGACGATATCCGTTATTTCGCCGCAGGCATCTCAAAACCTGTGCAGCCCCTCGGTGCTGCGTGGGTAGAAAGGTAGGAATATGAAACTGTTTTCAAAACAAAAGACGGTATCGCCGAGGGTGCAGCTGCGCAGTACGGAGAAGCATCCGTTCGGCCTTATCGACAGCTATGTGCCGCTCGGCAGTGCGGAAACACGGCTTTACCGAATGATCCGCGAGGCGGTGCCGGTGGTGGACGCGGCGATACTCAAGATCGTCAGGCTCACCGGCGGCTTCGAGGCCCGCTGCGCGGATAAGAAGGCCGAGCGCGAGCTCAACGAGTTTCTGCGCACGGTGCCTGTCGGACGCGGCCAGACGGGGCTCGACTGCTTCCTCGCCGCTTACCTCGACTCGATGATAACCTGCGGCCGGGCCGTGGGCGAGATCGTCGTAAAAGGCAGCCGTGATATCGCCGCGGTGCTCTGCGGAAACGTTGCCGACGTGCAGATACGCGAGGGCAAAACGCCGCTTGACTTCGAGCTGTGCGGAGTGTCCGAAACGGGCTGCGTCGTGCCGTTCAGGTATCAGGAGCTTCTGCTGTTTACGCCCTTCAATCCCGAGGCCGACTCGCCCTACGGCGTTTCGATGCTCAGAAGCATGCCCTTCCTGTGCGGGATACTGCTGAAGATCTATCAGTCGATAGGCATCAACTGGGAGCGCGCGGGCAATGTGCGCTTTGCGGTGGTATACAAGCCGCAGGGCGACGCCATCGACAGGTTCTCGGCTCAGGAGCGGGCGCAGCAGATAGCCTCGCAGTGGTCGGAGGCCATGCAGAGCGGAAAAAGCGGCTCGGTGCGTGACTTCGTGGCGGTCGGCGACGTGGACATCAAGGTCATAGGCGCGGACAATCAGATCCTCGACAGCGAGGTGCCCGTGCGGCAGATACTCGAGCAGCTCATCGCGCGCACCGGCATACCGCCGTTCCTGCTCGGCCTCAACTGGTCGACGACCGAGCGCATGAGCGCACAACAGGCTGACCTCATGACGAGCGAGCTCAACGCCGTCCGCCGCTCGGTGACGCCCGTTATCGAGAAGATCTGCCGCCTGTGGCTGAATATGCACGGCTATGCCACAACGCTCGATATCGAGTGGGAGACGATCAATCTCCAGGACGAGATCGAGGAGGCCAAGGCTGCGCTGTATCTTGCGCAGAGGGACAAAATTTATTGGGAAGAAGGTAAAAAGCAAGAATGAAGATCATCAAGGACGGTTCGGCATCGGGCTCGGAGTGCACGCCGCAGGAGCTTCAGGCGATAAACGCCTTTGCAAAGACGCAGCTGGGCGCCGACGAGGTCTATACCTTTCAGGTGCTGCTGTGCGACAACGAGGTAGACCGTGACTTTGAACGCTTTTCGGTATCGACGCTCCGGGAGCTGAGCGAGCTTTTCGTCGGCGCGACGGGCATCTGCGACCATGACTGGCGCAGTGAAAATCAGGTCGCGCGAATTTACAGAACGGAGCTTGTCACCGAAAAGAGCAGGACGACCTCCTGCGGCGAGCCCTACGTCTACCTCAAGGGCTTTGCCTATATGCTGCGCACCGAGGCAAACGCCGAGCTCATCGCACAGATAGACGGCGGCATAAAGCGCGAAACGAGCATCGGCTGCTCGGTCGCGCAGAGCATATGCAGCATATGCGGAGCCGAGATCGGCAGCTGCACCCACGAAAAGGGCAGGCTCTACGGCGGGCAGCGGTGCTGCGCGGTGCTCACGGGCGCGGTGGATGCATACGAGTGGAGCTTCGTCGCCGTTCCGGCGCAGAGGAGCGCGGGCGTCATAAAAAGCTTTATCGAAAGCGAGGCAGGACGCGGCTACAGGGCGGAGTTTGACGCCCTGGAGAAATCGGCGCAGCTCGGCCGAAAGTACATCGACGGTCTGCGCACGGAGGTGCTGCGGCTGTGCCTCGTGTGCGACGAGAGGCTGCATCCGGCGCTCGAAAAAAGCGTTCTTCTCATGGAGGAGCCGGAGCTTCTGAAGCTGCGGGACGCCTTCGAGGAGACGGTATCGAAGCGCTATCCGCCGCTGACCCAGCTTCCGGGCAGAGGCGAAGTCACCGCATTTTCCGGTGAAGAATACATTATTTGATCTCAGACAGGAGGATAAAAAATGAAAGTCAGTTTTGAAGGCATCGGAGAGCAGGTGCTCTCCTTCGGCAAGGAAAGCGGCGTTGCAAAGGGCTCGCTGGTAAAAATGAGCGCGAACAGCACCGTCAAGGCCTGCTCGGCGGGCGATCGCTTCATGGGCGTGTGCATCGCGGCGGGCGACGCGTTTGCGGAGATAAAGACTGCGGGCTACGTCGAGCTCGGCTATACCGACACGGCTCCCGCCGTCGGCTACGCAACACTCGCGGCAAGCACGGGCGGCAAGGTAAAGACCGTCACGTCAGGCGGCGCGCAGTACCTCGTCGTCAAGGTGGACACCGCCGCCGCTACGGTCGGCTTCATAATGTAAGGAGGATATATCATGGCATACAATTTCAACGAGATAAAGCTCGAAAAGGGCATGTATTCCGAGCGCGGCAGAAGCTTTGAGCAGACTCTCGAGGCGCTCGACCCCAACGAAAACTACAAGGGCACCCCCTATGAGGGACTCGATGCGTTCCAGCGCCAGCTCAAGCGCTTCGATATCAAGGTGCGCGGCGCGGGCAGCGACGTTGTCGAGAAGTTTTTCTCCACCTCCGAGTCCGCGGTGCTGTTTCCCGAGTACGTTTCGCGCAGCGTAAAGGCCGGTATGGAGGAGGGAAACATCCTGCCCTCGATCACCGCGACCGTCACCCGCTTTGACGGCATGGACTACCGCTCCATTTACTCGACGGCCACCGAGGACGACAAGAGCCTGCGCTATGTCGGCGAGGGCGCTGCCATCCCGCAGACCGAGGTCAGGGCGTCCGACCATCTTGTAAACCTCAAAAAGCGCGGCAGAATGCTCGTCGCGTCCTACGAGGCGATCCGCTTCCAGCGCCTTGACCTGTTTTCCGTCATGCTCCGTCAGATCGGCAACCAGATCATGCGCATGCATCTTGAGGACGCCATCGACGTCATAAGAAACGGCGACGGCAACTCCAACGGCGCGGCGGCCTACGCAGTGGGCGATACGACCATAGGCGGCACAGCCGGAAGCCTGAGCTACGGGGAGCTTCTGAATTTCTGGAACACCTTCGATCCCTACACCATGAACACCATGCTCGCGGCTCCCGACGTCATGATGAAGATACTCAGATGCTCGGAGTTCCAGAACCCTCTGTCGGGCCTGAACTTCCAGGGCACGGGCGAGCCCGGCAATCCTCTGGGCGCAAAGCTCATCCGCTGCTCGGCAATGCCTGCGGGCAAGGTAATCGGTCTGGACAAGGGCTACGCCCTTGAGATGGTCACGGCAGGCGACGTGAGCGTAGAGTACGACAGGCTCATCGACCGCCAGCTCGAGCGCGCCGCGATCACCAGCATCTCCGGCTTCGCAAAGCTCTACACCGAGGCATCCAAGGTGCTGACCGTCTGATAAAAAATAAGGAGGCGGGGTAAAACCCGTCTCCGATTCAAGGAGGGATCCGATGTCATATACGGATATGGACATAGAAATGAAGGCGCTGAGCATGCTTGGCGCGAGCGTGCCCGACGAGGACGCGGTGATGCTGCGCACGGTCTGCACCGCCGCTGCGGCCGAGCTCGAAGGAAGGCTGCGCAGGGGAGCTTCATCGGACGGGATAACGGAGCTTTTCACCACGGCCGCCGCCATGCTGGCGATATCGATGTACATGGAGCTCGGCGCCGCGCACTCCGGCGGGGTGAGCGGCTTTACGGCCGGCCGGCTTTCGGTACAGCTCGGCGGAGCCTCGGCCGCTGCCCTGCGGAAAAGCGCGGAAACGCTGCTCGGAGCGTATCTCGATACGGGCGGCTTTGAATTTACGGGGGTGCGGGGATGACGGTGACGGAAAGACTGCTGCACGGCTGCGGCGAGGTCATGACCATCGGCTCGGCCGAGGGAAGGGGCTTTATCTCCTGCCTCGACCCGGACGATGCGCAGATACACAAAACACAGCTTGCGCCGGGCGTGACGAACAATTCGAAATACCGCCTCATTACCGACACCGAGAGCATAGCCGAGGGCGACGCGGTGATCGCCGCGGGGCGCAGTTATATCGTTCTGCGCGTCGAGCCCGTGCGCATATTCGGCGCGTTTTCGCACAATGAGTGCATACTCAAGCTGAAGGGAGGGGCATAAATGCTTGAAGAGATAGCCGCGGGGATTGTAAAGCTGCTGACTGATGCCGGCATCAGGGCCGTGACGGCCTTCCCGGCGGAGGAGCTGTGTCCGTGCGCACCCTTCGTGTGCGTGGGGATCGCTTCGGCGCGGCTCAGCTCGTCGGGGCTCGGCAATTACATAGGCGTGTGCACCGAGGACGGCACGGTCAAGGAAATGTACGGCGAAAAGGCCGGGCTCACGCTCGCATTGGACGTATACGCTCCGGCCTCGGAGAGCGAGGGCTGCTCGGAGCTTGCCGACCGCGTCCGCTGCGCCCTGTACGGCGCGGACGGAGTGTCCGTCACTGAGTTTTCCTTCGGCGAGGTGAAGTATGATGCCGACAGCCGCCTCCTGTGCTCACGCTGCACGGCGAAGGCGGGCGCGTATCTCGTGCGTGAAAAGCGCGGCAGCTCGCTGTCGGACATCAGAATAGGGGAGGCCGGAGCATGAATATTATAAGGACCTGCCGTGCGGATACGGACAGGGTCGGCGTCAACGGCGTTCCGCTTGCGGGCGTGACGCTCGCAGAGGAGTACGAAAGCTATTCGGAGTACCCCGTGCTCGGCTTCGGCGACTCATGCCCGAGCGCGATACTCACATTCGACCGGCGCTACGGCGTCGTTCTGGAGCGCTCCGCGGCCGTCGGCGACGGCGTGAGCTTTGAAAACATCGGCAGCTTTGAGCTCCAGCTCGGCGGCAGGATATACGGCGGCTGCCGCTGCACGGAGCTTAAAAAGGAGAAGGCGCCGGACGGCTCGGAGAGAGAAAAAATAACTATCCGAGCAGCGGAGCGGCAGGAGGTGGAAGGCAATGAATAATGAAGGTCAAATGCCGGTCGGGCGCAGCTACACGCCGGACGAGAACGGCGTTAACTTCGACGAGCAGCAGCTTTTCGTTGTGCGGCGGCGCGACATGTCCTTCGTGTCGGACTATTTCCGCCGTGACGCACGCAGATATGACAACGGCTTCGAGCTGTATTAGGAGGGGTAAACATGCTTGCACCAATGCAATACCGGGATTTCGTGTGGCCGAATAACCCGCGGGTGTTCGAGGTCGAATACCGCCGCACGCTGCACAGCTACAAGCTGCCGTTTTCCGGCTACGTCGTGCAGGATCTGGGGCTTCAGAACAGGATCATACGCGGCGAGGGCGAATTCGTCGGCAGCCGGGCTTATGAGAACTTCCGCAGGCTTGCCGCGCTTTTCGAGGAGAACAAGGGCGGAAAGCTCGTGCATCCCGTGTGGCCGGTGATGCGCGCCTATTTTGCGAAGCTGAGCCTGAAGCAGGAGCCGAAGGAGGACTATATAAGCTATAGCTTTGAGTTCTGGGAGTACACCGGCAGCACATTCGAGGATGCCGCCGAAGCCATAGACGAGACCGACTACGGCAATCCTCTTGCCGATATAAGCCGCGTGCGCTACTACTCGGCGGGCGAGAACGACACGCTGCGGAGCATAGCGCAGTCCAAGGCGATCGCTCTCTCCGTTCTGCAGGAGCTCAATCCGGACATAACGAATTCCGACGCCGTTATATCATACGGCAGACTCATAAGGATAAGGTGACGCGATGAAGGGGTATATCATAGACAAAAGCGGCGTGCAGACGGAGCTGCCGGAGTTCCTGTCGTGGGACGTGTGCCACGGCATGGGCGAGCCCTGCGACTGGTTCGAGGTCAGCTTCATATACTACGCAGACCGGCTTTCAAAGCTGAGATCGGCGTGCAGATTCAGGGCGCTGCATAATGGCGGCGTCGTGTTTACGGGCGTTATCGACGAATACAGCATCAGTATCGACGAAAAGGGCTCGGTGGTGACGCTCTCCGGGCGCTCGGATGCCGCGCTGCTGCTCGATAACGAGCTTGCGGCGCAGGAGTATGCCTCGCTTGGCAGCGCGGCGGCGGTGAGCTCCTTCGTTTCGCCCTTCGGCATAACGAGCTTCGTCTCGGGCGCGTCGAAAACGCTGTACGGCTTTTCGGTCCGCAGCGGCGAGAGCGCGTGGAGCGCACTCAGGCGCTTCTGCCGCTTTGCATGGAACACTACACCGTTTTTCGCAAAGGACGGAACGCTTATAATGAACGGCCGCGCGGGGCAGACGATAACGGTCGACGCCTCGAAGGACGCGGCGGGCATCGCCATGTGCGATGAGCGCTACGGCATAATTTCGGATATCACCGTGCGAAACCGCGTCAGCGGCACGAGCTACACCGTGTCAAACGCAGACTTCGTATCGCGCGGCGGCAAGTGCCACAGGGAGCTGACCGTTCCGAAAACGACCGGAGCGGACGCGGCGCGGTACACCGCCGAATATCAGATAGCCGAGTCAAAGCGCGGCAAAAGCTGCGTAAAGCTCACGCTCACAAAGCAGTTTGCCTGCTTTCCGGGTGACAGGGTGAGCCTTGCAGCCTCAAAGCTCGGCATAAGCGGCGTGTACACCGTCCTCTCGGCACACTGCTGGGCGGATTCCCTGAGCGCCGGAACCGTTGTTACACTGGAGGTGTGAGCATGTGGCTATCCGAGATAAAGCGAAGGGGCGAACAGTCGTCCACGCTTCCGGACATAAGCGTGAGCGCCGGCGGCGACATTAATCTCGAGACCGCCGCCGCGCGCATATGTATAAAAAACAGCGGCGAGATCCTCATCGAGGGCACGGTCACCGTAAACGGACAGGCGATATGAATATAAAAAAAACGAGCGTACCGTTTCGGTACGCTCGCTTGCTGAAATTTAATTTACGGATCAGACGATGCCCTGAGCCATCATTGCGTCGGCGACCTTCAGGAAGCCGGCAACGTTTGCACCGAGCATGAGGTTGCCCGGCTCGCCGCACTCGACGGATGCGTCGTAGCAGGCCTTGAAGATGTTCTTCATGATGCCGTGCAGCTTCTCGTCAACTTCCTCGAAGCTCCAGCTCATGCGGATGGAGTTCTGGCTCATCTCGAGACCGGAGGTAGCAACACCGCCGGCGTTGGAAGCCTTGCCGGGGCTGTACAGCAGGCCGTTGCCGAGAACCTTCTCGATCGCTTCCGGAGTCAGAGGCATGTTTGCGCCCTCGAATACTGCCATGCAGCCGTTGTCGATCAGGTGCTGAACGTCGTCTGCGTCCATCTCGTTCTGGGATGCGCAGGGCATTGCAATGTCGCACTTGAGCGTCCAGATGCCCTTGCGGCCCTCATGATACTCGGAGCCGGGGACCTCGTCTGCGTAGACGCTGATGCGTGCGCGGCGCTTCTGCTTGATGTCCATGACCTTCTTGAGATCAACGCCGTCGGGATCGTAGATGTAGCCGTTGGAGTCGCACATTGCGATAACGGTGCCGCCGAGCTGCATGCACTTCTCTGCTGCGTACTGAGCAACGTTGCCTGCGCCGGAAACGATGACCTTCTTGCCCTCGAAGGAGGTGTTTGCAAGATGGCTGAGTGCTTCCGCTGCGTAGTAGCACAGGCCGTAGCCGGTAGCCTGGGTACGGGCCAGGGAGCCGCCGAAGGTCAGACCCTTGCCGGTGATGACGCCGCCCTCGAAGCGGTCGACGATCTTCTTGTACTGGCCGAACATGTAGCCGACCTCGCGTGCGCCGACGCCGATGTCGCCAGCGGGAGTGTCGGTGAACTGGCCGATATGACGGTACAGCTCGGTCATGAAGCTCTGGCAGAAACGCATGACCTCTGCATCGGACTTGCCCTTCGGGTCAAAGTCGGAGCCGCCCTTGCCGCCGCCCATGGGGAGGGTGGTCAGGGAGTTCTTGAGGATCTGCTCGAAGCCGAGGAACTTGATAACGGAGAGGTTAACCGAGGGATGGAAGCGCAGGCCGCCCTTGTAAGGTCCGATGGCGGAGTTGAACTGCACGCGGTAGCCGCGGTTTACCTGGACCTTGCCGTTGTCATCGACCCAGGGAACGCGGAAGGTGACGACGCGCTCGGGCTCTACGAAGCGCTCGATGATCGCGTTCTTCTCCCACTCGGGGTGCTTGTCGACGACGAGCTGCAGGCTCTCAAATACCTCGCGGACTGCCTGGAGGAACTCGGGCTGGTCGGGATCGCGCTTTTCGACGGAGTCATAGACTCTCTTCAGATATTCGTTTGTAATCATGTTTTTTTCTCTCCTAATGAAAAAATTGATGACTGAATTATTTAAGGGGAACACATTTCCCACTCTCAAATTTTATTCCTTACAGGCTAAATATACAATTGTGAGATGTTATAAAAATGAGCCGTAAAAAACCGTCATATTGCACCAAAAAAGATGCGGTTCTATACTCCAAAGTGTGGTATGACGGGATAATTGCACATAAACAGCAACAATATTGACACTATCTTAACACACGGCCGCCGCGCTTTTTTGAGAAAAAGCATATAGGGGGCTTGACAAACTATGCAAAAGCGTGTATTATCCAAAACAGACAACGCAAATGCGTAAAATATCTTTTCGGGAGAAATGCGAATGAACGGAAGATGCACCGGTGGCTGCTTCTGCGGCGAGTGCCGGCTGCCGTTTGAGGACGGCGAGGAAATGTTCTCATGGGAAAACGAGCTTGTCTGCGCCGACTGCTTTGACGCGCTGTTTTCCGAGCTTGACCGTTATGACCGCGCAAGGCTCATCGGCAGCGGGGTAAAAAAATACCGGCGTCCGTGAAGAACGCCGGGAGGTCATGAATTTTCGGAAGGCCTGCGCGTCAGCCGAGGCCGAGGATGGACAGCGTGCGCGTGTCGGCTCTGCCGCCGTAGAATTTGTCCAGAACGGCGGTGAACACGGGATCGTCCGATACCTGCGCAAACAGCGTCATGCAGGAGCGCAGCTTGAGATCGTCCGGATAGCCCATGACGGCTGTCGCGTCGGAGCAGCTCAGCGTCAGAAGCGCGCGGGATATCTCGATAAGGCGGGCCCCGAGCACGGGATGCGCGATATAGCGGCGGGCCTCATCCAGATCACTTATCGCGTAAAGCTGCGCGGTGTAGCTCATGCCGAGTCCGGCTATCTGCGGGAAGATGTACCACATCCAGTGGCTGCGCTTGCGCCCCGCGCGTATCTCGCGCAGCGCCGTATCGTAGGAATGCTCCTGCGCAACGAGAAATCTTTCAAGAGAATCGTTCATGTCGTGCACCTCGATGAAACTTTTTAAACAAGTTTAACACTTATCGCGGAGATAAGCAATATAAGCTGTGTTAAAGTTTGGATTTTTACGTTGCTTGCAGATGCCGCCACGGCAATAAGTAAAAAGCCTCCGCACTGATGTGCGAAGGCTTTTTGGTGGGGGATGGTGGATTCGAACCACCGAAGGCATTGCCAGCAGATTTACAGTCTGTCCCCTTTGGCCACTCGGGAAATCCCCCATATGCGATATGAAATTTGCTTTGACGGTGGAGCTGGTGGACGGACTCGAACCCCCGACCTGCTGATTACAAATCAGCTGCTCTACCAACTGAGCTACACCAGCACGATACCGGCTCAAATATAATAGCAAACCGTTTTGAGTTTGTCAATAAAAATTTTAATTATTTTATCGAGGGAGAAAACGAATGAAACTGATCGAACTTTCGGCGGAATATGAGCGCAGCGCAGGGCTGTGCAGAGGGCGCATAGCCGAGCTCAGGCAGCTGCTCACGGACGAGAGCATGTGCGAGATCGACAGGCTGCGTCTGCGCCGCAGGATAGCCGTGCTCACAGGCATGATGCGCGATGCGCTTGCCGTTTCGCGCTACCTTAAAAATTATTACGGAGATGATATCAATGCAGGAAAGAAAACTCAATATGTTTGCTAAGCAGGAGGAATACATGGCGCTGCGCCAGTATATAAGGCTCGTATCCGGCGCCGAGGGCGGCTCGGCCGGGGTTCTGCGCCGCGCGATAAACTCGGAGCTCACAAAGCGCCAGAAGCAGCTTATCGGCATGTACTACCTCGAGCAGATGCCCATGCAGGATATAGCCGACGAGCTCGGTCTGCACATATCCAGCGTCAGCCGCACCATAAAGCGCGGCCGCGAGCGCCTGAAAAGCAGCCTCAGCTATGCCGGAAGGAATCTTATGGCAACGTTAGAAGATTGTTAACTTTACAGTCGGAGCATAGCGTGATAAAATGGCGGCATGAAAAAGACAAAGAGAAAAAACAGAAATGCTGCCGGGATAAGCCCCGTGCTCGCAGTCGTGCTTGCCGCCGCGGTGCTGCTGGGCGTGTATGCGCTCGTGCAGTCGCGCCGCAGCGCGGCCGATAGTGAGGCCGACCCGCATTACGGCATGGTCGAGGTATTCAACGGCGAGGACTATGTGTGGATAGTCCCGCAGGACGGCGTGCCGCTCAACGATATAAGCAAGGACGACTTTGCCGTCGATCCGAGCGGCAATCTCACATACACCGGCGGAGAGTATAAGGCCAGCCGCGGCGTGGACGTGTCCTCGTATCAGGGCGATATCGACTGGCAGCAGGTATACGACAGCGGCGTGCGCTTTGCCATCATCCGCGCCGGAGGCATGTACTACGGCAGCGGCGAGCTGTACTCGGACGACTGCTTCATTAAAAATATCGACGGGGCAAGGGCGGCGGGACTGCGCGTCGGCGCGTATTTCTTCTCGCAGGCGATAACGGCCGATGAGGCAAAGACCGAGGCGCGGTTCGTGCTGGAGCTTCTCGACGGGCGCGAGCTCGATCTGCCGCTGTTTTTCGACTGGGAGCGCATATCCGGCGACACCGCACGCACCGACGGGCTGGATAACGAAACGCTCACGGCCTGTGCCCTCGCGTTCTGCCGGACCGCGGAGGAGGCGGGCTATGAGGCCGGCGTGTACATATATAATGACACCGGCTACTACGGCTACGATCTTGCGCAGCTGGGCGATTACACCTTCTGGTGCGCCGGAGTGGGCAGCTATCCGTATTTCTACTACGCCCACAAGATATGGCAGTACAGCTTCCGCGGCAGCGTCCCCGGCATCAACGCCGACTGCGACCTGAATATGATGTTCGAAAAATGAAAAAAACCGACGGCCGCAGCGCAGCCGCCGGTTTCCCTTTTACAGCTTGTGAAGCGTGATGAGTATCGGCAGGCGCACCGGCAAAAAAATTACGGCCATACGGAGATATCTCGTCTCTGTATGGCCGGTTTTTATGCTCATGTCACAGCGCGGCGCGCTCCTCGGGGCTCATGCGGTATTTGGGCTTTACATGGTAGGCGACCTCGGCGTACTGCCGCGCACGCTCGCGCAGCGAGAAGTTGCCGTTCTGGCTGCACCAGACGTAGAGCTCGTGGATGATGAGATCGGTCGCTATGCGCGAGAGAAGCTCGGGCGGCTCCTCGGTCTCGATGATCCCGCTTTTGGCGCAGTTTTTCGCAAGCGTCGCAAACAGATCGTCCAGCGCGTGCACAGCGTCGCGTATGCCCTCCGGCGACTCGAACTGCATGATAAAAAGCGTGCTCGTGAGCTTCGGGCCGAAGGCGAGCGCGATGCTTATGAAGCGGTCGAACAGCTGCCAGATGCGCTCAAAATCGTTTTCGGCGTCGGCAAAGCGGCGGAAGCTCTCCTCGTCGTTCTGCTGCGGCTTTGCGACGACATAGTCGAGTATGCTGCGCTTGCCCTTGAACACGGTGTAGAAAACCGTGCGCGAGACGTGAGCGGCCTGACATATCTCGTTTACGCTGACGCTGCCGTAGCCCTCGTTCTTAAACAGATCTATTGCGCACTTTGCGATGTCGTCTCTGAGCCGTGCCGTCGAATCCTGCACCGGAACACCCCTCCTGAAAAACTGTACTGATTTCAAAAACATTTTAAGCATTTTGTTCGCAAATGTCAACTTGAAACCGAAACTGTTCTCAAATATTTTACAGGTTTTTTGTGAGATTTGTCAAATCTGAGGTGCGATTATTGACTATTTTCAACAACAAAAGTAAGATAAGTTCAAGCATCGCTATTTTATTCACAAACGCATCAAAAATCTTATCAGGAGGCCTGAAACTCATGACAAAAGATCAGAAGATCGCCAAGCTGGGCAAGGAGATCACCGACCGTGCCACCGTCCTTCTCGGCAAGGACAAGATCACGCCGGAATCTCCCGAATACCTCGGCATCAATTCCGCACTCAAGTACACCGCATACAAGTATGACCAGAAGATGGCGGACGATATCCTCGATATCTGCCTGACCATGAAAAAGCGCGTTCCCCTGACGATCGAGCAGCTCGCAAAGAAGAACCCCCAGTTCGACAGAGCATACCTCGAGAAGGCCATGCAGGCCGTCAGCGAGAGCGGCCTCGTCGAGTTCCACTGGGAAAACCTCGACGGCAAGAACCCCAACCATGAAAAGCGCTGGGTGCTGGACATGTTCGTCCCCGGCAGCGCCGAGATCATGATGATAAACCCCGAGCAGTCCGATATGTACCCCGAGACCGCAGACTTCTTCGAGCGCATGGCATATCTGCCTCTGGCAGGCATCACCGAGCTCGTACCTCCCGGCGGCGCCGGCATCGGCATGCACGTTGTTCCCGTTGAGAAGGCCATCCCCGCAGAGAGCAAGAGCCTGCCCATCGAGCATCTGAGCCACTGGCTGAAGAAGTACGAGGGCCATATCGGCGTTTCCGTGTGCTCCTGCCGTAAGCAGCAGCGCATCCGCGGCGAGGGCTCGGGCGACGTAGAGGCAGAATGGTGCATCGGCGTCGGCGACTTTGCCGACTACTGCCGCGAGACCAACCACGGCCGCGACATCACCTATGAAGAGGCCATGGAGATCCTCCAGAAGGCCGAGGACAAGGGCTATGTACATCAGATAACCAACATCGACGGCGAGAACAAGATCTTCGGTATCTGCAACTGCGCAGTCGGCGTCTGCAACGCACTGCGTACTTCCCAGCTGTTCAACACCCCGAACCTTTCCGCATCGGCATACACCGCCGAGTCCGACCCCGAAAAGTGCGTGGCCTGCGGCAAGTGTGTCGAGACCTGCCCGGCAGGCGCGGTACGCCTCGGACAGAAGCTGTGCACCCAGTCCGGCCCGATCGAGTATCCTCATCACGAGCTGCCTGACGACACCCAGTGGGGCGAGGATCACTGGAACAAGAACTACAAGAACGAGAACGGCTCCATCCAGACCTGGCCGACCGGCACCGCACCCTGCAAGGTCGCATGCCCGGCTCACATCGCCGTTCAGGGCTATATAAAGATGGCAGCCGACGGCCGCTATGCCGACGCGCTCAAGCTCATCAAGAAGGATAACCCCTTCCCCGCGGTCTGCGGCAGCATCTGCCGTAAGTACTGCGAGGACGCATGCACCCGCGGCACCGTCGACGAGCCTCTGGCCATCGACGAGATCAAGAAGTTCATCGCCGAGCAGGACATGAAGGCCGAGCACCGCTATGTGCCGCCCATGGTATCCTGCACCCACGCAAAGTTTGACCAGAAGATCGCCATCATCGGCGCCGGCCCTGCCGGTATGTCCTGCGCATACTTCCTCGCCATCGAGGGCTACAGCCCGGTCGTGTTCGAGAAGGAAGCGGTCCCCGGCGGCATGCTCGTGAACGGCATCCCCTCCTTCCGTATCGGCAAGGACATCGTAAAGAGCGAGATCGACGTTCTGCGCGAGATGGGCGTAGAGTTCCGCTGCGGCGTTGAGGTCGGCAAGGACGTCACCATCCAGCAGCTGCGCGACGAGGGCTTCAAGGCCTTCTATGTTGCGGTCGGCCTCCAGAAGGCCGCAAAGCTGAACATTCCGGGCGAGGAGCTCAAGGGTGTTCTGGGCGGTCTCGACTTCCTGCGCGCCGTCAACAGCGGCAAGACCAAGAAGCTCAGCGGCGACGTGGTCGTCATCGGCGGCGGCAACGCAGCCATCGACGTTGCACGCGCTGCACGCCGTCTGACCAAGGGCAGCGTCAACATGTACTGCCTTGAGAAGGACGAGGAGATGCCCACCGTTCCCGACGAGAAGAACGCCGGCATAGCCGACGGCGTCGTCATCAACAACTCCTGGGCACCCAAGGCAGTTATAGGCGAGGACGGCAAGGTCACCGCCATCGAGCTCATGCGCTGCACCTCCGTGCGCAATGCCGAGGGCAAGTTCGCACCCGTCTATGACGAGAGCGAGACCATCACCGTTCCCTGCTCCAACGTCCTGGTCGCGATCGGCCAGCGCTCCGAGTACGGCTCCGTCCTCGCGGGCACCATGGCAGAGACTCCCGACGGCAGCCTCATCGACCACGACGGCGTCACCTTCCAGACCGAGGAGAAGGACATCTTCGTCGGCGGCGACTGCGCGACCGGTCCGAAGTACACCATCGACGCTATCGCATCCGGCCGTGAGGGCGCGGTTTCCATCCACCGCTTCGTAAACGTCGGCCAGACCCTGACTATCCACCGCAACCTGCGCGAGTTCAAGGAGCTTGACAAGAAGAACCTTGCTCTGCCCGCAGACAAGATCAAGAAGCCCGCACGCACCGAGGTCGCCATCGACTCCAAGAAGGTCCTCACCATGCAGGACGACCGCGTGACCTTCACCGAGGAGCAGATCAAGTCCGAGGCCTCCCGCTGCCTGAGCTGCGGCCGCAGCGTCGTAGACCCGAACAAGTGCATCGGCTGCGGTATCTGCACCACCAAGTGCGAGTTTGACGCGATCCATCTCAAGCGCAACCGTCCGCAGAACAGCAAGATGATCCCCGCCGAGGACAAGTTCAAGGCGATCGGACCCTACGCTGCAAAGCGCCAGGTAAAGATAATCAAGAAGCAGCTTTCCGGCAAATAATCAGTCCCGGAGCAAAGTCAAAGGTGCAGGGCTCATCCCCGCACCTTTGGCCGCAAAGAAACCCATTGCTGCGCAGAGCAGAGATATCCGCGCAGCGGGGGAGCGCGAGGGGGCAAGGCCCGCCTCGCGTTGGATTATAGCCATCAAAAACGTCCGGTACGGACTTTTTGACGAGCGCAGCGAGATTTTTTGTGAAGCGCGAGCTTCACAAAAAATGTGGCTTTTTTTGAAGTGCGGGGCTCATCCCCGCACCTTTTTCGGAAAGGACATAATATGCACGAGCTCAGTATTGTGACCTATGTGATCGAACAGGTCGATAAGATAGCAAAGGAAAATTCCCTTACGGATATCCAGTCGGTGACGCTGGAGTTCGGCGAGGTATCGGGCATCGTGCCGGAGTATCTTGCCGACTGCTGGAAGTGGTACGCAAAGAAAACGCCGCTTATTGAGCACGCGGAGTTTAAGTACGAGATCATTCCGGCGATCACCTGGTGCGACGACTGTAAGAGCACCTACTCCACGCTTCAGTACGGCAAGACCTGCCCTCACTGCGGCAGCGGCAAAACGTGGCTTCAGCAGGGTCAGGAAATGAATATTAAGGAAATAGTCGCCTGCTGAGCAGGCGCGGGGAGACAGCTATGGGACAGTACAAGGTCTACGAGATAAAGCAGAATATTTTTAAGGCAAACGACGACGCGGCCGACATTCTGCGCGGCGAGATGAAGAAAAGCAAATGCTTCATGCTCAACCTCATGTCGTCGCCCGGCAGCGGCAAGACGACCACCCTTACGCGCACGATAGAGCGCCTGAGCGGCGAGATGAACATCGGCATCATGGAGGCCGACATCGACTCCGACGTCGATGCCGAGCGCATATCGAACACCGCCGTCAAAAAGGTCATCCAGCTCCACACCGGCGGAATGTGCCACCTTGACGCGGACATGAGCCGTCAGGGCCTTGAGGAGATGGGCACGGAGGACCTTGATCTTGTCGTGCTCGAAAACGTCGGCAACCTCGTGTGTCCGGCGGAGTTCGACACGGGCGCGGCGAAAAACGCGATGATCCTCTCCGTTCCGGAGGGGCATGACAAGCCGCTCAAGTACCCCCTCATTTTCCAGGTCTGCGACGCGCTGATCATAAACAAGATCGACGTGCTGCCGTACTTCGATTTTGACATGGAAAAGGTCACGCAGTTTGCGAAAATGCGCAACCCCGATATAAAAATATTCCCCATCAGCGCCAAGACCGGAGAAGGTGTGGACGCGTGGTGCGACTGGCTGCGCGCTCAGGCCGCCGAGTGGAACGCATGATATGTAAAAGAGTCGACAGGGGTCGACTCTTTTGGCGCAATTATAAAGACACACAAAGGCGGCGTGTATATTGCGTTTCACCGCAGAAACGTTAAAATAATAACAGTCCGTGCAATGCGGATGTTGTTTCAATTAATTAAAGTAAGATGAAGGTTAACGAACGGAGAAGATTATGAAAGATTTAAAGCATCTGCTGTATTTTGAGAACCTCCTTCAGGAGGCTCAGAATGAGCTTGTCCTGCAGGCGCAGAGCGAAGGGAAGATATGCGTGGCGTATGTCTGCGAGAACACTCCCGAGCCGCTGCTGAACCTGCCGGGCACATTCTCGGCAAGACTCCGCGCACCGCGCACGGGCTCGATGGAAATGGCGACATACTACATGACGAGCTTCCTGTGCGAGTACAGCCGCGCCCTGCTCGAGCGCGCGATCGAGGGCGGCTACAACTTCGCCGACTGCATAATCGCGCCCGACGGCTGCACGATGATGAACAGGGCCGTTGAGAACATGGAGCTTCTCAAGGCGATCGGCAAGGACAAGGAAAAGTTCTTCTACGAGTACATGGAGATCCCCATGAAGGCCGACGACAACGGTCTTGCGCTCTACACGCTCCAGTGCAGGAACCACATTCTCACGCCCCTGCACGACAACTACGGCATCGACGTTTCCGACGAGGCGATCCGCAAGGCTGTCGCGGAGCACAACCGCGTGTGCGAGCTCATCCGCGCCATCGGCGAGTTCAGAAAGGGCGACAAGCCCCGCATCACGGGCTACGAGTTCCATGTCATCACGCTGGCTACATACGTTGCGCCCAAGTACCTTCTCATCGATAAGCTCGAGGAGACGCTCGAAGAGCTCAGGACCCGCGAGCCCGAGGATAAGGACTACCGCGCAAGACTTCTGGTCGTCGGCTCCGAGGTCGACGATATCGACTTCATAAAGCTCATCGAGAGCACCGGCGCATATGTCTGCGCCGACCGCTTCTGCTACGGCTCGCTGCCCGGCAGAAACCCCATCGAGCTTACGGACGACGAGGACGCGCTCACGCAGATCTGCCGCCAGTACATGTACCGCGGCCAGTGCCCGAGATACATGAACACCGCAAAGATGAACGGACGCCGCGAGTACGTCAACGAGCTTGCCAAGGAGTACGCCGCCGACGGCATCATATACGAGCAGATAAAGTTCTGCGACCCCTGGGCCTACGAGCGTATGATGGGCTCGCATATCCTGCACGACGACTACGGCTACCCTGTGCTCTCGGTCGACCGCCCGTACAACATCTCGTCCTCCGGCCAGATGCGCACCCGCGTTCAGGCATTCGTTGAGAGCGTTGAGATCAAAAAGATCCAGGGAGGGGAAAAGAAATGAACAATAAGAGAATAGGCTGCAAGGATTTCGGCAAGGTCTATCTTGAGGGCAAGCGCTACAGAAGCCGCCGCGAGTGGCGCGGCGTGTCCGATACGCTTTACGATTACTCCAGATGGCTCTACAACTGGGTCAACATGTTCAGGATCGTCCTCGCAAAGCCCCGCAACATAAAGGCAATGTTCCGCTACCGCTGGATGTCCAGCTATCTGGCCGTTCCCATGATGATCGACCGCCACACCCAGGGCCTGCGCGGCGAGCATCTGCGCATCTGCCATGCCGAGCAGGACGTCATCGTCGAGGACGTTGCAAAGCTGCTTGACAAGCTCTTCCGCGGCGACCGCCGCATCGGCAACGACACGGAGTTCTCCAAAAAGGTCGTGCTCATCGACGAAAACGAGATGCAGTCGGTAATGATGGGCTTCCCGACCGTCGTTCCCCTCAGCCGCGAGATCGCCTCGACCTACATCCCCGTGCTGCTTGACCAGCGCGCGGCGATACACTACATAGACGTTGCCCAGCAGTACGGCCTGGCCGGCGACGTGTGCCCGATGCCCGAGGCGGAGGCCGGCGTTTCCATCGACGACGACGCGCCCATCCTCGGCTGCTGCGCGGTGCAGTGCAACACCACCTGCGACGGCTCGCTGCTCAGCAACGGCGTTATCTCAAAGCGCATGGAGCTCGAGGACGGCATCCCCGTGTTCCAGCTGGCCGCTCCGCTGCGCCACATGAACGAGGACGTTCAGGAGTACGCGGCGCAGGAGGTGCGCAACGCGATCGCCTTCGTCGAGGAGCACACCGGCGAGAAGTGGGACTGGGATTACTACTTTGAGTGCGCAAAGCGCGTAAACTACGCGACCAAGTGCCGCCTCGAGTGGCTCGAGATGAGCAAGTCGCCCTATCCGCAGGTGTTCGGCTCGAACCTTGCACTCTACACCGAGACAAACTATATGGCCATCAGCGGCAGACTTCCCATATTCGAAAAGACCGACCGCAAGATCATGAAGCTCGCCGAGAAGGCGTACAAGAAAAAGGCCATGGCCGCCAACGAGTACCGCCACAGAGCCATCGTGTGGGGCGTGCAGTCGCACTACTACATGGACATGCTCGTATGGATGCTCAACTGCTGGGGCATCGTACCTCTGACCGATATGCTGTCGATGGACAACACCAAGATGATCGCCGAGGAGGACACCCCCGAAAACCGCGAGCAGGCGATGTACGATATTGCAATGCTCACCGAGAAGATGATCATGCGCAACCGCACCCACGGCGGCTACAAGGTCCTGCTCGACGACCTCTGGAAGTTCGTCGAGGAGTTCAACGCCGACATGGTCATACTCTGGGAGCACATGAGCTGCAAGGCCCTCGACGGCATGCACGGCATGTTCGAGGAGCGCGCCCGCGAGCTCGGCATCCATCTCGTCTGGGTCTCCCACGATCTGTTTGACCCGCGCGTCGTCTCCCGTCAGGGCGTGCGCGACCAGATAAACACCTACATGCGCACCGTCATGGGCGAGGAGCCCGTTGACCCGACGCTCGAAGTCCTCCCCGACGAGGAATCGTGGTAATCGAAAGGAGATAAGGAAAATGTCAAAGCTTTGCACCGCCGCGAAAAAGCTGTCGCTTGCCGGCACCGCGTTCTTCGCCGTGACCTTCGCAGTGTATTACTTCAATCTTGACATGAAGCTCACCGCGGCAATGGAGCCCGTGCTCAATTATTTCTACGACAGAGTAGACCGCGACCAGCACCTGTGATATAAAATTTTTAAGACCGTCCTGTCACAGACAGGGCGGTCTTTTGCGTTATGGAGTTTTCAGCCTTATGAGCTCTGCTTCACGGTCAACGGCGCGGATGCCGGCGTCTATCTGCTCTTCGGTGCAGCCGACATAGCTCAGACGAACGTGATTTTTGAACATGCCGCTCTGACTGAAAACGGCGCCTGGCAGCAGCTTTATGTTCCTGCTGCGCAGGCGGCTCCAGAGCTCCAGCGAGTCCACACTCTCCGGCAGACGCAGCCAGAAGAAAACTCCGCCGCCGTGCTCGGCATATTCAAGAGCAAGGTTCTCCGACCGCCCGACGGCCGCGGCCATGCGCCGCCGCTTTTCCGCATAGTTCCTGCGCAGAGCGTCCAGATGCGTGTCATACGCACCGCTTTTTATGTATACGGCAAGCGTTTCCTGCAATATGGCCGGACTGGCAATGTCGGAATTGAACTTTGCCATGAGAAGCCGCTTTCCGTATCTGCCGGGAACAGCCATGTAGCCCAGGCGCATACCGGGAACGAGACTTTTTGAGAATGAGTTGAGGTATATTACCGACTCGTTTTCGTCAAATTTTTTGAACGGGTGCTGCTCGCCGCCGGAAAAGTCCAGCTCGCCGAGGCAGTCGTCCTCTATGACCGTAAAGCCGCAGCGATCGGCAAGAGAGAGCAGCCGCATCTGCTTTTCAATGCTCCAGCTTACATTCGTCGGGCAGTGGAACTGCGGCATGGTGTAGTAAAAATCGACCTGCGTGCGGGCAAGCAGCTCCTCCGCGGCATCCATATCCGGCCCGTCTTCGAGCATCGGCACCGTAATTACCCGCGCTCCGGCTCGGCGGAAGCAGTTGAGTGCGACCGAATAGCTTGGGTCCTCGGCCAGAACGGTGCTGTTTTTGCCGATGAGCGATTTGCAGATGAGGTCTATACCCTGCTGACTGCCGCCGACAATGTGTATGTTTTCCTGCTCGACGTTCAGACCGCGGCTTTCGAGCCTGCCGTGTATCGCGGAGATGAGCGAGGCCGTGCCGCGCGTGGGCGGATATCTGAACAGGACCTCGGGACGTTCGCACGAGAGCTCCCGTATTATCTCGACAAAATCTGCCGTCTCCTCCGCTCCGGCTATCGGCGTGCCGGTTGCAAAATCGCACACGCTCCCGGCGCCGTACTGCCCGCCCTCGAAGCTGTCGAGCACTACGCCGTCGGCATAAAACTCAAAGCCGTCGAGAGGGAGAACATAGCAGCCGCTGCCGTGGCGGCGCTCGATATAGCCGTTCTGCTCAAGAAGCTCATAGGCCTTTTCCACCGTGGACACGGTTATCTCGTATTTTCGGCTCATGAAGCGATAAGAGGGGAGCGGCTCTCCGACGGCGATATCGCCGCGCAGGATCTGTGCCCGGATCTGGGTGTATATCTGCTGATGCAGGCTCTTTTTCCCGCTGCGGATCAAATCAATCTGCTTCATCCGTACCTCCACTGTTCTGCAACACTTTTTCCGCTGTACCCTGACACTTAGTCGGGCAAAAATATTGAAAAGCTGCGGCAATTTGTTAATATGATCATGAGATGAGCATTACAGCACACTGCAATAAGTATAACACAGTGTGCCCGATTGTGAAAGGAGCATTTACATGAATGATTACAAAACCGCAACGGCCGTAGTCCACGGAGTACACGGCCAAAACCCCGAGGGAGCGCTGGCAACGCCCATCTACCAGACATCAACCTTTGTCTTTGAATCCGCCGAGCAGGGCGGACGCCGCTTTGCCGGACAGGAAAACGGCTTCATCTACTCCCGCCTCGGCAATCCCACAACGAGCCGCCTTGAGCGGAATGTGGCTCTTCTTGAGGGCGGCGCCGACTGCACCGCATTTTCGTCCGGTATGGGAGCCATATCCGGCACTCTGCTTTCTCTTCTGAGCGGCGGCGATCACATTATCGCGGACAAAACGCTTTACGGCTGCACCTTTGCGCTTATAAACGAAACGTTTCCGCGCTTCGGCATTGACGTCGACTGCATAGACGTTTCGGATGAGAAGCTGTTCAAGGCAACTCTCCGTCCCGACACCAAGGTGGTATATTTCGAGACCATTGCAAATCCCAGCATGAAGGTCATCGACATTCAGGCCGTCGCCTCGTATGTTCACAGCGTTGCCCCCGAATGCAAGGTCATCGTTGACAACACCTTTGCCACTCCGCTTCTGGTAAAGCCCCTTGCGCTCGGCGCGGACATTGTCGTCCACAGCGCCACAAAGTACCTCAACGGTCACGGAGATGTCGTCGCGGGATTTTCCGTCGCCGCGAAGAAGGAAGTAATGGATACCATCCGCATGGTCGGCCTGAAGGATATCACCGGCGCGGTGCTCGGCCCTCAGGAGGCATATCTCATCCTGCGCGGCCTGAAAACGCTCAAGGTCCGCATGGACGGCATTTGCGAGAACGCGAAAAAGGTTGTCGGCTTCCTCGCTTCCTCGCCCTATGTCACCAAGGTGTTTTTCCCCGGTCTGCCGGATAATCCGTACTATGAGACCGCAAAAAAGGAGCTTGCACAGTTCGGCGGCATGGTGTCCTTTGAGATGAAGGACTTCGAGACGGCGAAAAAGGTGCTCAATAACGTAAAGCTCTGCGCGCTTGCCGTCAGCCTCGGCGACTGCGAGACTCTTATCCAGCATCCTGCTTCCATGACGCACTCCATGTGCACCAAGGAAGAGATCGAAGCCGCCGGCTTCTCCGATCGCCTGATCCGCCTGTCGGTAGGACTTGAAGACCCCGACGATATCATAGCCGATCTCAGCCAGGCCTTCGAAAAAGCCTGCAAGTAAAGCCGTTCCCTTCTTAATAACAATATAACAATACCGAGTGAAAGGCCGCCCGCCGTAAAAACAGGGCGGTCTTTTGCGTTGAAAAAAGCGCAGCGGCATGGTATCATAATAAGAAAATGCTTGGATAAAACGGAGGTACGATTATGCAGCGAAAGCTCAGGGTTCTTATGATAAACGGCTCGCCGCGCGCAGACGGCAACACGTCCGTTGCGCTGCGTGAGCTTGAAGCGGTGTTTGCGGCCGAGGGGGTCGATACCGAGACGGTACGGGTGGGCTCCGAGCCGCTGCGCGGCTGCATCGCCTGCGGGTACTGCGAAAAAAACGGCAGATGCGTCTTTGACGATGCGGTAAACGTTCTTGCCGAAAAATTCAGAGCCGCCGACGGGCTCGTCGTTGCAGGCCCCGTATATTACGCGAGCGCCAACGCGACGCTCGTGGCCTGCCTGGACAGACTGTTTTACAGCACGGGCTTTGACAAGACAATGAAGGTCGGAGCAAGCGTCGTGTGCGCACGGCGCGGCGGCTGCTCGGCGGCCTTCGACGAGCTGAATAAATATTTCACCATCTCCGGCATGCCCATTGCATCGAGCCAATACTGGAACAGCGTCCACGGCAGAGCGAAGGGCGAGGCCGAGCTCGACGAGGAGGGCAGGCAGACCATGCGCACCCTCGCGCGGAACATGAGCTTCCTCATGAAGAGCATCGCCCTCGGCAAAGAAGCCTTCGGCCTGCCGGAGAAAGAGCCCCGCACGGCAACGAATTTCATCAGATGACAAACGATAAGCTCCCCGAAAAACTCATATCCGCACTCGGAACGGCGGCGCTGGCGGCGGTGTTTGCCGTCTGGTGCGCCGGCAGCAGCTACGGCGCGGCGGGCTATGCCGCGGCTGTGCTCAGCGCGCTGCTTATGCTCACGCTCTGTCTGCGCTTTGTGCCCCCGTGCTGCGCTTTTTGGCGAAAAAACGGGCCGGAAACGCTCGGTGAAGCCGACGGCAGCGTGTGTGCGAAAATTTTTGCGCTCATGCTCGTTTGGGATGCTGGCATACTCGTCCTCGGCTATGTGCTGCGCAGAATGCTCGGCTATGACGAGTCTGCGGGCGGGTATATAAGCTTCTGGCTGTGCACCGACAGTCAGCATTACATGGATATTGCGCGCGACTGGTACCTGTCCGAGGGCGAGTGGGACAGGCTCGTGCAGCTCGTGTTCCTGCCGGGCTACCCCGTCGCCGTGCGGATAGTGTCGTACCTGACCGGCAGCGAGCTCACCGCCGGACTTTTAGTCTCGGCGCTGTGCTTTTCCGGCTCCGGCGTGATGCTCTACAGGCTCCTGTGCCTTGATACCGACGGCGAGACGGCTCTGCGCGCGGTGAAGCTCTTTGCCCTGTGCCCGGCGGCGTTTTTCTTTGCCGCGCCCATGTCGGAGAGCCTTTTCGTGCTGTGCACCCTGTCCTGCCTGTACCTGATCCGGCGCGGCAGGCTCGTCTCCGGCAGCCTTATAGGTGCGTATGCCGCCTTCACGCGCTCGCCGGGACTTATCCTCATCGTGCCGATACTGTTCGAGCTCGTGCACAGACGCGCAAGGGCGCGGGAGTATCTGACGCTCATCGTCGTGCCGCTCGGCTTTGCTGCCTACTGCCTTATAAACTACACGGTAGCGGGCGACGCGTTCAAGTTCATGGAATATCAGCGCGTGCACTGGTACCAGCAGCTCGGCTGGTTTTTCAACACCGCCGCATATCAGACCGAAAACGCCGTTTCCGCGGCGGGGGAGAGCGCTGCGCTGCTTTGGGGCCTGTGGCTGCCGAACCTGCTGGCGCAGCTGGGAGCGCTGTGCATAATGATCTGCGCGGCAAAGCGCCTGCGCGCATCATACACGGCGTATTTTATCGCAAGCTTTGTCGTCACTATCGGCGCGACCTGGCTGCTGAGCGCACCGAGATATCTGGCGGCGGTGTTCACGCTTCCGGCGGCGGAGGCCGCCCTGAGCGGCCGAAAAAGCGCGGAGCATGTCTTTACGGCGATAAGCGTTCTGCTCTTTGCCGCGTATTTCACCGCTTTTTTACTCCGCTGGCAGGTTTGGTAAAAAATTAGCACAAATTTTTCTTGTATTATCAAACTGCTTGTGTTATAGTAGTTAGGCTAATACGATAAAATCGAAAGGATCGAATATAAATGAGCGCTCTTAAACTTATTCTTACAATTCTTCAGCTTCTGTCCGGCCTCGCCGTAACCGTCGTCGTTCTTCTCCAGAGCGGCAAGAGCGCGGGCCTTTCCGGCGCTATCGCCGGCGGTGCGGAAACCTTCCTGAGCAAGGGCAAGGCAAAGTCCCTGGACGCAAAGCTCGCAAAGGCCACCAAGTGGTTTGCGATAGTTTTCGTTATCCTCACTCTCGTACTGAACCTCATCTGATAACGGCAAAAAATCCGAAAAGGCATGGCGCGGTCATTCTGACTGCGCCATTTTACTGACATGAAGAGAAAAGTTGAGCTAAAAGAGATACTGCGCGGGATAAAGGCGGCGTTTCCGTATACGCTGCCGATATTTTTCGGCTGGATATTCGTTGCGCTGACCTACGGCGTCCTGATGGAGGAGCTCGGCTACGGGCCTCTGTGGACGCTGCTGTTTTCGCTCATATGCGTCTGCGGCGGAATGCAGATAGCGGCGGTGCCGATGATGGCGGCGGGCTTTGACCCGGTGCAGATGTTCATCATGAGCTATTTCGTCAATTTCCGGCACACCTTTTACGGGCTCGCGCTGCTTGAAAAGTATAAGGACACGCAGCCGTTCAAGCCCTTTCTCATCCATGCGCTTGCCGACGAGATGTTTTCCGTGGCCGCATCGACCGACCCTCCGGAGGGCATGGAGCGCCGATACTTTTACTTCGGCCAGACCCTGCTCCTGTGGCTGTACTGGGCGGGGCTCACGGCCGTCGGCGGTCTGCTCGGCAGAGTGATCACCTTCGACACGACGGGGCTCGATTTTGCGCTCAACGCTCTGTTTACGGTGTTTTTCCTACAGCAGTGGAAGGATAAGAGCAAGCGCCCTGCCTGCCTTATCGGCGTTGCCGTCACGCTCGCCGCGCGCCTTATCTTCGGCCCGACGGTGTTCCTTATCCCGGCGCTTATCGCCATGCTGCTTATCTTTTGGCTGGGGAGGAACAGACTGTGAAGCTCAGTGTTATTCAGACTATTATAATCATCCTCGCCATATCGGCCGGTGCGCAGATATCGCGCTGGCTGCCGTTCCTGGCCTTTTCGGGAAAGAAGGAGACACCGCAGTTCGTAAAATATCTCGGCCGCGTGCTGCCGCCCGCGCTCATGGGGCTGCTGGTGGTCTACTGCTTTAAAAATACGCCCGTACTTACAGGTTCGCACGGCGTTCCTGAGCTTATTGCGACGCTTTTCGTCGTTTTGAGCTACGAATGGAAGGAAAACCTGCTGCTCTCCGTCGGCGGAGGCACGGTGGTTTACATGCTGCTCGTGCAGTTCGTTTTTTAAAAGTTTACAATTTGGACAGACCGCCGTGGCTATTCGGCGGTCTGTTTTCTTGCAAAGGCGGACACAAAATGGTATAATGCTATTCAATAATCTGAAATATTTATCCGAAAGGAACTTTTGCTTATGTGCGGAATAGTTGGCTTTGTAGGAAGCGAGCAGGCAGCACCCATACTGCTCGACGGACTGGAAAGACTGGAATACCGCGGCTATGACTCCGCAGGTATCGCGGTCCTGTCACCGGAAAAGAAGCTTCAGCTCAAAAAATCCAAGGGCCGCCTTCAGGTGCTCCGGGATATGATCCAGGGCGGCAAGAGCATCGAAGGCTGCATCGGCATCGGCCACACGCGCTGGGCCACGCACGGCGAGCCCAATGACATAAACGCCCATCCCCATCTGAGCGGCGACGGCAAGATAGCGATCGTGCACAACGGCATAATCGAAAACTACGTCGAGCTGCGCGACTTTCTCGTTTCGCAGGGCTACAGCTTCGTGTCGGAGACCGACACAGAGGTCGTGGCGCAGCTTGTCGCGTTTTACTATGCCGAGTGCGGCGATGCGCTCGAGGCCGTGTTCCGCGTGCTGCGCCGCATCGAGGGCGCCTACGCGCTGGGCATACTGTGCGTTGACGAGCCCGAGCACTTCATCGCCGCGCGCAAGGACGCGCCGCTGCTCATCGGCTACGGCGAGGGCAGCAACTACATAGCAAGCGACGTGACTGCCATCATAAAGCACACGCGCGACGTGTCGTACATGGAAGACGGCGAGGTCGCCGTCGTATCCGCGGACGGCGTGCAGTTTTACAACGCCATGGAGCAGCCCATCGAGAAGGAGCATCACACGATCGACTGGGACGTTTCCGCGGCCGAAAAGGGCGGCTATGCCCACTTCATGCTCAAGGAGATCATGGAGCAGCCCGAGGCCATACGCAAAACGGCCTTCAGCCGCATCCGCGATAACCGCATCGTGTTCGAGGATCTCAAGTTCACCGCCGGGCAGATAAAGGATGTCAGCCGCATATTCATAATTGCCTGCGGCTCGTCATATCATGTCGGTGTGGTGGGCAAGTATAATCTCGAGCGGCTCATGCGCAAGCCGGTCGAGGTCTGCCTCGCTTCGGAATTCCGTTACTGCGATCCGCTTGTCGATGACAGGACCCTCGTGATCGTCATCAGCCAGTCGGGTGAAACGCTCGATACGATGGCGGCTCTGCGCGAGGCAAAGGCGAGAGGCGCACACATACTTTCGATAGTAAACGTCGTCGGAAGCTCCATAGCGCGGGAGTCGGACGATGTGCTCTACACCTGGGCGGGACCCGAGATCGCCGTCGCAACGACCAAGGCGTACAGTACGCAGCTCGTGCTGCTGGATATGCTGGGCCTGTACTTTGCCGACGCTCTCGGCACGGTCAGCGCGGAGCAGTACGCCGAGATAATCGAAGAGATACTGCGCCTGCCGGGCAAGATGGAGCAGATGCTCGAGAATATCGAGGATATAAAGCACTTCGCGTCCAATTACTTCAACCACAGCTCCGTGTTCTTCATCGGCCGCAACCTCGACTATGCCATGGGACTTGAGGGCTCCCTGAAGCTCAAGGAGATATCCTACATCCACTCCGAGGCATACGCGTCGGGCGAGCTCAAGCACGGAACGATCTCGCTTATCGAGGACGGAACGCTCGTTATCGCCCTCGGCACATACGAGCCGCTGTTTGACAAGGCGATGAGCAACGTCGTCGAGGTCCAGGCGCGCGGCGCAGATGTGCTCGCGCTCACGACCGAGAACAATGTTTCCGAGATGAAAAAGACCGTGGAGAACGTCATGTCCGTTCCCGAGACACACACGATACTTCAGCCTTCTCTGGGCGTTGTGCCGCTCCAGCTCTTTGCGTACTATGTTGCGCTGCTGCGCGGCTGCGATATCGATAAGCCCAGAAATCTTGCAAAGTCGGTGACTGTCGAATAATTGAAAAAGCTCATGATATTTTTTGCGTGCGTGGCCTGTAAGGCCACGCATTGCTTGTTGCGCCTGTTTAAGCTCGGCGCGACCTCGCTCCCCGGAGCGCTGGCACTGAAGATATGCCCCGATGTCCTCGCTTTTGCCGCAAAAAATGTCGATATAATCGCCGTTACGGGGACAAACGGCAAAACCACCTCCTGCCGCATTGCAGAGCGCGCCCTGCTGGACGCAGGAAGGCGCGTGTGCGCAAACCGCTCGGGCGCAAACCTCATGCCGGGCATCACGGCGGCGCTCATCTTAAATCTGCGTCTCACGGGCGGCATCAAATGCGAAAGCGCCGTCATAGAGTGCGACGAGGCCGCATGCAGGCTCGTCCTCGGCAGGATCAGGCCGCGTGTGCTGCTGGTAACGAACCTCTTCCGCGATCAGCTCGACCGCTACGGTGCGCTCACGCGCCCGCGCGACTGCATAGCCGAGGGGCTGCGCTCATCGCCCGGGACCGCAGCGGTGATAAACGCCGACTGCCCCATGGCCGCGAGCATCGCGCGCCTGTGTCCGAACGAGAGTGTTTATTACGGCGTGTCCGAGCACAGAAAACCGCGCGTCGGCAGCGGCGAGGACGACCGCTGCCCTGTCTGCGGCAGAGCCCTGCACTACGGCGGCGTGAGCTACGCGAGCCTCGGCAGCTTTTCCTGTGCCTGCGGATTTTCCCGCCGCTTGCCCGCATTTTACGCAGGATCCGTGCTGCCCGACGGGAGCTTCGTGCTGCACTCGGGTGACGAAAAAACGCTCTGCACTCCGGCGCTTGCGGGACTTTATAACGTGTATAACGCCGTCGGAGCCGTCGCCGCCGCCGTAACGGACGGAGTTTGCCCCGACACGGCCGCGGCAGCCGTGAGCGGCTTTGACTGCGGCTTCGGCAGAATGGAGAGCTTCCCGCTCGGAAAGCGCGGAGCGAAGATGATACTCATAAAAAACACGGCCGCCGCCGACCAGACGATAGGCGAGGTCTGCCGCGCTGAGGGCGGCAAGACCCTTGTGCTTGCCGTCAACGACCGCACGGCCGACGGAACGGACATATCCTGGCTCGACGAGGCCGATTTCGGCATGCTTTCCCGGCGCGGCGGCGTAAAGCGCGCCTATGTCTGCGGCGACCGCGCCGATGCGGCAGAAAAAAGGCTGACGCGCGAAAATATACTCTGTAAATCGTGCGGAAACTATGATAAACTTATAGATGCTCTGCGGGATGAGGAAAACAGCGTGTTCATCCTGCCGACCTACACCGCCATGCTTGAGCTCAGAGCGCGGCTCGTAAAAAGGCTCGGCGGCAAAAACTTCTGGGAATAGACGAGGACTTACGAATGATACGTTTTTATAACGGCAGGGTGCTGCTCTTTGCGCCGGAGGCCGAGATATCCGAGACCGAGGTGTGGACCGACGGCGGAGAGATATGCCATGTGGGCGCCGCGCCGGAGACGCTGCCGCAGTTCGAGCGTGAGATCGACCTTCGCGGCGATCTGCTCATTCCGGGCTTTAAAAACGCGCACACGCACTCGGGCATGACCTTCCTGCGCTCGCTTGCCGACGATATGCCGCTGGACAAATGGCTCAGCGGGCAGGTCTGGCCGAGGGAAGCGCGGCTGAGCCCCGACGGGCTTTACGTCATGACGCGCCTTGCCGTCATGGAATACCTCACAAGCGGCATAACGAGCTGCTTCGACATGTATTTTCACAACGACGCCTTCGTCTCCGCCTGCATAGACTCCGGCTTCCGCGCGGTGCTCTGCGGCGATATGAACAACTTCGACAGCGACTATACGCTCCTGGAGGATAAGTTCCTGCGCTACAACAAAACGCACGAGCTCATCTCCTACCGTCTCGGCTTTCACGCCGAGTACACGACGAGCATGGAGCGCATGCGCTTCGTGGCGGAGCTCGTTCGGAAATACAAAGAGCCCATGTTCGTCCACTCCTCGGAGACGGCCGCCGAGGTGCGCGGCTGCATCGAGCGGCACGGCGCAACGCCGACGGTGCTTTTCGACAGGCTCGGAATGTACGACTACGGCGGCGGCGCGTTCCACTGCGTGCACATGAGCGGGCAGGACATTGAGATATTCAAAAAGCGCGGCCTGACGGCTGTGCTGAACCCGGCATCGAACCTCAAGCTTGCAAGCGGCATAGCGCCGGTAAAGCGCTTTCTCGACGAGGGCATAGCCATAGCCATCGGCACCGACGGCGCCGGCTCCAATAACGCGCTCGACATGTTCCGCGAGATGTACCTCGTGAGCGTTCTCGCAAAATACCGCGAGAGCGACGCCGCGGCGGTCGATGCGCGGCAGGTGCTCAGAGCCGCCTGCGTCGGAGGCGCGAGGGCGATGGGACTTGAGTGCTGCGACGGCATCGCTATAGGCAAGAAGGCAGACCTTGCCGTCATCGATCTCAGCCGCCCCAACATGCGCCCGATAAACAACATCGCAAAGAACCTTGTCTACGCCGGAAGCAAGGAAAACGTGCGCCTTACGATGGTAAACGGCCGCATACTGTACGAAAACGGCGAGTTCTTCATCGGCGAGGACGCGCAGAAAATATACGACGAAGCGGAAAAGATAATGGAGACGATAAAAAAGTGAGAGAAATTGACCTTCACGTTCATACGAATATATCCGACGGCTCGGAAACCCCGACGGATACCGTGAGATACGCCCATGAGCTCGGCCTGCGCGCCATTGCGATCACCGACCATGACAGCGTAAACGGCGTCGCCGAGGCGCGCCGGGCAGGGCAGGAGTACGGCGTCGAGATAGTTCCCGGCATCGAGCTCGGCTGCGGCTGGTACGGCCGGGAGGTGCATATGCTCGGCTACGACCTCGATATAAACTCGAAGAAGCTGCCGCCGGTGCTTGACTGGATCGTGCGCGACCGCGACGAGCGCAACAGAAAAATGGTGGACATGCTCGAACGCGACGGGATACACATTGACCTCGACAAGCTCCAGGCAAAGCACCCCGGCTCCACCATCGGCAGACCGCACTTCGCGCTGTGCCTTGTCGAGCAGGGCCTTGCCGAAAGCGTGAAGGACGCGTTTGACAGACTGCTCTACCCCGGCGGCAAGTATTACATACGCCGTCATTTTCTCAGCGTCGAGGAGGCGGCGGAGCTTATCCGCTCGGCCGGCGGCAGACCCGTTATCGCGCATCCGGGGCAGTACAAGCTCACGCCCGAGCGCTTTACCGAGCTCATGGAGCGCTCCGTCGCCTGCGGAGTCGCGGGGCTTGAGTGCTATTACTCCGGCTACTCGCCCGAGGTCGTCGCGCAGTATCTCGCAGCCGCGAAAAAATACGGGCTGCGCCCCACCGCCGGCAGCGACTGGCACGGCAAAAATAAGCCGCATATCCACCTCGGCAGCGGAGTGGACGGTGAGCTCGCCGCCCCCTACGAGCTGCTCGAAAACCTCAGAAAGGCATGAAAAAAAGCACCCATTGGGTGCTTTTTTTATTATCCGAGCATTTTCTTGACGAGCCTGGCCTTCTTTTCGGTATAGGGGAAGTACCTGACGGGAACGTCGGCGCTGAAGCCGTTTGACAGCACCGTTCTGCGGTGCGAGAAGGTGTCGAAGCTCTGCTTGCCGTGGTACGAGCCCATGCCGGAGGCGCCCACGCCGCCGAAGGCCGCGTTCGAGCTTGCGATGTGCATTATCGTGTCGTTTATGCAGCCGCCGCCGAAGGAGCAGGAGTTGAGCACCTTCTGCTGTGCCTGCGAATTCTGCGAGAAGAAGTACAGCGCCAGCGGCTTCGGCCTTGCGGTGATGTACTCTATGCATTCGTCGAGCTCCGAGTAGCTTATGACGGGCAGGATCGGGCCGAATATCTCGCGGGTCATGGCGGGGGAGTCGGGAGAAAGCTCCGTGAGCAGCGTCGGCTCTATGAAGCGGCTTTCGGGATCGGTGCCGCCGCCGAGCACGGCGCGGCCGCTCTCGAGCACGCCGCACAGGCGGTCAAAGTGCTTCTTGTTTATAATATGCACCATGTCCGACATGTCCCCGTTCGGGAAAAACTCGCCGAGCACGCTGCGGTATTCCTCGATAAAGCGCTCCTTCACGCTCTCGTGTATGAGCAGATAGTCCGGCGCGACGCAGGTCTGACCGGCGTTGAGCACCTTGCCGAAGGCGATCTTGCGTGCGGCCAGATGCAGATTTGCCGTCTCGTCAACTATGACGGGGCTTTTGCCGCCGAGCTCCAGCGTGACGGGGATAAGGCGGCTCGATGCCGACTCCATGACGGTTTTGCCGACGTTGACGCTGCCGGTGAAGAATATATAGTCAAAGTCCGCGTCGAGCAGCGCTTTGTTCTCCTCGCGCCCGCCCTCTACTACGGCGACGTATTCGGGAGGGAAGATGCTCTCCACTATCGTGCGTATGGCGCTCGAGCTGTTGGGCGCATAGGCCGAGGGCTTTATAACTGCGCAGTTGCCTGCGGATATCGCGCCGACGAGCGGCATGAAGCAGAGCTGAATGGGATAGTTCCACGGCGCCATTATGAGCACGGAGCCGTAGGGCTCGGGTATGGTAAAGCACCTGGCGGGAAGCTGAGCCATGGCCGATCTCACGCGCCGCTTGTCCGCCCAGTCGTACAGATGATTGAGGTGATAGCTTATCTCGTCGAGCACGAGCCCCGTTTCGCACATATACGTCTCATACGGATGCTTGTGCAGGTCCTTCATCAGCGCGTCGCATATGAGAGCGTCGTTATCGGCTATGGCCTGCTTGAGCTTTCTGAGCATGTTTTTCCTGAATACCACGGAGCGCGTCGCGCCGGAGGCATAGTATTCCTTCTGCGCGGCAAGCAGCTCGAGCGCACGGTTTTTCTCCGGGGTTTTCGGAGCTTCGTTTGCTTTTGTTGCCGAATAAAGCTGTATTTCTGACATCTTTTCCGAATTCCTCTCTGAAAATGTTTTTTTCGAAAAGTATATCACCGAAAACAGGGAAAAACAATACGAAAAGGATAAACAAACAATTAAGAAAAACATAAGAGAGCAATACCGAAAACCGGGAAAATTCTAAAATTAAATTTTTTTTGAAAAAAAGTTTAATATAAGTGAAATATCTCGGCTTGTTCTCCGTCTATATGGTCAGAGGGTCACAAGACCCAAGCCCCTTGAAAAAATATGTGGAAGGAGAACAATTATGAACCCTGTCATTCTCGACGATTACGACGAGCAGTTTGCAAAATTCGGCAAGCTCGCAGCACTGTGGATCCTGCTTAAGATCATTTTCTGATCAAAGCTTCCTATAACAGTCCGCCGGTTCTCCGGCGGACTGTTATTTTTACACAAAATGCGAACAAAAACATAAAAAACTAAAAAACATGCAATAAATAACTTTTAACTGCGTCATTATAGATGAACACCAAATCAGGAAAGGAGAACGGCAATGGACAAAGATAATATGCAGTACATGCCCGAGGTCGATTACGCAACGATCGGCAAGCTGGCAGCCCTTTGGGTTCTGCTGAAGATCATCTTCTGATCTGAAATTACCCCCCCAATCTATGAAAGATGCACCGTCCCTTGGACGGTGCATTTTTCGTTATTTAAATTTTTCGTTATTCAAGATATTGCGAGCGCAGCTGCGAGAGCCTGCCCTGCGTAAGTCCGAGCCTTTCGGCCAGATAGCGCTCGACGCTGCCGCACTGCTCAATGCAGCTTTGGAACATGGCGTCGAGATAGCTCTCGTGGGTGGTGTTGAGCCAGTATATCGACTCGAGCAGCTCCTCGTCGTCGGTGAGCTCGCGGCACGCATCCGTGTCCTGACGTATCTTTTCGGCGCAGACAAGGGCGGTGTACATGTAGTCGCACATGATATCCTCCCGCGAAGCCCCGAGAGCATACAGCAGCAGCGCGGCGGCGACTCCGGCTCTGTCCTTTCCCATCGCGCAGTGAAACAGCACGGCGCCGTCCTCGTTTTCAAGGAGGCATTCGAAAAAGCGGCGGTACTGCCGCACGGCGTTCTCGCTCTCCACCAGTATCGGATACAGCGAGCGCATCTTCGCCATGCCGCCCTCCCGAAGGTCCCGGGCATAATCGGCGCGCTTTAAGCCGTCATAGGGATCCTCTACAGATTCACGCGTTATGCCCGGAATAAGATCGGACACCACCGGACAGTGCACAAAGCGCACACCGGCCGGCAGCCTGTCCTTTTTAAGAGCCAGCTCCGAGGGACTGCGGAGATCGACGACCGCGGAAAGCCTTATGTGGGTCAGCTTTTCAAGATCCGCCTCCGTGAGCCTCGACAGCTCGCCCGATCTTATGAGTTTGTGCTTTTTCACCGTTCTGCCTCCGGCGGCCTTTATTCCGCCGAGGTCGCGGGCGTTTATCTGGCCCTGGAGAAGCTTTTCGGGCAGATAGCTCATAAGCCTGCGTCCATGGCTTCCGCGCGGTCGATGAGCTCCTGCACGAAATCATCGGTCCAGAAGCCGGTGAAGTGCAGCAGGTCTATGACCGAGAAGCGGTTGCGCATAAGGTGGCAATTGGTGATGGCCCAGCGGACGGTCTTTTCGTCCACGGGGAAGTTGAGCTTTGAATATCTGGTGGGCGCGTTTGCCTTGTGCATGCAGCCGGAAATGTATTCGGGCTTTCTGACCCAGGGCGCGACGGTCTTCTTGAACTCGTCGAAGTTATCGAGGAAGGCCCTGAACTCGGCCTTGTGATCGTGCCAGCGCCGGAGCTTTTTCTGATAATCCGCCCAGCACTCGTCGGCGGCGCTGTGCGTATCGTCGAGCCAGTCGAAGGCGGCCTTCACGCGCGGCTCCATCTCCTCAAAGGAGGGGTAGCATTTGTCGAGCTCGACCTGCTTCGGGTCAAAGTCGTTCAGGAGCCGATCCCAGATGATCTCCGATATGATGCCCGAAACGGCGACCTGCGTGCCGTGGTAGCATATGCCGGTCTTCCGCACGCCCGAGGCCATGTCGATAAGATGGCTCATGACGTGCTCCGAGCCCGAGGCCGGGGAGCTTTCGTTTGCAAGGCCCATGGAAAGACCGCTGAGGGTCAGGACGTTTGCAAGCTCACCGAGAGTTTTTGCATCGCCCGCCGCAAGCTTTTCGGAGCTCTCGAGCAGCCTGTCGCACTGGGTGCGGATCATGTCCGAGGGCGCGGTGTGGAAATTCTGCCCCATGCCGAGAACGTTGCCGAGATACCAGTCTACGGGCGCCGTCCAGGTTGCGATGAGGTCGCCGTAGCCGCTGACGTTCATCTCCGCGGGAGCCGCGGCGACGATGTCGAGGTCGATGATGAGTATCAGCGGATAGCGGGAGTGAACGGTGCGCTTAACGCCGCTTATGAGCATGACAGACGAATCGTCGGAGAAGGCGTTTACCGACAGCGCGGTCTGCACGATGACCAGCGGCAGCGGGTTTTCGTGGTCGTAGTAATAGGTCGAATACTTGCACAGGTCGCAGATCGTGCCGCCGCCTATGCCGACGACGATGTCCTTGCCCTCGAAGTGAGCCTGGATCTTTGCCGCGTTCTCGGGCGTTGCATGCACGATGCTGTCCGGCTCGCTGATGACGAGCCATTCGACCTCGTACTCCTCGTCAAGACAGGACTTCACGGCCTCCTTGACGTTTCTTCCGTCCACATCGACGATCTCGGTCGGGCCCGTTACCATGAGCACCTTTTTGCCCCCGGTGAGGCTCTTTACTGCCGCGCAGACCTTCTTTGCTGCGCCGTGCTCGATGTGTATCTCCTTCATGCCGATGCCGCAGAGCCTGTCGGAACCGGGCTGCGCCTTGAGTATCGTGCGCAGCTCGTCAAGCTTTGTCGCGTCGGCTTCTATCAAACGGTTATCAAGCATTTTCGATTACTTCCTTATTTAAATTATGCCTTGTAGTATTTGTTGAAGAACGGCTCCATGGTGTAGTAGCACTCATAGTAGCGCTCGTATGCCTCGTCGTAGGCGGGCTTCATGCTCAGATCCGGCTCGTAGGTCGCGCCGAGCTCGACCATGGCCTCGGCCGCCTCGTCAAGGCTTGCGAAGTTGCCCTCGGCGACGGAGGCGAGCATTGCCGCGCCGATTGCCGCGCCCTCGGGGTTCTTTGTGGCGACCAGCGGCTTGCCGAGAACGTCGGCCTTCATCTGACACCAGAACGGAGACTTGGTCGAGCCGCCGACTATGCGGACGCTCGAGCAGTCCATGCCGATCTCCTCGAACCTGTCAACGTTGTCCCTCAGGCCGAAGGAGATGCCCTCGAACACCGCGCGGGACATGTCGTCGAGCGTGTGGCTGAGAGTAAGGCCGGTGAAGGTGCCGCGTGCGCAGCCGTTCCAGGTCGGGGTCATCGCGCCGCCCATGCAGGGCAGGAAGGTCACGCCGTTCGAGCCGATGGGGCTGCGCTTTGCCTGGGTGTTCATCAGGTCGTAGTTCGGCAGGCGCAGGATCGTGTCCTTGTACCATCTTGTCGAGCCGCCGGATACGAAGCCGGGGTTTTCGATAAGCCACAGGCGCGAGTCTGCCGAGTGGTGCGTCTCGACCAGGCCCTTCTTGTCGAAAACGGGCTTGTCGGAGGTTCCGGCAACGGGCTCGGCCGTGCCGGTTATGTCGCAGACCATGCCGGGCTTTACAAGGCCAGAGCCGAGGCAGGCGCTGTGCTCGTCGCCGGTGCCGCAGATGACCTTGGTTTTTGTCGTAAGACCCAGACGGCGCGCAACCATCTCCGAGAGCGTTCCGACGACGGTCTCCGCCTTGACTATCCTGCCAAGCAGATCGGGATCAAGGTCAAAGGCTCCGGCTATCTCGGGCGACCAGGTCTTTTCCGAGACGTTGTATATCATCGAGGCCGAGGCCTGGGCATAGTCGACGGCGGCCGCCCCGGTCATCCAGTAGACCATGTAGCTGTCAACGTTCAGCAGGTACTTTGCCTTCGCGAATACCTCGGGGAGGTTTTTCTTTATCCACAGCATCTTTGCCGCGGTGTGGGTGGAGTCGAGATTAAGACCCGACACCTCGAAAACGCGCGCGGGATCGACGATCTTTGCGACCTCGGCGGTCTCGGCCTCGGCGCGGCGGTCGAGCCAGATGATGCAGTTGCTGAGTGCATTGCCGTTTTCGTCGGCGGCAATGACGGAGTCGTTTATGGCGTCCATGCCGATCGTGCCGATCTCGGAGGGATCGACGCCGGAGTCGGCGATAAGCTGCTTTACGACGGAGGTGAAGGAATGCAGGTAATCCTCGACGGGCTGCTCGGCCCAGCCGGGATTGGGGTATATGGGATCGTGCGCGCAGGTAGCTTCGGCAACTATCCTGCCCGAGGGATCGACGAGCAGTCCCTTGAGCGACTGCGTACCGAGGTCGACGCCGATTACATAGCTCATGGTTAATTCTCCTTTTCCGAAAATTTAAAAAGCGGCATCGCCATTTGACGGTGCCGCTATGGCGTGTTGCTTACTTATGATATTGCCGCGGAGAGACTCACTGGTCCTCGGGTTCTACGAGGAAGGTGCCGTTCTTGTTCTTGCAGGCCACGGCGTAGTAGATGATAGCCACGACAAAGAAGCCGAACGCGATGATGCACAGCAGCGGGGACTTGCCGGCTACGGCGCTGTAGATGGAAGCGGCGGCGACGATGATGCAGAAGGGAACGCCGAGGTAGCCCAGCCACTTGGGGCACTTGTAGGGACGCGGCATGTCCTTCTGGTCCTTGCCGAGCTTGATCCAGGACGCAAAGCAGCACAGAGCCATGAATGCGGAGCCGATGCCCGCGATGACAACGATAACGTCAACAGAGCCGATGAGGGTCAGGACGATGCCGATGACGGAGGTGGTCAGCAGAGCGTTGATGGGGGTGCCGTTCTTGTCGAGCTTGCCGAGGAAGCCGGGCAGGCACTTGCAGCGCGCCAGGGCGTAGGTCTGACGGGACTGGCCGATGATGATGCCGTTAAGGGATGCGATAAGGCCGATCATTGCGATGACGATGAACACGATGCTCATTGCGCTGCCCTCGCCGAAGAGGTGGTTGATGACGTTTGCGATGGGGGCGTCGTTCTTGAGCAGCTCCTCCTTGGGCAGGAGCGAGAAGGTGGTCACGAGCATGAGCATGCCGCCGACGAGCAGGGTGAAGATGCCGACGATGAAGCCCTTGGGGATATCCTTGGAGGGGTTCTTGCATTCCTCCGCGCCCATGCCGCCTGCCTCAAATGCGAGGAAGAACCACACCGCGTAGGGGATGGCAACGAAGATGCCCTTGATGCCGCCGAGCTCGCCCATCTGGCCGAGCAGGCTGAAGTCTGCGTGGGGCAGGCCGATGCAGGCGTAGAAGATAACGCCGACAACGCCGATAATGGTGACGACAAGGCCGATGGCCTGGCCGGCTTCGATGCCGCGCATGTTGATGCACAGGAAGATCAGATATGCGACGACGGATGCGACGACTGCGGGGACCGCGGGGAACAGGGTGTGCACATATGCGCCGACCGCGATGCAGATGCCGGGGGTGCAGAACAGGGACTCAACAAGATAGCTGAAGCCTGCGAAGAAGCCTGCGCCGCGCCCGAATGCCTTTTCGGTGTAGGCGGCGGGGCCTGCGGAGCTGGGGATGGCGGTTGCGAGCTCTGCGAACATGAACGCGAAGGGAACATAGAACAGGATCGCTATCGCCATTGCGATAAGACAGCCGGTGAAGTTTGTTTCGGATGCGATGTAGTTCCAGCCGTAGTAGCTGCCGGAAATGACCGCGCCGACCGCGACAGACCAGATACCTGCGGCAGTCAGGGCTTTTTTAAGTTTGTTTTCTTCCACAATTTATACCTCCTATTTTATATCTGTACCGTGTACAGTCAAGTACGCTTACTTCTTTGCCATGTAGTCGGCGACGGCCTTGAGATTGTCGCGGAAGCTGCCGTCTGCGACGAACTTCTTCTCGAAGAGAGCCGAGCCCATGGTGAAGGTCCAGGGTGCGATATCAAACATGGTGTCGATGCGCTCAAAGCTGTTGATGGAGCCTGCGATGCAGATCTCGGCGTCAACGGCCGCGCAGAACTCGCGGGCGAGCTTCTCGC
>CAVJKX010000010.1:0-68710 GCA_963650165.1 bacterium
CAGCGGACTCCCACTCTCGCCAGCAGGCGCCATTTTGCCTCAAAAGGCGTCCGTTTCGCCACCTCAACTGCCGTTTGTTCCGCTACGATAGTATAGCATTCTCAATACATCGACTTGCGTAGGTTGCAAGGCGGATGCCGCGGTCGGGTTTATAGGTGTTGATGCCCTTGATCAGCCCGATCGTGCCGATGGATATGAGGTCTTCGATATCGTTCGTCTGCGTATAATATTTCTTGACGATATGCGCGACGAGACGGAGATTGTGCTCAACGAGCACATTTCTCGCCGCTATGTCTCCGTCCTGCCAGAGAAGCAGGTACCTTCGCTCATCCTCCGCCGATAAGGGGCTCGGAAACGAACCGCCCGGCGACAGTCTGAGCATGAGCAGCACTCCGCCGAGCAGCATTGTGAGCGATATTCCAAGCATAGTATCACCTCGGGTTATTATATTGTCCGATCGCTTGTACAAATCATATAAATTCAGCGCGTGCGGCGGCGCCCGTATTGACAAATTTATAAAATGTGATATCCTTGACGCAAGAATGTTTATACACAACGTTGATACAAGTAAAGGAAGGAGCAGAACTATGGTATTCAGACCCAAAATACTTGCGCTTGCAAACAAGATCACGCTTGAAGCGCACACAGGTATTCCCAATGTCCCGTCCGATCCGGAGTACCGGATACTGGCGGAGGTGGTAACGGACGAACAGGCGGAGGTGGCGCTCGCCTGCAAGGTACGGCACAGTCTTACGCTCGAGGAGATCTCGAAAAGATGCGGAAAAAGTCCGGAGCTTACAAAAAAGCTCCTGCGTGAGCTCGGAGACGAGGGCGTTGTGGTCGGGTACACGAGCCCCGACGACGGTATCGATTACTACTCCATGCCCTGCTGGGTGCCCGGCATCATGGAGATGATGGTCGGCAACAAGGCGCAGGTCGAGGCTCATCCCGAGATTGCACGCTGCTTTGACGAATACACGCTCAAGAACATGAAGCTCATGACGCCTAACCTGCCGCGCGGCATGGGCGTTATGCGCGTTATCCCCGTTCAGCAGTCGATCGAGCTCAACCGTCACGCCGTGACCTCCGACCAGCTGAGCAAGTACATAGAGGGCGCGTGGAAGCTTGCCGTCACCGACTGTTCCTGCCGCCGCACGCGCAGGATCATGGGCGAGGGCTGCGGACACCTTGAGGAGGACATGTGCATCATGCTCAACAAGGCTGCCGACTTCCACGTCAAGACGGGGCACGGCCGCGAGATCACCAAGGCCGAGGCCTATGAGATACTCAAACGCGCCGAGGAAAACGGCCTTATCCATGAGCTGTCGAACACCGACGGAACGGGCGAGGTCGGCGGCATCTGCAACTGCTGCGAGTGCTCCTGCCTGTCGCTGCGCGGCGGCAGGCTGTTCAACACCTCAACGATAATGAAGTCCAACTACCGCGCACAGGTCGATAAGGAAAAGTGCGTTGCCTGCGGCCAGTGCGTCGAAAACTGCCAGATGAACGCACTGCGCCTCGGCCAGAAGCTGTGCTCGACAGAGCCGCTGAAGATAAGTCACTCCGAGTCGCCGGAGGATAAGCTCTGGACGAAGGAGCACTGGAACGAAAACTGGCGCGAGAACCGCGAAAACGTCGTCGAAACGGGCACGGCGCCATGCAAGACCAATTGCCCTGCGCACATCGCCGTTCAGGGTTATATAAAGCTTGCGGCGCTCGGCAGATATCAGGAAGCGCTTGAGCTCATAAAGAAAGAAAACCCCTTCCCCGCCATCTGCGGCCGCGTCTGCCCGAAATTCTGCGAGGACGCCTGCACGCGCGGAGATATCGACGATCCCATCGCTATCGACGATATCAAAAAATTCATTGCAGATCAGGACATGAAGGCCGAGCACCGCTTCGTGCCCAAGATGCTCAATCAGACGGGCAAAATGTATCCGCAGAAGATCGCCGTCATCGGCGCGGGCCCTGCGGGACTCAGCTGCGCGTACTATCTTGCGGTCAAGGGCTACCCCGTGACGGTGTTCGAGAAAGAGGACACGCTCGGCGGCATGATGACGATGGGTATACCTACCTTCAGACTCGAAAAGGATGTCGTCCTGTCCGAGATCGAGGTGCTGCGCGAGCTGGGCGTCGAGATCAAAACCGGCGTCGAGGTCGGAAAGGACATAAGCCTCGACGAGCTCAGGACACAGGACTACAAGGCCTTTTACATGGCCATCGGCGCACAGAAGAGCTCGTCTCTCGGCATTCCCGGCGAGGAGCTCGAGGGCGTTTACGGCGGTATAGACTTCCTGCGCTCGACGCTTACCGGCAGCCCGATGAAGCTCGGCGAGCGCGTCGCGGTCATAGGCGGCGGCAATGTCTCCGTTGACGTTGCACGCAGCGCGGTGAGGCTCGGGGTCAAGGACGTAACGCTCGTGTACCGCCGCGGCAGAGAAGAGCTCAAGGCAGCGCCCGAGGAGATCGAGGAGGCGCTTGCAGAGGGCGTGAAGCTGCGGCTCCTCTCCTCCCCCGTCGAGATAATCGGCAAGGACGGCAGGGTCAAGGCGCTCAGGCTCGAGAAGATGAAGCTCGGCGCAGCCGACGCCTCCGGCAGGCGCGCACCGGTACCTACGGGCGAGTTTGAGACGGTCGAGGTCGATAACGTCATTGCCGCGGTCGGTCAGGTAATCGACTGGGGCGGCATTGACAAGGGTGCGATGAAGCTCGATAAGAAGGGCTGCGTTAAGGTCGACGAGCTTTCGTATCAGACCGGCGAGCCCGACGTATTCGCGGGCGGCGACGTTGTTACGGGTCCCGCCTTCGTGATCCACGCGATTGCCGCCGGCAAGGAGGGCGCGATATCTATCCACCGCTACGTCCATCCCGGCCAGACGCAGAACCTCGGCCGCGACAGGCGCGTGTTCACCTCGCTCGACAAGACCAAGGCAGCTCTCGCCATCGGCGGATACGACGCGGCTCCGCGCCAGAAGGCCGCCGACGCCGCTGCGGCAAAGGCCAGGCGCAGCATGAAGGATCTGCGCGGCACCTTCACCGAGGAGCAGATGAAGAAGGAAACCGAGCGCTGCCTCGGCTGCGGCGCCGTTGTTCTCGACGAGGATCGCTGCGTAGGCTGCGGCATATGCACGACAAAGTGCAAGTTTGACGCCATTAAGCTTATCTGGGTTGACGAATTCGTATCGCCCAAGGTCGAAAAGCTCGCGCCGCACATCGTTGCCGGCATGGCAAAGCGCGGCGGCAAGATTGCCATAAAGGCGATCAAGGACGCAGTGGATAAGCTGTGATTTATATAGTCCCGGCAGCCTTTGATATTGCTTTTTGCGCACTTTTGAAGTATTATGAGCTAAATAACACTTAACGGAGGCTTCAAAATGCACAAACCTGACGAAGGGTTTTATCACGATCACGGCGACGGGATACTCCACTGCCACGAGGTAAAGCCCTGCGAGGATATCACAGAGCACGCCGAGCACGAGCATCCTCACCACAATAACCCGCATTCGCACACGCAGAGCAAGGCGGTCATAAACAGGCTCTCGCGCGCTATAGGCCATCTTGAATCGGTCAAGCGCATGGTCGAGGACGAGCGCGACTGCACCGACGTGCTCATCCAGCTCGCGGCCGTAAGATCGGCGCTGAGCAGCACCGCACGCGTCATACTCAAGGACCACCTCGAGCACTGCATAACAGACGCAGTCGAGACCGGCGACGACACCTTTATCGAGGAGCTCAACGCCGCAATAGACAAGTACATAAACTGAAAAATCTCCGCAAAAGAAAAAACCACCGCTTAACAATAAGCAGTGGTTTTTCTTTGTCTGGAGCTGGTGGTGAGAATCGAACTCACAACCTTCTCATTACGAGTGAGATGCTCTGCCATTGAGCCACACCAGCAGACGACAGTATGCATTTTAGCACACGGCGGGCATAAAGTCAAACAAAATTAATTATAACTTTTCGTATATGCTCTCCGTATGCAGCCGCGCCGCAGGTAAATAATGTTTAAGAAATGTTCAATAAATTCAAGGCTTCCCGAGTGTTGCAATTTTGCGGCATTTTGTTTACATAATTATTTCAGCATATTATTTTGCAAATAGTTATCAACATTTTCAACAGACTTATCAACACGAAAATTTCGTTGAAATTCAATGAAATTTGTTGATATGTTAATAATTTCAAAACTCTGTAGTCGATTTTCGTTGCAAAACGGAAACAAATTATTGTTTACATAAGGCCGTTTTTGTTGAGAGATTGAAACTCTTTGCCTCCGACTATAATATGGTCGAGCAATTTTACGTCGACAAGCTCAAGAGCCTTTCTGACAAGGGCCGTGCAGTACTCGTCCTCCTTGGACGGAAGCGGCAATGCTCCGGGGTGATTGTGGGCGATTATCACGCTCACGGCATTGTTTTTTATGGCCGCCTCGACCAGCATTCTTATGCCGACCTCGGTGGCATTGACGACGCCGCGGCTTATCTGCTTGCAGGCGATCACGCCGTTCGAGGCGTTCAGAAGCAGCGCATAGCAGATCTCGTTTATCTCATACATGAACTTGGCAACAAAGTATGCACCCGCGTCCTCGCTGCGGCGGATGACCTTTGTCGGCAGGCTTTTGGTGAGAAGATACCTGCGGCTGACCTCGGGAACGAGCTTTATAAGGGTCGCTGCGTTCTCTCCGATGCCGTCAACGTGCATGAGCTCCTCGCGGCTTGCCTCAAACACCGCAGCAAGAGAGCCGAAGTGCTTTAAAAGCCTGTGCGCAAGCTCGTTTGTGTCCTTGCGCGGCACGGCATAAAACAGCAGCATTTCCAATGCGTTGTGGTCGTTGAAGCCGTCCAGCCCGGCCTCGGCGAAGCGGCTTTTCATCCGCTCCCTGTGTCCGTCGTGTACGCCCATCTGCCCCTCTCCTTACAGCTCCATATTCGCGTAGGCATTTAGATCCCAGCCGGCGGTGTTTCCGGCGAGGTACTCATAATAGCCCTGGCAGCCGATCATTGCGGCATTGTCTCCGCACAGCTTCAGCGGAGGCACGAACAGCTCGCAGCCGGCCTTTTCCGCGGCGGCCTTAAAGTCTGCGCGGATGCGTGAGTTTGCGGCAACGCCGCCCGCTATGGCTATTTTCTTATAGCCGAGCTCCTGCGCCGCCATCATGGTGCGCGGCACGAGAGCGTCGCTCACGGCGGCGGTAAAGGATGCCGCCAGCGATCTGCGGTCGAGCTCCTCGCCCTTCTGCTCGGCGTTGTGCACGAGGTTTATGACCGCCGTCTTGAGGCCGGAAAAGCTCATCTCGTAGGGCTGCCCGTCAATATGCGTCCTCGGCAGATGATATTTCTTATCGTCGCCGCCCTGCGACAGCTCGTCTATCGGCTTTCCGCCCGGATACGGCAGACCGAGCACGCGCGCGGTTTTGTCAAAGCACTCCCCCGCCGCGTCGTCGCGCGTTGCGCCGATCACCTTGAGCTCGGTATAGCTGCGCACGTCGATGATGAGCGTGTTGCCGCCGGATATGGCAAGGCAGAGAAAAGGAGGCTCGAGCTCGGGATAGGCTATGTAGTTTGCAGCCACATGGCCCTTTATGTGGTGCACCGGTATAAGCGGCACGCCGAGACTCATGGCAGCGGCCTTGGCAAAGTTGAGCCCCACGAGCACGGTTCCGATAAGTCCAGGAGCATAGGTCGCGGCGACGGCGTCGATATCGCTCTTTTTTATGCCGGCGGCCCGGACCGCGCGCTCTGCAAGGCGCGATATGACCTCGACATGGCTTCTTGACGCTATCTCCGGCACCACGCCGCCGTATATGGCGTGAAGGTCGGCCTGAGAGAATATTTGGTCGGTCAGAACGTTTCTTCCATCCTCGACGACGGCGACGGCGGTCTCGTCGCAGGATGATTCAAAGGCAAGTATTTTCATTTTTCTTCCTCACTCAGAAAACAAGTCATCAAAACGGCGTCCTCCTTCGGCAGGCTGTAATGACCTTTGCTCCTGCCGACCTCGGTATAGCCGTGTTTTTTATATAGGCTCTGCGCCGCAAAATTGCTCTCGCGCACCTCAAGCGTCAGAAAGCTCAGCTTTTTCTCCCCGGCGCGTGCACGAAGCTGCGTGAGCAGCATATCGCCTATGCCCTCGCGCCGCCTGTCCGGCGACACGGCGACATTTGAGATATAGCCCTCGTCAAGGACATACATGAGCCCGACATAGCCCAGCGCCCTGCCGCCTTCGTCCTCGGCGGCGAGGAATATGTATCTGTCACCCGCAAGCTGGGCTGCAAGCTGCTCACGCGTCCACGGCAGCGAAAAGCACTGCCGCTCGATGGCGAGGATATCGTCAAGCTGCTCCGGGCGCACATCGGCAACGCGGATCACAGCTCGGCCTCCTCTCGCAGCTCGTCAATGACGGCAAGCGTCTCGTCCTCGACGCGCAGGATGCACTTTTTCCAGCCCAGAGGCAGCGACGGCGGATATATATCCTCGTCGGCAAGGCACATTATGCGCTCGTCGAGATCCTGATAATCGTCGGATAGCTTCTGCGCCTGGAGCGCCGTCATACACAGCACAACGTCGCAGCTCTCGATAAGCCTGCGCGTGACCTGCACGGCGCTGCTTCGCTCAAGCCTTATATCAAGCGCCTCGCAGCATTTTACGGTGCGCGGGTTCAGCCCGCTCTTCACGCTTATGCCGCCGGAGAAGGCTTTGACCTCCGGGCAGTATTCGGCCTTGGAGGAATTGAACACCGCCTCGGCAGCGGCCGAGAGGCTGTTGTCGTCGCAGACGAAGAGTATGCTTTTAACGTCGATGCCGTTAAAGCCGCACAGCTCCGCCTGCCGCTCGTCCCAGCGCTCAAGGCTGCGGTCACCGGCCTGACTTTCTATATGATGCGTAAGCTCGTGGTGCAGCGTACTGCGGAGCCTTCGGCGGAAGGTCTCGTCGTCCATATCGCCGTAGAGCCCCGTGAACGAACCGTAGTACAGCTCGATGTACTGCCCCATTTCGTCGCGGAAATACATTCCGAGAGTGTATCTTCCGTCGTCGCCGCACACGGCATCCTCGACGAAGCTCACGCCGCCGTTCAAATCCTTGAATATTTCATCCGGGAGCTCGTCGACAAGATCGTCGAGAACGTCCCCTGCCTGTTCATAAGTCAGCATCAGTGCGCCTCCGCCCAGCTGTGTCCCGTTTTTGCCTCCACCGTAAGCGGTACGCTCAGCTCGGCAGCGCCGCTCATCTCCTCGCGGAGGATCTCCGCCACCGTTTCCGCCTCGTCCTCGGGGCATTCGCATATCAGCTCGTCATGCACCTGAAGGATGAGCCTTGCCTTCAGGCCCTCGGCCTTGAGCCGGTTGTACACGTTCACCATGGCAAGCTTTATTATGTCTGCCGCGGTGCCCTGGATGGGCATATTCAGCGCAACGCGCTCGCCGAAGGAGCGTGTGTTGAAGTTTGACGATTTAAGCTCCGGCAGATCGCGGCGGCGCGCATAAAGCGTCGTGACATAGCCGTCCTGCTTTGCCTTTTCGACTATCGCCTTCATATACTCGCGCACACCGTCGTATTTGCTGAGATACGCGTCCATATACGCCTTGGCCTCGGCCTGCGTTACGCCGATATCCTGCGCGAGCGACCATGCGGAAATGCCGTAGACGATGCCGAAGTTCACGGCCTTTGCGCGGCTGCGCTGCAATGGCGTTACCTCGTCTATGGGCGTATTGAACACCTGAGAGGCCGTGACCGTGTGGATATCCTCGCCGCTTAAAAAGGCCTCGCGCATATGCTCGTCGCCCGATATGTGCGCAAGAAGTCTTAGCTCTATCTGACTGTAGTCGGCATCGACGAGGACATTGCCCTTTGAGGCGATGAACATCTCGCGTATATGACTGCCGAGCTCCCGTCTGATGGGAATATTCTGAAGATTGGGGTCGGTGCTTGAGAGCCTGCCGGTTGCCGTGACGGTCATCCGGAATTTCGTTCTTATCCTGCCGTCGGGGTCAATGAGCTTCAGAAGCCCGTCGGCATAGGTGGATTTGAGCTTTGTGAGCATGCGGTAATCGAGCACCATCTGCACTATAGGGTGCTTGCCGCGCAGCTTTTCGAGAACGTCGGCGTTTGTGCTCCAGCCGGTCTTGGTTTTTTTGCCAGTCGGGAGCATGAGCCTGTCAAACAGCACATCGCCGAGCTGCTTCGGTGAATTGATGTTGAACTCGCAGCCGGCAAGCTCATATATTGCCCGCTCAAGCTCCGCTATCGTACCCTTCAGGCTCTTGCCGAAGCCCGAAAGCGCCGCTCTGTCGATCATGAAGCCCTGCTCCTGCATATCTGCGAGCACGCGGCACAGCGGCATCTCGATATCGTAAAAGAGCTTTGTCATGCCGAGCTGCGCAAGCTTTTCCTCCGTGGGTGCGCGCAGCCTGTACACTGCCTCGGCTCCGTCGAGCTCAACGCCGCAGCAGCCCATGCTCATTCTGGCAAGGCCGTAGTCTCCGGCAGTTGCGTCAAGAAGGTACCCTGCAAGCGCCGTATCGTACTCAAAGCCGTCGAGCGGCAGCTTTTCGGCTATGAGCTGCGTCATGAGCTCCTTGACGTTGTGGCCGAGCTTTTTCACCTTGTCTGAAAAAACGTACTCTGCAAGGCACCTGTAATCGTCGCCGAGGAGGCTCCAGCGCGCATGATACACGGCCTTTCCGTCGCATATCTCAAAGCTGTCGAAGCCGGGCTCTGCCGTAACGGCGACGGTACCGGCTGCCTTCACGGCGCTCATTATATCATCGAAAGCAGCGTCCTCTATATGCGCAAGGCGCTCGACGGAAGCCGCCTGCGCGCTCTCCGCGCTTTCGCTCAGCCCCCATTTTTCAATGAATTTATTAAAGCCGAGCTTTTTGAAAACATCGTACAGCTCCGGCCTGTAGTTTTCGTGCCAGACGGCGCTCTCGGGCGTAAACTCTATCGGCGCGTCGGTGCGGATGGTCGCAAGCTCGAAGGATAAAAACGCGCTGTCCCTGCCCTCGCGGAGCTTTTTGCGCATTCCCTCCTTCACGTCGATGGTGTCTATATTATCGTATATCGTTTCGATGCGCCTGTACTTCTGCACAAGTCCCATCGCCGTTTTCTCGCCGACGCCGGGCACGCCGGGGATATTGTCCGACGCATCGCCCATGAGCGCCTTGAGATCGACGATATGCTCCGGCTCGAAGCCGTACTCCCCGAAAAAGAGCTCGGACGTATACTCGGTCGTCGTGGTCTGACCCATGCGGCTTTTGACATGGCAGACGTGGTTCGTTTCCGTTATGAGCTGGAAGCTGTCCTTATCGCCGGTGACTATGCGGCATTCCCAGCCCTTATCGCGGCAGCGCGCGGCGACGGTGCCGAGCAGATCGTCGGCCTCGAAGCCCTCGAGCTCGAGGCGCAATATGCCCATCGCGTCGAGCACCTGCTTGAGTATCGGCATCTGCACCGCAAGCTCCTCGGGCATGCCCTTGCGCTGCGCCTTATAGCCTGCATAGCGCAGATGGCGGAAGGTCGGCGCCTTCAGGTCAAAGGCAACGCACACGGCCTCGGGCTTTTCATCGTCGAGCAGCTTGCGGAGTATCGACAGGAAGCCGTACACCCCGTTTGTGGGCGTGCCGTCGGGCGCGTTGAGCGCACGCACGCCGTAAAAGGCCCGGTTCACTATGCTGTTGCCGTCAAGTATCATCAGTTTCATCATTTCACCTCGCCGCGCAGGCGGACTATCTCGTCCCTGAGCTGTGCCGCAAGCTCGAACTCGAGCATTTTTGCCGCGGCCTTCATTTCCTTTTCAAGCTTGTCTATAAGCTCCGTGCGCTCGCTTCTCGTCAGCTTCACGCCGTCTGCACGGCGCAGGGTCTTTTCGCTCTCGCTCGATATCTCGATGAGCTCGCGCACGCTTTTGACTATGGTTTTCGGCACGATGCCGTGCTCCTTATTATATGCCGCCTGCTTTGCGCGCCTTCGCTCCGTTTCGTCAATGGCAAGGCGCATCGAGCGCGTGACCGTGTCGGCGTACATGATGACCGTGCCCTCGGCGTTCCGCGCGGCGCGGCCGACGGTCTGGATAAGGCTCGTCTCGCTTCTGAGAAAGCCCTCCTTGTCCGCGTCAAGGATGGCCACAAGGCTGACCTCCGGCAGGTCGAGCCCCTCGCGCAGGAGGTTTATGCCGACGAGCACGTCAAAATCGCCCAGGCGCAGGCTGCGTATGATCTCCATGCGCTCTATGGCGCCTATATCGTGGTGCATATAGCGGCATTTTATCCCCGCCGCGCCGAGGTATTCGGTCAGATCCTCGGCCATTTTCTTCGTCAGCGTCGTTACCAGCGTGCGCTGGCCCTTTTCGATGCGTATATTTATCTCGCTTATCAGGTCGTCTATCTGCCCCTCTATCGGGCGGACGGATATCTCCGGGTCGAGCAGTCCCGTCGGGCGGATGATCTGCTCGGCGATCTGCCCCGCCCGCTCGCGCTCATAGTCGCCGGGCGTTGCGGAGACATACACCGCCTGATTTATCCGCTCCTGAAATTCCTCGAATTTCAGCGGTCTGTTATCGTATGCCGAGGGCAGGCGGAAGCCGTATTCGACCAGCGATTCCTTGCGCGCGTGGTCGCCGCGGTACATGGCCCTGACCTGCGGCAGCGTGACGTGGCTCTCGTCAACGAAGAGCAGAAAGTCCTTCGGAAAGTAGTCGAGCAGCGTCATGGGCGCGGAGCCCGCCGGCCGGTTTGATATGACGCGCGAATAGTTCTCTATGCCGGAGCAGTAGCCGAGCTCCTGCATCATCTCGATATCGTAATTGGTGCGCTGGGATATGCGCTGCGCTTCGAGAAGCTTGCCGTTATCCTGAAAGTACTTTACTCTCTCTTCGCACTCTGCGCGGATATCGCCGATGGCGCGGGCCATTTTGTCGCGGCTGACGACATAGTGGCTGGCCGGATATATCGCCGCGTGATTCAAATAGCGGATGGGCACGCCGGTCACGACGTTCACCTCGCTTATCCTGTCCACCTCGTCGCCGAAGAACTCGACGCGGATGGCCTTATCGTGCGAGTAGGCGGGGAATATCTCGACGGTGTCGCCGCGCACGCGGAACATGTTGCGCTCGAAGGCGATGTCGTTGCGCTCGTAGCGTATCTCGATGAGCTTGCGCAGCAGCTCGTCAAAGCTGCGCGTCTGCCCCGGCCGCAGGGATATGACCATGCTCTTGTAGTCGATAGGGTCGCCCAGACCGTAGATGCAGGACACGGAGGCGACGACGATCACGTCGCGGCGCTCGAAGAGGCTTGAGGTCGCACTGTGGCGCAGGCGCTCGATCTCGTCGTTAATCGAGCTGTCCTTTTCGATGAAGGTATCTGTGTGCGGTATATATGCCTCGGGCTGATAATAGTCGTAGTAGGAGACGAAATACTCGACGGCGTTGTCCGGGAAGAACTCGCGGAACTCCGAGCAGAGCTGCGCGGCGAGCGTTTTGTTGTGCGCCAGCACGAGCGTCGGGCGGTTCATGCGCTCGATGACGCTTGCCATCGTGAAGGTCTTGCCCGAGCCCGTAACGCCGAGGAGCACCTGCTCGTCAAGGCCGTTTTCGAGCCCGCGCACGAGCGTGTCTATCGCCTCGGGCTGGTCGCCCGTGGGCGAATATGATGATTTAAGCACAAATTTGTCCAATGCAATGAACCTCAGAACAGTTTTACATTTCATTATACCACGCCTGCCGCCCTACAGCAAGACAAGTTGTGCGCGGCGTCCGCGTCCTGCATTTTCCTGCCATGGCAGGCTAACCCAATATAGGGTATATATTTCCATTTTGCGTTTTTATACGGACAAAAATCAGTAAAATGTCAAATTTTTTATTGATTTTTTGTAAACAATTTGATATTATATCGGTATCAATGCCGCAGGTATACCCACGAACGTGCGGCAAAAATAATTCATCATCTTTATGGAGGTTAGCATGAAGAAGAACAATCTGAAGCGTTATCTCGCTTCACTGCTTGCTGTACTGATGCTTATATCGGTCACAGGCATATCCCCGGCCGTGTTCGCGGAGGATGAAACTACCCCCCCTGTGGAAGAAACTGTAACTCCGCAGCTTAAAGAAAATTCCGGCGAGGTTCTCATTAAGTCGAGCATGACCAATGACGAAGTCTCTGAGCTGCTCAGCAAAGCTCTCATCAGCAATTACGATGAGCTAGACGATACTGCCAAGGCAGCACTCCAGTGGGAGTACTTGGGGTATGGTTACACCGAGAATTTCGGTGCAAAGAGTGTTGACGAGCATTGGGGCTCTATCAACGGCGGCACCAAATTTACAGAGAAGCATGGCATAACCTACACATACTATAACAAAGCACTCTCCGGTCTCGATGACGGCAGCTATCAGGTTCGCCTTGCAGGTACCACCGCCGAGGCAACACTCGTAAAGGTCAGCAAATACAGCACTTCTCTCGTTCTCAAAGAGAACGCAAGCATCACCTATAACATGGATGCTGCCGCAGAAAAAGAAGCTATCGTTGCAAACGTCATTGACTATTCTGCTTCCGTGCTTCCCGAAGGAACAACTGCCGCCGACTTTAAAGTTGAGCTCAAAACCGGTTTGTTCTATAAAGAAGTTCCTAATGCCAAGCTCGATGCCGGTGAAGGTCAGACAATCCGCATCAGCTACAACGGCAATGATACCTATAAGGCAAGCGGCAATGTAACCGCCGCCATCGACGTTGCAAAGGCAACCGTCAACGTCAGCGTAACTCCCGTCTCCAAAATCTACGCCGGTGAGGAGATCGTCCGCAGCAGCTTCTACTCGCTCGACCCCAACGATCCCGAGCTCGATGTTTACATCTTCTTCGTTGGTGTTAACAGCAATCTGGAGACCTGCGTAAACATCAAGCTGAGTGAAGCTCAGGAAAAACTTATAGATGCGATCAGCAGCGCTCAGGAAAAATGGTATGCGCTTAAGCATGACACCGAAAGCCTTACATTGAAGCAAAAGCTTCAGGAAGGAATAACCCTCGGTCAGCTCAAAGAAATCATCAACGGCATCATCACTAATGATAGCCTGATGAAGATACTCGAGACTTTTGGTTATGATGTCGAGTCTCTTAAAAACATAGTAGCCGCGCTTGATGTTTTGACTGACATCTCCGACGACACCACAGTTGCAATCGGCACTCCCGCGCACGCGGGCGTGTATGTGGCGACCGTCGTTGCCGTTGGCAAAAACTACGAAACCGGAAAAGGCACCGGTTCGCTCGTCGTTCTCAAGAACTGGAAGGGCATAAAGCTTGAGAAGAATTCCATACTTGGCGACAACAACACCATCACCGTTTCTGATGCAAAGCAGCTTGGGAAAGACAATAATCTCTGCATTCTCACCAAGAGCGGCGATGCGCTTGACTCCACGTCCGTAGGTTCCATCCGCTACTGGTTCACCGGCGTTAACAGGATATACGCAAAGAGCACGATGCCCACTGCTCCCGGCAAGTACATCGTTACTGCAACCGTCCGCGGCGGCGACTTCTTCGCAATGCCCAAGACCTTTGTATTTACGATCGTTGCCGATACCGAAACCACTCCTGAAGCATAATTAATCAAATACAGCATTTTGCCGGTCGGGGATAACCCCGACCGGCTTTTTTCGTAATGTGCGGCTTGCGCCGCGATTTAATAACACCTCTTCCGGCTCGCTTGCGCGACCCGCCCTCCCCTCGAAGGGGAAGGCAGGGATGCAGCGATTTTGCTGCGTAAAAAGTCATGGCATGCCTGTTTCCTACGTGCAATAATACCGGCTGCTCATGCCTTATCGGCACCTCATCCGCCGATCGGGCGCGGCCATTTTTTCTGTGTGCGCTTCCAAAACGACGAATATGACCGTAATGAGGGCGACATCCGGGAAGGGACAGAAGATGCCGGGGTTTGTCATGCTCATCATGAGTATGCCCAGATACGACAGCGCAGCGGCGCAGGCAACGCTGCTTTTTCTGCCGCGCCAGAGCATTTTCAGGCGCGACAGGAGCATCCAGCCGTAGGCCGCGGCGCCCGCAAACCCCATGGAGCTCAGGACCTGGATGACGGCATTGTGGTAAAACACGATGCAGCCGGAAACGTAGGCCTTGAATATCTCAAGATCCTTCGTGCTGCCGATGCCGATGCCGAACACGGGATGGTTCAGGAAGTTGTCAATGCCGCGGCGGATGAACTCGATGCGCGTTCTGTCGCCCGCGGCGGCGTTTTTGATGCGCGCGGCGTACAGCTCCGGCACTACGGCGACGGCGGCCGCAGCGGCGATCAGCAGTGCAGCGCCGAACAGCCGCTTATACAGCCTGCGGCTTTTTTTGTTGCTGATGTAGATATACACCGCGCACAGCAGGAGCAGCACCGAGCCGAACAGCAGCCCCGAGCGCGAACCGCTCATGACCATTGCAATGTGCATGAGCACCATGCCGATGAGATAGAGGTTGCTGCGCCGGACGAGCACGCAGGTCATGGGCATGCAGATGAGCAGCACCGTCGTGACGTAATTGCGGGGCTTATAAAACAGCACGCCGCCCTTTTCGAGGAAGCTGCCAAAATTATGCGCATAGAAGCTGAAGATCACGACGACGAACAGCAGTCCCGCCGCATAGGCCGTCTCGGCCATGCGCTCTGCCCTGTCATAGCCGCGCTCGTTCTCAAGGCGCGTGCGGAAAAGGACATACAGCGCAAACTGCCCGAGGCCGAGAGCCAGCATGTAGTACATGCTGATGGGCTTGAGATAGTCCTGCGCCGATATAGTTCCTACGCCGCCGGCGATGAGCGCCAGCGTCACCGCAATATACGGATAAGTGAAGCGGCCGAACACGATCTTCCGGCGGTAATAGATGAGGTTGAATATGAGCGCCAGCGAAAACGGCACGATCGCATACATCATGTACGGCACGAGCTGCGAGAAGTCCTTGTAGTACGAGACCGCAATCTGCAGGGTGAAGCAGACCGGCGCAAAGACCGCCATCAGGTCGTCGCAGAATATGAGCATGAGCTCGCCGATGAGTATGAACAGACACATGCACACAAACGTTGTCTGCGTCACCGTAGCGGCGGACGCAAGCAGCAGCATCACCGGAAGATAGTACCTGCTGCCCCAGACCGCGTTCATTATATTACAGCCCTTATGAAATAGTGTCCTGATCATATGTACCCCTTTGGTTTTCGAATATGCCGACGAGCTTTGCGTAAAGCTCATCTGGCTTTACGGGCTTGAGTATATAGCCGGAGAAGTCGCTGAGTACTCCCCCCTGCTCGTTTATGAACGCATCCGCCGTCATTGCAAGTATGGGCACTGTCCGGCAGTATCGCATGCCGGAGGCGCGGATGCAGGCCGCAGCCTCTATGCCGTTCATCTCCGGCATCTGGATATCCATAAGTATGCAGTCGTAATAGCCGTCGGGCTTTGAGCGGAAAAGCTCCGCCGCCTCCCTGCCGTTTTCCGCGCAGTCAACAAGCGCGCCGTGCCGCTCGAGCAGGCGGCAGGTTATGGTCGTGTTTATCATAACGTCGTCAACGACCATGATGCGCCGCCCGTTTATCGCCGAGCAGTCAAGGCTCCGCACCTCGGTAACGGCCGCCTCGCCGAGCGAGTACGGGATATCGACAAAGAAGGTCGTTCCGACGCCCTGACGGCTTTTTACCGATATCGTGCCGCCCTGGAGGTCTATCATGCTCTTGCATATGGCCATACCGAGGCCGCTTCCGGCCGCTCTGCCGCCGTCGGCGCTCTGCTCCTGCGTATACGGCTCGAAAAGGTGTTCGATGAAGTCCTCGCTTATGCCGACGCCGGTGTCGGCCACCTCAAGATGCAGGATCGACGACTTTTCGTCCATCAGCTTCTGCGAAGCCAGAAGTCTCACGCTGCCTCCCGTTTTTGTAAACTTGCTGGCGTTTGACAGCAGGTTGTTGAGTATCTTGCGCAGCGAAAGCTCGTCGCCGAGGACGTTGGGGCGGCTCAGATCTCCGGTGTCGATAGTAAACCTCACGCCCTTGGTAGTCATGACCGCGCTGTACACGGAGTATACCTCGTCGAGCACGGCTGTGATATTGAAGGGCTTTGCGTTTATCTCGTATCTGCTGCTTTCGATCTTGCTCATGTCCATGATGTTGTTGAGCAGGCTCAGCAGGTACTGAGAGGATTGGTCGATCTGGTTGAGGTGATCGCGCAGCTCATCGTCGCGCCCCTCGCCGATCATCTCGCGGGCAAGATATGTAAGGCCTGCAATGGAGTTCATGGGCGTGCGTATCTCATGCGACATGTGCGAGAGGAACTCGCCCTTGGCGCGGCTGGAGTCCTGCGCAAGCTCGACGGAGTTGCGCAGAAGAAGCTGCGCCTCGATATCCTGCGTTATATCGGTCGCAACGCAGACATAGTGCGACTTCACCCCGCCCGTCACGATGGGGGAAAACGCGCATCTGAGCGTTATATCCCTGCCGTCGCCGGTCCTGAACGGTATATCGACCGAGCAGCCGCCGCTGCCGGTTGAGGATACGAGCGCGTCAACGACCTTGTCGGCAGTCTCGGCATCGACATTTTCGCGGAGCGTCTGCATGGCGGAGCGCTCGTTAAAATAGCTCTGCGGAAGGCCCAGCACCTTTTTCGTGTTGGCGCTTACGAAGCAGTATCTGCTCTCGCCCCTCGGCTTTATGAGAATGACGTTCGGGATAAACGCGGTCATGCTCGAAAACAGATGCTCGCGCTCAGCCACCTGCTTATACAATGCGGCATTCTTGACGGCAATGGACGCTATCGCGCAGACCGTGCTCAGGAACGAGAAGTCCGCATAGGTATAGTCAACGCCCTTCTCCTTTTCAGCAAGCAGCAGGAGTCCGACGACGCTGCCGCCGTCCTTCAGTGCGCAGATGCAGGATATGCCGTAATCGGAGAAAAGCTCCTTTTCCGAGCCCCACATGGATCTGTACAGGGGGTCGGCTTCAAATTCCTTAATGATTATGTGGTTTCTGTCCGAGCCGTCCTCCTCGAAATATTTAACGCAGGGATGGTCGGCCGCGATGGTAAACGCAGCGGGCTTCAGGGGCATAGCGCTGCACACGGGAACATACTTCCCGTTCTGCATCAGGCAGATATAGAGCTGGTCAACGTGGATATCGTTTTTTATGACCTTGACGGTCTGGCGCAGTATGCTGTCGATATCCAGGGTCTTGGACACGCTGTCGCTGTATTTTTTAATGCGGCTGCCCTGCTGCTCCTCGTCGGAGAATATCGACATGAGCAGCTTGCGGAAGCAGGCTATCAGGCCGAAAAGAATTATGGCAAGAAACAGGAAGGCCTCAACGTCCGGGTCTCCGAGGTGTCCGCCGATCTTCTCGAACAGGGCGTCAAGCTTCCGGAAAAACAGCGCCGCAACGCCGACGCACATGACCGTCGATACGAGCATGAGTATGCTGCTTGAAATGACGGGTGTTATATTGAACATCCGTCGCTTATACAGCGAGCGGACGAACATGACCGCAAACGCAAGACCGAACAGCGTATCCCATGGGAAGGTATTTCCCGGGAGTATCTGCACGATGTTGCCTATCGCCATGAGGAAGCAGCCTATTATAAGCTCCGCGACGCCGGGCGCCTTTCTGCCCTTTGCGGCAAGTATCCTGCGGAAAAGCCTTATGATGGAGCCGACGATGAGCATGAAAAACACCGTCGGTATCGCGATCTTCCAGTCCATCGAATAGGTGTATACCGCCATGCCGCTGCTGCCGACCGACAGCTTGGGCGGGGCGAGGAAAAAGCCCGTTGCGGAAATGACGAGTATTATGAGCGTGCCGACAAACCATATTATGCGCTCAAGGCTGTTTTTTACGTTTGCAAACTGATAGACGTAGTTATAGACCAGAAACGCTATTGAAAACAGCGCCAGCAGAGATACATAGTACCAGAACTCGTAGCTCGGGAAGACGTTCAGGCGCATGAACACCGTTCCGCCCGTCCACAGCACAAGGTCGCCCAGCAGCACGAGCCATGCGCGCATTTCGCGGCTGCGTTCGGCGGCAAAGAAGGCCACGAACATAAGGGAAAAGCATAAAAATGCCGCTATATTAACAAATATGTACGATACGTTCATGCATTACTCTCCGTAAGCTTCTCATGATCTGTCCCGTCGAGCATCGCCTTGAGCCACAGCGGGTCGGGGTTTATGCGCTCAAGCTTTGCTCCGCGCTTATGCTCAAAGCTCTCTATCGTTTTATACGGCAGGATGCTTATCTGAAGGGGCTCTATATTAAGGAGCTTTTTAAGGTCCTTATAATCGCTGTCAAAATATCTGAAGTAAACCGAAAGATGCTCTGTGAGCACCTGCTTTGTCACGACGTCGTTCGCCCTTGCCTCGGGCGTAAGCTCAAGGTAGATATGCAGAAACGGCGTGTTTTCACCGTCATATTCCTTTGCCGCTATCCAGTCGCCTATGCCGAGCTTGGACATGCGGATGACCTCGGTGACGGACTTTTCCGTTATGCGCGTAAAGCCCGCTATGTCGATGACCGTCGGGATGCGGTCAACATAGGTAAAGCGCGGAACGCCCGTCAGCTTATCGACCTCGGTGCATCTGTACACATCGCCTATGCGGTAGCGCATGAACGCGCCGCCGTGCAGCGTGCTTATGACAAGCTCGTACCGCGCTCCCGTGCGCACCTCGTCCATAAGGCAGCTCAGCGGCTTGTACGACGGGTCGCGGAGGTTCCGGAGCATCTCGTTTTCGGGTATGAACTCGTAGAAGCAGGAGTCGGGAAACAGCACCATGCCGCGCTGCTCCCATGTGTCGCAGCCGACGCAGGTCGATTCCGTTCCGGCGGCGACCTCGACCGGCGTTACGCCCCAGGCCTCGGCGAGCTTATCGCGGTAGCACCTGCCGTCCGTTCCCGTGCAGGCAAAGCCCGTTATGCGGAAAAGATCGACCGGGCGTATCTTACGCCGCTCCCTGCGGCAGTTGTATTTTGCTTTAATATACCGCGCGGCAATGACCGGCGAAACCTTCACGCCGCCGCTGCCGGAGGATATCTGCTTATCGAAATTCTCGGTTATGTAATTTGCGACGCTACCCATGGCAAAGAAATAGTCGATACCGCCGTTGAAGGCCATTTTGAAGCCCTTTTTGATGCGTTGGCTGAACGACAGATCCGAATACTCGTCGCTGTCGGGCAGCCACTCAAAGCGCATTTCCTCGTTCATGAGGCTCGGTATGAGCCCCGTTTCGTAAGGAAGCGGCGCGCCGCCGTAGAGGAACCTGTGCCCCGGGCGAATGTTGAAGTCTGCCTTGCCGTGGCCGGAAACGAGCATGGCCATGGCCATGATATTGTGCTTGTACGCATCGAGCATGCGCCGCGTATAAGGCGCGATCTTTATCGGGCGCAGACCGCCCTCCCACGTCGTTTCTATCCATATAACCGGCGCTTCCGGAAGCGTGTCCGGATCGCGGCGGAACAGAACGTCGGCGTAGTCGGCATAGTCAGTCAGCGGCATGGTGCGCAGAAACTCCTCGACGCTGCCGGGCGCGGAGCGCTTATAAACGCTCCGGCCGAGCGCCGATGCGCACCAGGAGTTTATCTGCTCCTGCATGAGCCGCCGCTGAACGTACATGTAATCTTTTATGTTAAGCTCCAGATAGCCGCAGTATTCGTTCCATAGCTGCTGCTTGCTGAATTTGCGCAATTTCTGTTGAAAGGTCATTATAGCTTCATCCAAAATTATCTCTTGAATATCTCTCTAAAACCCGACGGCGTCGGAATAAGAAAGGGAACGCGCGTCTTATACTCATTGTAGCCGCCTATGCAGCGCGGGAAAAAGCACTTATCCTCCGCCGACGCGAGCAGAAGATCGAGCCCCGTATACAGCGCCGCGTCAGCCCACGGAAGCGCAAGGGCATAGTGCAGCGAAACGTACAGCCCGGCAAAGAACAGCACCCCGGGATGGCGGCACAGTGCGTAAAAGCCCTTATCGTACACCTGCCGTCCGCTCTCCTGGCTGACATATGCATCCTTCGGCGAAAACGAGCCGAACAGCACATACAGAAGCAGGAGCAGAAACGCCGCCGCGACGGCGCACCACGCACCGTCAATTTTCCCGGGCTCCAGATGCGCGGCCGTTGCCGCCGCGAGCGCCGCAAGTCCCGCCGGGAAGCACAGGCGCAGCGCCTTTTTGTGCAGCAGGGCGTCGTTCACGTCTCCCAGCAGCATAAGTGCAAACGCTGCCGCTCCAAGGAGCATCATAGGCTTTTTATCATGCCGGCGGCCGCTTCATATTCGCGCACGACGGCATCGCGGTACAGAGCGGCCCCTGCTGTGTCTCCCCTGCGCAGAGCCTCCGTAATGCTCTTGAGAGCCTCGAACAGACCTGTGAGCCCGAGCATGCCGGAGCTTCCCTTGAGCGAGTGCGCCGCGCGGAAGCCCTCCTGTGCATCGTCCGCGTCAAGGGCGGACACGAGCAGAGCGTAATTTTCGTCCGCAAGGAACATATCCAGCAGGCTTCGCAGAAGCTCCTCGTCTCCGGAAACGCGCTCGACGGCGCCGGCATAATCGTATCCGCGCGCTGCGTAGGCAAATTTAAGCTCCGACATTCGCGCTCTCCTTATACTCGAATATCTCCGACGGGCGGCCGCCTGTTTTGCAGTCGAGCGTTATGCCGACCTCGCCGAGAGAATGCATATACTTCAGATATCTGCGCGAGGTGACGGTAGAAAGGCCGAGGCCCTCGCTTATCTCGATAAGCGGCATTTTTCTGCCGACGTTTCTGCTCATGAAGCTGCGGACCGTCTCGAGCGTCGTTTTGTTTATCTTGCCCGAATGGGGAGTGCCGGGGTCTGCCTGCTCGGAGGTATTGTAGTTTCTGTGCGGGCACAGCAGGACATCGACCTTATCCTGCGTCCAGACGCGGGTTGTTCTTATGAGCTTCATGACGGTATCAAAGCGCGAAACGGCCTTTTCAAGTCTGGCACTGTTGAACGGCTTTAATATGTAATCGCAGATACCGTAGCACATGGCCGAGCGTATGACCTGATAGTCGTCTGCCGAGGTTATCATGATGACCTGGACCTCGGTATTGAACTTTCTGAGATCCGCGAGAAACTCGATGCCGTTCATGCCGGGCATGAAGTAATCGAGCACGACAAGGTCCGCTCCGTCCGGCGTCTGACGCAGATAGTCGAGCGCGTCGCCGCAGCGGCGGAAATTGCCCGAGAGCTTCAGCTGGGCAAATTTACCGAGCTGCTTTTCGAGGATCGAGCAGACCATCAGATCGTCCTCGACGATGATTGTTTTATACACAGCAAAACACCTCTGTTTTAATGTTCCTTATTCTCTTGCAAATTTTATAATAATTATTTTACCAAGTTTTTTTATCTCGGTCAACACCAACAGGACAATTAGTTATTAAATATTCTGCGCTGCAATATCGTACATTCCGTTTTTTTCGCTTGCGCGCGGCGGCGCGGCATGTTACAATTAGCAAAAATTCATCGGAGGCTATGCCATGACAAACGAAGAAAAGATCGATCTGAAAAAGGAGATCGAGGAGCAGGACGGGTATAAATACAGCGACGAGCTGTTTTACACCGGTGAGGGCGACCTTCTCGACACCGCCGAGGGCAGAGCTAAGTTCTGCCGCATAAACGAGACAACGGTCTTTAAGAAAAAGGATCCCACCGTCTGGAACAACTACATCTGGGTATTCAACAATCAGGGCGTCGGCATGACGATAAAGCGTCAGAGCAACGTCGACCCGCAGCTTATGGAGTGCATCGACTACGACGCCGACGGCAATCCCACCGGCAAGGCCTACGAGCCGACCTGATAAATGCACGGCAAAGCAGGCTCACGAACGTGAGCCTGCCTGTTTTTTATCACAAGGTGCGCCATGCCGCCGAGAACGAATGTTTGAAAGCTTTCGTAAATGCGGCATTATGCAATAAAAAGACGCAGGTTTACGTCCGCGAATCTGCGTCTTTTTTGTTTAAAACTACTTATTCCACTCGGCGACCTGAGTGCGCAGCCAGTCCGCCCATCTGCCGATGCCCTCGCCGGTCCTTGCGGAGATGGGGATGATGGTGATGTTCGGATTGAGCTTTTTGACGTACTCCTCGCATTTTTTAAGGTCAAAGTCGAAGTACGGCATGACGTCGATCTTATTGACGAGCAGAACGTCGCATATCGAGAACATGAGGGGGTACTTCAGCGGCTTGTCGTGACCCTCGGGAACGGAGAGGATCATCGCGTTTTTGACGGCGCCCGTGTCAAACTCCGCGGGACACACGAGGTTTCCGACGTTCTCGAGGATGGCAAGGTCGATATTCTCCGTACCCAGGCCCTCGAGCCCCTGCTTTGTCATGCCCGCATCGAGGTGGCACATGCCGCCTGTGTGCAGCTGAATTACCTTTGCGCCGGTCTCGGCAATGGTGTGTGCGTCGACGTCCGAGTCGATATCCGCCTCCATGACGCCTATGCGCAGCTCGTCCCTGAGCGCGGCGATAGTCGCCTTGAGAGTCGTCGTTTTGCCCGAGCCGGGCGACGACATGAGATTGAGCAGGAAGGTCTTTTCCTTCTTGAGCTCCTGCCGGAGCTGCTCGGCCTCCCTGTCGTTATTTTCAAACACGCTTTTTTTGATCTCCAATACTCTGAAGCCTTCCATGATCCATGCACCTCTGTCTTTATTAGTTTAGTGAATTCATTATCGTGTTCAGGACACTGTCAAAGTTCCTGCTGTTTACCGAGTATTCGGCACTTGCGGCCGCCGTCGTATCATCGCCGTTTCTGCGCATTGTATCCACGGCGTCCATCAGCTTTTCATACAGCGCGTATTCGGACGATGAGCTCTCCCTGCCTATTGCCGCAAGATAGCCCGAATCGCCGACGAAGCTGCCGTTATTCTTCTGCGAGGTGAACCAGCGCAGGAATTCCACGGCGGAGCGCTCGCGCGTGCTGTCCGACGCGAGGATCGTCATGCCGGTCACCTTCTGCGTATATGCGGGCTTTCCGTCCTTCATATAGGGGAAGCTCACAAACTCAAACTCGTCGCCGCTGAGCTTGTCGGCATATTTCATAAGATCAGCCGACGATACTATCGCCGCCGCGATCTCTCCGTCGGCAAGCATTTTCGCCGCCTGTCCGCCCGAAGAGGCAAAGCCGCGGTCATAGGCCGTCTCCGCGAGGAGCTTGTAGATATATTTGCAGTTATCGCTGTCGGTATCGTGCGGGCTCACGCCGTCAAACTTTTCGCCGAGCTGCGCGACGGCATCGCGGAAAAACAGCGAGTAGTCGGATATCGTGAAAAAGCTTTTGGAGCTGCGGCCGTAGTATTCGTCGGCGACCGAGCAGAGCTTTTCAAAGTTCGATATCGCCTCGGAATCGGCAAAAAGCGAGGTGTTGACGATGAAAACATTCGTCTCCGCCGCTATGGGTACGCAGGCAAGGCCATCGGAGCCTGTCGCCGCGGCAGTCATGTTCCTGTCGTAGCCCGAGGTCTCCCAGCTGCCGAAATACTTATCCATATCGGCAAGCTCATCCTCGGAGTCGAGATACGCAGCAAAATCCGTATCGCAGGCGATGATATCAGGCTTTTCGCCGCCGGACGCGAGAGCATCCGTCAGGCTTTCGTACAGCTGCTCCTGCGTGTCGAAGGCCCTGACGTTTACCGTGATGCCGCAGTCGGCACCGTCGGATCCGTTATACTCGCCGCACATGGTGTAGAAGCCCGACCACATCGCGTCGTCGTTAACGTACCAGACACTGAGCGTTTGCGGCTCGTCCGGCTTAAACGGGGCATAGTGGGCAAAGTATATGTATATTACGCCGCCGAGCAGCAGGACCGCCGCCGCGGCCAGCGCGAGTCTATACTTGATCTTTGACATTTTACGTTCCTTTTTCATTAAAATAAGCTGTATGGGGTTTACACTGCTTTTATATCACATTTTTTTGTCGTTTTCAACTGCATTGTGTCGGCGCGCTTTTACGACAAAACGGCAGGAGCTTTCACTCCTGCCGTTTTGTGTATTATTTGTGGGCTTTGAGCTGACCGGAGCCGAACTCTGTCAGATTAAGCTGCCGGTATAAGGGACGCGGCAATATGCGAGATGACTCTTCCGAGCTCGCTCTGGCTCAGCCAATCGGTGACGGTGCTCTGACCCAGGCCGATTAGTGCGCCGTGGTTTCCGATGTTTTTCGTCAGGCTCTCGGCAAGGACAGCCCAGAGCTTCTGCCCGTCCTCGGTGCTGCTCTCGGCAATGCTGAACTCGTAGCCGATGCGCTTTGCAACGTCGCTGGGGCTGTAATACTCGCTGAGCTTATCGTAAAAATCGCTGATGGCGCTCGTGAAGCTTACGAGCTCGTCGCAGCTCAGCTCGCCGAGGTTGAGCTTTTCCTCATACTCCTCGGGAACGACTCCTGCGACTGCGCCGAGACGCTCGACGCCCTCGGGCAGGCCGACATACTCGAACAGCTGGTTGAGAAGCTGAATGTTGCTCTCGACGAGCTTGTCAAAGCTGTAGTCGCTGTGCTCGGACACGAACTTGTTTATGATGTCCACACGGCCCTCGGATATGCTGTACTTCTCGGCCGCCGCGGCTGCCGCATCGTCGGGGCTTATTATCTGACTGAGTATCGAGAAGCCGTAGTTCACGGCCTTGTCAAGCTCCGTTATCGCCTCGACCGCGCCCGTGCGGATCTGCTGCGCCGTCTCGTCGTCGGAGGCGGCGACGCTTATGAGCACGGAGTTTTTGAGGTTTGTTATATATTCCTTTTCCTGAAGCGAGGAAACTATCTGCGAGACGGCTGTCTTATAGTCCTGCCCCTCGAGCTCAAGCCCTTCGAGCACGGGCTGCGACTCTTCGTTGAGTCCCTCAGCCTTCACGACGACATCGCGGTCGTTCACCTCGAGGCGTATGCTCGGGTTTACGTCTATCATGACGACGCTGTTATGCGCGAGCTGAACGTTCTGCACGCCGCCGGAGAGCGTCATTTCGTCTTCGCAGACCTTTGCGCCGTGCGCCGCCATTATGCCCGTGCCGAGCAAGACTATGGCGAGGCTTGCCGCGATGGACGCGGCAAGGTTCCGTGAGCCTGCGCGGCGGCGCGCCGACCTCACGCTTTCGGTCATTATCTCTTCAATATATTCATCTTTTACAGACCCGAGATGTCTGAGCAGGTCATCGCTTTTCAAAGAGATATTCCTTCTTTCATAAAATGTTTCTTCAGTCTGCCGCGCAGTCTGAAAAGCATCGTAGTCGTTTTTGAAACCGATATGCCGTAGCGCGAAGCAACGTCCGCGATAGGCTCCATCATCCAGTACCGCCGCATGAAAACGCCGCGCTCTACCGGACCGAGTGTTTCGAGAAAGGCGTTGAGCGCGTTTGTTATCTCCTCGGAGTCCTGCCGCCGCTCCAGCTCATCGACGCCGGAGACGCACTCGGCAAGCTCGTCGAGAACGACCGGTACCTCACCGTTTCCGCGCTTTGAGCTATTTTTCTGCCGCAGCTTATCGAGCGCGATATTGCGCGTTATCTTGCCGATATAGGCCGAAAGCGATTCCGGCTCGTTCGGCGGAATGCTGCCCCAGGCCCTCATGTAGGCATCGTTCACGCACTCCTCACTGTCCTCGGCGTTGCCGAGAACGTTGAATGCCACGCGGTGACAATAGCGGCCGTATTTAATATCTATTTGTAACAAGGCTTCCTCTGAACGTTCCAGAAAAAGCTCCACAATACGCCGATCGTCCAAAACAGTCTCCTTATCTATATATAAAGACGGATTAATAAATTAAGTATCACATTTTTTTGCGGAAAACTCAAGAATTATTTTTCCAAACGCCCACAATTTTACTGCTTCTGAACATTTGCTGTTGTATAAATGATGTTAATATGTTATATTAGGTGTTAATTCTGTATTTTGCACGAAAGAGGGTAAACAACTTGAAAACAAGAGTTATTTCGGCAACGGTGCTTATAATACTGGTCGTTGCCTGCTTTGCGCTCGGACCGGTGACGAGGGCGCTGTTCCTGCTGGCGGCAATGATAATGGCCGTGTGGGAGACCTGCCGCGCCATCGGACAGAAGGACGTTGTGTGCGCGCCCTGGATACTGTACGCCTACTGCGCCGCAACGGTGGCCGAGCTCTGGCTCAATGCCGATGCGCTTGCATATGAGATAACGTTCTTCCTTGCGGTGTTTGCCGTCATGACGGCGGGCATAGTCTCGAAAAAGATACGCGGCGCGGGCGCTCTTGCGACGCTGGGCGTTCTGGCCTACCCCGTTGTTCCCTTCGTTATAGTCTGCAAGCTTGCGCTCATGAACGGCGGCGTATGGATCCCCGTATTCTCCATTGCCTGCATATCCACCTGGGTCTGCGACAGCTTTGCCCTGTTCGGCGGCAAGCGCTTCGGCAAACATAAGCTTGCGCCCGAGGTCAGCCCCAACAAGACCGTCGAGGGCAGCGTTTGCGGTGCGATAAGCGCCGTCATTGCAGGCATTATACTTTTCTTCGTGCTCCGGCAGTGGTATGCTGTAAATGTCCTCGCATGCATTCTGACCGCTCTTATCTGCTCGAGCTTCGGCCAGGTCGGCGACCTTGCCGCGTCGCTCATAAAGCGCATGGCGGGGCTCAAGGACTACAGCAATCTCATCCCCGGACACGGCGGAGTTATGGACAGGGTCGACAGTCTGCTCTTCTCCATCCCCACGGCGTACTTCTGCCTTCTCATTGCCGGAACCATCTGATCTTTGCGGAGTGAATACATGAAAGACTTTTCCAGCCTCAAAAAGCTGATGCTTATAATAAACCCCGTTTCGGGGCGGCGCGTCTCGCTGCGCTTTCTGCCCGATATAATCGGCATATTCGCAGCAAACGACTGCGCCGTGACGGTTTTCCCGACCGCAAAGCGCGGCGACGCGACAGACTTTGCCATGAACTACGGCAAGGAGTTTGACCTCATCGTCTGCATTGGCGGCGACGGAACGCTCAACGAGGTCATAAGCGGCATCATACGCGGCGGCTGCCATACCCCGCTCGGCTACATTCCCTCGGGCAGCACCAACGACTTTGCCGCCTGCCACGGCATATCCTCGGATATGCTCGAGGCCGCGCAGAACATAGTTGACGGCAGGCCCAAAAGCATCGACATCGGCAAGTTCGGCGAGCAGTATTTTTCCTATGTTGCGGCCTTCGGCGCGTTCTCCTGGCTGTCATACACGACGCCGCAGAACCTCAAGAACATGCTCGGTCACTCGGCATATCTGCTCGACGCGGTGAAGGATCTGCCGAAGATAAAGGCGCATCATCTGACGCTCGACGTGGGCGAGTTCACCTGCGAGGGCGACTATATATTCGGCGCCGTATGCAACTCCACCTCGGTCGCGGGAACGATAACGCTGCCCAAGACCGTCGTTGACACAGGCGACGGCAAGTTTGAGGTCCTGCTCGTGCACGAGCCGCGCACCCTCATTGATTTTCAGAGCATACTGCTCGGCGTTTTCACGCAGGACTACTCCTCCCCCTTCCTCGATTTCTTCCAGACCGACACGCTGAGGATATCCGCTCCCGAGGATCTCGACTGGTCGCTCGACGGTGAGCGCGGCAAGGGCGCACAGCGTCACGAGATAGAAAACCTGAGCGGCCGGCTGACGCTCATATGCTGATATATGCCGAAAAAATTACCGCAGGAAGCGGTAATTTTTCTTGACTGCCTATGAAAAAAATATTTAACACGATAAACAACTTCATGATAGAAATGAGCGAGGACAATGTGGACTCACACGCCGCGGCAAGCGCGTTTTACATGTTCATGTCCCTCGTTCCCTTCTTTGCGCTCTTAACGGCGATAATCCCCTACACGGGGCTTTCGCAGCAGACGCTTTTTGACGCGATAGAGCGCTACATACCGGCGGCATTGCAGGCGATCATAGAATCGGTCGTTGACGATATATACTTTGCCTCCGGAGCCGTCCTGCCGCTGTCGATACTGCTGACGGTCTGGCTTTCGAGCCGCGCGTTCTCTGCGCTTATTCGCGGCATCGAGGATATCTTCCATTCGCCGAAATACTCCTCGTTCCTGCGCCGCAGTCTGTTTGCCTGCATCTACACCGTCGGCATGATAGCCGTGGCTATCGCCGTGCTGGCCTTCATGATGTTCAGCAAGGAGATATATTATCTTTTAAACTCCTATCTGCCCGCCATATCTCCGGCGCTCACGCTGCTGCTGAAGCTGCGCTTTCTCGTTGCTTTTCTCGTGCTGGCCGTGGTTTTCCTTGCGATGTACAAGGGCGTGCCCGGAATTAAGATAAAGCTTACGCATCTGCTGCCGGGGGCCGCCGTCGCATCGGCGGCGTGGCTGCTGTTTACATGGCTGTTCTCGCTTTTTATACGTTATGTCAACTATTCGACCTACGGCAGCCTTGCGACGATAGTCATATCTCTCCTGTGGATGTACTGGTGCATGTACATAATTCTGTTCGGAGCATCAATAAATCAGTTCATAATCGAAGCGCATCAGGACTGATTTTTCGGCATGATATACAAATTTCGGCTCTCGTTTTTATATACATTTACTTTTTATATTCACCGTGGTATAATCTGCATCGTTTGAATTTCTATATTAGGGTGATATAATGAGTCAGAATAATTCGCTTGCCATGTTTGAAAACGAGTCTATCGGCAAGCTGATGCTCAAATTCTCGCTGCCGGCGATAGCGTCGATGGTCGTCAACTCCATATACAACATAGTTGACCAGATATTCATCGGCCAGGGCGTCGGCGTATACGGAAACGCGGCGACGAACCTTACCTTCCCGCTCGTCACGCTTTCGATGGCGATAGGAACGCTTATCGCCGACGGCTGCGTTGCTTATTTCAGCTTGAAGCTCGGCCAGAAAAACTACGAAGAGGCCGCGCGCACAATGGGAAACGGCATAACGATCTCCCTGCTGGCCGGTCTTTTCATAACGCTTTCGATGGAGCTGCTGCTTGAGCCGGTGCTCAGGCTCTGCGGCGGAGCAAAGGTCGCGGCCGAAACCTTCTCCTATGCGCTCGAGTACGCGGGGATAACGCTTATAGGCATACCGTTTGTGTGCATAAGCATGACGGTCAACGGCATAATAAGGGCGCAGGGAAACCCGCGCTATGCCATGATATCCAATATATCCGGCTGCCTGCTCAACGTCGTGCTCGACGCGTGGTTCGTCCTCGGCCTCGGCTGGGGCGTTGCGGGCGCGGCATGGGCAACGATCATCGGCCAGGCGCTCAACTTTGTCCTTGCGATTGCGTATATTCCCCGCCTCAAGGGCATTGAATTCAAGCGCGATTACGCCATTCCCAGAGCAAAGACGCTGTTTGCCTTCCTGCCGCTCGGCATTTCGAGCTTCTTCACGCAATTCGGCTCGACGATCGTCGTTATCTGCATGAATAACCTCACCGTAAAATACGGCCTTGAAAGCGTCTACGGCCCCGATATCCCGCTGGCCGCCTTCGGCATAGTCATGAAGGTAAACTCTATCATCGTCAGCGTCATGGTCGGCCTCGGCATAGGCAGTCAGCCCATAGTCGGCTACAACTACGGAGCACAGAACTTCCGCCGTGTCAGGGCGACATATCTGCGCACGATCATAGTCGGCCTCATAGTCGGCTTTATCGGCTGGGCCTGCTTCCAGCTCTTCACGCAGGATATCATCAACATATTCGGTCAGGAGGACGAGCTGTACAACGACTTTGCGCTCAAGTGCTTCCACATCTTCCTGGGCGTGATCTTCCTCGTCGGCTTCCTCATCCCCTCGGGTATCTTCTTCCAGTCAATAGGCAAGCCGCAGAAGGCCATGATATGCACGCTGACAAGGCAGCTTATCTACTTCCTCCCCTGCGCGTACATCATCTCAAGCTTCGTCGGCATCGACGGTCTGCTGTACGCAGGTCCCGTGGGCGACTGCCTTGCGGCGATAACCGTCACGATACTCATAATCGGCGAAATGCGCATAATAAACGGCAGAATAAAGGAACAGGCAGCATAACAAAGCTGAAGGCTTCCCGCGAGGGAAGCCTTTTTCATACGCATATATTGACATATTTTGCTTGCGGATATATTATGCCGGTATGAAGATATTATTTGCCGCAATTTTTATATCGGCGCTTATCGCGGCGGCGGTATGTGCCGTTCTCGCCGCAAAGAGGCGGAAAAGAGAGCTGCTGCTCCGCGCCGCAGTCTGCTGCTGCATAGCGGCGTGTTCGGCTGCGGGCTTTGCCATGTCATCACCGCAGGCGCATGAGGCCGCCGTGAGCGCCGTACACGTCACGGTGAGCCCTTTTGAGGGTACTCCCGCGCCTTTGGAGACGGCCGGTGACATGCAGGCTCAGGGCGCTTACACTGCAAGCGCCGCCTCGGACAAATTTCATCTGCCCTCCTGCTCCTCGGCTTCTAAGATATCCGAGGATAACCGCCTGTGGTTTTCCTCACGCGAGGAAGCCGTCTCTGCCGGATACGCTCCCTGCGGCCGCTGCAAGCCGTAAGAGCAAGTAAAAAAACAGCTCACCGATTTCTCAGTGAGCTGCTTTGGCAGCGGATGAAGGATTCGAACCCTCACAAACGGAGTCAGAGTCCGGTGTGCTACCATTACACAAATCCGCTAAGTGCAAAAGCTATTATACAGTAAAATCGGAATTTGTCAATACCTAATCCGAAATTTTTAAATAAAAGCTGCGGTCGGATCCGGCCGCAGCTTTGTTCTTACTGATATTCCTTATCTCACGATGAAGTTGACGGAGGTATCGCCCTGCTCGTCAACGCCGAACTCGTAGTCCTTGCCGGGCAGGACCGCGTTTACGATGATGCCGACGATGGAGGCCACTGCGAGGCCGGAGAGGGAGACGATGCCGATCTGGATGCTGCCGACGGAGTAGTTGATGCCGATCGCAAGAACGAGGATGAGAGCTGCCACGATGACGTTGCGGCTGTTGGTGAAGTCGACCTTGTTCTCAACGACGTTGCGGACGCCGACTGCGGAGATCATGCCGTAGAGGATCAGGGAGATGCCGCCGATGGTCGCGGTGGGCATTGCGGTGATCAGTGCCGCGAACTTCGGGCAGAAGGAGAAGATTATCGCAAAGCAGGCTGCGATGCGGATAACGCGGGGGTCGTATACCTTGCTGAGTGCAAGTACGCCGGTGTTCTCGCCGTAGGTGGTGTTTGCCGGTGCGCCGAAGAGGGCTGCGAGGCTCGTTGCGAGACCGTCGCCCAGAAGGGTGCGGTTCAGACCGGGATCTACGACATAGTTCTTGCCGACGGTGGAGGAAATTGCGCAGATATCGCCGATGTGCTCGACCATGGTTGCCAGAGACAGAGGAACGATGGTGAACACGGCGCTCAGGAGCATGCCGGTGTCAACGTCCATGTTGAACAGATGGAACACGCTCTTTTCCCATACTATGGGCAGACCGAACCACTTTGCAGCGGAGACAGTCTCAACTACGTTTGCCCTTGCCGCGGGGTCAACGATGACCGCGATCAGGTAGGAGCCGAGAACGCCGAGAAGGATGGGGATGATCTTAGCCATGCCCTTGCCCCAGATGTTGAAGTAGATGACTATGATGATGGCGGCCGCAGCGATGAACCAGTTGGAATTGCAGTTGGTGATAGCCGAGGAGGAGAGGATCAGGCCGATGCAGATGATGATGGGGCCGGTGACTATCGGGGGGAAGAACTGCATGACCTTCTTTACGCCGTAGGCCTTGAACAGTGCCGCGAGGACGGCATACATAAGTCCCGCGCAGGCAACGCCGAAGCAGGCATACACGAGCAGGTCGCTGTTGACGGGGACGCCGGCGGAGGAGTCAAAGCCGGTGATGGCATTGTAGCCGCCGATGAAAGCGAAGGAGGAGCCGAGGAATGCGGGAACCTTGCGCTTGGTGAGCAGGTGGAACAGCAGAGTGCCGAGGCCCGCAAAGAGCAGAGTCGTTGCGATGTCTATACCCGTAAGGATGGGGACGAGAACGGTCGCGCCGAACATTGCGAACATGTGCTGAAGTCCGAGAATGAGCATTCTCGGTTTGCCGAGGGTGCGTGCGTCATACACGGGTCCATTAATCACGGTCTTTTCTTTCATTAGTGATTGTACCTCTCTTAGTGTAATTTATATAAGGGTATTTGCTGACTTGCTTATTCCGTCTCCATGAGATATACGCCCGTTTCGCCGTCAAACTCCGGCAGGCGGACCTCTATGAGCTCCGAGCGCGAGGTGGGGACGTTCTTGCCGACATAGTCGGCTCTTATGGGAAGCTCGCGGTGACCGCGGTCGACGAGCACGGCAAACTGTATGCTGCGCGGCCTGCCTGCGGTGAACACGGCCTCGATGGCGGCGCGGGCCGTGCGGCCGGTGTACAGCACATCGTCGACCAGAATGACGTTTTTATCGTTCACGTCCGTTCCGATATCGGCTCTGAGCAGAACGGGCTGCTCGCTCTCGCGGCTGAGATCATCGCGGTAAAAGCGGATATCCACGCTGCCGCAGGGCACATCCCTGTCCTCGATTTTCCTTATGTTGCCGCGGATAAGCTCGGATATGGGCACTCCCCTTCTGCGTATGCCGATGAGCACGACGTCGTCGACGCCCTTGTTCTTCTCGGTTATCTCGTGGGATATTCTCATAAGTGCGCGGCTCATTGCCGCCTCATCCATAAGTTTTGCCTTGAGCTTCACTGTATCACCCCGAACAAAAGAAAATCGCCCTGCCGCAGACCGGCAAGACGCACAACAACATGTCTCTCAGGCATGAGAGATACACAATATCTGCGATTTTGCCGGCTTCACGGAACCGTCTTAAAAATCTTTTCTATGCGATTATAGCCGCTCATTCACAATTTTGCAACACCTTTTTTGCTTTTCGGTCAATATGACAAAACCCGAGGCATTTTGCCCCGGGTTTTCTGCTTATTTAGCTACATTATATACATCTTCCCTGAGATGCAGGAAGGTAGGAAGCTGCTCGCGGACGGAATCGACCTCGTTTAAGTCTATATCGCAGTAGAGTATCTGCTCTTTTTCGTCGCAGGACGCGAGCACCATGCCGAAGGGTCCCGCAACCGTCGAGTGGCCCCAGCACTCGTAATCAAAGCCCTCGTACCGCGCGGCCGACGCGCCGACGAAAAACAGCTCGTTATCCATTGCCCGTGCGCGGACGCTGAGCTCCCAGTGCCGCGGGCCGGTTGTCATGTTAAACTGCGCCGGGCACAGTATCAGCTCCGCTCCCCTCTTTGCCATCGCGCGGCTGAGCTCCGGAAAGCGTATATCAAAGCATATCTCGACGCCCATTCTGCCGAGGCTCGTGTCAAACACCGTGATATTCTCTCCGGGTGCGAAGCTGTTTGACTCCTTAAAGCGCACACCGCCCTTTATATCGACGTCAAACAGGTGTATCTTGCGGTGACGCGCTATCTGCCTGCCGGTCTCGTCGAAAACGTAGCAGGTGTTGTACAGCCTATCGCCGCACCTTTCCGGCACCGAGCCGCCGACAAGGATAATGCCCTCGTCCCCCGCCCAGCGCGCCATGGCGTCCCTGCTCCTGCCGTTGTCGTTATCGGCGACGGCGTGGAAATATTTTTTCGAATACGGGCAGCTCCACATTTCCGGCAGGACGACGAGCTTTGCGCCGCTGCGCGCTGCCTCGGCTACCATGCGTTCAGCCTTGGCGAGCGTCTGCTCCATATCCGTCTCCGTGCGCAGCTGCACGACGGCAAGCTTGAATTTCGGCTTCATTTTAAGCACCTCACAGACAGTTTTCAAGATAGCTCACGATGTCAAACTCCTCGACGGGAGCGTCCTTGCGCAGGTAAAGCGGATGGTGCGGGTGCCCCTTTACGGAGCGCTTTCCCGCGCTGTACCACCTCGCGCCGCAGCTTCTGCCGAGCCTGACCATATCGAGGACGCAGTCCTTGAGATACGGGCGCTTTTCGATTATAGTGCCCCAGGCGGCCCACACGGAGGGCCGGACGCCCTCGCCCACATTTTTCAGTATGTACTCGAACGCACGCATATTCTCGCGGTGCAGCCTTTCGTTGAGAACGCTGTCCATATCGTCGGGATCGGTCGCGCGCTGGGCATAGACGTTGAACATTATCCAGCTGTCGTAGCCGTTGCCGGAGGCAATGCGCGCTACGCTCTTTAGCGTATTGTCAAGATCGTCGGGCGCCGCGGTGGACGGATTGATGCCGATGCAGATAAGAGGATCTTTCCCGCGTGTTCCGAGTATATACCTGTAATCGGTGTAATAGTCCGGAACGTACAGCCACTTATCCGCGTCATAGTCTCCCCTGCCGCCGGAGACCGCAAGCGCCTCGTCAAAGCTCACGATATCCAGCAGGCTGCTTTCGCAGCTCGGAACATGCATTACTTTACGGCCTCAAGCAGAGCGTCGACTCTGTCGGTATCCTCCCAGCGGACGCCGAGATCGGTGCGGCCCATGTGACCGTAGGCGGCGAGCTTTCTGTAAATGGGTTTGTTTAGCTCCAGGTCGCGGATAATGGCGGTCGGGCGCAGGTCAAAGACCTTGTTAACGGCCTGTGCAAGCTTCTCGTCGGATACCTTGCCGGTGCCGTAGGTATCGACCATGACCGACACGGGGCGTGCAATGCCGATGGCATAGGCAAGCTGGACAAGGCATCTGTCGGCAAGGCCTGCAGCGACGATGTTCTTTGCGACGTAGCGGGATGCGTATGCCGCGCTGCGGTCTACCTTGGTGGGGTCCTTGCCGGAGAAGGCTCCGCCGCCGTGGGGGGCGCTGCCGCCGTAGGTGTCAACGATGATCTTTCTGCCGGTCAGGCCGGAGTCGCCCTGCGGGCCGCCGATTACGAAGCGGCCGGTCGGGTTTACATAATACTTGGTGCTGTCGTCGATCAGCTCTGCCGGAACGCTGGGCTTTATAACGAGCTCGATCATATCGTTTCTGATCTGCTCAAGGCTCACGTCGGGAGAATGCTGTGTGGAGAGCACGACCGTATCAACGCGCACGGGCTTGCCGCTGTCGTCATACTCAACGGTCACCTGGGTCTTGCCGTCGGGGCGCAGATAGTCGACAAGGCCGCTCTTTCTGACCTCGGCAAGGCGCTTTGCCATCTTATGCGAAAGGCTTATTGCAAGCGGCATGAGCTCCTCCGTCTCGCGGCAGGCATAGCCGAACATCATGCCCTGATCGCCCGCGCCGTTATCGAGCTCGGCGTCGCCGCGCTCCTTTGCCTCGAGCGATTTGTCAACGCCCATGGCGATGTCGGCCGACTGCTCGTCGATATTGCTGATGATGCCGCAGGTGTCGCAGTCAAAGCCGTACTTTGCCCTGTCGTAGCCGATATCGCGGATAACGTCGCGAGCTATCTTGGGAATGTCGATATAGCAGTCGGTGCTGATCTCGCCCATGATGTGGACAAGGCCGGTGGAGACGGTCGTCTCGCAGGCGACGCGGCCGTTGGGGTCCTTTTCGAGTATCGCGTCAAGGATGGCGTCCGATATCTGATCGCAGATCTTGTCGGGATGTCCCTCGGTCACCGATTCTGATGTAAACAGTCTTTTGCTCATTTTCATTTCCTCCGAAAAATATAGTTTCCGAACACTCAGGCAATTAAAAAAACTCCGTCTGGCCGACGGAGCAACAAGTTTGGTCATAAGCCTCATCTTTCGATAATCACCGCCGGATTTGGCACCTTGCTTTCGCAGGTTGCCGGGCTTCACAGGGCCGTTCCCTCCACCGCTCTTGATAAGGTGTTCAGTTTTCGTAAGCATTATAGCAGATAAGGGCGCATTGTCAAGTAAAATTTGAAAATTTTCGTCTTATGCTGTATACTGATGTAATAATATATCATTTTCGGAGGTCTAAGGCATGATAATCGTTCTCAGGCGCGATGCATCTCCCGAGCAGGCTGAGGAGCTCAGATGCTGGATACGCTGCCACGGGCTCGACGTGCAGACGATGCGCGGAGAGCATCAGTCGGTGCTGGCCGTCATCGGCGATGCGGACAGACTCGACGGAGCATATATCGAGGATATGGAGATCGTTGAATACGTCAGGACCGTCACGCAGCCGTATAAGCTTGCCGGACACCGGCAGCCGCATGACGATATCACTGTCGACGTCGGCGGTGTCGGCATAGGCGGCGGGTTCACGCTGATCGCAGGTCCCTGCTCCGTCGAGAGCGCCGAGCAGATAAGCGGCATAGCGCAGGAGGTCAAGGCTGCCGGGGCGCAGATACTGCGCGGCGGCGCGTTCAAGCCGCGCACCTCGCCCTACTGCTTTCAGGGCATGCGCGCGGACGGTCTGCCGCCGCTCATCGAGGCCGGGCGCAGATGCGGCATGCCGACGGTCAGCGAGATAACGGATAAGGAGCAGCTGCCGCTTTTTGAGGGCGTCGATATGCTCCAGGTCGGCGCGCGCAACATGCAGAACTTTGAGCTTTTAAAGGCGCTCGGCAGGATCGATAAGCCCATACTTTTAAAGCGCGGCTGGTCAAACACCGTAAAGGAGCTGCTGACCTCGGCAGAATACATAATGAGCGGCGGAAACGAGCGCGTCGTGCTCTGCGAGCGCGGCATCCGCACCTTTGAAACGGCAACGCGCAATACGCTCGATCTCTCGGCCGTTGCGGTGATAAAGGAGCTCAGCCGCCTGCCGGTCATAGTCGATCCGAGCCACGCGACCGGGCACGCGAAGTATGTCGAGCCCATGGCGCTTGCCGCCGCGGCCGCCGGAGCCGACGGGATCATGATAGAGGTCCATAACGATCCCTCGCACGCAAAATGCGACGCAGCCCAGGCCATAACACCCGCACAGTTTGCGCTCATCGCAAAAAAGCTGTCCGCCCTGCGCACTGCGCTGAGCTGACAAAGCGCAATATATCTGACAGACTGATCAAGACCTTCGGCAAAGGCCGGAGGTCTTGATTTATATCTGTTTCGATTTTCAGCGGTTTGGGGTGCAAAGCCCCCCTCTGCCGTCCGCTATTGGCCGAGCTTGGCGAGCATTGCGTCGCAGACCTCGTCCATGTCGCCGACTATGCCGTAGGTGCAGTAGTTGAATATTGCGGCATCGGGGTCGGTATTAACGGCGACGACGGTGTCGGCATCCGAAAAGCCCGTGACATGGTTCACCGCGCCGGAGACACCGAACGAGATGTACAGCTTCGGCTTTACCACGACGCCGGACTGGCCGATGACGAGCCTGAACGGCAGCACGCCGCGGTCAAACACCGGCCTTGTGCAGGCGAGCTTTCCGCCGAGGCGCTCGGCAAGACGGCGGTAGCGCGGCAGAGCGTCGGCGCCCTTTATCGCATTGCCCACGCAGACGATAACGTCGGCATCGGCTATATTCAGGCTCTCGTCCGCGTCGTCGGCGCGGAAGTCGAGTATCTTTGTGCGTATATCCCCGACGGGAAAATCTATCTTCTCCTCGATGATCTCGCACTCGCGCGCACCGCTCGGTGTGCACTTAAAGGTGCCGGGACGGATCGTTCCGACCTGGGGACGTGCCACGGGAACCGTTATGACGGCCATCATCTTGCCGCCGACGGCGGGCTCGATAAATTCGATATCCGTAGTTTTCGGATCCCAGACGAGCTCCGTTGCGTCCGAGGTGCAGCCCGTGCCGAGACGCGCGGCAAAGCGCGGGGCAAAGTCGCGGCCGTTTATCGTTCCGCCGACCATGACCGCGGCAGGACGGTATTTTTCGCACAAAACGGTGAACAGGTTCGTGTATGCATCGTTGTTGAAATAATCGTAGCCCGTGCCGGATACGCGGATGAGCTTATCCACGCCGCAGTCGAGCACCTTACGGAGCTCCGCATCGCTGATGCTGCCGACAACAACGGCGGCGAGCTTTTCGCCGCTTGCGTCGCACAGCTTGCGCGTTTCCGAGCACAGCTCGAGCGATACCGGCAGCACACTGTCGCCGTCGCGCTCGATAAAGACCCACATGTCCTTGAAATCAGTCTTGTTCATAGCCGTACCTCCTTAAAGCACATCCGCGATGAGCTCGAAGAGCTTATCCACATTCTTTTCCGTGCTGCCCTCGTCGATCATGCTGCCCTTTTCACCTGTGACCGGCGGATAGGTGCGCGGCACCTTCGTCGGTGAGCCGGGATCGCCGATCTGCGCGGGATCAAGGCCGGGTATGGTTGAGGAGCAGTAGACCTCGATATCGGCCGTGCGCGAGGCCTTCCAGCTCTTGAGATTGGGGATACGCGCGCGGAAGTTTGCCTTTTCGACCGTCAGCAGGCACGGATACTGCGCCCTGAGCACCTCAACACCGCGCTCAAGATCGCGCTCTGCGGTTATGGTGCGGTTTTCAGTATCGACCTCGACGATCTTCGAGGTCGACGATATCTGGCTTGCGCCGAAGCGCTCGGCAAGCTGCGAGCCCATCTGACCGGTCGCGCCGTCGAGAGATTCCTTGCCGCAGAATATGAGGTCAAAGCTGCCGAGCATTTTTGCCGCGGAGGCTATGACATAGCTCGTTGCAAGCGTGTCGGCGTTCGCAAAAGCGCGGTCGGATAAGAGCACCGCTCTGTCGGCGCCCGCCGCGAGGCACTCGCGCAGGGCTTCCTTGGCCATATCCGGTCCCATGGTTATGACGGTGACCGTGCCGCCGTGGGCTTCCTTGACCCTGACGGCAGCTTCGAGAGCGTTTGCGTCCAGCGGATTGAGTATTGCCGGAACGCCCGCGCGGATGAGGCTGCCGGTAACGGGGTCCATCTTAACGAGATTGATATCGGGAACCTGCTTTACGCACACAAGAATATTCAGCATTTTTTCAGACCTCCTCGACATTAGTACAGACCTTGCCGGGATTGAGAATGCCCTTGGGGTCGAATACCTGCTTTATCGCCTGCATGAGACCGAACGCCGTGTCGCCGACCGATTCGCGCAGGTACTGCTTCTTGGCGTGGCCTATGGCGTGCTCGCCGGAGACCTGGCCGCCGAACTCGGCGCACTTTGCGTAGCACTTGTCCATAACGGCCTTCGAGCGGCGCTTGAACTCTTCAAGCTCCATGTCGTTTGCACAGCAGTAGATATGCAGATTGCCGTCGCCGGCGTGGCCGAAGTTGCGGATGGCTATACCCTCTTCCCTGCCGGCTGCGCGTGTGTAAACGAGAAATTCCGCGATGCGGTCTACGGGGACGACCACGTCCAGCTCGTCAAGGAGCTTCGTGTCGGCCTCTATGACCGTCAGGAACGCGCTGCGTGCCGCCCAGACGTCCTTTTTAAGTCCGTCGGTCCATACGACGAGCGTATCGTATGCGCCGCACTTTTCGGCAAGCTCGCCGAGGCGGTCCATCTTCGCCGTGAGCTCGGCCTCGCTGTCGCCGACAAGGGTGACGAGAATGTACGCTCCCGCTTCCCTGCCGTTTACGACGGTGGGGAAAACCGAGTTTCCGGTAAACGCGGCCGAAGAATCGACAATGTCGCGCTCCATGAACTCGATAGACTGCGGGTCGAGGTTTGCAAGCTTTATCCTCGGAACGGAGGCTATCGCCGTCTCAACGTCGGCAAACGGCAGGATGAGGCTCACGTCCATGGTCGGCTTCGGGATGAGCTTGAGCGTGAGCTCGGTTATTATGCCGAGGGTGCCCTCCGAGCCTATCATGAGATGCAGCAGACTGTAGCCTGAGCTTGTCTTGCAGACGGTCTTGCCCAGCTCCATGACTCTGCCGTCGGGCAGGACAACGGTCATGGCGAGGACGTAGTCGCGCGTAACACCGTATTTGACGGCGCGCATGCCGCCTGCGTTCGTTGAAACGTTTCCGCCGACGGTGGCGGTTTTTTCGCCGGGATCGGGCGGATACATCAGACCGTGCGTCAGCGCATCGGCCGCAAGGTCGCACAGCAGGACGCCGGGCTGGATATGCACGACAAGGTTGTTCATGTCATACGAAAGGATCTTATTCATGCGCGTCGTGCACAGTACGACGCCGCCGCACAGCGGCACGCAGCCGCCGACAAGTCCCGTACCAGCGCCGCGCGGTGTCACGGGGATGCTGTTTTCAAAGCAGAGCTGCATGATCTTCGAGACCTCCTCGGTGCTCTCGACCTCGCAGACGACCTCGGGATAGTATTTGCCGTATATCGGCATTTCGTCGTGGCTGAAATCGTCCTTCACCGCGTCACCGGCGAAAAAGCGCTTCGGGCCGACTATGGCCTGAAGCTTCTCGGCAATTTCAGGCGTGATTTTATTATACTTCGTCATTTCAGACCTCCTGACATTTTTTAATACATAGAGAATAGCACAATATGGGGTATGAATGTCAAGTGTCCCCTGCGCAGAAAAAGCATCGTTAACAGTTTTTTAAAAACCTGCGCTCCGCACGGAAGCCGTGCGCGGTGTCAGCATTTGCAAATCATTTGAAAATGCAGGAACAGCCGCCGTCCGGGCAGAGAACGGCAGGCTGTTTTTTGCATTCTGAGGCTTGACAAATCGGCTTTGCTGTGGCACATTATGCATAGTTAGCAATGTCTAACTGCATTTTCGGATGCACAAAGCGCCCTTTTCCGGGGCAAATCTGCAAAGGAGCCAGACAATCCATGCCCGAATCACCGGATATCCTGAAACCTCGTATCTTACCCGGCCTTCTCAATGAGCCCGCGGCCGCGGGCCGCAGCGCCGCGCACGGCGGGAGGTGCCGCCGATGATGATAGACAAGCGCCTTATCGGCACTGTGCCGGAGAGCAGAAAATACATAGCCGCAAACGTGGCGCTGCAATGGTGCGGCCTTGCGGCAAACGTAGCCATGATGATAAGCATTGCCTCACTGCTTGCCTCGCTGGCGGCAGGGCCCGCTTCGTCCGGGCAGCTTCTGACGACGGCGGCTGTCGCCGCAGCGGCCGTGCTTATCCGATATCTGTGCACGACCGGAGCCGCCCGCATGAGCGATCTGTCGTCGAGCGCTGTTAAAAAGACGCTGCGCTCGCAGATATACGAAAAGCTGCTGCGCCTCGGCGCGTCATATTCGGAGCAGGTCTCCACTGCCGAGGTCGTTCAGGTCGCCGTCGAGGGCGCAGACCAGCTCGAGACATATTTCGGCGCCTATCTGCCGCAGTTTTTCTATGCCGTGCTCGCACCGTTAACGCTTTTTGGCGTTCTGTGCTTTGTAAACGTAGCGGCGGCGGTCGTGCTGCTCGTGTGCGTGCCGCTCATTCCGGCGGCCATTGCGGCGGTGCAGACCTGGGCAAAAAAGCTCCTGTCGCGCTACTGGGGACAGTATACGAAGCTCGGCGATACGTTTCTTGAAAACCTTCAGGGGCTTACGACGCTGAAAATTTATCAGGCGGACGGGCTGCGCAACGACGTCATGAACGAGGAAGCGGAGAATTTCCGCAAGATCACCATGAAGGTCCTGACCATGCAGCTGAACTCCGTCACCATAATGGACGTGATCGCCTACGGCGGTGCGGCCTTGGGCGTTATCCTTGCCGCGGCGCAGTACCGCGCCGGGCACGTTGAACTTTCGAGTGCGCTGCTCATCATACTGCTGTCGGCAGACTTTTTCATCCCCATGCGGCAGCTCGGCTCGTATTTCCACATCGCTATGAACGGCATGGCGGCAAGCGACAAGATCTTCCGTCTGCTTGACCTGCCGGAGCCTCCGGCGCACACGCAGACCTGCCCCGACGGGGACATTGTCTGCCGTGACCTGCATTTTTCCTACAGCCCGGAACGGGAGATACTCCACGGTCTCGACCTTGTATTCCCCGCCGGATCGTTTACATCCATCGTCGGTGCATCCGGCTGCGGCAAATCGACGGTCGCGTCCGTTCTCATGGGGCGCAGCCGCGGCTATAGCGGGGATGTTGCGGTCGGAGGCGTACCGCTTGCGGATATTTCCGAGGAAAGCCTCATGCGGCATATTACCTATGTCAGCCACCGCAGCTATCTGTTCAAGGGCACCGTGCGCGATAATCTGCGCATGGCCCGGCCCGACGCATCGGATTCCGAGCTGTGGGAGGTGCTGCGGCAGGTGAAGCTCGCGGCGTTTCTTGAGCAGGAGCAGGGTCTGGACACACTGCTGACCGAGCAGGGCGGCAATCTTTCCGGCGGTCAGCGTCAGCGGCTGGCGCTTGCACGCGCCCTGCTGCACGACACGCCGGTGTACCTCTTCGACGAGGCCACATCGAACATTGACGTTGAAAGCGAAAACGACATAATGGCCGAGATACACGCTCTTGCCGGACGCAAGACGGTCATTCTCATTTCACACCGGCTGGCAAACGTCACGGTCTCGGACAATATATATGTGCTCGACGGCGGCACGCTCGCCGGTCAGGGCACGCACGACGAGCTGCTGCGCGCAGGCGGAGTGTACGCCCGGCTGTGGGATGCGCAGCAGGCACTTGAAAACTACGCGAAGGAGGAGAGCGCACTATGAAGCAGCGAAGCGGTTTTACCGTCATGGCACGGCTCATAGGACTTGTCCGGCCTCTGGTGGGCTACATGATCCTTGCCATTGTTATGGGTCTGCTCGGCCACGCCTGTGCGGCAATGATCACGATCTTCGGCGGCTATGCGCTGCTGGATATACTGAATTTCCCCGCGCCGATGGGGCTCGGTGCCCTGTTTGCGTGCGTGCTCGCATTTGCGCTGCTGCGCGGCGCTTTCCGCTATGCGGAGCAGACATGCAATCACTTTATAGCCTTCAAGCTCCTTGCGCGCATACGCGACCTGGTGTTCCGCGCACTGCGCAGGCTTTGCCCGGCAAAGCTTGAAGGCCGCGACAAGGGCGATCTCATTTCCGTCATAACCTCGGACATTGAGCTGCTTGAGGTGTTCTATGCGCACACGATCTCACCCGTGGCAATTGCGCTGCTGTTTTCCTGCGGTATGTGCCTGTTCATCGGGCAGTATCACCCTGCGCTGGGTCTGCTGGCGCTGGCGGCATATATAACGGTCGGCATCGCCGTGCCGCTCATCACCTCCCGCCGCAGCAAGGATACCGGCCTGCGCTATCGGACAAAGGCGGGCATGCTCTCGGCGTTCGTGCTCGACAGTCTGCGCGGTCTGCCGGAAACGGTGCAGTACGGGCAGGGAGCACGGCGTCTGGCGCAGATGAATGCACAGACCGACGCTCTTGCGCAGGATGCCGCACGCATGAAGCGTCTGTCCGGACGCAATGCCGCGGCTGCAAACACCGTCATTCTGCTGTTTGATCTGGCAATGCTCTTTGCCTCCGCTGCGCTCTGCCGCACGGGACAGGTCGGATTTGACGGCGTGCTGATACCGACGCTTGCACTCTTTTCGTCCTTCGGGCCGGTGGTCGCGCTGGCCAATCTCGGCAGCACGCTCCAGAGCACGTTTGCGGCCGGCAACCGCGTGCTGGACATTCTCGACGAGACGCCCGCCGCCGATGAGGTGACCGGCCGGCCGGATATTGCATTCACCGGCGCCGACGCACAGCACGTCACGTTCTCCTACGGCGATGAGACGGTGCTCTCCGACGTGTCCGTCACGGTGCCGGAGCACGCAGTCGTCGGCATCGTCGGCCGCAGCGGCAGCGGCAAGTCCACGCTGCTGAAGCTGTTCATGCGCTTCTGGACGGTGCAGCAAGGGAGCGTGCACATTTCCGACACCGACATTTCGTCCGTGAATACGGCAAATCTGCGCTCGCTTGAAAGCTTCGTAACGCAGGATACTCATCTGTTTCATGACAGCATCCGCAGTAATCTGCGCATTGCGCGCCCCGATGCGACCGACGCCGAGATCGAAGCGGCCTGCCGCAAGGCGGCTGTGCACGACTTCATCTGCAGGCTGCCGCAGGGCTATGACACTCCGGTCGGCGAGCTCGGCGACACGCTCTCCGGCGGTGAGCAGCAGCGGCTGGGGCTTGCACGCGCATTTCTGCACGACGCTCCCTTTATGCTGCTCGATGAGCCGACAAGCAATCTCGACAGTCTCAACGAGGCGGTCATACTGCGTGCCCTGCGCGAGGAGGGCGCAGGCAGGACTGTCGTACTCGTGTCGCACCGCAGCTCGACCATGCGCATCGCCGATACGGTCTATTCTGTCGAGCATGGCCGAATGAGCTGAAACATGGGAGGTTTTAATGAAACTCAAGCAATTATTTTTTCTCGTTATCGGCTGTCTCAGCCTTGCGCTCGGCTGCGTGGGTATCGTACTGCCGGTCTTGCCGACGGTACCGTTTTTCCTTGTGACGGTGTTCTGCTTTGCAAATTCCTCGCAGCGGCTGCACGACTGGTTTGTCGGCACGCAGATGTATAAAAAGCACCTTGATTCGTTTGTAAAGAAAAAGGGCATGACCCGGCGCACCAAGGCCGGCATTCTTTCGTCGGTGACGGTGCTCATGGCAGTCGGATTTTTCTTCATGATGCGCAAGGGGCTGACTGTGCCCTGCATCATCCTCGCCGCCGTCTGGCTGTGCCATGTTCTATATTTCTTCTTCGGCGTCAGAACGATCACCGACGCCGAAGCGGCCGCATTGCGCACGGATAGTCTGCCGGCACTTGACACTTTTGATTGAATATTTCGGTTCCATAACAGATGTTGGGACAGCTATCCATGAAAGACAAGCTGCCCCGACATTTATATTGCAAGCGGCAAAGATAACCACTAGCTATGCTATTGGAAAAGAAGAACTTATAGCGTGGAAAGAAGTAGACAAAATAAAAACTCCCTATTAGATTAGAAGTGGTTTGCCGACCATACAACTAAAAAATAGGGAGATCTTATCATGAAAGATAAAGACATAGGTAGTTTAGGACATACAATATGGAGGTGTCAATACCATGCGGCATTTGCGCACTCATCTGGATTACACATAAGAAATCAATACAAAGGAGACTATGTAGCAGGTCAGATGTGTTTATCAGATGTGTTTAAAAGAGTTTGTAGACTAATTTATTGGTAGCGCAAACAAGAAAGCATAGAAACAGCCCCTTAAAGTGCTGCTTGAAAAAGCAATGCGTCGGCTAACTTTTCAGAGCCCCTTTGGGGCTGCCAGTATCATTCCCTTATAGGGCATGATTGCTTTCGGAATCTCAGAACGGTGCAAATGCTGAAATTCGGCGTTTTAAAATTGCTTTACCGTAAAAGAGAATCTTTTGTCTTTCCGCAAGAAGCGCGGAGAATATTTCCATCAATTTCCCGCATTTGATCGTATAAGTCTTAATATACCTTCGATCAAGGCTGAACAGCTGCTCATTGTATTCTTTTGCGAAAGCTCCTAACATATCGGCTTAGTCTATTGCAATGACCTGATATTTTCCTTCGACCGGATCATATACCAACATTTTTTCATCTGATGCTCCGACGAAACTACATTCACCCATTTTTTGACTTGTATTTGTTTCCATGTTGATTACATATATGCCATCTTCTGATTCGACAAACATCTTGGTTTCTGTTATACCTAACAAACGATTGCATTGAATATTAAAAGAATACTCCTTAATTGCTTTCTTATCGAGGGATCTGCTATATACTTTTTCATTGTTTTGCATCCAAAGCTTTTCGTTATACATAAACTTTGCTATGTTTTTGCCAACCGTAGTTATGCTATAATCGTTTAAATTCACTTCAGATAGAATGTGGTCACTGCCTAAGCATATAATATTGTTACCGGCAACAGCAAAGGAAGATGCTTTGGAGTGAATAATTTCCTTGGCCTCAGAAGTAGCCATATCAAATGACATAAGCGATGATTTGTTTAAATCAATGTAATACAGTTTTTCTCCACAGATAATGAACTGGCCCACATTTTTTATTGACATCTCAGTGGTCTTTCCTGTAGAAATAGTAAACAACGAAATACTTCGTGAGTTAAGCTTTCTGTAATATATCAAATCATCCCTTACATTTATATCCGAAGCCAGCCCTTCACATAGTGTTGCTTCCTTATCTCCCAACCGAAGAACCATTTTCTTTCCGGATTCATCAGGAGAAATTGAACAATCCGTTCCCTCATAGAAGAAGCCGCCCATAAGAGCTTGGTAAGACTTATTTCCGAGGAATAAAGCCTCAAATTGTTTGCAAACATCTTTGTACGACAGCAGTTCATTATTTAATGCGCTTTGATTTGGAGCCTCTATGTATTCCTGATATTGTACTTCAACCGATTTAGTTTTCTCAGAAACGCCAAAAAGTATTCCGCCAAGGCAAGCCAGAAGAATAACGGCAAGAAAGATCGCCCTTCGAATCTTTCTTATTTTTGCTTTTGCTTCTATATTATCCGCTTTCTTTGATATTTTGCTTGAATATTCACCCGTGTTTAAATCCGGCGTTTTCATATTTTCACCCCCAAATTAAAAACATTATTGCTATTATGAGCATTACAAGCGTGAGAACTGGAGTAAAATTATCTGAAAATAAGCCGAATTGAGAACAGGCATAAATTGCGCCAAAGCAAAGCATAACAACAGCAATTTTCCATAGTCTATGTTTTTTCCTGCGGAATTTTTCATTCGCAATTATCGCTTCGCTTTTCTCTGAAATCCCAAGGAAATTTTTATGGCAAGTCTTAAATTCTTCAATGTTAATACAATACAGAGTATTCCCCATGTATCGTGTTATTGTTTCTTCATTTATTGTCTCTGCTTTTGTGATCGATACCGGGAGCATATCAAAACATTCTTGCGCTGATTTTTTTGTTGTATCCTCAAAGATCGCAAGAGCATTTTTCTCCGAGATATTCGAGTAATTTTCGACACTTTGAGACAAGCTTATTTTATTGCATAGCTTTGTAATGGACTTTAGTGATGTAAAATCAGGTAAATCCTCACTTGTCAGCTCAGGTGCATTGCCAGCATGAATACAATGCACAAGTTGTTTGCCAAGCGGCGCCAATTTGTGGAGTATCATGCCTCGGTTTTTTAATTCGCTGCTACTTAGCTCTTCAAGTTTTGCGCGATCGAATAAATCCTCAAACGGTTTTTTTAAAGCATCCGATTTACCTAATTCAGAATAATCTGCGGACTGCATAATACTTATTAAGAGCTGTAATTTTGTAGCCTTAGTATTATCATCCGAGCACAATCCAAGAAGAGAAATCAATTTTTCTCTTACATTTTTCATAAGGCTATCCTCTCCATTTTATTTTACCGTCGGAGTATCCGGGGGAGTGTTGACTTCTATTCCAAGAGAAGCATTGACACCTTCAATCGTATCTGCGTCATCAATTGATAGAACAGCGCCAACAGAAACACTCAGTTCGTTTGTAGGCATAGCCGCAATAGTATCCGTGGATACAGGTGGCGTTACCTGAAGTTGGGAAGTTAATGGTGCAGCATTGCTATGTGTAGAATGATTTGAATGGGTCGCATGATTAGAATGGGTGCTATGCGTTGAATGCGAATTTGAATGTGTGCTGTGTGTACCGTGTGTTGAGTGGGTTGAGTGGGTATAGTGGGTAGTATGTCCACCGCTGCTGTGCGACGAATGCGTCCTGTGTGATGAGTGTGTGCGATGACTCGAATGGCTTCTGTGAGTCGCAAAAACTGTTTCCGTTAACATCATGCTCAGCACAATCATCATGCTGCCAATAGCCAATATCTTACTTCGGGGAATATTGCCTTCTTCATCAAACATAAAATCCTCAACAGAACGCTTTATATGTGGGAAAACATCATCATAGTTCATTATCAATTCTCCTTTATGCCTGTGCAATTTCCATCAGTCCATATTGTTTCAAAAGTATTTCCGGCCTCTTTGTAATATGTTAAAGTTCCCGATGGAACATCCTCGCTAAATGAACCACTCAGATATGGATAAGTAGAACTCGAATAGTGGTATTCTCCCTTGCCGTTCATTTTATCCAATTTCCAACTTCCATCATAATATGCAGTTGTTGCACCGGAGCTATCTTTCCATGTATACTTTCCATTTCCTTGTCTCTGACCGGCTGATAGCTCACCAACGTAAACATTACCGCTTGGGTAAGTAATAGTTGCCTTTCCTGTACTGACTAACGCAGAGATATCGCCATCGTATTTCAAACCGCCTTTTGTACGAAATTCAAGATGCTTTGTTGAGTCTGTAAATGTGTATTTCAGATATGATACATCCGTATTGAGCGCGTCGCCAGAGAGAGCTATCTCGTAGATGTATGTTCCTGATACAGGTTTATTGTTCTCAAAAGTACCGTCAAATGTAGCTCCGTTAGAAAAAGTGTATATTCCTTTTCCGGACATTACGTCGGTATCCCAGTTTCCTTCATACATCTCACCCGAGAGCCATACAAATGTACCTTTACCATTACGCTTTGAGCCGTTCATTTCGCCGGTATAGCTTCCGATATTCGGAAACGAAATGACACCATCACCTGACATAGACGAATCTTGCCAGTCGCCGGTATAAATTTCACCGGATAAGAACATAAAGTCGCCTTTGCCTGAAAAAAGGTCGCCGATCAAAGCTCCATTATATGTGCCGAATTCGTTTTCTATTCTTCCATGCCACTCTAAATTCAGATGTTCGTCGGTCAGTCTGACAGCCGGATTGGCTTGATAATAAATAAAGCCCAATGCTGCTGCGAAAGCCACGCAAAACGCAATAAATGATATAGCATATTTCTTCATGGCTATTCCTCAATCCAGCTATGTAATATATGCATTATCTCTGGATCATCCTTCTGCAAAAGTTCAAAAAGAATATCCATAATTCCTTTATAGACTTTGCATCTGAAATCAAACGGTTCCCTTGGGAATATATCTCTGTTGCTGGAATAGGAGACGACAGGGCAAACTCCACAATATGGATGGTATGCACAATCGCAGCACTTGGGCAAAGATTCCACAACAGAGGCTGCGCAAGTAGCACGGCAGGTCTTTTTTTCAACCATATCATCATAAGAATCTTTGTGAACATTGCCCAGCAAAAATGTGTTGTCACCAGCCTCTCCCATCATTCGGCCCTCATCGCAAGTATACACGTTTCCGTTATAGTAATAACTCATTTGCCCTATTCCCGCTCCGCAAGGAGATCTGAGTTCCATATAATTATCAGCGTCTCCATGAAGAATTTTCCGCAGAAAATAAGTCGCATGAAGCTCCGGAAAAATAAGACCTTGTCTATTTATTTCGAGTATATGGATAAATGCCTTCTTATAAAAATCGACAAACTCTTCTGCGCTGTAACCAACATCTTGCCAAAACGATTTTGCAAAGCCTAGAGGTGTTAGCGGTCTGAGAAATATACCTCCTATTCCACTGGCTACATACTCATCTACAATTTCAATCGGATACTGAAGAGAAAAACGAGTAGTTGTTTCTATTGCTCCTACCTGTTTCCCGGCAGTTCGAACAAATTGAATTGCTTTTTTGACATGCTCATATGTACCCTCTCCGGAGCGAAGCTTTCGATTATGATTATGAACGACTTCACAGCCGTCAAGAGATGTACATATTGAAACATCATTTTCTATTAACGCTTGCAGTTTATCAGCTGTCAGCGCAATCAGATTAGTTACAATTGTGTATTCAAGTTTTTTATTGTATTTATGATTTAATTCCTTGCTGTACCTTATCATTTCAAGGATCAAATCAAAATTCAAAAGCGGTTCTCCGCCTTGGAATTCAAAGGTCAAATTTGCTGCAGGAGATTGCATTGCAACCTCTATTGCTTTTTTTCCGGTTTCAACATCCATAATCCCATCAAGTGTTGAGCCGGGAGCTTTTGCCTGACAATATACACAGTTTTGATTGCATCGATTGGTAATTGCGAAAATATGTAATGCAGTTGCAGAAAACAAATAGCCTTTTAAATTCCTTAAATCACCAATTCTCTCATTTATAAATACACTTGGGTTTTCGTCAGTTATAAAGCCTTTGTGTGAAAGAAGCGTAAACAATTCTGAGTCGCGCTGTACTTTTCCGGACACAAAGCGCGTAAATTCATCTTTGCTCAAAAAAGCATAGTCCCCAAAGTCATTGGTAATCAGAATTTCTCCGTTTTTCCACATAAAGTTAAAATGATTGTTCATGTAATCACTCCTCAGAAACGATAGGAAATACCTCCGGTCGAGCTATGCTCATTGTTGCGGTAAAAAAGCCGCCGCAAATTTCTTTAACATCGCATTTATCACAATCCTGATGATATACGTTTTTGTATCCGGAAATACTTTTTGCCGCTATCGGCCAAAAATCTTTATCAACTGCACACAAGGGATAATTATATAAACCGACATCATAGCCGGAAGACACCAGGTGTTCAACTGCGGGTTTGCTTTTCAAGAAAGAAGTTCTATGATCGATATAAACAGAATCAAAATTGAGTGCACAGTTGCCTCGGGGCTCCAAGCCTATGAAATTTACGCAAAAAACTCTGGGAAATTGGGACGAAACAAGTCTTGCAATACCAAGCAGGTTTTCGCAGTTGGCTTTAGTTACAACTATTCTGATCTCAATTTTAATGTCAGAGTTCATCAGCCGGCGAAGAGCAAGAATTGTCTGCTCAAAGCTTCCGGGGGCCCGAGTTATATAATCATGCAATTCGGGATTATCACCATGGATAGGAATTGCGATTCTGAAATTATTCGGATGCCGCCGGCACACCTGCTCAAATAACCATTTATCGCTGAGAGAGCGTCCGTTGGTAAGCATCAGCACTTGGGTATACGGGAACTTTTCTTTTACTCGGTCTAATGACTCAAGAAACAAATCGGTTTGTAATGTGGGTTCTCCGCCCGTCATAACGAGGTACTCTAAATCGCAAGGCAAATAATCAATATATTTCATAAGCAACTCTCTGCTATACGAGAACCCTTGTTTTCGTTCTGCATCTCCTGCTGGGCACATTATACAATTTGAATTGCATTTTGCTCCAAGAAAAATCGTTGAGTCGGATTCGTTATTTGCATATGCCCTGTAAAGCAGTCCTGTATCACTTATCTCGACAATATCATAGTCGTAAAGTAAATCCAGCCTCTTTGTCTTCACTTTATTGGCCGGATAAACGCAATTATCAGACTGGAAAACAATACTATCACCTGAGATATACATTATATCAGCACCACGCTGCATCAATTGATTGTAAACATCCTCACTTCTTGCTACAATCAACATTCTATTTCCATATGAATAATCGGAAAGATATAAGTTCATCCTGCCAGCACCTCCCAAACTGCAAATAGCAATGTCCCAACACCAACAAAAAGGGCAAAGGGTATTTTACGGACAATTGCTATGGATTCTTGTCCGCTTGTCGTTTTGGACCATCTATTGATACTATCTACTTCCTCCGCAGATAAGCGAGACTTAAGATCTTCTGTTGAAAAAGTCGGAAGCCCTTTTACTCTTGATTTTGCAAATAACAAGATGCTACCCATTGACAGTATCATTCCCGGTTTCAAATCTGAAACTGGAATTGTCCTATAATTATATTTATCTGCAAAAGACCTAAACAGCACCAACAGGATTACAACGGCATATGTTTTCCAATTAATCCCACATATATCAAACTGTACTATTTTGCAAAGAAGCATAACAGCATACGCTACACCCATTGCTAAAACGATATACCAATTTGCCTTTTCTTCGAACCTCAAACCGATCAATATCACGACAAAATGGATTGCCGCTAATAAGGTACTATCCAACAACGACGTATCAGGCAGTGCGGCAAACAGGACTCCATTAAACAAGGCCAACATTAAAAAGAAGAACAAAAAGCCTTTTAGATAGGCTTTCCAATCAAATTTCCTTTTTGGTAACTTGAATAGATCTTTTTGCTTAATGCCGAGTACAATTGTGTCAACTATGACGTAGATAAACGCAATAATAAACACCACCGAAATCAGCAAAAAGCATGACGCCATACTCCTGTTATTAATGCAATACAGCCGTGCCGGAAAAAGCAGGGCTGTAACGGACAGCAGTTTGCTGTCTCCAGCTCCCCATATGCCCATAGCCCACAAAAGGAGACTGACGCCAATTACTATAGCAAGGTTTATTACATAAGCAGTAAGGCAATCGCTTGCAAAAAAGGCGTAATAGGGAATTACACTTACTACACCCGCTATCAAAGCAAATAGAATACTCCTATTGCTGACAATTCCTCTGCGAAGATCAGACAATGCAGCATTCACAAATAAAGCCATTAAAATTGCAATCTGATATGCCTCAAGAAAAATCATATATCTGTACTATCTCCCTTGGAGTTCAATAATTCAATCAAGTAATTGTTAAACTCATTTATTACTAACTGCGTATCAATTGCGCATTGAAAAAACTCGCACTTATAATATCCACCGACTTCAAGAAGCTTGATCTTGGCAATTTTCTTATAACCGTATATTGCCTGATTCAGTACTTCTTTTGGATAGAATATTTTTGTATAAACCCGCTCATTATTTCTCATTTTTTTCAAACCAGTCCATTAAGATGCTATCAAGATTTTCTATGTTATCCGGCAGACTCTCTTTCTCTAATTCTGTATTGCTTCCTGTAATCGTTGACGACATTGCACGTGCCATGAGAATTTCTCTTATGATGTGTGTTTGCAAATAAACTTGATAGCGAACTGCCTGTGCAAGCATTTCATTTTCAAACTCTAATGCTATCGCGGTTACATCATTGCTGCCTTTGGCAGTGATCTCAATCACATATTCGTCTTCACAAGTGTCAACGTGAATATAGCTTTTATCAATAAAGTGATAGGCCGCCTTCATTACCGCTTCGCGCGGATAGAGCTTTTCTTTATACTTCAACACTATCTTTTTCACTCTTCTCACCTCTCTCCTTCCAGCTGACTTACAGGCTGAAAACCATTTTTACAGTCAAAATTCATATTGCACTTAAACTCTTCAACTATATCCGAAGCATCAGAACCCAAAAATTTCGATCTAGTGAAAACTCGTCTCTCAAAGTCAACGGATAATATGGTATTTTCTTCAGATAAAGCATGAACGATTACATGGGAAACCGGCAGCAAAGCAAAAATATCTCTGCCAACACGAATTGCACAACTGCAAACATAATCCTGAAGCAGCTCGTTGTAATCCGTTATTCTCATTGAAGACTTGCTTGGCATTATTTCATCTTGCTTTGTTTTGAACTCGACGAACATGTAATTGGGGTTGTCAGTCCCGCACTCAAATCCGAACCCATATTCAAGCAAATCTTCCAACGGCCCAACATCTCGAATTATCTGTAAATATGTATCTATATTTCCGTTGAGCACATCATATGCTTTGCTGTGACAGTATTCCCAAAATTTCACATCATCACATGCTTCTGGCGGCGTGTCTTGGATAAGCAATTCTGTCTAATCAATCTTCTCATCAGAAGAAAAATGGATTGATGTCAATCTATTTGAAGACAATATAGAAGAAGGTTTTGGCAGTTCACTCTGAAGGAAAGCGTTCTGAGGAACCTCTTCAGCAAAAGTTGTTTGAGCCTGTTCCTCAACAGAACGTGGCTGCACACCGCAAAAAGAATAATTTGGTTCATGTGTATTTTTTGATCTTTGAGCATTCTGCTGCCGTGAACGCTTTGAACTGCTCCTCCCTCCGCTTGTTGTAACATAAGACAGTCCAGTCCCGGGTATTCCAATGCTTGTGGTCCTTTTGCCGGTCCCAAAGTTGTAAGTATTATGGAAGCCGCGAGCTCCGGTGGTTATACTCACTCCATTTTTACCAAAGTTTAGGCGGACTCCTTTGCAAAGAGTTACGCTTTTTCTAAATCTAAGCCCCATGTCATCACTCCTTAAGCTTAGCCACAATAATACTTATATCATCTGCAGAACCGTTATCCCGTGCTTTTTGAACCATTTTTTTGAAAAGTTCTTCAGAAAACATCCCAGATGCGACAAACGCCTCGACAACTTCTTCATCAAGATAATCGTGCAAACCATCAGATGTAATAACAAAGCCCGCATAGCTTTTATCAATTTCATAGACTTGCAGTTGTCTTATCGTTGCTGCTGTTCCTGCTCCAAAGCACGACGTAATTTCACTTTGTATTGCATTGTCAGCCGCTTCAAAATCGCCCCGAGATCTAAAGAATTCAGCTGTTGTATGATCTCGTGTTATTTGTTTGAGGTAATCGCCCTGTATTGCATACAATCTCGTATTTCCGACATGCAGAACACAAACGGGCTTCTCGTCATTAAAAAACAATGCCGTAAGAGTGGTTGCCATCCGCTCTTTACCCGGAATATTCTGGGCGGATGAGATTAATTCTTCATTTATTCGTAATGCAGTTTCTTTTACATTACCAACGATACCGGCTTTCAGCCTATTGATTACGAATTCAGAAGCTTCCTGTCCGCCGGCGTTACCGCCGACACCATCGGCAATCGCCACGCAGTTTCCTGAAGCATCGAAAAAGGAATAGCCATCTTTGCAAATCTGACCATTCGCCACAGCAGTATCTTCACTGCATGATTTGTTTGCTGCGTGTTCCATATAGACGAATACTTTCATCGTCATTACTCCTAAGTACAGATTAAAGACGTAGTAAAACCTGTCATATCAATCTGCTTTATTTGAATTGTTGCATTATCGAAAATTTTGTTATCGAACATATACCGAGAAAGCGGATCGATCAGCATGCTCTCCACAATATTTCCGATACCACGTCCGCCATTTCCTAAGTTTGCCATAGCCGCACTGAGCAACTGAGCCCTGGCTTTTGCCGAGATAACAATTTCAATTCTTTTTTCTGCCGAAAGGCTCTCAGATATTCTCTCTATTTGTGAATTCAAAATCTGCTCGGCTGCATTTTCGCGAATGTAATCAAAGACGACTATGTTCTCTCCGATTCTATTCAAGATTTCAGGGCGTCCTAATTCTAATTTGAAGTATTCCTCAATCGCAGTTTTAATCCGTTCTCTGACTTCAGAATATTCCATGTCCGGAGTGACATTAGCATGTCGTGCGCCCGTTGCATCACGAGTGAAAATGCCAAGATTGCTGGTGAATATGATAACTGTTTCGGAAAAATAAACTGTATTTCCCTGCCCGTCTGTCATTCTTCCGTCTTCAAGTATCTGAAGGAATTTATCGAGAATGGTGGGATGAGCTTTTTCAATTTCATCGAACAGTAAAATCGAAAACGGATTTTTTCGTACAGCATTAGTAAGTTGTCCACCTGCCTCATATCCAACGTATCCCGGAGGAGCGCCAAGCAATTTCTGGTCAGAGTGACTCTGCCCATATTCACTCATGTCAAACCTTATGCAGCACTTTTCATCCCCGAACAGTATCTCGGATAGGGTTTTTGCTGTTTCTGTCTTGCCCGTACCTGTAGGGCCGGCAAAGAAAAGTATTCCCTTGGGCTTGCTGTGAGACGAAGATTGTAATCCTGACATACCTGTTGCGGCTCTTTTAATAACGTCAAGAGTCTTGGTGATAGCTGCTTTTTGCCCCTTCACACGCTTTTCAAACAGCTGTTCTGCCTTTTCAAGTTTAATCAAGTCCAATGTTTTCCACGGATTCTCGCGGATGCCATATTTGTAAAGGTCAATAACGTCGCACAGGTCTCTCATAGAAATACTTTCATTCTTGCATAATCTACGAAGGCCGTTAAGCTCCGTAAAACTGAAGCCTTCTGTTAGTGCAGCAAACCTGTTTTGTATTTTTTCCAATTCATCGGTATGGTCATTGTAGTATCCGTGTTCTTCAGCATAAATACTGCTGTCAAAAAACGACGGAAAATTAGGGCCTTTGACAAGGGCTTCTCGTTCCTCTTTCGAGGGAGTGTCTAATGTAATGGTTTTAGCGTTTGGATTCTGCAAATAAAACCAAGCTGGGAGGTCATTAAGCTTATTTACAATAATCACGATTAAGTTTTTAAGAACTCCCTGCTCGGTTTTTACGTCTCTAGCATCCATCGATGCTTGGAGAAGCATCGTATAACAATCCACTTCTGCCTGCTCTAACCTATCCGGGGACACAATGTACCTGGATGCAAAGTCAAATACTACTGCACAAGGCTCTTCGTTCTGTGAAACTGTAGCTTTAGCTAATGCAGCAGCACCATTTTTCCCTCTGAAATCTGCTTTTATGGTTTGCTTATCAGTGGATGCATGAGCTATCTTTCCAAATCGCTCAACCGATTCCGGCTCACAAGAATTTGTAATTCCGTTTAAGGAATCGAAAAACACAATATTTTGGTAGCCACGATCATGGAAATAATAGTGCAAATACTGAGTAAGCCGTAAGACACTTCCCAAGCCGGCAGAACCTTCCTCAGGGTACTGGTAAACATCCATCACATTACCCTCAATGATGATCAATGGCTTGACTCTATAAAAAATATCAAGTTCTCTGTGCCATTTGGGTATGAAGCGGCTCATTATTGTTTCCCTCTTTCAATCAAGCCTTTGCGTTCCATATATGCTTTAATTTTAATTGCATAATCCGGTTCATGAATGCCAACGGATATTACACTGCTTCCGTCGAGAAAGTTTTGAATCTTCGACTTTTCACTTGACAAATACTCCTGATATGTTCCTCTATATTGTTCATTTAATATAATAATTCTTTGATTATCAGAACCTCGCAACGTCAGCCCATGATTTCTCTTTTTTATGTACGGACCGTCAACCAATACGGCCACATTTTCGAGTGTACTGAATTCTTCAATCTGCTCCTTGTAATATCCGCTAAAAACGAGAATATCTGATGACCACCGTTTAAGTGCTTTTAGTAAAGCCGACAATTCTTTTGGCTGAAAGAAAGGTTCTCCGCCGGTAATGGTAAATCCGTCAATCTGATTTGATTCTGATATTTGCTCGATCAGCTGCAGCAAGTGTTCAACAGAGATTTTCTTATCGTCTCTAAACTCCCAAAGCTCCGGGTTAGCACATCCATAACAACTGTGCGGACATCCACAAACCCATATTCCTATACGCTTTCCTGGCCCCAAAACCTCAACCGGATATAAAAGTCTTGCAATATACATCATTCATTCCTTACAATAAAATACGCTGCCAACTCCTGCCGGCCGTTTCGATTAATGAATCCACCAAGACCTATTTCGTCATGAACGCACAGTTTATATGCCGCGCCATCATCTAACTTTTCATTGTTTATGTAGGTTCCGTTAGCTTTACTTAAATTCTCAATAAAAACACCTTCGGGTGTCACCGTTAATTTTGCATGACGTCTGCTCACGAACGATTTTGCAGACAAGTACTCAGCCAATTCATTTTCACGTCCAAGAATGTGTTCACTTGGACATGTTAACTCAAGCTTTACAGCCTCATCAAAACTTATAAGTTGTAAGTTCGTAGACTCGGCAGTATTTTTTCGAGGAGTTGGGATTATGTCTGATATATCCTCTCCGCATGCTGAGCATTTCCGGGCAGGCAGCTCATTGTCGGCGCCGCAATCGCAAACTTTTACAAGATTACTTGTTTGAAGCAATGTTGAATTCATTTCAGATTCAGTTTTCTTTTGTTCCTCAAAATATGCCGCATCAACGATTCGTACTCCCAAGAGATCATTCCCGCATTCAATGCATTCAAGGACGGCTGGAGAGTTTTTTGCATGGCATACCGGGCATATCTTGAACTTATCCATAGTTCTATTCGTCCCTCATACGTTTTTGACTTGTTGTCTGAGCAGTTTTTTTCTTCGATGCAGTAGTCCGGTACTCCTTGACTAGTTCATAGTCATTGATGTTGATAATTTGCGCGTATGCTTCATCCGGAGGCCCCATTGATAGACGAGCGTTCAAGATTACTTCGTGAGCAGATAAGCGCTCCTCAATTTCATGAAAATCTCTGCAGAAAGACTCCATGGTTTTTCTGAGAGCAACCCGTTCGTTCGCATTCGGTAACCTGTCTTTTTCATCAAGTCCACCTACTTCCATCGTGATCTGACCATTTGAAGCTTCCGTCACATTAATTACCGTACCATCTTCATATGTAAGGAGCTTACTGCGAAACTCTTTTCCGGATTTTTTGCGCACTTGTCTATGGCCGATGACTTCATATCCCATTTCAGCCATAACTTCATCGACTGACCGGCTTATATATGCCTGCTCCGCGTCATGATTAGCCTGACACGCCAAATCTTCTATTGACGCTTCGAGATCGCTCAGGCCCTTTTCGCTGAATTCAAATCGTTTTGCTTGAGCACACGTTTGTTTGCACAATGCATTGTACTTATCAAGCATCGCATCATACTGCGCTCTGCTCTTTTTTGCAAAAGATGCAAAAGCTAGACATTTCCTACATAAAGGTTCCACTGTAATTAATGCAAAGTTCTGCATTGCAGAAACGCTTTCTATTCTTTTTGCCTGTTCAAGCGCCCTGCTTACTTCCGCAAACAGTGCTTCGGATAATTCTTCATCTAGCGCTTGTTCCAGTTTCCGCTTTGTTCTTCCAAATATCGCGTCTTCGGTCGGCTCTACATCTCCGACTTTTTCAAATGATATTGTCATTCCGGAAGCAATAAGCGAATCATCCCGGATTCTTTGCTCCAGTAAGATGCTTCCAGTTTCATCAATTAGGTCTGCTTCCATTGAAGTAATTACATCAAATAGTTGCTCCACTTCTTTTCTGGCGCTCATTAACGCATCATGAGTGGCATCAGATTTAACATTACATATTGCGCTGGCTTGCTTAGCTAAAGAATAAGCAGCTTTGAACCGCTCTTGAATCGACGCAGAGCAGTTCCCACTAGAATGCAGCTTTCTCTCATTCCCTTGCATAATTTCCATATGTCTTGAAATTTTTATTTTTACGGCACTAAGATACAAACGGGCTTCTTTGCACTCACGTTCTTTTCTGGCTATTTCTTCGAGTTTCCTACGAATCCTCTCCTGTTCTTCGAGGATTCTCTTGAGTTGCTCTGCTGTCAAGGTATATCGTGAGGACTTGGGCCCGCTCATTTATTCATTCTCCTAACTAACTTTACAAATAGTATTTTTACTGACACTTTCATATTTTTCGCACAGCAAGCTTGCAGCCTCTCTTTTTGTGGAAACACTTTCTAAAAGTCTCAGCAACGGCAGAGCAGCATTCAACTCATGCATAACTGAGCAATAGCTTTTAACTTTGGATTTCAACTTATTGGAGAGATTTGCTTTGCTTATCGAGTATTCTGCTTTATAGCTCCCAATCTGAATGCTAACGTCTGAATAGGCATATGTATCGGTTCGAGATTCACTTTTGGGATTATATGAATATCTCAAATCCGGGCCGCCGCTTTTTCTTTCATGCAGCCAGTTTGTTTTTGTATAACCTTCTGATACTAAAACAGAATCTCTTGCAATAACAGGATCCGTGTAGGACCAGGCACTTCCGTTATTTCTTCGCATATAAATGCTTTTTTTTCGATTACTCACCGTTATGATTAATGCCATCGGCTCAAAAGCAGTTAAAAAAGTATTTGCTTTATCATAAGCAAGGATGGCATCCGGGAGAAGGAAAAATTTGTAAGCGCCGTAATCAAGTTCGATGGGAGCCTGTTCGGATGCAAAAAGGTCTCCGGGAATACTTGATTTTAGTTTAATAAACGAAGCAATGGCGACTCCGCTCTTACTTATCGATTTTTCACTTGAGTAAATTTCTGCAAGTGCATCAGAGAGCTTATTAAAGGCGTTTTTTTCTTTTGGCAGAAAAACCACTTGAATTTTCTTCAGTTCTTTAGAAATAGCAGCATAATCATTTTTCTTCTGTTGAAGAGTATTTTCTTTAATTTTTATGTATTTAAGTCTTTCTTCGCTTGTACCGCATCCCGGACATGCAAGAATGCCATCAATCTCTTCTTTGATAAGCGCCATTTTCTTGGCGCAGTCTCTTCTCCTGGAGATTGCTCTATTGACATTCTTCAACACTTCTATGCATTGATAGGTCTCCATTTCCTTTTGCAGCGGATCTACCGCTGCGGCAACCGTAGGTACGTTGGGAACACGGTATTTTGACTTCAGCTGATTGAGTTTACTACTGTCTTCATTTACTACTGACGGTGTATTTGGGGGCTCAAATGGGTGTGAATTTCTTGTACCCGGTGTCTGCGGCATAGACTGTTTATCCAACACTTGTGAGGGATTGCTGTTCGACGGTCTGTCAACTGCAGCTTTAATAATTGCACCGATGATAAATATGTCTGCCGCTACTGTAAATGCATATAAAAGAGGTGTCTCGTCGAATGAGCCGTCAAAGAATACAATGTTCAAGCCAAGCAGCAGCATTCCTATTATCCACGTTAAGCAGCCACCACCGCCACTACTGTTACTGCTGTAATTACTCGCCATACTCACTCATTCTCCATTTTTGTAATTCTTCATGCTTTCCGAGAGTAATAAGCCACGCTTCAAATTGCTCAGACAATGTTCCTGTTCTGTCTATGATTTGATTACAAAGCCTTTCAAACGCTGATTCAGATAAAGAAAGAAGACCATACAGCATCTGAACCAATTCATCGACCGAACTATACAATTTTCCATCCAGCAAATATGTTCTCTGTCCTGACAGCATATATCCAGTCAAGTAATAGGAAAGTTCTTTTTCGTGTTCATCGGAATGATGGTTGATAAAACGTTCTTCTAGACTGCGAGCCGCATTGATCATTTGTTCGTTTTTTTCACCTTTTATTGTGATATATTCCGAAATAACTTTTCGAGACAGTATCTCATCATATAGTCCGTAATTGCTCCTGTTATTACTTCTTAAGTGCTCCAAGATACTACTTCCGAGTTCAGGAAGACTTTCAAAGTGACTGTCCCTCCAATAGAATGTACGCATTGTAGGGCAAAGTTTATAGATAGTTTGGAAGAATAAGAAGTCGGCATTGCCTCCATTTGCTTGTGCGTCTTCTGCATCCATGCAAATGGAGGCTTTTTCAGGATCAACGCTCTTGAAAAAACCTGAGAGTATTCCTCGGAACAGTTGCTTCTTCCCTTCATTCCAGTTCGTCGCCAACGCATCCGCCAAAGCAATCATATTCGTATATTTCTGACGCATGAAAGTGTAGGTTGGGATTTGATTTGCTGCAGATGCAACAACTTCGCCTGGGATTTGCTGATATTTCCCATCGCACCAGTTTACAACTTCTTCGTAGGTCCAACGGCGATTAGGATTAGATTTATTCTTTCTGTACGTAATATCATTGTAAGTCAATCCGGCAATCAAGTTGCAGAGTTCTGCCGGCATTGTGCTCGGAAACGGAATCCGCTGGATCGAAACATATTGCTCAATCTCTTCGGAATTCATATTGCTATAAGGAGTGCGTCCGCAGAACAACTCATATAATGTAATGCCGAGAGAATAATAATCTGATTCTTCCAGGAAGAGATTTCTGAATGTCTCTGATGCTGAATATTCCGGAGTCATACCTGTTTTTGTTACGATAACCGTATTTGATTCACCTTTAACCGAACTGATGCCAAAGTCGATTATCACGACATCCTCTCCATTATCGCAAAGCATAATGTTTGAGGGTTTTAAGTCTTTATGAATAATTCCATTTTCATGAAGTACATGTAATCCTTCATTAAGGCTCGGGATAATTCGCTGTTTCAGCTCATCAAATGAAAAGATTCGGCCTTGAAGACTTCCTTGTTTGTAAAATGGTATGATTTCAAAGGGAAGGCCATTATAAGTGCCCGTATCAAAAAGCTTTGCAACATAAGGGGAGGAAATATTTTTCAAAGCATTTGTGACATCCTCTTTAATTGCTACATCTCTGCGGTAAAGTTTAGCTACATACTTTTTCCCATCGAACTCACAAAGGAAGAGGGAGGCCTCTCCACTCATAATGTTCAGTTCGCTTATAACTTTATATTTGTCACACAAATTTGTCCCTACCGGGACTTGACTCAAGTTATATAACGCACTGTTAACAATAGTATTGGAGGATAATTCGCCATTTACGGCAGCATTATTAATTTGGGTTGCAGACGTAATAACATCTCCATTAATCATTGTTTCGTTTCCCATTAAAATTTCAATCCCCTTCTATAGCTTCCCAAATTAGCATACATCGCAATGAAATATTTTGTATAGGTTTGTATAAGTGAAGTATTTCTTCCATTGAAGCAAGCCTACTATTTTTGAGTTTGTCATAACGTACGAGCTGAGCCAAGCTGCTTATGTCAGTTTTCTCTTTAATTATATTTTTCGTCAGCTACTTCCGCTATCAAATTGGGATGTGGTTGCAAATATACAATTACATAATACAAATAATTATAGCGCGTATCATTTGTCTTTTCAAGACATTACGGCAATTCCTTCTGATAAAGCTCCTATATTGCCGTCTGCGACGATAAATACAAAAAGTTCTGCACCCTGTTAACCACTCCACAAAGGTGCTGAAGCCATACTATGGCCAATACAAATAAAGTTTTTTCATATTTCCCGGGATAACGAGGCTGCTCAGTACCGCGGTCATTCACGCCATTATGAGCGAGGAGAAAACTTATCAGCGGGATACGATCAAGTTTACGACGGAGCGCATATCTGTCACGACCCGCAGCTTGGGATTTCTCCGATATCCACCGCCCTCACGAATAATCAACCGCTCTGTTTGGCCGGAGTGTTTCATAAACACATTGGAAAACCGATAGATAATGCTGCGTATTGAATTTGTGTTGCCATCAAAAATCTCATCCGGATACATCTGTTCATATATCTCCCGAGGGGAGTGAGCACGCTCCGGCTTTAACAACAAATATGCAATAATCTGCGTCATCTTTGGCCCGTTGATCATCTGCTCCGTCAGCGTACCGCCGGGAGTGACGATTTCCAGATCACCGAAGAGTTTAATATAAACATCGTAGGATGACTCCATCCGGTTCATTTCTTCAATAATCGCTTCGCGCTCAATGCAATGCTGCTGTGCCAGTGCGCGATGCAGAACATAACCGAAAACAAACAGAGCCTCCGGGTGCTTCAAATATCTGATGGGATTACGTATGACGAGAAATCCTGTGGGATTTGGAGAAAATGGAGATGCGATGACGGCATTAACGTCCAAACGACGATACAATGCATATTCATCCGGATTAGATACTTCAAGATCAGCTATATCAGGCAAAACAATGGGTGTTGCATCCTTGACAGATTTTATCCATCTTGGAATCGGCTCAGCGTCCTCCAAGCCATTTAGACGCTCCTTCATCTTGTCAACAGTACCCTCTGCATACGTCCAATGAAGTGGCCGCCATATGCGGGTATCTATATCAATGTCCATAATGCCGGCCCAGTCTCCGCCATAGAAATCACACACGGCTTTCAATGTTGTAGTCATGATTTCTTCCGGATCATCTGTTTCATGGAGCGTGTGTTCAAGCTTTGTCTCTACCAGCTCCCGCTCCACGCAGTATCGCAGGAATTCGTCATCGTATTTTGCCAGATCGTCCGGCAAACGTCGCAAGTGCTTACCGAATTGTCCAAAAATACCTGTCATAGCCCTCAACTCCTTTCAGTGATTGGCAGTAGTAGGGGATAATACAAAAACAGCGCAAACCGCCTGTGTCTCCACTGGTAGTCTGCGCTGCAACATCTCTTCATCAGCATTCTTTATTGCTGTCAGGTATTCGGTTTTAGTAAGCTCTCAAGCTGCGTCGGAGCATTAAGTAACTCTGATGGAGCGATTCCCAATGCGTCCGCAATGTTGTAAAATACCTCCAATGAGAAAGACTTTGCTAATCCTGGAGCTTCAATTGAGCTGATAAGAGACCGGCTGACTGACGCACGTTCTGCCAGCTGCTCTTGGGACAGGCCACGACATCTTCTAAGCGTGGAAATGGTTATTCCAAGTTGAATGAGTCTGTCACGGTTCTTTAGGCTCATTTCTTTTTCCACATGCCAGCACCTGCCTTTCCTTTAGTATGGTTATATTTTACCGAAAAGCAGCTCGTTTCTCCGTACGCGCATAAAAGCGTGTGCTCACAAATACAGACATAGTATTCGGCGAATGCACTTTTTTTATTTATTTCCGACATTTTTATATTCTCCCGATGTTTTGCGCACTATTTTTATCAGTGATGCAAAACACGGCGGAGAACGGCAGGGAAATATTCTGCCGCAGGTTGCCGACTTGAAAAACTTGCGGAAATAACGCGCACAAAAAGAAAAAGCACAGCCACCGTTCTTAGGTGACTGTGCTTTTCCAAGGTTTCGATATAATGAGTGCCATATAGGATCAAATGCCTTAATATTCCTAAGAAGCTTAAGTTTGCTCTCTATCTCGCATCACAATAATTTTCTATACAGAGCCGATAACCTCGCTGCAACCTTTTTATGAAAGATATTTAGTTCAAGTACATTGAGGCTACGTCTCTCATCTATTAGATTTTGCAATTTTATGATTTGTACTTCCGGCGGAACATCTCCAATGATTTGCACTGCTCCATCTATTCTTTCTGAGACCCTAAGATACTTGATATTTTCACATATTCGCTCAACAAGCTTCAATATGAATCCAGCAGAGCAAAGAACGATAGTCCATATATTGCTTTGCATTTTATATACACAAACCGTAAATACTACGACTACAAGAATCCCCAAGATAAGTGTTACAATTATTCTCCCTCTTAGCATCTTCTTATTCCACCAGATATTCTGCTTTTGGCATTCATACTGAGCTTTGGTTCCGTTAAGCGTAGACGAGAACTCATACCAATCTTTAACTCCTGGCGGCATTTCATATCCTGTATTGCGTAGATGTGTTTCACATTCCTCACGTCGTTTTGTTGTTATCGACTCTGTTTTTTCTGTTATGCTACGATGCTCTGAGTCATCAAATTGATCGGCGCATATTTGCAGCACCTTTGCATCAAAATATTTTCTCAAACGAGCTGCCCAGGCGACATTACTTGTCGATAAGCCAAAACAGATTGCAGCAATGAATTCAAGTGCAAAAGGGACGCCATTTCGTATTGCATTGCACCAATTATCCGGCACAAGCACAAACAGCATAGATAACACACAGGCTACCCATGTGATATGATTATATATTTCAGCCAAGTTATAGCAAACGTGAGCTGAATATTGAATTTTCAAAAATTCCGGTTCGTTTTCCCGTTCCTTAATCTCATCGCTGCTTATTTTTTTCGAGTTCTTCCTCAATCTGTCGACAATCCTCTCTTGTAATTTTTGCCATTTCCTCGTTCTTAAAGAACGGAAAAAGCTGCTCGCCGTGACACGAGCGTATTTTCTTCCCCGAACCACATGGACACATATTATGGCCGCGATAACGCCCATGAGCCACAAATAGCATCAGCCGATACACAACTACGTAATCAGTCTCTCCAAAACATTCTCCGTAGGTCTGAAGGAGGCCTTCCACACCATGCGCACGTTCGCCAAATGGAAAGTAACCATACCGCTGATAGTATTCATATGAAAAATAATATGGTTCAACATAATCCATTACCCATGCAAGCAGGTCAAAGCCGTCCACATAGTGCAAGCGCATAGCTGTATCAGTTTCTAAACATAATCGGCCATCAGAATATCGATGTGGATAAGAGCTATCGATATGATTTCCTGCGTCAATTATGTAAGGTAGCACATCCGACTCAAGCGGTATTCTGATCTTTATGTTATATTCTTTGTTAAGTTGATAGCCTATTGCCTCACGATTGATCAGAATGTCTCCAATCACCACTATTTCGGTGTCACTTACCGATTCGATATTAAGTTTACCATATCGATGCAGCAGGCTCTCAACCTGCTGCATCGCTGCATCTTTTGTTAAAATCATAGATTGCGATATGGCTTAGGAGCCTTTTGAGGCGTTATCGTCTTCGCCTGTGTATCCGTTTTGCAATATTTCTTTCCGAGTACAGAATTTACAGCGGTTCTGCCAAAGCCATTCTCTAATGCAGATCTAAACTGTTGATCTTCATCCAATTGCAAAGCCTCGATAATATCGGTCCTAGCAGAGTGTACCCATCGGAAAAAGAGTTCTGGAATTTTGTTATTCTCATTCCACTTGTTAGCCAAGTTATCTTCAGGATTCGCAGGATTACATATATACCACTTGCCCTCTTTTTTAGAAAAAACGGACCGGTTTCCAAAGCGTTGCGAAAATTCACCTTCTGTAAGTCGTTGCCGTTCAGCATATATATCAAGTTCATCAAGAACAAACTTCAGCAGATTAAAAACTGAATCAAAGGAATTGTTGTATTGAGAAGCGATCCTTGCAACGACAGTATTGATTATCGCCGAGATGGGCTTAACATCATCTCCATCTCTAAAATGAGAATAGTAGACATCACGATGATACTTCAATATCTGAATAACTCGTTGAAGGGCGGATCTCTCTAGTTCTTGAGGAATGTCTTCGACCGAATTATATATGGCTCTGTTTTCCTCGAACAAATGTTGACGATAATTTGACTTAGTTGCATCAAGAAATGGAGCATTAATTTTATCAAACCATGACTTGAAACCTCGCGGATTGTTGGTCAGCCAGGAATAATTTCTCTCGCCATTATGTTTGGGAACAGCAATTGAGGTATCAATTAATTCCGGAAATTGACTTGATTTAACAAGGCGTGCCTTGTTCTCTCTAGACTCATCCACAGCTGGAACGATATCAATCGTGAAACCAACGCCGTTGATATCAGCGTATTCTACTGTAAAGCACTCTTCATATACAACAAGTCTGCTCTTATATGTCTCATTAGAATTTAGAGCATTCTCTATTTGTCGCCGAAGATCACTAGGCGCGCAATTATCTCGTCCATCATTGACTTGACATATAAAATCCAAATCATAATTCGCAGAAGGGTCTTTCGTGTTTGGTCTGACGACTGTTCCAAACGCAAAGGAGCCTTGAGGGTACATTTCGGCGTCAATCCCACACTCAGAAAGAAACGCCGTTATTGCTTTATATTTTTCTTCCGCATTCCGGAACATAGTTGGTGAAATATCGAGCTTAGAGATGATTGACAGAATGTCTCTCTGACGTTCTCTTATGTTTTTCAAATAAATTCCTCACTTTCGCACTTTTTTTCTATGCCCATTCAATAAGGGCTTTTGTCTTCTACATAATAACATCGTTCAGGCCGCAAGTCAACGATTTGACGATTTATTCGTTTTTGCCGCAATATTCTTGCTCGTTTTTCTTCGGATTGATGCTGTTTACATTGACAAAATCGTCTTTTGCATGTATACTGTCTGAGTGTGCGTAAGAAGGAGGGGGATAGGAATGCTGATTCGTTTTTCGATTTCAAATTTCTTGTCATTTAACAGTAGAGAAACATTTTCAATGATGGCAGGGAAATCCCGGAAGAATACCAATCGTCTTTTCAATAATAAAAAAGTTAAGCTAACTAAATGTGAAGTGATTCTTGGAGCAAACGCTTCTGGAAAGTCTAATCTTGTGTCGGCATTTAATTTTGTACAGCAAATGATACTTTATGGATTTCCACGCGGTTTCTCCACTAAATACTTCAGATTAAATCCAGATAATAAAAATTGTCCTTCTGAATTTGAGATAGAGTTTCTATGCAATACGAAGATTTATGTATACGGGTTTTCCGTCATTCTTTCATCCGGAAGTATTTTGAAAGAATATTTGTATGAACAGGTAAATTCTTCCGCCAAAAGACTGTTATTTAACCGAGATACTACCTCTGAAGAATTTTGTGTTGGGCAATACTTTAAGCAGCCAGATGTAATAGCTAAATTGAATAATTACGGTGAAGACAGCTCAAATGACAAAGAAGCCCTGTTTTTGTCTATAATTAACAAAAACAAAGGAAAAATGTTCTCTGATTTTCCAGATCTTCAAGTATTGCGAGATATATTTGAATGGTTTTCGCTTAACCTAAATATTAGCTTTCCGGACAGTATTTTAACTGGGTATCCCTATTTCACAAATGCCAATTTGGACGAAATTGCTATCCTACTGAGAGCCTTAGGAACAGGCATAAGAGAGCTGAAAATAGTAGAGGTTCCTGTCGAAGTTATCAAAAGCAAAATTCCTGATGAACTTTACAACAGAATAGTTGCTGATCTTGAAAAAGCGAATACACATATTCATTCCGGCGAAGACCGTCCTAGAATAATGGCTCGCTCATATAAAGAGTTTTATACATTTGAAATAGATTCTGATAATAAGATTTCAATCACAACTATAGAGTTTAGCCATGAAAATCAACAGGTGTTCTTTGACCTAAATGAAGAATCCGATGGAACGGCTCGTCTTCTGGATTTAATTGAGATTTTATTTAGGATTTCCGATAATCGAGTTTTCGTGATTGATGAGATAGATAGATGCCTGCATCCATCTATGACAGTAAAAATAATCGAGTTGTTTCTATCTATGGCAACCAAAAGAAACACACAACTTATAATTACATCGCACGAGTCCAGGCTATTAGCTACAGAAATATTGCGCAATGATGAAGTATGTTTTGTGTGTAGATCTTCTGATGGTTCTTCTGTTATTAACCCACTAGAAAAGTATCAACTACGCGCTGATAAAAAAGTTTATGCTGCATTGTTCGATGGCACACTGAATGTAGGACCAGATTTCGATAATAACAAGTTGGAGAAAATATGCACGTAATGTAATAAGGCAGGAGGCTAAGTATCAAACACTTAGCCTCCTGCTAATTTTTACCCTTAAAAGCTATTCCACTCCCAGCGCCTTAAACACTGCATCCTCTGCGCTGCTATAAAAGATCAGATTAAAGCTTCCGACCAGCTCTGCCGGTACGCTTCCAAGGTCAGCAGCGGATGTGATCGGCAGAAGGACTTTCTTCGCACCGCTGTCGAGGCATACCTGCAAGGAGTTCGCCAGCTCATCTACCTTGAGCATGGTTCCGG
>CAVJKX010000011.1:0-58032 GCA_963650165.1 bacterium
ACCTTGTGCTGTATACCTGCACTCCCGGCGGTCAGACGCGCGTGACGGCCTTCTGTACCCGCACAGCCGCCGCCTGATAATTGAATATGAAAAAAGCTCCCCACGGGGAGCTTTTTTTGATGCCGTTAAATGCGGTCTGCCGGTTTCTTAATCGGCGATGGCGCGATAGATAAAGGTTACGATCTGACCTCGGGTGCAGTTGCTTGCGGGGCTGAAGGCGGTACTCGTTGTGCCCTTGGTCACGCCTTCACCGACGGCCCACAGCACCGCGTCATAGCAATATGATCCGGCCGCTACATCCGTAAACGGATTGGCGCCTCCCGCCGCCGGAGAGCCCTCGGAGCGCCAGAGGAAGGTTACGATCTGGCCGCGCGAGCAGGTTTGACCGGGGCTGAAGGTGGTGGCCGTGGTGCCCTTGGTGATGCCGTTTTCCACGGCCCAGAGGACCGCATCATAGCAGAAGGAGCCCTCCGAGACGTCCGTAAACGGATTTTCCCCGGACTCCGGCTCCGGGCAGCCCGCCGCACGCCAGAGAAAGGTCACCGCCTGAGCGCGGGTGCAGCTGCTGCCGGGCGAGAAGGTCGTTGCGGTTGTACCGCTGGTAATGCCGTTATCAACCGCCCACAGCACAGCGTCGTAGCAGAAGGAGCCCTCCGGCACGTCGGTGAAGGGCATTGAGCTCCCGCTGTCGCTGTCGGGGCGGTATTCCCTGCCGTCGGCATCCGTAACACAGAAGTCATCATAGGGATCCTCCGGGATACTGACCGTGCATTCGGAGCCGTTTTTCGACGGAATGGAGTCAAACTCCACGGTGCGGGCGGGGTCGAGTTCCTCGCCGTCATAGGCATAAACGCTCACGGCGAGCTTGCCTGCATCCGCTCCGGAAACGGTGAAGGTATAATCCGCTCCGGCGGGGAAGGTCGCAATAAGTCCGATATCCGTCATTTCGACCGCTACCTCGCCGCTTGTGCAGACGCCGTCGCGGTAGCTGCCGGCGGAGCTCCCGGCCACGCGGGAAGCGGAGCTCTTCCGGAACTCCACATCGATATTGAGCGCGGAGATCTGCGAGCCGCTCGGATCGTATATAAGCACGCTGCGGGCACGGCTGACCCTGTCGAAGTCGCCTTCGTCATTCAGGCCGTCCGTTTCCAGACGTGCCAGATAGTACTCGGAAAAGTGCGCATTTGCGATGGTATCCTTGGTCAGAAGCGTTTGGATCGCAACGCCGGGATCGCTGCATCCCAATCTGCCGAGTATCTCGAGGATTGTTTTGCTGGAAAGCGCATTGACCAGAAGGCTGCCGTCCGGAACGGACAGCTGCTTTTTCGCAAAATCCATGACTCCCTGCTGGAGAGAGACATAGGCTCTGCTGCCGAAAGCGGAGTACGGAACGGGAGCGTTCGTAAAGACCTCCTGGCTGAATTTTGAGATGAGGAGCCGCTGGGACTCCGGCAGTCCGGCCGAGTTATTGCTGCCGCTATTGGGCGCCTGAAGCGAGGATATCTGCTCGTAGACAGACCAGAGCTTATCGCTGTTGCCGCTCGGCAGCGTCAGCGTGGTGCCGTAGCGGGTGAAGCCCCATGCCGAGGGAGCCACATGCGGGACAAGATCAAGAGGATTGACGATATTATAGATATTGGGGTCATAGCTTGTATTTGCCGATTTTTCCGCCGCACCTGCCGGAGTGGCAAAGGTATAGACGTAGATATCCGCAAGGCTCGTCTTTGCGCCGCTCAAGCCGTTATTCTGTGCGGCGTTATTCAGCATGTGCCCCAGCAGATTGGCGACTGCCGCGCCGCGGCTGTATCCGACTACCCAGAGCTTCAGATTGCCCTTTATGGTGTGGTTTTGCACATAGCTTTTCAGCCCTTCAAAAACGCCGTCCGCCGCCGTCTGGAAGCCCTTGTGGTTTTTGCCGTAGGAGGCGGCGCCGCTCCACACGTTGAAGTTGCTGACCCACTCGCCGCCGTAGCCGCCGCCGCGGATCGGTACGGCGATGAGTGTATCCGTGCTGCCGTCCGGGTTCCGGATATACTTCATGGCCATGGCGTAGGCCGCCTTGTCCGAAGTGTCCGTGAGGGCGGTGCCGTAGTTTACGAACTGATAGCTCTCCGGGTCAAAGCCCAGAGTGTGGTACAGCTCGCGTATATTCTCCGCTCTGGTCAGATCATCGGAGGAAAGGTCCTTTTCCCAGTTGGAGGAGGTGTGAGCCGAGAAGCTTGCCATCTCAAGGCAAAGTGACGCCTTGGCAAGGCTCGCGTCATAGCCGAAGCCTTCCTCCTGCCCGTAGAAATAGTTATCGTCATAGTCAAACTGCCAGGTTCGGGTCTTTTCGGCGTTGCCCATGAAATGAAAGGTCGCCGTGCCGCTGGTGAAATCGGTTTTGATCAGTGTATCCGGATCCGGCAGAACGGAAACGTTCCAGTCCTTGAGGATATTTTCGCGTGTGTCCTCGGTGAAGGTACCGGCCGAAGACGCAGGCTTGCCGCCGAGGACGGTCTGCTCATTATAGTTATAGCTCACCTCCATGTCGGAGGCTACCCGATTGCGGATGCTGTCGGTCCCGGCCAGCGACGTGCCGCCGGAAGAGAGTGTAAAGTACTCATAGGGATTTTCGCGCGAGCTCTTGGCCGTTACGACAAGCGACTCCAGCGCGCAGGCTGAGTCCTGAGCCGTGCAGGCGCTGATGCCGTTGAAATGGACGGCCTGCTTGCCGGAGCCCAGCCAGCTGCCCTCGAGCCGGATATTGCCCAGCACCAGGCAACGGTCGACCAGAGAGTTGTTGCCGCCGGAGCCGATGCCGCTGACGGAAACGGTCTTGCTGCTGTCAGAGCTTGTGCGGGCATCGATATATATCCCGAGCTTTGCGATACAGTCGCGTATGGTGCCGCCGGAGGAAATGCCGTTGATGCTGATGTCACCGGCCAGCTTTCCGAATGTGCGGTTCACCGTCATGGTGACGGTGCAGTTTTCAATAAGCCCCTCCAATGCGCCGTTTGAGTTGCTCAGAGCGATGCCCGCAAGGCCCTTGCCCGCCGCAAAGGTGTCTGTATCCTTGTCGGTGTTTTTAAGCGTGACGTTCAGATTGCAGATCGTGCCCATATTGCACTCAAAGAGTGCGCCGCGCATGTTGTAGATGGTGTGGCCGTTGCCGTTGAGCACGCCGCCGGAAAACAGACGTCCGGCGAAGGAGCTTGCATTATAGCCGCCGCCGTCATAGACGATATCCTCCTGGCCCGCATCTATGTCGTTCATCAGAAGATAGTAGCCGCTGTGGCATTTTTTGAGGTCGGCCATGGTGTAAATGGGCACATAATCCTCGGGGATGACACCGGGGTCCGAATGGACGGAGATATCCGAGGGCGGGGTCTCGGCGGGGAGCTTGGAGGTATCCCAGTCCTTCAGGATATCGGCTCTGGAGGCCAGTGTGTAGCCCTCTCCGTCGGAGAAGGTTCCGCTCTCGTTGACGGGTTCTTTTGAGCTGCCGGCTTCGTCGTGGGTAACTGTATTCTTATATGGAATGTCATTGGCCACACGGCAGTTCTCGGCTCCTGCCACAGAGCCTGTCCAGGTCTCGAATGCGGGAGAAAAGTAGTACTGATCCCGGCAGAGGACCTCTGCCTTGTCCATGGCAAAGGCGGAGTCTATGCAGCGGGCCGTGTCAGTGGTCAGGTCGGCAATTCCCGAAAGGCTGATATTGTGAGCCTGGCTTCCCGAGGCGTTGAAATGTCCCAGCACCAGGCAGTGGTCGATGAGGGAGTTTTCATGGGAGGCCCGGGCAATGCCGCCCAGCCACACGCCGGGGAGATCGCCCGTAGTCGCCGTGACGTCCACCTTCAGGTCTGCGATGCAGTCCCGGACGGTGCCGTAGTTTACCTGCACTATGCCGCCGATGTAGAGCTTCCACTGATCCTGCCGGTCAATGAGCATGGTAACATTGCAGTTTTCAATCGTGCCTTTGTTGACCTCCGCGATCCCGAAGTACTCGATCTGATGGGTGTAGACGGCTACCCCGAAGTCGGAGAGGTGCAGGCTGTCGGCATCCGTGTCGTGGATGGAGATGTTCAGATTGCGGACCGTGCCTGAATTGTAGCGCCAGATGCCGGATTTCAGGTTGTAGATGGTGTGGCCGTTGCCGTCAAAGACCACGCCGGAGCGAAGGCCGTTGGAGCAGTAGATGGGGGCGTCCCCCTGACCGCCATTATCAAAGCTGTACGTCTCCTTGCTGACGTCGATGTCGTTCATCAGCCGGATGGTGGTGACGCTGCCGTTATTTGTGGCGGCCTTGATATCCGCCAGAGTGTAGACATTTGCAACCCCTGCCGCGACGGAGGCGGCAAAGGTGGAAGCAGGCAGCAGGCCGAGAAGCAGCACGAGGGATAAAAGGCCTGCCAGCAGTCGTTTTTTCATGGTGTTTTCTCCTTAAAAGCGGTAAAATTCCGTCTGATCGCTGTCGGGACGGTAAACGGAGACGAAGCTTCCGTCGCTGCTTGCATAGGCATAGACGCCCGAGGCTTCCACGCCCGGCAGGCGGATCAGCTCGCCGCCGTCCGTACCGTGTATCACGGCGTCGCCGTCTTCGTCCGTGACGTTCAGCACCAGCTCCCTGCCCTCCACATAGCCGCCGAGCTCGGAGGCGATCTGCTCCATGGCGGGCAGCACCAGCGTCAAGTAGGGATCCTCCTCCGTCTGGGTCCAGGTCATGACCTCCCGCTCCTCACGGAGCTTTCCGTCCAGGCCGTAGATCTCGGCATAGAGCGTGTAGGTCTGAGGTTCTCCCTGCATGAAGTAGACGGTGTAGGCGCTTGTCTCATTGCCGTCTCCGTCCTTCCACACAAAGCGTATGAGTCCCTGAGCGCAGAGGACGACGGGCGCGCCCTCCTCGCCTTCGATCACCTGTCCCGCGGCGGGGCAGACGGCGTAGTACTGCGTACCGTAGCCTTTGGCAAGCCATGACGTGACGAACCAGCCGCTCTGGCCGCTGCCGTCGAGTATTCCCTGGTCATAATCCATGGTGAACACGAGCTCGCCGCTGGTCTCCGCGGGGGTACCGCCAGCTTCCACGCCGGGGCCTGCGGGCCGGATGTCCGGGGTCACGGCAGTGCTGCCGCCAACGGCCCCGTTCGGGTCTGCGGTCTCCTCCGCCGGAGCGTTTTCACCGCAGGCGGCAAGGCTCAGGGTCAGAGCCAGCAGCAGGCTCAATATCGTTATTTTTCGGTTCATGTTTCTTCCTCCTGTATTTCGCGGGCAGATGTTGCTTTCCGCTTCATTTTAGTGTAAAGTAAGCGTTAAGACAACCTGTGTCAAAGCGTGTATCAAAGCATTTTTTAAAGGAGGGCACGGCTATGTCGCGTTTCAGCGTGTATCTCAAGAATCTGGCGGAGGAAAGCGGCGTATCTCACGCAACTCTTGCGCGTGCGGCGGGGCTCAATCGCCCCAATCTGCAGAATATACTCAGCGGCAGCAGGAAGCCCTCTCGCAGGGACGTAGAGAGCCTCCTCCCCTACCTCCGTGCATCGGCAGCCCAGCAGGCGGAGCTCATGGAGCTTCTCGAGGGCGAGCTGCTGGGACCGGATGTGGTCGAGCGGCGCGCCTGCGTGCGCACCATGCTCGGGCGGCTGGATCAGTCCTTTCAGGCCACGCCCGTGCCGCGCCGGGTCTGGCCCGCAGCACCCGGCAGCAGCAGAGACATGGAGCTCATCTCCGGCGACGCCGCAATTCTCAACATGCTGGCCTCCCTTCTTTCCGAAGGAAACCGTCTGGGCGGCAGGCTGGTGTTTTTCCCCGGCTTTCCGAAGCGCTGGCTGCAAAGAAGTCTGTCCATCCTCTGCGGGCTGGACGGCAAGGGAATGCAGATCTCCCAGCTCGTGGAGTTCTGGAAGGCGCCGCAGGCGCAGGCCGCAGCGGCAAACCTCAATGTCCTGTCCGACGCGCTGCCCATGCTTCTGAGCAGCAGCTTCAGCTATGAGCTTCGCTACAGCTATGCCGCCCATGTGGAGCTGCCGCACGCCGGGGTGCTGTTCCCCTACTGCCTGCTGCTGCCACAGGCGGTGTTTCTGCTGCACCGCGACGCTCAGCAGGCCATGATCCTGCGGGATGCGGATGCGCTGCACTGCTGGCAGGAGGGAGCGCAGGCCATGCTCGACGGCGCAAGCCCCCTTTTTAACCGCAATCTCGATACCCTCAGCATTCTGAATTACTACAGCAGCGTGGATACGCAGCCCCACCGCTGCGGCTTTATGCAGTTTCAGCCCTGCCTTGTCCCGTATGCCGACGGAGAGATACTCGAGCGTCTGATCCTGCCCGGCGTGCCCGGGCGCGATGAGCTCATCCGCGCCATACTGACCTACGGCGAGCTGCTGCGGCGGCAGCCCTACACCGGGATTTTCTACGAAGGCGGACTGCGTCTGTTCGCGGAGACCGGCTTTATCTGCGATCTGCCCAAAAACGGCTCCGTCCCCGCCCCGCCGGATATCCGCAGAACCGTTCTTGAACGCCTGTACAGGGACTGCGTCGAGGGCACGCGCATCATGCGCATCGCAAAGCCCCAGCGCCTGCGTCTGCCGCAGGACGTGATGATCGCCGTCCGCGAGTATGTGGGCACCCACTTCGTGCTGCCGCTGGAGGCCTCGGGAGAATACTGCAACGTGCAGATCGCCGAGGCGACCATCACCGAAGCGTTTCTCGACTTCATAACGGCCGCGGCCTGCTCCGGCGACGTTCACACGAAGGATGAAACCGCGGAGAAGATCCGCCGGGCGGCGGAGTCTCTGACGTGAGGTTCCGGCGAGCCGTTATAAGCAGCAAAAAAGCTCCGTGAAGATCTCACGGAGCTTAAATTCTTATATTCTATCGGTCCTCTCGGAAGTAGGCAAGGCCGAGGGAGGCGGGAGGCTCGTTCTCGCGCTTTTTGCGCATGGACACGACCACGAGCACGATGATGGTGACAAGGTACGGAAGCATCTTGTACAGCTCCATCATGTAAAGCTGAGTGCCAGCCGGGATGTAGAGATACACGATATACAGGCCGCCGAAGAGGATCGACGCGATGATCGCAAGGTTCGGTCTCCACACGGAGAAGATGACCAGCGCTATGGCAAGCCAGCCGCGGTCGCCGAAGGCGTCGTTTGACCAAACGCCGCAGGCGTAGTCCATGACGTAGTACAGACCGCCCAGACCGGCGATCATGCTGCCGACGCAGGTGGCGATATACTTGTAGCGGTTGACGTTTATGCCGGCAGCGTCCGCCGTCGCGGGGCTCTCGCCCACGGCGCGCAGGTTGAGGCCGACGCGGGTCTTTTTGATGACGTAGGCCGTTATGACTGCGATGATGACGGAGGCGTAGGCCAGAAAGCCGTAGCTTAAAAACATCTTGCCGAACCAGCCGAGGCTGTCGGCAAAGGGCAGCGAGCGGCTGAACACCTTGCTCGTTGCAGACAGGGCGATCGACGGGACCTCGGCGTTTGTGAGCTTTATGAGCGAGCCGCCGAAGAAGTTGCCGATGCCGATGCCGAAGGTGGTCATTGCAAGGCCGGTGACGTTCTGGTTCGCTCTGAGCGTGACGGTCAGGAAGCAGTACAGAAGTCCCATGAGCAGCGAGCCGAGCAGGCAGGACATGACGGGGATGAATATCGCAAGAAAGCTGTTGAGCTCGGCCGCCGACTGCTCGTACAGAAATGCGCCGATAACGCCGCAGATGCCGCCGACATACATGATGCCGGGGATGCCGAGGTTGAGGTTGCCGGACTTTTCGGTTATGATCTCGCCCGTGCCGCCGAAAAGGAGCGGAACGCCCTGCATTACCGCACGGGGGAAGAAGGATACTATATCAAACATTTTCCGCACTCTCCTTTCCTGCCGCCCTGCGGAAGCTTATCCTGTAGCTTATGAAGAACTCGCAGCCGATGATGAAAAACAGTATTATGCCGGTGAGTATATCCGAGAAGGAATGGTTCAGTCCGAAGTTTGTGGATATCGCGCTTGCGCCCTTGTCGAGGAAGGCAAGCAGCATGCTGGCGAAGATCATGATGATGGGATTGAATTTTGCAAGCCACGAGACCATGACCGCCGTAAAGCCGCGTCCGCCCGAGAGCGTTGTTGACAGCGTGTGATCGGTGCCGCAGACAAGCAGGAAGCCGACGATGCCGCAGATAGCGCCCGAGAGCAGCATCGTGCGGATAATGACTCTGTCGACCTTTATGCCGACGTAGCGGGCCGTGCGCTCGCTCTCGCCGACGACGGAGAGCTCGTAGCCGTGCTTGGAGTAGCTGAGGTAGATATACACAAGCAGCGTCAGGACGAGAATGACCAGAACGTTGAGCATGTACTTATTGCCGCCGATCTGCGGGAGCCAGCCGATGCGGGTGCTCTGGTTGATGATGCCGATCTGACCCGCGCCCTTGGGGACCTCCCAGATGATGACGAAGAAGGCTACGAGCTGGGTCGCAACATAGTTCATCATGAGGGTGAACAGCGTCTCGTTGGTGTTCCACCTGGCCTTGAAGAAGGCCGGGATGCCGCCCCAGACCGCACCTGCGGCTATGCTCGCCGCGGCGCTTACCGCGATGAGCGCAGCGTTGGGGAGCTTATCGGCAAGGCAGATCATGCATGCGGCCGCCGCAAGGCAGCCTGCGAGTATCTGACCCTCGCCGCCGATGTTCCAGAATTTCATTTTAAACGCCGGGGTGACGGCAAGCGATACGCCGAGGAGCATCGCCGTGTTCTGCGCGAGGATCCACATCTTGCGCTCGCTTCCGAAGGAGCTGTCGAGCATCGTCGCATAGACCTGAATGGGGTTCTCGCCCGTAACGGTCATTGTGACCACCGCGCAGACGATGAGCGCGATGACTATCGCCAGAAGGCGTATGGCCCAGGCCTTGTACCAGGGCATTGCGCCGCGCTTGACTATATGCAGCAGCGGCTCTCTGTTATTATTCTTCATCAGCCTTCTCCCCCTCCCAGCTTCGTCATCATCATGCCGACCTCGCGCTTTTTGGCACCGCGGCCGGGAACTATGCCGCTGACCTTGCCGCCGCACAGGACAAGTATCCTGTCGCACAGCTCGAGCAGCACGTCGAGGTCCTCGCCGACGTATATGACGGCGACGCCCTTGCGCTTCTGGCGGTTTATGAGGTCATATATGGTGTAGGACGAATTGATGTCCAGGCCGCGCACGGCGTAGGCCGTGAGCAGCACCGTCGGCGCGGATGCGATCTCGCGTCCGACGAGCACCTTCTGCACATTGCCGCCGGAGAGGCGGCGGACGGGGGTGTTTATGCCGGGAGTTACAACCTCGAGCTCGTCAACGACCGTTTCCGCGAGCTTGCGGGGACTTTTTCTGTCTGTAAATATGCCTCTGCCCTTTCGGAAGGAGCGGAGCATCATGTTGTCGCCCAGATCCATGTTTCCGACAAGGCCCATGCCGAGTCTGTCCTCGGGAACGAAGGACAGGACGACGCCGAGTTCGGCTATCGACAGCGGATCCTTGCCGAGAAGCTCCTCGTGCTCTCCGTCGTCCTTTATGTAGCTCACGCTGCCGCCCTCGGTGGGCTGAAGTCCGGCAATGGCCTCGAGCAGCTCCTTCTGGCCGCAGCCGGAGATGCCGGCAATGCCGAGTATCTCGCCGCTGTTTGCCGTGAAGGACACGTCGTCGAGCTTGACGATGCCGTCAATGCTGCGCACCGTGAGGTTCTTGACCTCGATCCTGGGCTTGGGATCAACGGGCTCGGGGCGCTCGATGTTAAGCTCCACCGCATGGCCGACCATCATGTTGGTCATTTCCTGGGCGTTGGTGCTCTTGGTGGGCATATCGCCGATGAACTGGCCGTGGCGCAGGACGGCGACACGGTCGGACAGCTCCTCGACCTCGTGCATCTTGTGGGTTATGATAACGATGGCCTTGCCCGCGTCGCGCATGTTGCGCAGAACGGCAAAGAGCTTATCGGTCTCCTGCGGGGTGAGCACCGCCGTCGGCTCGTCGAGAATGAGGATATCGGCGCCGCGGTAGAGGACCTTGACAATCTCAACGGTCTGCTTCTGCGAAACGCTCATCTCGTAAATATGCTGATCGGGATCGACGTCAAAGCCGTAAGCATCGCATATCTCGCGGATCTTTTGGGCCGCCGCCTTGAGGTCGAGCTTGCCCTTGCCCTCGAGGCCGAGGATGATATTCTCGGTCGCCGTGAGCACGTCAACGAGCTTGAAATGCTGGTGGATCATGCCGATGCCGAGGTTCAGTGCATCCTTGGGGGAGCGTATGACGACCTCTTTATCGTCAATGAATATCTCGCCCTCGTCGGGAAAGTAAATGCCCGAGAGCATGTTCATCAGGGTAGTCTTGCCCGAACCGTTCTCGCCCAGAAGCGCAAGGATCTCGCCTCTGTATATATCGAGCCAAATCTTGTCGTTAGCTTTTACCGTGCCGAAGGATTTAGATATGTTTCTCATCTTCACGGCGGCGTTTTTGTTATCCATCTCTTCACTCCCGTTGTGTAATAAGTGGCAGCGCAGGAAAAAGTACGAAAGGCTTCATGCTCTTTCCTGTGCAGCCTGATAAGAGCTTAAAGGAAGCTCCGTATGCGCGGAGCTTCCTTTTAATTTAGTGCAGGCTATTGGTTTTATCAGCTGCCGAAGTTGGTGTCGAGCAGGTTGATGCCGTCGATCTGAACATCGAAGTAAGGAGCGGAGCGGTAGGTGGACTCGAGGAACACGCCGTCCTTGATGGCCTCGGTGTCTGCGGTGTAGTCAGCGTCGGTATCGACGTCGGCCATGTAGCTGGTGAGCTTCTCGCCCTTGACGGTGAAGGTGCTGACGTCGAATACGTTCAGGCTACCGTCCTCGAGCTTTGCCTTTGCCTCGGCAATGGCGTCTGCGGTGCCCTCGGCTGCAACTGCCTCGTTAACGTCGGTCAGGACGACGGAGCCGGTCTTCAGGGTGCCGGTCCAGTCGGTGTCGATGGTCTCGCCGTTCATGACTGCCTTGATTGCGTACTCGTAGTAGGGAGCCCAGTCAATGCGGGAGGAGACGATAAATGTGTTGGGGCAGGCGGAAATGGTGCTGCCGTTGTAGGAAACGTTGGGAACGCCTGCGGTCTCGCATGCGGTGGGAGCGCCCATGGAGTCGGCGTGCTGGCTGATGAGGTTGCAGCCGTTCTTGATGAGGGTGTTGGCTGCTTCCTTCTCTGCGGTCTCATCGTACCAGGAACCGGTGAAGGTCACGTCCATGGTGACGGTGGGGCATACAGAGCGTGCGCCGAGGAAGAAAGAGGTGTAACCGGAGATAACTTCTGCGTAGGTGAATGCGCCGACGTAGCCGATCTTGGCGTTGTCTGCGGTGACGACGGTACCGTTGATCTCGGTGCCGTTTGCGATCATCTCGTTGAGCTTGAGGCCGGCTGCGATGCCTGCGAGGTAACGGCCTTCATAGATGGAAGCGAAAGCGTTGTGATAGTTTGCAAGACCCTCGGTGTGAGCAAGGGTGCCGGTGGCGTGGCAGAACTGAACGTTGGGGAATTCCTTTGCGGCCTCGATCATGTAGGACTCGTGGCCGAAGCTGTCGGCGAAAATGATGTTGCAGCCTTCCTCTGCGAGCTCAGCTGCTGCGTCGTAGCACTTCTGATCCTCGGGGATGTTCTTCTTGAAAACATACTGGCTCTCGCTCAGGCCGAGTGCCTTGCATGCTGCCTCAGCTGCGTTCATGAAGTTAAGGTCATAGGTGGAGTTCTCGTCGTGCAGGAATATGAATCCGACCTTGATATCGGATGCGCTGCTGTCGCCGTCGTCATCGGTTTTCTTGTCGCTGTCGCTGCCGCAGGCGCACAGTGCGAACACCATGACCATTGCCAGAAGCAGTGCTGTAATCTTCTTCATCATCTTTCGGTTACCCTCCAAATTTTTTATATTATCAAGCTCTTTCGAGCCTTGATACAAAATAAAAAGCGCCGGGCACATGGATCTGTGACCGGCGGAGAAAATCAAAGTCAAGGGGAAACACTTCCCCCTTTTATATAAAACTTCGATAGTCCGGTCATTTACGGCGTCCGGGTAGAGACTTCAAATCCATATCATTTGCTATATATCGAAAATATTCGGTTTTCGCTGTCTCTTATTGAGAACAGTTTTAGCATAACAAGCGCGGCGTCAAAAGTCAAGACTGGTTTTTAGCCAAGTTTGACATTTTTTCGCCGTGTTTTTTGTGCATGTTTACTCTGCGCAGAAAACTATGCTGTCGTCGCCCATCGACTCGATGCGGGCAAGCGATTCTATGCGCAGGCCTCTTGCACGCAGCTTTTCGCCGCCGGGCTGGAAGGCCTTTTCTATTGCTATCGCGGCGCCCACGATCTCGGCTCCGGCCTGCTCGACGATGCTGCACAGGCCCTCGAGAGCCGCGCCGTTTGCGAGGAAGTCGTCAACTATCAGCACTCTGTCGCCGGGATTGAGATAGCGCTTTGAAACGAGCACCTGCTTTGATACCTGGTGCGTGAAGGAATACACGGTCGTGGCGTACACGTCGTCAGAGAGGTTAATGGTCTTGCTCTTTTTCGCAAAGACCACGGGGCAGCCGAACACGAGTCCCGTCAGGACGGCCATGCCGATGCCGGATGCCTCGATGGTGAGGATCTTGTTTACACCGTCGTTTTCAAACAGTCTGTATATCTCCTGTGCCATGCTGTAGCTCAGCTTCGGGTCGATCTGGTGATTTAAAAAGCTGTCCACCTTCAAAACTCCGCCGGGCCTGACTACGCCGTCGCGCTTTATGCGCTCGATAAGCTCCTGCATTTTGACCACCTCGCATATTTATTATCGAATAAAACACATTCTATCCGATTGCGGCACATTTCGCAAGACGGAATTTTGACCATTTTCACAAAGCTCTTTGTGAAAATGCAACAATTTTCAACCTCAAACTTCATCAGCTGCGCTGATTGCTATTATCTCCGGCTGCTGTTAAAATAAAGGATATATTAATTTTAAATAGGAGACTGTCATGGAAGATCTCAAACAGAGGAAGAAAAATCTCATCATGTTCCCGCTCGGCACGGTCGGCAGGGATATGATATATTACCTTTTCACAAGCTGCATAATAACCTTCGTGCTGTTCACGCGAAACCTCACAAACACGCAGTTCGGCGCGATAACCGCGATCGTCGTCGCCGCGCGAATATTCGACGCGCTCAACGACCCCATCATGGGCAATATCATCGAGCGCACGCGCACGCGCTGGGGCAAGTTCAAGCCCTGGCTCGTCATAGGCATACTCTCGACCTCCGTCGTCGTATACCTTGCCTTCAACACCGATCTTCAGGGCTGGAGCTTCGTCTGGTTCTTCGGCTTTATCTACTTCATGTACTCAATAACCTACACGATGCATGACATCTCCTACTGGGGCATGGTTCCCGCACTCTCGACCGACGCGGACGCGAGAAACCAGTTTGCCTCGCGCGCAACGCTCTTTGCCGGCATCGGCGGAACGCTTGCAAGCGTTCTTATCCCCATATTCACCGTCGGCGACAAGGCCATCGGCGGCAGCACGACCATAGCCTACGGCCGCATAGCGCTCATTATCTGCGTGCTTGCGCCGCTTTTCCTGTGCTTTACGATCTTCGGCGTGCGCGAAAGGCGCGAATACACCGAGGCTCCCCCCATCAGCTTCAAGAAGATATGGACTACCATCACCGGCAACGATCAGCTGCTGTGGATAAGTCTCATCTTCCTTCTCCAGCAGATAGGCAACGATCACATCGTCGGCGGCATCGGCGCAACGTACATTTATTTTGACTTCGGCTACGAGGGCGGCCTGTTCTCGCTGTTTTCCATCGTCGGAATGTCCGTCACGGCCTTCCTCATGATCTTCTACCCCGCCATTTCGCGGCATATAAAGCGCAAGAAGCTCATGACGATACTCGCCTGCATCTCCATGGTCGGCTACGCGCTCATGCTTACCGCGGGTCTCGCTCTGCCTTCGACCATGCTCAAGTTCTGGATGATAACCGTCGGCTATGCGGTTTCGAACTTCGGCCAGTACGGCTACTATCTCATAATGATGATCTCCATCATAAACACGGTCGAGTATAACGAATACCGCACGGGCTCGCGCGACGAGGCGATAATCACCTCACTGCGCCCCTTCCTTACGAAGCTTGCCTCCGCGCTGACCGTTCTCATAACGAACCTTAGCTACATCATCTTCGGCGTAACGCAGTATACAAACCGTATCTCCGACTTTGAAAACGAGTGCGCGCGCAATCTCATCTCCGAGCAGGACAAGATAGCCGCCATCGACAATGTCATCGCCGGCATAGAGCCGGGCAAAACGCTGGCGCTGCTGCTGTGCATGATCCTCATCCCCTGCGTGCTCATGCTTCTGAGCTACTTCCTGTACAGAAAGCACTACACGCTCGACGAGGACGAGTACGACCGCATCTGCGGCGAGATAGCCGCCCGCAAGGAAGAAACGGCATGAGCATAACAAAGCTTGCGATAAGCCTCGCCTCTCCCCTGCCGCGCATTGAGAGCTTCGAGCGGTATCTTTTCATCGGCCCGCACCCGGACGATATCGAGATCGGCGCGGGCGCAACGGCGGCAAAGCTCGCCGCCATGGGCAAAAAGCTTGCGTTTTTGTGCTGCATCGACGGCAGATACGGCTCCGGTACCGTGCCGCCGGAGGAGCTTATCCCCATCCGGCAGGCCGAGGCCGTGGCCTCGGCGGAAAAGCTGGGAGTTGAGGAGCTATCCTTCCTCCCCTTCTGCGACGGCGGCTTTTACGACGTGCGGGAGCTCAGGGCGGCAATGGCAAAGGCCGTCGGCGAATTCAAGCCCGATGTCATCTTCTGCCCCGACCCGCAGGTAAAAAGCGAGTGCCACCCCGATCATCTGAACGTCGGCAGGGCAGCCTCCGAGCTCGCGTACTTTGCTCCGTATGAGGGCATTATGCGGCGGCACGGCGCGGCTCCCGCTCCCGTGAAGGCAATAGCGTATTACATGACCGCCTCGCCCAACAGCTATGTCAGGACCTCGAAGGAGCTCCTCGAGCGGCAGCTTTCGGCAATATTCGACTGCCACAAAAGCCAGTTCCCCGACGGGAGCGCCGAGGGCAGAGCGATAGCCCTGTACCTGCGCATACGCTCGATAGACTTCGGTCTGCGCAGTTTTTCTCTCCACGCCGAGGGCTTCCGCATGCTCGATACCCTGCGCATGCACTGCCTGCCAGAGGCGGGAAAATAACGATCGGATATGCAAAAATCCCACCGCCGCAGCGGTGGGATTTTTAATGCTCAAATTACTCTGCGCAGCTTTCGCAGTCGTGCAGCTTCTTGCTGAACAGCTCGGGATCGTATGCGATGCCGTTGCGGTCGTAGTAGTCCTTGACTGCCGCGGCGACGGCTTCCTCGGCGAGGACCGAGCAGTGGATCTTGTGCGCGGGCAGACCGTCGAGCGCCTCGACAACGGCCTTATTCGACAGCTCGAGCGCATCCTCGACCTTCTTGCCCTTGATGAGCTCGGTGGCCATGGAGCTGGTGGCGATCGCGCTGCCGCAGCCGAAGGTGTTGAACTTGACATCGGTGATGATGCCGTCCTTGACCTTGATGTACATCTTCATGATGTCGCCGCATTTTGCGTTGCCGACTTCACCTACGCCGTCTGCGTCGTCCATCTTGCCGACGTTGCGGGGATTCTGGAAATGATCCATTACCTTATCACTGTAAAGTGCCATAATTTAAGTTCCTCCTATTATTTCACGGTGTCTTGTATATCAGATCAGGTGCTGCTTTGTGCCGTTTTCGAGCTCCTCCCACACGGGGGAGATATCGCGCAGGTAGGACACGACCTCGGGGACGACCTTGATGATGTGGTCGATCTGCTCCATGCTGTTGTACTCGCCTATCGACAGGCGCAGCGAGCCGTGCGCGACCTCGTGAGGCAGGCCGAGCGAGAGCAGAACATGGCTGGGGTCGAGCGAGCCGGAGGTGCATGCCGAGCCGGACGAGGCGCATACACCCTTCGCGTCCAGAAGCAGCAGCAGGCTTTCGCCCTCGATGCCCTCAAAGCACATGTTCACCGTGCCGGGAACGTGGTGCTCGAGCGAGCCGTTTATCTTGGAATGGGGGATCTTGCTGAGCTCGGCAAAGAGCTTGTCGCGCATGGGAATGATCTTCGCGGTGTTGGCCTCCATGTTGTCGACGCTCTCCTTGAGCGCCGCCGCCAGAGCGACGATGCCGGGGATATTCTCGGTGCCGGCGCGCTTGCCGCGCTCCTGTGCGCCGCCCTCGATGATGTTGAACAGCGGCATGCCTGTCCTTGCGTACAGAACGCCTACGCCCTTGGGAGCGTGGAACTTGTGGCCGGACATGCTCAGCAGGTCGATGTTCATCTCCTGAACGTTTATCGGCATATGGCCGGCAGCCTGCACCGCGTCGGTGTGGAAGGGGATCTTCCTCGCGCGGCAGAACTCGCCGATCTCCCTGATGGGCTGAACCGTGCCGATCTCGTTGTTTGCAAACATGATCGTTACGAGCGCGGTATCCTCGCGGACTGCGGCCTCGAGATCCTCAAGGCGCACGACGCCGTCCTCGTGAACGTCCAGCAGCGTTACCTCAAAGCCCTCTTTCTCGAGCTTCTTGAGCGTATGCAGGACGGCATGATGCTCAAACTTCGTGGATATGAGATGCTTCTTGCCCTTGAGGGCGCCGACCTTGGCCATGGAAACTATGGCCTGGTTGTCCGCCTCGGAGCCGCCGGAGGTGAAGTATATCTCCTTGGGCTGTGCGCCGATTATGTCGGCAACGGTCTTTCTTGCGTTCTCAAGCGCTTCCTTTGCCTCCTGAGCAAAGGCGTACAGGCTCGAAGGGTTGCCGTACTGCTCTGTGAGATAGGGCATCATCGCGTCAAGCGCGGTCTTGCTGACACATGTGGTTGCAGCGTTGTCTGCGTATACAAACATTTTTATCTTCCTTTCGCATATCCTATTAATTCTGTAGGGATTGTAGCACCTTGCACTGTCTAAGTCAAGCTTTTTTTCGCCATTTCTCGCCGGTGAGAAGATCCTCAAGGCTCACCGTGTCAAGGTAGGCGTTTGTTATATCGTCAAGCTCCTTCCACATCGGCACCGTCAGGCAGCCGCCGGAGTGATCGCACTGGATCTCGCCCTCCCTGATGCAGGCGACGGGCGCAAGGTTATCCTCCATGCATCTGAGTATCTCTCCGATGGTGTAATCCTTCGGGGGCTTTACGAGCTTATAGCCGCCCTCCTTGCCGCGCGAGCTTTGAACGAGCTCGGCTTTTTTGAGGTTGCCGACTATCATCTCCAGGTATTTCATGGAAAGTTCCGTGCGCTCGGACACGGTCTTGAGCGATATGAAGCCGTCGTCCCCGTGCTGGGCAAGGTCGATCATGATGCGCAGAGCATAGCGTCCCTTGCTTGTCACGTTCATCGTATCACCTCCGTAATTCCTATGTTTATAATGTGATATTAATATACCACTTTCATTATAGGAATTAAAGTACAAATACGACAGTTTGTCTGATTTTCGCTGTGCGTTTTTTGCACAGCGAACCGGCTATGCGTCAAACTTATAACCGCATAAATTTTGTTCATCGCAGGGCCGAAAAATTAACTTGCATTTTAGGATAAAATCGCGTACAATCCGCTATGCCGAATGATGCAGAATGCATCAAGATTGTGGTTTTTTTGATTATCTTTTGTGCAATTTGGGGGAAAATTAACATGGATTACAGCTTTTTGATCGTAATCGCGCTTATTATGCTTTCGACCAAGGTTCTCGGTCTCGTGAGCGAGAAGGTCAACATGCCGCAGGTCGTCGGCGCGCTTATAGCGGGCCTGCTGCTCGGACCGAGCTGCTTCGGCCTTGTCGGCGAATCCGACTTCCTTGTTAAAACGGCCGAGATCGGCGTAATTATCCTGATGTTCACCGCGGGACTCGATACCGACGTGCAGGAGCTCAAGCACACGGGCCTTTCGGCGTTCATCATCGCAACCATCGGCGTTATCGTCCCGTTCCTCGGCGGCGCCGGCTGCTATCTGCTGTTTAACGGTGAGCCCGACAGCCTGCGTATGCTCAAGGCCGCGTTCATCGGCGTCGTTCTGACAGCGACCTCCGTTTCCATCACCGTCGAAACGCTGCGCGAGATGGGCAAGCTCAAGAGCCGCGTCGGTACTGCCATCATGGCGGCCGCAGTCATCGACGACGTGCTCGGCATCATCGTTCTGACCGTGCTCACCGGCTTTACCGACTCCACCGTTCAGCCGATGACCATCTTCATCCGCATCATCGCTTACTTTGTCTGCCTTGCCGTCATCGCGGTTGTCATCCGCAAGGTGTTCGCGCATCTGCGCTCGAAGATCTGGGGCAACCACAGACGTATCGCCATCTACGCGCTGGCCTTCTGCTTCATCCTCAGCTACGTTTCCGAGCACTTCTTCGGCATCGCCGATATCACCGGCGCATACTTTGCCGGCCTCATGCTCAGCGACCACGGCGAGACGCGTACCTATGTCGTCAAGCGTATAAACACCATGAGCTACATGCTCTTTTCCCCGATCTTCTTCGCCTCCATCGGTATAAAAACGGAGCTTGCCGGACTTGACGGCACGCTCATCCTCTTCGCCGTCACCCTCACCGTCGTGGCTATCCTCACCAAGATCATCGGCTGCGGCATCGGTGCAAGGATCACCGGCTTCAAAACCTACGACTCGGTTTCCATCGGCCTCGGCATGGTATCCCGCGGCGAGGTCGCACTGATCGTCGCGCAGAAGGGCAGCATGGCAGGACTCATCTCGGGAACCATGTTCCCCGCCGTCGTCCTGATGGTCATCGTGACCACCCTCGTTACCCCGCTGCTGCTGAAGGTCGGCATGAAGCGTCCTACGGCGGACAACACGGAGCCCGGCGAGCTTGCAAACGCAAACGCTGCCGATCCGAGCGGCGCTCCGGCTCACGTCTGAGCAATAAAAACATACTCAAGCAGCGTACCGATTTCGGTACGCTGTTTTTATTATATAAGTAAGCGCTTCTGCTGTGCAGAAATTGCACAGCTAAATTTGAAAAAAGGTCTTGCTTTATTTCGCTAATGTGTTATTATAGCAGTGTGATAACAAACTACTAACCTAAACACATGTTTTTGGAGGAAAGAAAAATGAAACGAATTATCGCTATGATGCTGGCGCTGATGATGGTCTTTGCACTGTGCGCCTGCGGCAATGACAGCACCGACAGTAAGGGCGACGACAAGGCAGGCGACGAGACCAGGACCCTCGTGGTCGGCATCGACCCCGAGTATCCCCCCTACGCCTACATGGGCGACGACGGCGAGTACACCGGCTTTGACGTAGAGACCGCCAAGGCTGTCTGCGAGAAGCTCGGCTGGAACGTTGAGTTCTTCGCTCTCAACTGGGATCAGAAGCTCGTTCAGCTCGACAGTGAGGAATGCGACTGCATCTGGGCCGGCATGACCATCCTTGACAGCATGAAGAAAGCCGGCTACGTCATCTCCGAGCCCTACTACGACAACACCCAGGTGCTTCTCGTAAAGAGCGACAGCGGCTACAACTCTTCCAAGGATCTCGCGGGCAAGACCGTTGCCGTCCAGCTCGGCACCTCCGGCCAGACCCTTCTCGACGGCGACCTTGCCGATCTGAAGGCTACCTTCAAGGACGTAGTCACCTGCAACAGCTTCCTGAGCTGCTTCACCGAGCTCGGCGGCGGCAGCGTTGACGCGGTGTTCGTCGATTACCCCGTTGCGGCAGCATACGTCGCAGAGAACGAGGGCTACTCCATCATCAACGAGAACCTCGGCGCAGAGCAGTACGGCATAGCCTTCCGCTCCGGTGACCAGGAGCTGTGCGACCAGATCCAGGCCGCTATCGACGAGCTCGTCGCCGACGGCACCTATCAGAAGATCGCCGACAATTACCCCGACATCGTAAACAACCTGATCTTTCTCAACAAGTAATTAAACGGAAAACAGGCTAAAAAGCACGTCTCCCGAAGGTGCGGCACACCTTCGGGAATGTGTGCGTTAAGAGGAACACATCTATGAAGCTTACAACAATGATAAATCTGATGCTCGAGGGCATGGGCGGCACCTGCGCGATATTTTTCCTGACGCTGCTGTTCTCGCTGCCGCTCGGCATGGGCGTCGCCCTGCTCAGGATGAGCAAAAACAAGGTCGTTTCAAACGTGACGCGCGCCGTTATATCGGTCCTGCGCGGCACACCGCTGATGCTGCAGCTGATCGCCGTGACCTACGGCCCGTACTATCTGTGGCATCTTTCCGTCTCCAAAAACAAGCTTATACCGGTCGTCATAGCCTTTGCGATAAACTACGCGGCATATTTTGCCGAGATCTACCGCAGCGGCATCGAATCCATCCCCGTCGGGCAGTACGAGGCATCCGAGATACTCGGCTACTCCAAGGTGCAGACGTTTTTCCGCATAATCCTGCCGCAGGTGATAAAGCGCATCATGCCCAGCGTCACCAACGAGGTCGTCACCCTCGTAAAGGACACCTCGCTGGCCTTCACCGTCTCCTATGTTGAGATGTTCACCATCGGCAAGAACCTCGCAAACTCGCAGACGAGCTTTGTGCCCTTCATCGTCGCGGGCGTGTTCTACTTCCTGTTTAACGCCATCGTCGATTTTGTCATGGGCCGGGCGGAAAAATCCATGAACTATTATCAGTAAGGAACTTGAGCAATGAAGATATTAGAGTTAAACCACGTTCAGAAAAGCTTCAATAACGAGACGCTTCACGTCCTCAAGGACATAAGCCTGAGCGTTTCCGAGGGCGAGGTTGTGTCGATCATCGGTCCCTCGGGCTCGGGCAAATCGACGCTCCTGCGCTGTGCAACGCTCCTGACAGAGATGGACAGCGGCGAGCTCATATACTCCGGCGAGCACGCGGCAAGGATCGGCCGGGACGGCCGCTCCGTGTATTCGGATAAGGCCGAGCTTAAAAAAATACGCAGCATCTTCGGGCTCGTTTTTCAGAACTTCAACCTCTTCCCCCACTACAGTGTGCTCAAAAACCTCACCGATCCGCAGGTGAGCGTACTCGGCCGCAGCAAGGAGGAGGCCGTGGTCAAGGCCATGGAGCTGCTCGAAAAGATGAACCTTGCGGAGAAGGCCGACGCCTACCCCTGCCAGCTCTCCGGCGGCCAGCAGCAGCGCGTTGCCATTGCGCGTGCGCTTGCGATGGATCCGCAGATACTGTTCTTTGACGAGCCGACGAGTGCGCTCGACCCCGAACTCACGGGCGAGGTACTCAAGGTCATAAAAAAGCTTGCCGAGGAGCACATGACCATGGTCATCGTAACGCACGAGATGGCCTTTGCCCGCGCGGTGTCCGACCGTGTCATATTCATGGACGGCGGCGTTATCGTCGAGCAGGGCGACCCCGAAGAGGTATTCGGTGCGCCGAAGATGGAGCGCACGAAGCAGTTTCTTAAAAATTACGGACAGTCATGAACATAAGCTATACGAAAATCGACCCCTCGGGCAATATAACGCTCATAGTCGACAGCTTTGTGCCGAGAAGCGAGCAGAGCCGCGTCGCCTCCGAGCTCATGGCGCTCTATACACAGGCCGAGCAGGTGGGCTTTCTCGAAGCGCCCTCCGATCCCTGCTGCGCCGTGCGGCTTCAGATGATGGGCGGCGAGTTCTGCGGCAACGCAACGCTCTCGGCCGCGGCGGTGATCATGCGGCAGTTCAGCATGGATGCGGGCGATATGCTCATCGAGGTATCGGGTGCGCCGGAGCCTGTGAAGGTCTCGGGCTCGGTGAGTGCTCCGGATACTTTCACAGGCGAGGTCGCCATGCCGCTGCCGGAGGCCATATACGAGTGCAGCTTTCTCGACGGCTTTGACTGCTATACGCTGCCGCTCGTGCGCTTTCCGGGCATATGCCACGCCATGGTGCCCGCCGGTACGATGAGCCGCGAAACGGCAGAGCGCGTCATCGGCGCATGGTGCAGGCAGATAAAGGCCGACGCACTGGGACTGATGTTTCTCGACAAGGACGCAGGCACTCTCACGCCGCTTGTATATGTTGAATCCACCGGCAGCGCCGTGTGGGAGGGCTCATGCGCAAGCGGCACGTCCGCCGCAGCCGCATATCTTGCCGATATCGACGGCGAATACGCCAGCGTGCGCCTTGCACAGCCGCGCGGTACGCTCAGCGCTGCGGCCGCCTGCACGGGCTCGCAGATACGCTCGCTCACCCTGAGCGGCAGCGCGATCATACGCGGTAAATTTACTGCCTTGATTTTTTAACATTTTTCGCGTATCATTTTTCCGAAAGGCGGTATGACCCATATGAGAAAGAGAATAATGTGTCTGTCGCTGGTGCTCGCAATGCTTTTGAGCCTGTGCGCCTGCGGCAGCAGCGGAAAATACAAGGTCGTGAAAACGCTCGGCAGTCAGGCGTATTCCATCGGCTTCCGAAACGGCGACTCGACCTATCACTACATCGACAAGGCGCTCAAGGAGCTCTCGGCCGAGGGCGTTATAGACGAGCTGAGCACGCAGTGGTTCGGCAGCAGCCGCACCGTTGACTTCCCCTCGCAGAAAAACGCGCTCGACGAGCTCGGCTACATATCCGAGCGTACCTTCATAATCGGCGTCGACCTCGAGTCGGCTCCGCTCAGCTTCGAAAAGGACGGCGAATACGTCGGCTTTGATATCGACCTTGCAAACAAGGTCTGCGAAAAGCTCGGCTGGGTGCTGAAGATACAGCCGATACACTCCGAGGACGCATACGTCGAGCTCAACTCCGGCAATATTGACTGCGCCTGGGGCGGCGTCGCGCTCGACACCGAGTGCGCCGACTATACGATACTCAAAACGTACATGTCAACGGACGTAGTCCTTGCCGGTCTCGGCAGCGGCTCTGGCTCCGTGCGCGATAAGCTTCTGTACATCGGCACGACGCAGACGGCGCTCGACACGATAAACGCAAACGCCTCCGTCAGCCGCAAGCTCGGTCAGATAACCCGCGTAAACGGCGGCGCGGCGGAATACTTCTCCGCCCTCGACAACGGCGACTGCGAGCTCATTTTGACCACCGAGGCCGCCGTCGATTACTACAATACGCATTAAACTTCAAGCTCTCATGCAGCCGCGAAAGCGGCTGCATTTTTCTTCTCCCCTATACATATTTATAATATGCATATTAGCCGAACTCATAGCCGGAGAGCGTCATTCATTTGTCAAAGTGTTAGGCAGCTTAATGTATTTTTTGCCTTTTTGTTAACGTCCGGCAGCTCTTTGGACCCCTTTTCGAGCCATTTTGACCATGCTTATGAACAAATCATTACCGTTTTTGCAGCAAATCGCATAAATTACCGTGAAGAGAATACGCATGGGCATTAGGAGCAAGTTAATATCGCCGGAAAGCTATTGTAATCAATTTTTTAACAGATACAATAGGCTCAGCGAAAGCATTTATAATTAAAGGAGAGAAAGTTATGGAAAACAATCGCGACTCTTTTGGCTCCAATTTTGGTTTCCTTATGGCTGCCGTCGGCTCGGCCGTCGGCCTGGGCAACATTTGGGGCTTCCCGTACAAGATAAGCGCATACGGCGGCTTCGCCTTCCTGCTGGTTTATCTTGCACTGGGCGTATTCGTAGGCTTCGCCGTCATGGTCGGCGAGTTCTGCATAGGCCGTAAGACCGGCCTGAGCCCGATCGCAGCATACCGCAAGCTCAGCAAGAAGTACACCTGGCTCGGCTACATGGCGGTTATCTGCCCCTTCCTGGTCCTGTGCTTCTACTTCGTTCTCGGCGGCATGGTCATGCGCTATGCAGTCGGCTACCTGACCGCCATCTTCGGCTGGGACACCTGGAACGTTGCAAACATCTCCGACTTCTTCGGAACGTTCATCATGAACGGCGGCGGCATGATACTCTGGACGGCGATATTCATCGCGCTGAACGTTGCGATCGTCGCAGGCGGTATCGGCGAGGGCATCGAGAAGTTCTGCAAGGTCGGTATGCCCGCCCTGTTCGTGATGCTCATTATCATCATCATCTACGTTGCATGCCAGCCCGGCGCCGGCGAGGGCTACAAGTTCATCTTCGGCTGGGACCTCAGCCCGCTCAAGAAAGACTGGCTGCTCGTTCTCAAGAGCGCCGCAGGTCAGATGTTCTTCTCCCTGTCCCTCGGCATGGGCGCTATGATCACCTACGGCTCCTACCTTCAGAAGAAGGAAAGCATTCAGAAGAATGCGCTTATCGTCGTCATCAGCGATACCACCGTCGCCATCATGGCCGCGATGGTCGTCGTTCCCGCCTGCTTTGCCTTCCTCGGCGACAACGCCGGTGCAGGCCCCGGACTTCTCTTCAAGTCCATGCAGGAGGTATTCCACAACATGGGTTACGTCGGCAATATCATGGGCTTCCTGTTCTACACGCTCGTATTTATCGCCGCAATAACCTCCTCGATCTCGCTGCTTGAGGTCATCACCGCTTATAAGGTCGACAAGAACGTCGAGCAGGGCAAGGCTCCCGGACGCAAAAAGTACGCGATCCTCGCCGCTGTCATCATCTTCATATTCTGCCTGCCCACCTGCCTTGACGGTCTGGGCGCCGGCACAAACGGCGGCGCTGCACTCGGCACGCCCGCCGAGATCCTCGGCATGAACTGGGGCGAAGCCGGCGATATCACCGCATTTGACAAGGACACGACCTATTACACGCTCGGTGACGACGGAATTTACACGGCAGTAGCCGAGGATGCCGCCTTCGACGCATCCGAGACCTACTTTGTGAAGACCGCCAAGACCTGGAACGGCGACTGGCTCGACTTCTACGACGTGTTCTCCGAAGGCATCATGATGCCGCTCGGCGCACTGGTAATGTGTATCCTGATAGGCTATGTACTGAAGCTTGACTTCATTATGGAGGAATGCGAGTCCTCCGGACACAAGTTCAAGGCCCGCGGCTTCTTCACTCTTTGCTACAAGATCGTCACCCCGATCGGCATGATCCTCGTCCTTTACGGTCAGATCACAAGCTTCTTCTAAACCGCAGCACAACATAACTCTAAGGAGCAGCTCCGGCTGCTCCTTTTTTATGCTGCAAGGCCGCATGTGCGGCTTCTTTTTTATGCTCTGCGCCTTTATATTTTCCAAACGCTTTTTTGTTCGGCATATACGATTTGATAATATCCATATTAAACGGATTTATAGCCGAACCCCGCCTTATAAGCGTAAAACCGCTAAGGAAATTAACACGATTTTGACCTATTTGTTAACGCCTTACTGGGCCATGCAGGCATTTTCGAGCTATTTTTACCATGCTTATGAACAAATTATTGCCGTAATTGATGCAAAACATATAAATTCGTGTAAAGAGATTATTAACGCGTGTTAAGAACGAGTTAATTTCAGTGTAAAGCTATTGTAATCAAATTTTTAACAGATACAATAGACTCCAGCGAAAGCATTTCAAACAAAGGAGAGAAAGTTATGGAAAACAATCGCGCAACATTTGGCTCCAACTTTGGTTTCCTGATGGCCGCTATCGGCTCCGCCGTCGGCCTGGGCAACATTTGGGGCTTCCCGTACAAGATGGGTATGAGCGGCGGCTTCGCCTTCCTGCTCGTTTACCTTCTTCTTGCGGTCTTCGTAGGCCTCGCCGTTATGATCGGCGAATTCGTTATCGGTCGTAAGACCGGCCTGAGCCCCGTCGCGGCATACCGCAAGCTCAGCAAGAAGTACACATGGCTCGGCTACATGGCAGTCCTCTGCCCCTTCCTGGTCCTGTGCTTCTACTTCGTCCTTGGCGGCATGGTCACCCGTTACGCACTCGGCTATCTGACCGCTATCTTCGGTTGGAACACCTGGAACACGGATGACATCTCCACCTACTTCGGCAGCTTCATCATGAACGGCGGCCAGATGATCCTCTGGACCGCGATCTTCATCGCAATGAACGCATACATAGTTGCGGCAGGCGTTGAGGACGGCATCGAGAACTTCTGCAAGATCGGTATGCCGGCCCTGTTCGTAATGCTCATCATCGTTATCATCTACGTTGCATGCCAGCCCGGCGCAATGGGCGGCTACAAGTTCATGTTCGGCTGGAACATCGAGCCTCTGAAGGAGGACTTCGCAAAGGTCCTCAAGACCGCCGCAGGTCAGATGTTCTTCTCACTGTCCCTCGGCATGGGCGCCATGATCAACTACGGCTCCTACCTGAAGAAGCAGGAGAACCTTCAGAAGAACGCCGTCATCGTCGTTATCTGCGATACCCTCGTTGCTATCATGGCCGGCATGATCGTTATGCCCGCATGCTACGCATTCCTCGGCGGCGAGACCACCTCCGGCCCGGGACTTCTGTTCCTGTCCATGCAGATCGTATTCGAGAAGATGGGTTACGTCGGCAACATCATGGGCTTCCTGTTCTACTCCCTCGTCTTCATCGCAGCAATCTCCTCCTCCTTCTCCCTGCTCGAGGTCATCACCTCCTTCAAGGTCGACCAGAACGTTGCAGAGGGCAAGGCTCCCGGACGCAAAAAGTACGCTATCCTCTGCGCAGTCATCATCTTCGTATTCTGCCTGCCCACCTGCCTTGACGGTCTGGGCGCAGGCACCAACGGCGGCGCTGCAATAGGCAATCCTGCCGATATTCTCGGCATGCACTGGTCTGAGGCCGGCGACATCACCGAGTTTGCTGCCGATACAAACTACTATGTAAAGGGTGACGACGGAATTTACACCGCTGTTGCGGCCGACGCGGCATTCGACGCATCCGAAACCTACTATCTCAACACCGCAAAGACATGGAACGGCGACTGGCTCGACTTCTATGACATGCTCTCCGAAGGCATCATGATGCCGCTCGGCGCAATGGTAATGGCCTTCCTCATCGGCTGGGTCTGGAAGATCGACATGGTCGTTGAAGAGTGCGAGCAGGCAGGACACAAGTTCTGGGGCAAGACCTTCTTCAATATCTGCTACAAGGTCATCACTCCGCTCGGCATGGCTTTCGTTCTGTACGCACAGATCACCGACTTCTTCTAAACCGCAGCATAACATAACAGCTTTAAGGAGCAGCCGCACGGCTGCTCCTTTTGTCGTCCCCATATAAAAAAGCTCCCGAAGGGCAACGCCCGGGGGAGCTTTGAAAATTTATTATCCTATCTGGCAGATATACGCTATTCTGCCGCTGTAGAAGGCTGAATAGCTTGCAAGGGGATCTGCGCGGCTGTCGTTATAAAGCCAGGTGCCGTCCGACTGCTTTACGAGCATGACGTAGTTTTCCGCCGCGCCGTCGTAGGAGTCGGTCACGGACGGCTCGCCCTGCGCCCAGGCATAGAAGTCGCTGCTCTGTCCGTCGGCCCATTTCATCTGCCCGTCGGCATCGCGGTACGCGCCGATCCAGACATACTGTGCGTTGCAGTCGGCAAGGAGCTGGCATATCTGCTCATAATCGGCCTCGTCCTTTATCGTCGCAAGGTGGCCGCCGAGCGCTTTACACTGCGCCTCGGCCTCATCCCAGCTAAGATCCTCGGTGTACAGAATATACTGTACGCCGGCGGGAGCCTTGCTCGGTTCGGTGGTCTGCACAGGTCCGGCAGTCGGCGCCGCCGTGGGCTGCGGGCTCTGCGACTGCACGACGGGCTGCGCCGCGTCAATATTTATGCCGTCGCGCGCAAATCCCACTCCGACGAGCAGTAGGCTTATCACCGCAAGCGCTGCGGCCGAACGGCGCGCGGAGCGCTTTTCATGTATCGTGCGCGCGGGCTTTGCCGCTGCCGGCGGTACGGCTTCGGGGGCTTTTACCTCCGCTGCTTTTGCCTTGGGAGCCTTCGCCTCTGGCTTGGGTTCTGCCTCTTCCTTTTTTTCCGGCTTGGGTTCCGGCTTTTTCTCCGGTTTGGGTTCCGGCTTAGGTTCGGCCTTTTTGACCGGTTCGGGCTCCGGCTCCGGTTCTTTCACGGGCTCCGGTTCGGGTTCCGCAGCGGGTTCGGGCTGAAGTATATCCTCCGGCTCGTCGCCGCAGTAATCCCAAAGCGCCCTGAGCATATCATACGCATCTTCAAAGCGCTGCTCCGGCTCAAATGCAAGGGCGCGCTTTAATATCTCCTCAAGCTTTTCCGAAAGTCCCTCGGGCATCGGGAAGCTGTCGCCGCTCATGCGCCGCCGCAGGGCGTGGGCGCGTTTTTCCGCGCTCTGCTCAACATCCTCCGCGAAGGGGAGCTTTCCGCCGTTGAGACCGGCGTACATGATGAGCGCTATGGAATACACATCCGCCGCCGCGCTCTCCTCGCCGTTCCAGAACACCTCCGGCGCGAGATATTCAAGCTCTATCTTGGTCCAGCCGTTCTCGCCGCTTTTTCCGGCCTTTCCGACGGCGACGCGCCCATCCTCGGCAACATAGATATTGCCCGGACGTATGCCGCCCCGGAAGCCGTTTTCGCCGCACTCGGCGGCGGCTATGCGGCAGAGCTTTTTCGCAAGCTCAAGTATCTGCTGCTCTCCGCAGTCGGAGAGATTTCCGCTTTGCAGCTTTTGTGGGTCAAACACGGTGTTTTCTGCCATGCCGCACCTCCATATCAGTTTTTGCTGATTTACATAATATCACGGCAGCAGTGGCAAGTCAAACCATATTGTGCCCCATGTAAGGCAAAACTAAAGCTTTGCACAGATATTTTCGGCAATGGTGTCGGCATTTTCGGCCATGACAAAGACGATATAGCCGTTTACCTCCTTCGTCACGGCGTTTTTTGCGATCTCGTACTGGTCGGCGAGATACTGATCAAAGTTATTCTCGATCTGCTCCTGATAGTCGGAAAGGTATTTGAGCACCGTGTCCTTTTTCCCGTCGGCGGGCTTTACGACGGCTATCGCGTAGGCCTGCACGTTCATAAGCGAGACGGACAGTGCTCCGCTTTTGAAGCTCGATGCGTCCCATTCCTGCCACTGCATGAAATCACTGATGTCGGCGCTGTCTCCGTCAAGCGCAGCGGCGGGATTGTACTCGGTCATTTCTCCGCCGTTTTCGTTGATTATCGCGGCCAGCTCCTCACCTGTGAGCTCCGCTGCGGTGTTTGACGAACAGGCCGTGAGCACGCTCAGCAGCAGTACGGCGGCGATGATTGACGATAAAAGCTTTTTCATTTTTTCTTTTCCTTTCGTTTGCGGGCTTTTATTTTGTGCCCGGCTATGGTATTATTAATTGTTAAACAGCACTCTGGAGGCAGTCATGAACGGACATGAATGTTACATAATCGGCGCGGGCGACTTTTTCGGTCTGCGCGACGAGCCGGACGACAGCGACTATGTCATAGCCGCCGACGCGGGCTTTGAATACTGCGAAAAAAACTGCATCATACCAGACCTCGTACTCGGCGACTTCGACTCGCTTGGCAAAGTGCCCAAGCACCCGAACGTCATGCAGCTTCCCGTCGAGAAGGACGATACGGACACGATGTTTGCCGTGAAGCTCGGCCTTGAAAAGGGCTACAGGCGCTTTTACATCTACGGCGGGCTCGGCGGCAAGAGACCGGATCACACGATGGCCAATCTTCAGGCGCTGATGTATCTTTTAAGCCACGGTGCGCGCGGCTGGCTGTTCGGCGAAAGCTATGTCTGGACGGCGATAGAAAGCTCCTCCCTGCGGATAGAGGGCGAGGGCGACGTTTCGGTATTCTGCATAAGCGGCAGGGCCGAGGGCGTTACGATCAAAGGGCTTAAGTATGAGACGGACAATGTCGGGATAAGTTCCGACTTTCCTCTCGGCGTGAGCAACAGCTTCGTCATGCCGGAAGCGGAGATCAGCGTGCGAAACGGCAGGCTTTTAATTATGTACGGTATAAAGGTGAACGAAATTGACTGAATACAATGCGGGAAAATGCGATATAGCCGTCATCGGCGCGGGACACGCGGGTATCGAGGCCGCGCTTGCCGCCGCGCGGATGGGGCTTGATACGATATGCTTTGCAATAAACCTCGACAGCATAGGCAATATGCCCTGCAACCCCGCCATAGGCGGCACTGGCAAGGGGCATCTTGTGCGCGAGCTGGACGCTCTGGGCGGCGAGATGGCAAAGGCCGCCGACAAGGCCTGCATACAGTACCGTATGCTCAACCGCGGCAAGGGTCCGGCTGTGCACTCGCTGCGTGCGCAGGCCGACAGGCGCAGGTATCAGGAGGTCATGAAGCTCACGCTCGAGGATCAGGAGAACCTGCGCGTAAAGCAGGCGGAGGTCGTAGAGATACGCACGGAAAACGGCGCGGTGAGCGCAGTTAAGACGCACACGGGCGCGGTGTATTACTGCCGCGCGGCCGTCGTCGCCTGCGGAACATATCTCGACGGCAGAACGATAGTCGGCGACGTTATCCGCTCCTCGGGTCCCGACGGGCTGGCCGCGGCAAAGGGTCTCACCCCCTGCCTCAGGGCGCTGGGGCTTTCCATGCGCCGCTTCAAGACCGGCACACCGCCGAGAGTGAACGCGCACAGCGTCGATTTCTCGAAAATGGAGCTTCAGCCGGGCGACAGCGAGCCCGAGGGCTTTTCCTTTGAAACGCTCTCTCCGCCGGAAAACAAGGCCGTGTGCTACCTTACCTACACCAACGAGCGCACGCACAGGATAATACTCGACAATATTGACCGCAGCCCCATATATTCCGGCGTTATCGAGGGCATCGGCCCGCGCTACTGTCCGAGCATCGAGACGAAGATAATGACCTTCCGCGACAAGCCGCGCCATCAGCTTTTCATCGAGCCCATGGGTCTCGGCACACAGGAGCTTTACATTCAGGGTCTGTCCTCCTCACTGCCGGAGGACGTGCAGGTACAGATGCTGCACACGATAGCCGGGCTTGAGCACGCCGAGATGACCCGCTGCGCCTACGCCATCGAATACGACTGCGTCGATCCCACGGAGCTGTACCCCACGCTGGAGACGAAGAAGGTCGCAAATCTTTACGGTGCCGGGCAGTTCAACGGCTCGTCGGGCTACGAGGAGGCCGCCGTTCAGGGCTTTGTCGCAGGCGTCAACGCCGCATTGAAGCTGCGCGGCGAGGAGTCCATGATACTGCGCCGCTCCGACGGATATATCGGAACGCTCATAGACGATCTCGTCACCAAGGGCACGAACGAGCCCTACCGCATGATGACCTCGCGCAGCGAATACAGGCTGCTGCACAGGCAGGATAACGCCGACGAGCGTCTTTGCGGCATCGGCCTGCGCATAGGGCTCGTATCGCGCGAGCGCTACGACGCCGTGCAGGAAAAATACGCCGAGGTCGCGCGCGAGATAAAAAGGCTCGAAAGGACCCATATCGCGCCTTCGGAAAAGCTCAACGCCTATCTTGCGGAAAACGGCACCGCGCCGGTAGCGAGCGGCGCGTCCCTTGCCGAGCTGATACGCCGTCCGCAGCTGAGCTACGAGGGGCTTGCGCCCTTTGACCCGGAGCGTCCTTCGCTTCCGCGCTCCGTGCGGTACGAGGCGGAGATAAGCCTCAAGTACGAGGGCTATATAAAGCGCCAGCTCAAGCAGGTCGAGGATTTCGCCGGTATGGAGGGCAGGCTTCTGCCGGACGATATAGACTACGACGAGGTCACCGGTCTGCGCCTTGAGGCGCGCGAAAAGCTCAAAAAGATCAGGCCGCGCTCCTTCGGTCAGGCAAGCCGCATATCCGGCGTGTCTCCGGCGGATATATCGGTGCTGATGGTCTGGATGGAGGGCAGAAGATGAAAAAGGTCGTACTCGGCTTTTCCGGCGGCGTTGACTCTGCGGTCTGTGCGCGTCTGCTGAAGGACTCAGGCTTTGAGGTGCACGGTCTTTACATGGACAACACCGATGAGCATGCCCTTGCCGATGCCGTGAACACGGCCGAGTTTATCGGCATCCCGCTTGAGGTGCGCGACGTGCACGGCGAGCTTGAGGAGCGCGTGTGCTCGCGCTTTGCAGAGAGCTATCTCCGGGGCGAGACGCCGAACCCCTGCATTATATGCAATCCCACGCTCAAATTCAAGACTCTGCTCGACTTTGCCGATAAGATCGGCGCCGACTGCATCGCCACCGGCCACTACGCGCGGGCGGAAAACGGCGTTTTATACAAGGGCATGCCGTCAAACGATCAGAGCTATATGCTCTGCCGCATACGCCGCGAGCAGCTCGCCAGGCTCACGCTGCCGCTCGGCAGGCTTGAAAAAACGCAGGTGCGCAGGCTTGCCGAGAGCTTCGGTCTGCCGGTCGCGCACAAGCCCGACAGCATGGAGATATGCTTTATCCCGGATAAGGACTACATATCATGGCTCGCGGCAAGAGCCGCTCTCCCCCCTGCCGGAGACTTTGTTTTCCATGGCGAGGTCATCGGCCGTCACGAGGGCATACACCGTTACACTGTGGGGCAGCGCCGCGCGGGGCTGTATAACGGCCGCAAGCTGTATATCTCTGCGATAAACGTCGAAAAAAACGAGATCGAGCTCGCCCTGTGGGAGGAGCTTTTCAAAACCGAGGTGATCGCACGGGATTTCAACTGGCTGTGCGAGGCGCCGGGCGGCCCCGTTCGTGCCTCGGTGCGCGTGCGGCACACCAAGTGGGAAAACCCGCCCTGCACCGCTTATATCGAGGGCGAAACGGTGCGCATCGTCTGCGACGAGCCCGTGCGGGCGCCCGCACGCGGACAGTCGGCCGTATTATACGACGGCGAACGCGTTCTCGGCGGCGGCTTCATCGTATGACAACGCATCTCATGAAAACCGTCGCAAAAACCGTCAATTTGTCACTTGACGGTTTTATTCTTTTGTGAGAAAATATCGTTTAATATTTGATGATAAGGAGAAGCAATATGGCGATTTATTTTAACGAACCCTCGAGAACCTTCAGCGAATATCTTCTCATCCCCGGCTACACGAGCGAGGACTGCATCCCCGATAAGGTCAGCCTCAGGACCCCCCTTGTGAAGTTCAAAAAGGGCGAAGAGCCCGCGCTGAGTCTCAATGTGCCGTTTGCGTCGGCCATCATGCAGTCCGTTTCCAACGACACGATGGCGATCGCTCTGGCCAAAGAGGGCGGCATATCGTTCATATACGGCTCCCAGTCGATAGAGGACGAGGCGGCGATGGTGGCCCGCGTAAAGAGCTACAAGGCAGGCTTCGTTCCCAGTGCATCGAACCTCGCTCCCGACGCGACGCTCAGGGACGTGCTCGAGCTCAAGGAGCTCAAGGGCTACTCCACCATGGCGGTCACCTCCGACGGCTCGGCCACCGGCAGGCTGCTCGGCATAGTTTCCAGCCGCGACTACCGCGTATCGCGCATGGAGCTCACGACCCCCGTGTCCGAGTTCATGACGCCGCTGGAAAAGCTCGTCACAGCACCCGAGGGCACCTCACTCAAGGAGGCAAACGACATAATCTGGGATCACAAGCTCAATTCCCTGCCCATTGTCGATGCCGAGGGCAAGCTGCTCTACTTCGTTTTCCGCAAGGACTACGCAGAGCACAAGAATAACCCCAACGAGATCCTCGACGATCACAAGCGCTATATCGTCGGCGCGGGCATAAACAGCCGCGACTACGCCGAGCGCGTTCCGGCCCTCATCGACGCGGGCGCGGACGTTCTGTGCATCGACTCCTCCGAGGGTTTCTCCTGCTGGCAGAAAAAGACCATCGACTTCATCCGCGAAAGATACGGCGACAGCGTCAAGGTAGGCGCGGGCAACGTCGTTGACGCGGACGGCTTCCGCTTCCTGGCCGAGGCGGGCGCGGACTTTGTCAAGGTTGGCATCGGCGGCGGCTCGATCTGCATAACGCGCGAGACCAAGGGCATCGGCCGCGGCCAGGCAACGGCGCTCATCGAGGTTGCTGCCGCCCGTGACGAGTATTTCGAGAAAACCGGCGTGTACGTCCCCATCTGCTCGGACGGCGGCCTCGTGCACGACTATCACATGACCCTGGCGCTGGCAATGGGCGCCGACTTCCTCATGATGGGCAGATACTTTGCCCGCTTCGACGAAAGCCCCACGGCAAAGCTCATCGTAAACGGCAGCTACGTCAAGGAGTACTGGGGCGAGGGCTCGAACCGCGCGCGCAACTGGCAGCGCTACGATCTCGGCGGTCAGAGCAAGCTCAGCTTCGAGGAGGGCGTCGATTCCTACGTCACCTACGCGGGCCCGCTGCACGACAACCTCGAAAAGAGCGTTTACAAGATAAAGTCCACCATGTGCAACTGCGGCGTGACCAATCTTTCCGACTTAAAGCGCGACGCAAAGCTCACGCTCGTGTCCTCCGTCAGCATCGTCGAGGGCGGCAGCCACGACGTTATACTCAAGAACAACTGATATCAAAAACTCCCGGCCGCCGGCCGGGAGTTTTAACTATTTCTCCATATTCTGAAGCCTTGTGTTCATCTCGCACAGGGCTTTTCTTATCGCCGCAAGCTCCTCGGCGACGGGGTCGGAGATGCTGACCTGATCGACCTCGCTTGCGTAATCGACCTTGACGCCCTTGCGCTTTACGACGCGGGCGGGTATGCCGACGGCGGTGCTGTCGGGCGGTATCTCGCCGAGGACGACGGAGTTTGCCGCAATACGGCTGTTGTCGCCGACCTTAAAGGGGCCGAGCACCTTTGCGCCGGTTCCGATGAGGACGTTGTTGCCGATGGTCGGGTGGCGCTTGCCGCTGTCCTTGCCCGTACCGCCGAGGGTAACGCCGTGATATATCAGGCAGTCGTCGCCGATCTCGGCGGTCTCGCCGATGACGATGCCCATGCCGTGGTCGATGACGAGGCGGCGGCCGATCTTCGCGCCGGGGTGTATCTCGATGCCGGTGCGGTGGCGGCTTATCTGGGATATCACGCGCGCAAGGAACATGAGATTGTGCTCATAGCACCAGTGGGCGCGGCGGTGATAGCTCACGGCCTTGACGCCGGGGTATAAAAGCAGCACCTCAAAGGGGTTTTTCGCCGCCGGATCGCGCTGAAGATATGCATTTACGGTCTCAAGCAGTTCGTCAAACATCAGCTCTCGCTCTCCTTAAACATGGGACTGGACAGGTATCTCTCGCCGGTGTCCGGCAGGAGCGCCACGATGCATTTGCCCGCGTTTTCGGGGCGCTTTGCAAGCTCGACTGCGGCATGCAGCGCAGCGCCGGAGCTTATACCGGCAAGAATGCCCTCGCGCGCGGCAAGAGCTCTGCCGGCTGCATACGCCTCCTCGTCGGAGACTGTGATGATCTCGTCATAGATGTCTCTGTCGAGAGCCTTGGGAATGAAGTTTGCGCCGATGCCCTGAAGTCCGTGCGGGCCTGCGTGACCCTCGGACAGCAGCGGCGAGGTTCTGGGCTCGACGGCGACTATTTTTACGCTGCCCTTGCGGCTTTTGAGGTACTGCCCCACGCCGCTTATCGTGCCGCCCGTGCCGACGCCCGCGACGAAGATATCGACCTTGCCGTCGGTATCCTCCCAGATCTCGGGGCCGGTCGTGACCCTGTGCGCGGCGGGGTTGGCCGGGTTTTCAAACTGGCCGAGGATAAGTGCGCCGGGGATGGATGCCTTGAGCTCCTCCGCCTTTTCAACGGCGCCCGCCATGCCCTTTCTGCCCTCCGTGAGCACAAGCTCCGCTCCGTAGGCGGTCATGAGCAGCCGGCGCTCGACGCTCATGCTGTCGGGCATTACGATGATGACCCTGTATCCGCGCGACGCGCCTATCGACGCAAGGCCGATGCCCGTGTTGCCGCTGGTGGGCTCAATTATAGTGCCGCCGGCGGCCAGCAGGCCCTTTGCCTCGGCATCGTCGAGCATCGCCTTTGCGACGCGGTCCTTTGACGAGCCTGCGGGGTTGAACATCTCGAGCTTGGCCAGAAGCCTTGCGCAGAGCCTGTTTTCATCCTCGATGTTTCTCAGCTCCATGAGCGGCGTGCGCCCCGTGAGCTCCGATACTGACTTGTAGATTTTCATTTTTCTTCCCTCTGATCTGAAATTTGGCGTAAAAAAACGACGATGCATAATAGCATCGCCGCTGCAAATATGGCTTTAACACCGTATCAAGGCATGCGACGACGCCGGCATCGACAAGCGCAGATGCCACAACAGCAGCTATTGACGGTCATTACGTTTGCGGTATGCACGATCGCCGCTCCTTTCAATTCCTATTTGGTAAATGGGGTTTTACCGTATGTTATAATACGCCATAGCTCGGCATTTGTCAACAGCACTTGCAAAAAATCTGTCAAGGGTATATAAACTTCTTAACACAGTCTTTATGCAAGCTATGTTATAATTAACTCATGACAGGTGATCGTATGAAAAAGAACAAAACTCTCGGCAGCGGCTGGAGGATAGTGCGCAACTGGATCGTGCTCGTGCTTGTTTTGGCCGTGGCATGGGTGGTGTGCTCCTCGCTCAGCAGCGTCGGAACGACGGACAGCTTCGTTCCGATGATATTCATTCTCGCCGTTCTCATAGTGTCCATCGTGACCGACGGATATTTTTACGGCATACTCGCCTCGGTGGTGAGCGTTATCGGCGTTAACTACGCCTTTACCTTCCCGTATATGAAGCTCAACTTCTCCATTTACGGCTACCCGATAACCTTTCTTACGATGCTCACCGTTTCCATCGTCATATCCACGCTCACGACGCGCTCGAGGGAGCGTGAAAAGCTCCGGCACGAGGCCGCGCAGTCGAAGCTGCGAGCGGACCTGCTGCGCGCCATATCGCATGATCTGCGCACTCCGCTGACCTCCATAATCGGCTCTATCGACACGGTCATAAACGAGGATGAGCACATTTCGCACGATGAGCGCATCGAGCTTCTCGGGGACGCAAAGCAGGACGCCGAGTGGCTCGTGAGAATGGTCGAAAACCTGCTGTCGATAACGCGCATAAGCGGCAAGGAGCAGGCGAGCATAGAAAAAAGCCCCGAGCTTGTCGAGGAGATACTCGGCGAGTGCATCGCCAATTTCAAAAAGCGCTATCCTGACGTGAGCATCAGGATCAGCATTCCGGACGAGCCGCTGATGGTGAGCGTTGACGCGATGCTCATCCAGCAGGTCATAACAAATCTTCTGGATAACGCGGCAAAGCACGCCGAGGGCATGACCGAGCTTCGGCTCGACGTCACGCGCAGCGGCGATCAGGCGCTCATCTCGGTTTCGGATAACGGCGCGGGACTCGATCCCGCGATAATCCCCGTCATTTTCCGCGGTCATATAGACCCGGAAAGCGGGAAAACATACGACAGCAACCGTTTCCGCGGCATAGGGCTTGCGGCATGCCAGGCCATAGTCACGGCCCACGGCGGAACGATAAGCGCGGCAAACCGCCCCGAAGGCGGCGCCGTTTTCAGTTTCACATTACCCATGGAGGAGAATGAAGAATGAATATCCGTGACAAAATACTCATCGTTGAAGACGAGCGCAGCATATCAAACTTCCTGCGCACCATACTCACCTCGAACGATTACGACGTTATCGTCGCACGCTCCGGCGCCGAGGCCTATTCCATGATAACCTCGCACTGCCCCGACCTCATCGTCCTTGACCTGGGACTTCCCGACATTGACGGGCTCCAGATCATAAAAAGCGTGCGCGAGTGGACGCTTCTGCCCATCGTCGTCGTTTCGGCGCGCGCACACGAGCGTGACAAGGTCGAGGCGCTCGATCTCGGCGCGGACGACTATATAACAAAGCCCTTCGGCGCGGGCGAGCTTCTTGCGCGCATACGCACCGCGATACGCCACACACGCACGGGTCTTGCAAACGAGACCATCGCCACCACCGGCAAGTTCAAATCCGGCGAGCTTGAGATCGACTACGACAAGCATCAGGTCCTCGTCGGCGGGCAGAACGTCGGCCTCACGCAGAACGAGTACAAGATCGTCGCGCTGCTCGGCAAATGCGCCGGAAAGGTGCTGACCTATGACTACATAATAAAGGAGCTCTGGGGGCCCGGCACGCGCGGCAACAACCAGTCGCTGCGCGTTCATATGGCCAACATCCGCCGCAAGATCGAGAAGAGCCCGGCAGAGCCGCAGTATATCTTCACCGAGATCGGCGTCGGCTACAGAATGGTCGAGGGAGATTGAATATTTACTCCGAGTTTACTAAATTGCACTGAAATTGCGGTATAATTTATTTATATCGCAATTTTTATATCTCAATATCACAGCAGGAAGGTGAAACAATGAGTCGCTTTTTCAAGGAGCAGCTTTTCCCCATCATAATGATAATCATCGGCGCGGGCTGCGCCGCGTTTTCCATCGAGTGCTTTCTTATCCCGAACACGATACTCGACGGCGGCGTGACGGGCGTGAGCATGATGATAAACTACCTGTCAGGCATCAGCCTGAGCATACTCGTCATAGTCATAAACATCCCGTTTTTCTTCGTGGGCTATAAGGCGCTGGGCAAGCGCTTTCTCCTGCGCGCCGTCATAGCGATGGCCGCGTTTTCCGGCTTTCTGGAGCTGTGCAAGCTCATACCCTCGGTGACGAGCTCCGAGCTGCTGGCCGTCGTGTTCGGCGGAGTTCTGCTGGGCGTGGGCGTCGGCACGGTGCTGCGACACGGCGGCTGCCTTGACGGTACGGAGATCGCCGCGATGCTGCTTTCCAAAAATGTAAGCGCCTCGACCGGTCAGATCATATTCATGATAAACATTTTCATCTACATAACCGCCGGTATACTCTTCGGCTGGGACAGGGCGATGCTCTCGCTGCTGACCTACTTCATCACCTTCAAGATCATAGACCTCGTGCAGGAGGGCATGGAGCAGGCCAAGGCCGCGATGATAATAACCGACCATGCAAACGACATTGCCGACAGCATTTATCAGCAACTCGGCCGCACCTGCACCTTCATCTCCGCAGAGGGGCTCGTCTCCGGCAGCACGAAAACCGTTCTGTACTGCGTGATAACCCGTGTTGAGGTCAGCCAGCTCAAGCGCATAATAAGCGAGGCCGACGTGAGCGCCTTCGTGACCATATCCGAGGTATCCGAGATAATCGGAAACCACATAAAAAACAGCGGCGCTATTGACGAAAAGACGCAGAAACAGTAAAATAAAAGCAATATCGTTTTCGGAGGATGAGCTCATGGATAAGCGCACAAGCAAGGAAAATTACTACCTCGATATCGCCGACGCCGTTTTGCAGCGCTCGACCTGCCTCAGACGCATGTACGGCGCGATAATCGTGCGCAGCGACGAGATCATTTCCACAGGCTACAACGGCGCGCCGCGCGGCAGGATCAACTGCACCGACGCCGGCCGCTGCGCGAGGGTCGAGATGAAGATACCCTCCGGCGAGCGCTATGAGCTGTGCCGCAGCGTGCACGCCGAGGCAAACGCGATAATATCCGCGTCCCGCCGCGACATGATCGGCTCGACGCTGTATCTCGTCGGCCGCGACGCGCAGACGCATGAGCTGCTGACCAACGCGACGAGCTGCTCGATGTGCCGCCGCCAGGTCATAAACGCCGGCATCGCCCGCGTCATAATCCGCACCGGCACGGACACCTTCAATATCGTCGATGTCGAGGACTGGATCAAAAACGACGATTCCTTGCCTTCTCTTTTTTAGTGGCGCATTGAGGCACCTGCGGATACGCATATTGCAGGTGCACGGTATCGAAACACCGGAATAAACAAGAGCATTCCGCGCTTTTTCAGAGGCGCATTGAGGCAACACCTATACGGAGGCTGCCGGGTATAATGTTAAAACAAGATGCTTCACGGAGGAAGCGTATGAGATATCCATGCCTGGTGCTCGATCACGACGACACGGTCGTTGACAGCACCGCCACGGTCCACTACCCCTGCTTTGTCGAATACTGCGGGATATACCACCCCGAGGTCTGTTACACGCTTGAGGAGTACATAAGATATAATTTCGAGCCCGGCATCGTCGCACTGTTCGGCGACATGATAGGCATGAGCCGCGAGGAGATGAAGCGCGAGCAGCGCTACTGGAACGCTTACGTCAAGCGGCATGTTCCGCATGCGTATACCGGTATGCGCGAGCTGCTGCTCCGGCACAAGTCGCTGGGCGGCAGGCTGTGCGTCGTTTCGCACTCGTACACGGAGAACATACTGCGCGACTACCGTGAAAACGGTCTGCCCGAGCCCGACATGGTCTTCGGCTGGGACAGTCCCGTGCAGGAGCGCAAGCCCAATCCGTACCCGCTCGAGCAGATAATGGAGCGGCTCGGCTTTGCACGCGAGGAGCTGCTCGTTATCGACGACCTCAAGCCCGGCTACGACATGGCAAAAAGCTGCGGCGTGAGCTTTGCCGCCGCGGGCTGGGCCTACGACATTCCGGAGATCGAGAGCTTTATGCGGGCAAACTGCGATAAATATTTCAAAACGGTCGCCGGTCTTTCCGACTTCCTGTTTGACGAGGAGAAGTAAAGATGAGCAAGAAAATTTACCGCGTCGTGCTCACGGGAGGCCCCGCCTCCGGCAAGACGACGCTCATAAGCCGCATACTCAAGGAGTTCAAGCAGGATGACGGCTGGCGCGTGATCACCATCCCCGAAACGGCGACGGAGCTCATCTCCGGCTTCGGCATAAACCCCTTCGGAGTGTGCATGTCCATGCTCAAGTTCCAGGACTTTGTCATCGCCGACCAGATACACAAGGAAAAGCTCGCACTCGCGGCGGCGGAGGTCGTGCCGGAGGAAAAGGTGCTGATAGTGTACGACCGCGCACTTCTGGACGATAAGGCGTACATCACCGACGAGGAATTTGCGGAAACGCTCATGCGCGTCGGCGGCAAGACCGAGAGCGAGGTGCTCAAGGGCTACGACGCGGTCATTTACCTCGTGACCTGCGCAAAGGGCGCGGAGTTTGCATATAACCTCGGCAACGAGGCGCGCAGCGAGTCGATAGAGTACGCACGCGAGATCGACGACCGCACCCTGCGCGCGTGGAGCTCGTATCCCGACCTGCGCATTATCGACAACTCCGTCAACTTCAAGGACAAGCTCAACCGCGCCGTTCACGAGATCTGCCGCGCGGTCGGTGAGCCTGTGCCGATGCGCAAAAAGCGCAAGTACCTCATCGCCATGCCTGATATCGCTCTTCTGTGCGAGCGCTACCGCGCCTCGTGCATCGACATGGTGCAGACCTATCTTGCCGTGACGAACCCCAATATCGAGCGCCGCATCCGGCGTCAGAAGGGCAGCGGCGAGCAGCTGTATTTCTACACCGAGAAGCACTCCCGCCCCGACGGCACGAAGTGGGTCACGGAAAGGCGCATCACCGAAAAGGAGTACGGCCGCTATATGCTTGAGGCCGACCCCGCGCTGCAAAGCGTGAGCAAGACAAAGTACCGCTTTGTGTACGACAGCAGCCGCATCGAGATCGACGTATACCCCTTCTCGGCCGAGCGCGCCGTCATGTTCCGCTATTCGGAAAACCCCGAGCGCGGCGTTCCGCCGGAGCTTGAGATAATAAGCGATGTCACCGGCAGACCCGAATACAAGAACAAGCAGCTTGCGAAAACGCAGTCGCTGTAGCATAAAAAAAGCACCCGACGGTTCAAAAAACTGTCGGGTGCTTAAATAATTAATTGGTCGGACTTATTAAAAATTAAAGCAAGAGGTCGCCGAAGATCTGCTTAAGAATGTCAATGGTGAGCTTGCTGTCGCCGCTGGCACCGCTCCAGTCAAGGATCTTGCCGATTTTTTCAAATATAAACTCTAACATTTTGTTTTGCTCCTTCCTAAAAAGCGTTCCTTTTCTTCCTGTGGCCGATACATGTTTGGAAATAGTCATGTATTTGTATTGCGGCTCGGCCTCTTGCCGTCTCAATTATAAGGACGGAAGTTTTTCGACGGTATTTCGCATTTCCCGACTGTTTACACTTTGTTTATTTTTCAGAGGCGCACGAAGGCTGTATCTATACGCATATTGCGGGCGCCCGGTTCTTTTCAGTGGCGAATTAACACTGCTGCTTATACGGATGTTGCGTCAGCCCGGTTCGAAACAACGGCAGAAATAAAAACGTTTCGCACAATGTTAGTATGCAGTAATGTTGTGCACCCTTGGCTTCCCCTTTGAAGTGGAGCTGTCAGCCGGAGGCGGACCGAAGAGCTGTCTGTAAATTCTTTGCCGCCGGGCAAACACTGATTTACCGTAGGGAACGGCTGCCTCAATTCGCCGCTGAAACAGCGGCGGATTTGTATACAAACACTACGGTCGAGGTCATTTTATCGCTGCGCTGAGTGAATATATCGTAGCTGCTGCCGAAGTCGAGCCAGGCCTGCATACGCTCGGTGAGCGCCTGCTGCTGCGCCTTGGTGAGCGTTTCCATGCTCACGCTGTTTTCGAGCTTCTGCGTAAATTCGATTATCTTGTTTATGCTGTCGCTGCCGAGCATGCCGCTCATGCGCTCGAGCATATCCTGGCTTGCGTGCATAACGTTTACGAGGCTCTGAAGCTCGCTTATGATCGTCGGCAGGTTATTCAGCGACTGCTGCACCTCGGCCGATGACAGGTCGCGGTTGAGGTTCTCGAAGGTCGGCGCCATCTCGAGATAATCGCGCGTAAACTGCGCGAGCGCGCCGATGTTCGTATCGAGCTTGCCGATGAGCTCCAGGAGCTCCGACAGATGCGTGAACTGCGAAAGCGTCTGAAGACGGCTCGTGTCGATGCGCTGCATGTCCGCAAGAAGCTGCTCGAGCTTTGCGAGGTTACCCTCGGTGGCGTATTTGTTCAAAACATCGATGAGCGCCTTGTTCTCCTTATACAGCTTCGCCGCGCGGCCCACGGAGTTTATAAGCTGCTCTATCTGCTGCGCGTCGCCGTAGAGCATCTGCACCATATCGCTGAGGTTGAGCGAGCTGAACGCGCCCATGAGCCCCTGAATATCGCTGAGCATGGTCTTTACGCTCTCGGTGCCGATCTTGATATCGTCCGGACCGAGCGAGGATATCGAGGAAAAGGGCACGGCGACGAACATCATGTTGCCGAGGGCAAAGTCACTGGCCTTGGCGGTCACGGTATACTCGCTGCCGCCGAGCGCCGTACCGAGATTGAGGCCGAGCTTATCAATGCCGAGGCTGTCGTTCATGCCGGGCACTCCGGCAAAGAACACGAGCTGCCGCGAACCGTCGCCGAGCACGACGCCGCTCGGTGCCGTGACCTCGCTGAAGTTCTCGTCCGGCAGGATCATGCCGCAGAGAAACAGCATGGGGCAGGATATCTCATAGCCGCCGACGGTCTTTTTGAGCGTGTTCTCGGCCCTGATCGTTATCGTCACGTCGCCGCTTTTACCGGCAAGGGACGAGGCCTTTACCTCCTTGCCGTCGAGCGTATAGCTCACGGATATCTTCATGGGCGGCGTTTTGTCGCTGCTGCCGGAATAGTAAAGATCGGTCGAATCCATATCCCAGTAGAGCTTATCGCTCTCACGCACGGGCTCAAGGAAGGTCTTTACGTCCTTGATATCGGAAAGATCGCTCACGTCCTCGACGCGCACCTGCGGCATATCTGTATGCAGCCTGTCGGTAACGCTGAGCTTTTCCACCTCGCCGTCGGGTGAAATGTTTATATAAACGGTCTCCTCCTTGCTGACGGCGCTGTCGGTGAGCTCATACTCGGGATGCTTTGTCGGCTCCGGAGTGCTCTCGGCAGTGCCGTCGTCCTTTGTTCCGCAGCCGGACAGCAGAGCAAGGAGCATGCTCAGGGCAAGCAGCAGGGCAATGTATCTTTTGCTTTTCATGTTTTTAACCTCCAGCTCGGGGTCGTTTTCGCAATGAAGCTTTCGCACACGCACAGTACGGGCGAGAGCAGAACTATAATGACTATCTCGCTTATTATCGCGCCGCGGGCAAGCAGGGCGCACATGCCGCGCACGATATATATATCGCACACGAGGTACACGCCGAAGGTCGCGGCGAAGAACACGCCGGCGCTCTGGAATATCGACTGCTGCGCCGCCGCAACGGCCTTGAGCATCGCCTCGTCGCGCGGCAGCCTTTGCAGCTCCTCGCGGAAGCGCGTCGTCAGCAGTATCGCATAGTCGACCGTCGCGCCGAGCTGCACGCAGTTTACGACCGTGGGATCGACAAACGAGGCCTCCCTGCCCATAATAACGCTTATCGAGAGGTTTATCCAGATCGCAAGCTCAATAGACAGAACCAGTATCACCGGCAGTGAGGGCGACTTGAAGCAGATGGCGATGAGTATGAATATCGCCGCTATCGACAGGACCGAGGTCACGGCAAAGTCAACGTCGGTCGTGTCTATAAGCCCCTGAGTTATCGCGCCCTCTCCGGTTATGTAAGCGTTCGGGTCATAGGACTTGACGATCGCGTCCATCTCCTTGAGCTGCGCCGTCAGCTCGTCACTCGCGGCGCCGTACTCGGAGTTTATCATCATAAGCTGCTTTCCGTCCTGCTTGCACAGGCTCATTATCTCGTCGGGTATTATATCGTCCGGTATCGCCGTGCCGACGACGGAGTTATAGGCCAGCAGCGAGGACACACCGTCGAGGCTTTGGAGCTTCCGCTCCATCTCGACGAGCTTTTCTCCCGGCAGGCTGTCGTCGACGATGATAAACTGCGTGCAGGCCATGCCGAAATCGGTTTTGAGCTTGTTTAGCCCCTCCATCGAGGTCAGATACGACGGCAGCGCCTTATCCATGCTGTAGTACAGCTCTATATTCTTCTGGAGGAAATACGTCGGCGCGAGCATCGCAAGAAACAGCAGCGCAAAGGCCTTTTTATGCTTCAGGGTAAATTTGTTCAGCCGCGTGAAATCCGGCACAAAGCTGCGGTGGCGGTATTTTATTATCTGCTTTTCAAACATCAGCACGACCGACGGCAGGATGAATATGACCGTCAGTATGCCGAGGACAACTCCCTTGGCCATGACAAAGCCGATATCAAAGCCGAGCCCGAGCTTCATAAAGCACAGCGCCAGGAAGCCGAACACCGTCGTCAGCGAGCTGCCCATGAGCGCCGTCATTGAGGCCGTGACGGCCGAGGCCATCGCCTCCTCGCGCGTATCAAAGTGCGGCTTTTCCTCGGCGTAGCGGTCGATGAGGAAAATGGAATAGTCCATCGTAACGCCAAGCTGCAATACCGCCGCAACGCACTGGGTGATAAACGATATCTGCCCGAGGAAGATATTCGTGCCCATATTGTATATAACGGCAAGGCCGAGCGAGAACAGGATGATAAGCGGCTGGAACCACGACTCCATCAGCACGCTCATGACCAGGAGCGCAAGCACGACGGCAACGGTGATATACAGCGGCGCCTGAGTTTCGGCGATCTCGCGCGTATCGTCGACAACGACCGAGAGTCCGCTCATGAAGCGGTCCTTCCCGAGCAGCGTTTTTATCTGCGCGATTGCCTTGAGCTGGCTGTCGGCAGAGCCGCCCGCGTCGTAGCGCACGAGCATCATCGTCTGGCTGCCGTCGGTGCTGTAGAATATGTTTTTCAGCTCATCCGGCAGGATGTCGGCGGGTATGCCGATATCGGCGATCGTGTCGACCCATATGACCGAGGCCACGCCGTCAACCGCGAGTATTTCGTTTTTGAGCGCCAGAGTCTGCTTCGGCTGCATGTTTTCCGTTATGACGATGGATACCCCGGCGGTGTTGAAGGTCTTGTCGAGCACCTGCTCGCCCTGCACGGACTCGAGCTCATCCGGAAGATAGGAGAGAATATCGTAGTTGACCTTCGTCCCGATGAAGCCCAGAAGCGCGGGAATGAGCAGCAGCAGCGCCGCAAGAAGCACCGTTTTCGGGTGCTTAGCCTCCCATAGTGCGATCTTTCTCAAGCTCTTACCTCACACAAATTATAATTATGTTAATAATATCTCAAATCCTCCGTTTTTTCAAGCGCGGGAGCGTTTCTTTTACTCTTGCTTAATTTCCTTGTTGTTGGTATACTGGATATATAAGCATAAGGAGAGGTGCGGTCATGGCAGGAGATAAGTTCAAGGGACTTTTTGATTTTATAAACAACTTCGGCGACGCGACGGTGAACACCTCGGCCAACGAGCCGCCCAGCGGCAAGACCGAGTGGATATTCGGCCGCAGCGAGGACTGCGATTTTGTCTACACGGCGCCCAAGGCCTCGCGCCGGCACTTTGCCATTGAGCTGTGCGACGGGCATTATTACATTCAGGACCTCGGCTCGACCAACGGGACGTATCTCAATGGCAGGCGCATCGACCGAAAGGAGCGTATCTTCTCCGGCGACGTGATAACGATGGGCGGAGTGGATATAGTCTTTTCAAAGGACATGCTGTTTTGACATCATATGATGAAAAAGCTTCGGAATTATTCTTCCGAAGCTTTTTTGCCGCCGTCTATGAGGTTTTTCTTTGCGTAAACAAAACCGAAGAGCACGGTGAGCGCATCGAGCGCCACGAAGGCCCAGAAAAGCGGATTTGTAAAATCAAACTTATCGCCGATGACCGTGAAAATGAGCATGCTCGGCATGAGTGCAAGCATAGAGCCGCCCAGATACGCAGGGTACGGCGTGCGCAGCAGTCCGAACAGGACACCCTGCACCTCCATTGAAAGATGCAGCGTGTGCACGAAAAACACGAAGGTAGAGCTGTAGTCCTCGGCATTTGAAAAATAGCGCCGGAACTTGGGGTACTTCTCCATTATCCCGTCAAAGCTCAGGCCCTTTGAAAAGCGGCCTATGAGGTACGACACCGAAATGCACAGCGCCGTTCCTGCCGTGTTTATCGCAATGGCAAGCGGCAGCTCGAATATGAGCGCGCAGCCGATGAGAATAACTGCATAGGGTATGCACGAGCAGCCCTTGAAGGCAAACAGCGCAAGGATTACCAGCAGCGCAAGCAGGCGATTGTCGTTGACAGCCGCGATGATTTGGTCGACGTGCAGCACGTCCAGCCATATGAGTATCCCCGCCGTGAGCGCAATAACGAGCATCAGCGCTATCGGCAGGTACATTTTGAGCTTGTCCTTCATATTATCAGAAGCTTATGACGCCCAGATGCTCGAGAAGTATCTTCAGGCCTATGAGAACAAGCACGATACCGCCGGCGAGCTCCGCCTTCGTCTTGTACTTTGCGCCGAAGATGTTGCCGACGAATATTCCGACTCCGGACAGCACGAAGGTCGTTGCGCCGATGAGCAGCGCCGCCGTCACGATATCAACGCCAAGAAACGCAAAGCTTATGCCGACCGCGAGCGCGTCGATGCTCGTTGCGACGGCCAGCGGCAGCATGGCCTTGAAGGAGAAGTCGTCGTTTTCGTTATCCTCGTCCTTGCCGAGCGCCTCTCTTATCATATTGCCGCCGATGAGTGCGAGCAGTATAAACGCTATCCAGTGGTCGATATTCGTTATAAAGCTTTCAAACCTGTAGCCGAGCAGAAAGCCGAGCGTCGGCATGAGCGCCTGGAAGCCGCCGAAGTACACTCCGACCGTGAGCACATGCCTGGCGCTGACCTTTTTGACCGAAAGTCCCTTGCAGATGGACACGGCAAACGCATCCATGCTCAGCGCAACGCCGATCAGGAATATGTCTATAAAATTCAATCATCTTCACCTTGACTCTTCAAAATAGTATAAAAAATATTAGAACATATTTTCGGTATGCTTGTCAACACTTGACTTATAAAAACTTTGTGATAAAATTGCTTTATTCCAAAAGTCATTAAAAAATTTAAAGTATTCGAGGGATAATTATGAGCAAAGAAAAACGCCGCTTCGGCGACCGCAAGGACGCCAAGCTTATCCGCAAGCAGGACAGCATGCATCTTCTGATGCCGATGGTATATCCCAACCGCTGCGACAACGAGGCCTTCATCTCCGAGCGCATCGACCTTACGAACATAGATAAGTATCTCGAAAAGCGCAACGCGGAAAATCCGGAATTCAAATTCACGCTTTTCCACCTGATCGTCGCCGCGATACTCAAGACCATCATCCTGCGTCCGAAGCTCAACCGCTTCATCGCAAACAAAAATAACTATCAGCGCAACACCTACAGCGCATCGTTCGTTATCAAAAAGCAGTTTGCCGACAGCTCCGAGGAGGGCATGGCCTTTGTCTACGCGACTGAGGACTCCACGCTCGACTCGCTGCACGAGGAGCTGTACAGGCAGATATACCGCGAGAAGAACAGCAGCGGCGCGAGCAACGCCACGGCCGACACCATGGATCTTCTCAACAAGCTGCCGCGCGGCCTTGTCAAATTCATCGTCTGGCTGCTGCGCCAGCTCGACCGCCACGGCATCGTGCCGCAGTCGATCATTGCCGACGATCCCTACTACGCCTCGGTCATTCTCTCGAACCTCGGCTCGATAAAGCTCAGAAGCGGCTACCACCACCTCACCAACTGGGGCACGACCTCCATCTTCGTCGTCGTCGGCGAGATGAAGGAGCGCATCTTCCGCAGCGAAAAGGGCGAGGACGAGTACCGCAACAGCGTCGATCTCGGCCTCACGATCGACGAGCGCATCGCCGACGGCTTTTACTACTCCAAGAGCGTCAAGATACTCAAGTACATTCTTGAGCACCCCGAATGCCTCGAGCGTCCGTTCTCGGAGCCGGTGGAATTATAATCGGATACGGAAAAACCTCGGAGCCGTCCGGCTCCGAGGTTTTTAATTTACAGTCCGAGCTTTGTGAAGGCTTCCCACGAGCGGTGCATATAGGTCTCGAGCCCGATCGGCTCGCCTATATACTTCGGGTCGCGCCCGTCGCGCAGGAACTCCTCAAGAAAGCACTTGCGGCCCGTCGTGTGTGCAACGGGAATGCCGGAGATATCGCTCGTTTCGCGCAGAACGTCGTAGCCCTGACGGATATCGTCGGCGCTGGCAAAGTTGAGAAGGTTTGAGTTATTGACAAAGCCCGTGACCCTGAGCCTTGCAAAGCCCTCCATCTCCTCCTTGAGCTTCATGATCTTCTCCGGGCTCTCGGACATGGGACGAAAGACGTTGACGATATCGTAGACCTCGAGCTGCCCCTCCTCGAGAGCGGCAAAGTCGGTATGATATCTGCCCAGCGACATTGCACCGGCAGCGTCGCCGCCGACATCGAAAACGCACAGATCCCAGTCGCCCGCAAAGGCCGAGGCCACGGCTGCGGACATGTTGCTCGGCGTTACGCCCTGACCGGCAAAGGTCGGGGAAACGAGGTTTACGTTATTCTCCTTGAGAAGATCGACACGGTCGCTCATGCGGAAATAGTCGTTTACCTTATCAAGGTCGACGACCAGCGTATTGAGCCCCTTCGCCGCGGAGTTGACCGCGAGGTTTATTGCAATCTCCGTTTTGCCCGAGCCGTAGTTGCCGATGAGCACGATGAAATGCTTCATCACTTTGCTCCCTTGGCGTTTGCTTTGGCGATGAACTTTTCGTTGTTGATGATAAAGCGCTCGTGGCGGCCCGCGCCGATCTGGCCGCATTCGTCAAAGGCCTTGACCTCGAAAACGAGACGGCGGCGGTCGATCTCGACAAGCTCGCTCTCTGCCCATACCTTCATGCCCAGAGGCGTTGCCGCGTCGTGGCTTATCTCAAGCTTCGTACCGACGGTGCCCTCGCCCTCGGCCAGATACGGTGCTACCGACAGCTGAGCCGCCTGCTCCATGAGGCCGACCATGCAGGGAGTTGCGAAAACATCCAGCGAGCCGCTGCCCACGAATTTTGCGGTATTGCTGCCGTCAACAACGGTCTCGACCTTGCCTTTTATTCCGATTTCCATAAATTTTTTCTCCTTAAAAAAATTAAAATTCCGATGCTGATAATTTATCACATAAAAATTGCGTTTTCAAGCCCAAAAAGAAAGCTCCCGGGGCACGAAGGCCCCGGGAGCAGGACTACGGGGGGACGCAGTCCCGGATATCGTTAATAATATATCATATCAGCTTTGGTATTGCAACACTTTTTGCATATTTGTATTGACTTTTTTGAAAATAGGTTGAATTTCCGCGGCTGTGCATAGATTTCATCTGATTTGCCGCGGCTCGTCGGTAAGGCCAAGAATATAGTCGACCGAGACTCTGTAAAAGCGCGACAGGCGTATGAGCGTTTCGCTCGGTATATCGCGCTGCCCGAGCTCATAGTTGCTGTACACCTGCTGCGAGCAGTTGAGATACTCGGCAAGCTCGCGCTGCTTTAGGTCCCTGTCCTCACGCAGATCCCGAATTCGAGGGTACATGACACCACCTCCGTCGGGATAAGCATATTATACCGCGTTTTGTTGTATTGACATTTACCGCAAATTGCAGTAGTATTACTTTACCCACAAAAACCGCTTATATTCAAGCCAGCCCGATATAAGCGCAAAAAACTCCCGTTCGGTGAACGGGAGTTTTTTAATATGCGGGAAAAGATTATTTCTTCAGGTTCTCCTTGATGACCTCGCCGAGGATGGTCATGCCCTTTACGATCTTGTCTTCGGGCATGCAGGAGTAGTTCAGGCGGATGCAGTTATTGTGGCCTGCATCGGGGAAGAAGCCGTCGCCGGGAACGTAAGCAACGTTGCGCTCGAGGCACTGCTTTGCCATCTCGTTGGTGTTGATGTACTCGGGGAGCTCGACCCAGGTGAACAGGCCGCCGTTGGGGTGAGTGAACTTCGCCTCGGGCGGGAACTCCTTCTCCATGGTCTCCATCATGACGTCGCGGCGCTTGCGGTAGCACTCCTTGATGGCTGCAACGTGTGCGTCGAGGTCGTACATATCGATGAACTTGGAGACAACGAGCTGAGCCTCGGTGGAGGACTGCAGGGAAGCTGCCTGAGCAAGGAAGTTGTACTTCTGGAGGATCTCACCGTCTGCGCAGACCCAGCCGAGGCGGTAGCCGGGGGCGAGGATCTTCGAGAAGGTGCCGAGGAATACGACGAGGCCCTTGGTGTCCATGCTCTTGAGTGCGGGCAGGTACTCGCCCTCGAAGCGGAGCTCACCGTAGGGGTTATCCTCGATAACGGGGACTTCGTACTTGTTTACGATCTCCATGAACTGCTTGCGGCGCTCCAGAGGCCAGGTGCGGCCGGAGGGGTTCTGGAAGTCGGGGATGACATAGATCATCTTGACGTTCTCGGTGGTTGCGAGGACCTTCTCGAGCTCTTCCATGATCATGCCGTCGCCGTCGGTGGGGATAGCGACGAAGTTGGGCTCGCAGGCCTTGAATGCGTTAAGTGCGCCGAGGTAGGACGGGCTCTCGATGATGATGACGTCGCCCTTGTCGCAGAAAACGCGGGCCGAGTAATCCAGGCCCTGCTGAGAGCCGGAGGTAACGAGGATGTTATCCGCGCTTGTTTTGATGTTGAGCTTTGCCTCCATACGGTCGGCGATCTGCTGACGGAAGTGCTCGAAGCCGTTGGTGCTGGAATACTGAAGAGCAACTCTGCCCTGCTCGTCCATGACGGCGTCGGTAGCAGCCTTTATCTTGTCAACGGGGAAAAGCTCGGGAGCGGGCATGCCGCCGGCGAAGGAGAGGACCTCGGGCTTGTTGGCCAGCGCGAGGAGCTCACGGATTGCAGAACCCTTGAGAAGATTCATTCTGCTTGAAAATTTGATCATTTGCTTTATTCCTCCTGTCTATCATAAGGCATTTTACACAGCTATTTAATCATAAATCAAAGCGTTTGTAAACACAATAATTCATATTTCCCTCGTTAAAATCGTGATAATTGCACAGTTTTATGTTCTGTTATACTGTTTTAGGGCTCTCGGATGTATGATATTGAGCAAACATTCATACATTACATTCAATTTCGGAATACTACATGTAAAGTTTTCGTTTAGTTTATATTTTGACATTGTATTGATAAAAACGACGGCAAATGATATAGTTACGGACTGTAGACAACACTATAATAATATTTATTTTTGCTGCGGCAGCCAGCCGCGGGAAAGGACGGAAAAATGAAAAACAGCGAAAAGACTATGGACAAGATCGTTGCCCTGTGCAAAAACCGCGGCTATGTGTATCCCGGAAGCGAGATATACGGCGGCCTTGCAAACTCCTGGGACTACGGCCCGCTCGGCGTTGAGTTCAAAAACAACGTCAAAAAGGCCTGGCTGAAGAAGTTCGTTCAGGAGAGCCCCTACAACGTCGGCCTCGACGCCGCGATAATCATGAATCCTCAGACATGGATCACCACCGGCCACGTTTCCAGCTTCTCCGACCCTCTGCTCGACTGCCGCTCCTGCAAGGCGCGCCACCGCGCAGACAAGCTCATCGGCGAGGAGCATCACGAGGTCAACGTCGACGCGATGACCTTCGACGAAATGGACGAGTTCATAGCCTCGCACGAGGATATAGTCTGCCCCGTATGCGGCAAGCATGACTTCACCCCCATCCGCAAGTTCAACCTCATGTTCAAGACCGCCATCGGCGTCACCGAGGACTCCAGCTCCACCTGCTATCTGCGTCCCGAGACCGCCCAGGGCATTTTCGTTAACTTTGCAAACATCCAGCGCACCACGCGCAAAAAGCTGCCCTTCGGCGTATGCCAGGTCGGCAAGGCCTTCCGCAACGAGATCACTCCGGGCAACTTCATCTTCCGCATCCGCGAGTTCGAGCAGATGGAGTGCGAGTTCTTCTGCAAGCCAGGCACCGACCTTGAGTGGTTTGCCTACTGGAAAGACTTCTGCAAAAACTGGCTGCTCTCGCTGGGCATAAGCGAGGAGAACCTGCGCCTGCGCGATCACGAGCCGGCGGAGCTTGCCTTCTATTCCCGCGCGACCACCGATATAGAATACGCCTTCCCGTTCACCGACTGGGGCGAGCTGTGGGGCATCGCCGACCGCACCGATTACGACCTTGGCCGTCATCAGGAGGCCTCCGGCAAGGATCTGACCTATTACGATCAGGACACCAACGAGCACTACATTCCCTACGTCATCGAGCCGTCCCTCGGCTGCGACCGCGTCGCGCTTGCATTCCTGTGCGAGGCATACGACGAGGAGGTCGTCGGCCAGGACAAGAAGGGCAACGACGATATCCGCACAGTTCTGCACCTGCATCCGGCGCTCGCTCCCTACAAGTGCGCGATCCTGCCGCTGAGCAAGAAGGAGATACTCACCGGCCCCGCCATGGAGCTTTACAATGAGCTCAGCAAGGAGTTCATGGTCGATTACGACGAGACCGGCTCCATCGGCAAGCGCTACCGCCGCGAGGACGAGATCGGCACGCCCTACTGCATCACCTTCGACTTCAACACCGTCGGCACCGAGACCGACGAGGCCGATCACTGCGTCACCATCCGTGAGCGCGACAGCATGCAGCAGGTGCGCATCCCCATCAGCGAGGTAAAGGACTATATCGCTGAGAGGATCAAGTTCTGAGGCTGCCGGTATGACCGACACAAAAGAGCGGCATTTTCTGTTCGGCGCGGGTATTTCGGCCTGTGACGGACGGCGCCGTCGCTTTTGCTTTTATCTTTGGAATTACGGAATGCTCGCCGCCTCCGCGGCGGGGATATGCTGCCTGACGCTGTTTCTCGGCATCGGCATGGGCAGCTACGAAATGCTGCTGGATTATTTCCGGCATCCGCTGATATTTTTTCTGAATTTCCTGCCGATATTCCTGTTCGAGCTCCTGCTGCACTGTCTCGTAAACAGGACATGGATCTCGTTTCTGGCCACGTCGGCCGTCTTCGTGACGGCCTCGGTGGGAAACTATTTCAAGCTCAAATTCCGCGACGATCCGTTCATGTTCTCCGACATTACGGCGATCAACACGGCGCTGGGCGTATCGTCAAACTATAACATCACGCTCACAAAGCGCATAGCCTTCTGCCTTGCCTGCGTCATTATCGGAACGCTGCTGCTGTACTTTTTCGTGCGCGGCCGCTCCCCGGGCAAAGCGCGGGCAGCCATTGCCGCAGTTATAGCTCTGAGCATATGGCCGCTGTGGAAGCTCGTCTACTCCGACGCTTCGGTCTACAGCGAAAAAACGGCAAACTTCGACCACGCCAGCCGCTGGGAGGCAAGGGACGTCTATATATCCAAGGGCTTTGTGTATCCCTTTATCCACAGCATCACTGCCGCGATCGACACGCCGCCCGACGGCTACGACGAGGCCGAGGCCGAAAGCGCCCTCGCGGCCTATTCCGACTCGGACATTCCCGAGGACAGGAAGGTCAACATACTCGCCATCCAGCTCGAGGCCTTTTCCGATCTTACGGCGGCGGGACTCGAGGACAGCGGAGACGTGTACGCCGATTACCATGCGCTTGAGGCCGAAAGCTACACCGGAAACCTGCTGACAAACGTCTTTGCCGGCGGTACGATAGATACCGAGCGCTGCTTTCTCACCGGCTATACGGAGCTCAAGGATTACCGCAGCGATGTAAACTCCTACGTCTGGTACCTGCGCGAGCAGGGCTACACCGCAAACGGCAGCCACCCCTGCCTGCGCACGTTCTACAACAGATATAATGTAAACGGCTATCTCGGCTTTGAGGACTATCTGTTCACCGAGGAGCACTATGAGGAGTTCGGCTACCCCGTGACCTACGACGACGACTTTTTCCCCGAGATGCTGCGGCTTTTCAAGCAGGATGTCGCGTCCGGCGAGAATGTTTTCTCCTTTAACGTCAGCTATCAGGGGCACGGGCCGTACAGCACCGATGAGCTTATCTGGGACGAGGAGGTCTGGAGCGGCGACGTTTCCGAGTACAGCTACTACGCCGTCAACAACTACCTCGGCTCGGTGAAAAACACTGTGGAAAACCTCTGTGCCCTCAAGGAAGAGCTTGAGGCGATGGATGAGCCTGTCGTACTGCTGGTATACGGCGATCACAAGCCCTGGCTCGGCGACGACAGCGTGTGCTACTCCGAGCTCGGCATAAGCCTTGACCGCTCGACGACGGAGGGCTTCAGAAATTACTACACGACGCGCTATCTCATCTGGGCAAACGACGCGGCAAAGGAGCTCTGCGGCAGCGACTTCAGCGGCGAGGGTCCGGATATAAGCCCCTGCTATCTCATGAACGAGCTGTTTTCGCTGCTCGGCTGGGAAGGGAATGCCTATATGAAGCTCATGAACGACGCAAAGCTCGGGCTGCCCGTCATAAACACCTCGGGATTCTATCTCTCCGACGGCGAGGTCGCCGACAGCGTGAGCGGCACAAGGCTCGAAACGGCGCAGCTTGTGGAGAATATTCAGTATTACATGAGACATAACTTTTTGTATTCGGAGGTCGCGTCATGACGGCAGGCGAAAGCTTTGTAAAGGCGATAAAGCCCGTAGGCTGTGTGCTGTTTCTCATACTTTTTGCCGCGTTCATGGTGTTCTGCTTCACGGGCGAGGCGCCGCTCGGCGATAAGTACATCTGCCCGCACACGACCGAGTATTACTCCGGGCATCTCGACGAATTTGAGCGTGAGCTTGAGGATAATCTTCTTCCGCTCGTTGACGGCGTTGAGGACTGCCGCATAAGCGGAGATAAGATCACGATCGTCATAGCGCCGGACAGCTTCGATGCATCGTCGAAAATAATTACCCACTATTACGGCAACACTTTATTTGACATACAAAAATCAGAGAAATGAGTGATAAAAATGAAAGACGGATTTATTAAAGTTGCAGCCGCATCTCCGATGATCAAGGTCGCCGACACCGAGTATAACGCCGGCAAGGTCATCGAATGCATGAAAAAAGCGGCCGAAAAGGGCGTAAAGCTGCTCGTTTTCCCCGAGCTCACGCTCACGGGCTGCTCCTGCTATGACCTCTTCGGCCACAGAGTGATCCTCCGCGGCGCGGAGGCCGCGCTGGAGAAGGTGATCGAAGCCAGCGCCGGAAGCGATATGCTCGTTATCGTCGGCCTGCCCTATGCTCCGAGAGGCGGTGCGCTGTACAGCGTTGCGGCAGTCGTATCCGACGGTGAGCTGCTGGGTCTTGTCCCCCGCTCCGAGACCGACGGCACCGTGTTTGCCGCGGCCGACGACGAGGGCGGCGAGGAGACCGTATGCGGCAAGTTCGACGCGTTCTTCGACACCGAGATGCTGTTCACCAGCGACGTTCTGCCCGGCCTTTCGGTTGCGGTCGAGCTCGGCGCGGACGCAGACGCCATCGACGCGCCCGCCGCACGCCATGCTCTTGCAGGCGCTACCGTCATAGCCTCGCTTGCCTCCTTCCCCGCCACCGTCAGCTCCACCATTGAGGCCACGGACTCAGTTAAGTACCGCTCCGGACACCTGCGCTGCGGCATAGTCCTCGCCGCCCCCGGCAAGGGCGAGAGCACGACCGACAACGTCTACTCCGGCCTGTGCATGATCGCCGAAAACGGCGAGGTGCTCGCATCCGATGAGTGCGAGGACTGCTTCGTCGTCTCCGAGCTCGACATTGAGTATCTTGAAAATCTCCGCCGCAAGAGCGGCAAATACGGCAGAAGCCAGTATAAGTACAGCCATTCCGAGCTCTACTGGGGCGAGGAGGTCTGCGAAACGGAGCTTACGCGCACCTACCGCAAGCTGCCGCATCTGCCCGAGTACGAAAAGGACATGGGCAACTACTGCCGCAGAATGATCGACATTCAGGTCTCCGGACTTGTAAAGCGCATGACCTATGCCGGACTCGACCACTGCGTCGTCGGCATCTCCGGCGGCGTTGACTCGACGCTGACGGTCATGGTCTGCGCCGAGGCCGTCAAGCGCATGGGTCTGCCCTCAACGAACGTCGTCGCCTGCACCCTGCCCTGCTTCGGCACCTCCTCCCGCACGAAGTCCAACGCCATCATCGTCGCCGAGCAGGTCGGCGCGGAGGTCCGCGTTATCGATATCGGCGAGAGCGTCTACAAGCACTTTGACGATATCGGCCACGCCCACGACGACTACTCCATCGCCTTCGAGAACGCACAGGCGCGCGAGCGCACGCAGGTGCTCATGGATATCGCCAACAAGGTCAACGGCCTTGACGTCGGCACCGAGGACCTCAGCGAGTTCGTCGACGGCTGGTGCACCTACAACGGCGACCATACGAGCATGTACGACGTGAACATGGGTCTTACCAAGACGCAGGTTCGCGCGGGCGTCCGCTACATCGCCCAGCACACCGAGGACAAGGTCCTTGCCGACGCGCTGTGGGACGTGCTCGACTGCCCCGTAACGCCGGAGCTGCTGCCGATCCACGACGATCAGATCGAGCAGAAGAGCGAGGAGAACGTCGGCTCGTACAGCCTTCAGGACTTCTTCACGCACAAAATGATGATCTGCGGCTTCTCGCCGGCAAAGACCATGCGCCTCGCAAAGGCCGCCTACGGCGACGAATTTTCCGACGAGGAGCTCACCAAGTGGCTCCGCAGCTACTGCAAGCGCTATTTCAGCCAGCAGTTCAAGCGCAGCTGCCTGATGGACGGCCCGAGCGTCGAGGCCTTCTCCGTCTCGCCCCGCACCGGCTTCCTCATCCCCTCGGACGCAGAGAACAGTCTGTTCATGGCATCTCTCGACACCGTTGCAAAGGAATAAAGCCGATAAGCAAAGAAATAAAGCCGATAAGCAAAGAAAACCCGTCCTTGCGGACGGGTTTTCTTAATAGGCCGGTATCTTATAACTTGCGGAGAGAAAGTTATTTCGAATAATCAGGGGTCGGCAGCATGAACTCGAGCACTCCGAGGATCGGGAAGAGCAGCGCCAAAAAGCCGAACTGGGAGCTTCCGTTGGAGCCGTACATCTCGAAGCAGAAAATGCACAGTGCCGCAAAAGCGATGACGGTGAACACGATTTCTCTGATGAAATTCTTTACTTCGTTACTCATTTTGAAAACTCCTTTTTATATTTATTTGAATGGTTTTTATGTTTGTCAGAGATTTAACTTTCTTTCTGCTTTTATAATACTCCCCCGTTCCGCAATTAGCAAGCGAATAAATATCATGTATTACATGACTTTTTGTAATGTTAGTTAATTAACTAACTATTTCAGAGGCGAATTGAAGCTGTACTTATACGCTTATTACGGGCCCCTGGTTTTTTTCAGAGGCGCATGAAGTCTGTACTTATACGTTTATTGCGGTATCCCGGTATCGAAATAACGGAGGAAACTACAGCGTTTCGCGGAACATGAGTACGCAGTAAGATTATGCACCCTTGGCTTCCCCTTCGAGGGGAAGCTGTCACCGAAGGTGACTGAA
>CAVJKX010000012.1:0-56701 GCA_963650165.1 bacterium
AATGACTGCCTTTGTGTAGGTCGAGCCTACGTCACAACCGCCAAAATATTTCATTAGTGTTGCCTCCAATAAATATCAGTAAATAATTAATTAACTAATTGCTTCGTTGTTATGCCAACTCCCCGATGCCGGAGAGTTGGCATTTTTGTTATTGCTTTTTTGTGTTTTTTACTTGATCTCGTCGTACTTGAAGTCGGGGTACTTATCCATGTCGTACGGAGTCTGGAGCATATCCTTGCGCTCCATGTTGTCGTAGTGGTTCTTCAGGAACGGCTCAACTACGTTGAACAGGAGCTTACCGTCGAGGTCGAAGAAGAAGACCGCGAACAGTGCAGTGTAAGCAACCGCGCCAAGGCCAAGTGCTCTTTTAACAAACTTTTTCATATTCTCTGCTCCTCCCTATTACCAAGTCATGTCGTCGTCGAGCTCGAGGAGAGAAGGATCCAGAGGCTCTTCGTGCATAACGGTGCTCATGTAATCGTTGATGAGGCGGCGGATCTCAGCACGGGAGACAGTGCGGCTGTCGGGCAGTGCGTGAGGGATCCAGAACGCAGGAATGTTTCTGTCACGGAACTCATCCTCGAACAGGCCGTGTACGCCCTGCATGCCCTTGCACTGGAGCTGGTCGTACATTGCGACCATGTCGCAGTTGAAGCGCTCCATGTAATCCCACAGCTCGAAGATGTGGTGCATACCGCCGACTGCCATACGGCGCATCGGAGCCCACATATGATACTGTGCGACGTCCTCGAGCATGTTCTCGTAGCTGTCGGTGCGGATGGTCATATCGAACATGAGAGAGTCCATGTTGATGATGACATTCAGGCCCCAGGTATTGTATGCCCAGGTGCACCAGTTGGAGTAGTACAGAGGTGCGCAGGACCATGCAATGACTCTGTGACGGGTGTTGGGGAAGGTGTTGATCTTGTTGCGTGCGCACTTCTCGAGGATCGGGCGGACCTTGCTGTCGCAGAAATGCCAGATGGGCAGGTCGCCGAACTGAGAAGAATAGATGCGGTACAGTGCCTGTGCAACGCCGTTGATGGGATAGGAGTTGGTCTTTGCGGCAACTTCCCACTTCTCCCACTCGAACTTCTGGATCTCGTTCTGGCGCTCGATGCACTCGTACATGAGGTCGAGGTTCATGGGAACGCCGGTCTGATCCTCGATGAACTTCCAGCACTTCTCGATATCCTTCTTTACGAAGTCCTTAGCAAGGGGATCGTCGAAGAGCATGGGCATCTGCAGAGCATACAGAGGCTTGTTGGCAAACCAGTCCTGAAGGATGGCGGTGCCGACGGAGCCGTCGCAGGCCTCGTTGCAGGTGATGACGAACGGGCTGTAGTCGGGGATATCATCCAGGACGTACAGGCCGGACTCAGCCTGGCACATCGGGCAGGGGTCGCCGGGCAGGCCGATGGACTGAACTGCGTCGATATAGTTGTGAACGGTGTGGCTGTTGACATGGCAGGTGACGAAGTACGGGATCATTTCCAGGGAAATTGCCTTGAACTTGTCGCTCCAGCCGTAGAACATGCCGCCCCATGTGGTCTCCTTCATGGACATGGTGTGGTACCATGCGTCGTTCTTCTTGCCGCCGTGCAGCTTGGTGTCGGCTACGAACATGCCCATGAACTGGTAGATGGTCGCATTGACCATGCCGCGATAGTGCCATGCGGAAGCGCGCAGAGCCTCGCCGCGCAGACCTTCCATGCCGCGGTCAAACCAGTGCAGAACGGGCAGATAGGTCTGGCCTACCCAGCGGTAGCGCCATACGCCCTTTGCAAAGTTTACAAGGCCGCCGTACTTCATGACGTCCATGACCATGTGGATGTAGTTGTACAGCCAGATATTATTGAAGTAGTAGAAGGTGTCCTTTACGCCGCGCCATTCTCTGTGCTTGTAAAGGCCGGTCTTCGGAAGGTAGTTCTCGCCGAGGCGGCGGCCGCCTTCTTCTGCGGTATGGGGCTTGCCATACCAGAAATCTTTAACTGCTTTCTTAAAATCCATCTTACTTGCCCTCCTGAATCTTCTTGATCTCGACAGATTCAACGAATGCCTGGAAACGCGTACGGAGCTGACCGGATGCGGTGTTTATGTACTCCTTCTCGATCGAGCATACGGGGATGCCGAAGTCACGCTTCATGATGATGGTGTCGATGACACGCTCGTAGCTCCAGTACTCACAGAACTTGTTGGAGCAAACGATAATACCGTCTGCCTTGTACTCCTTGACGAGCTCGGCAAGGCGATGCTTTCTTGCGCGCATTTCGTCCTGCGGCATAAAGCGCGGGCAGTTGGAGGTCTCGAGGTAATGCTTTGCGATGGCGTACAGCGGCTTCTCGCCCTTTTCGACCTTGATCGGCTGGCGGGACTCGACTGCGCCGTAGCAGTAACGGTCGCACACGACCTCTGCGCCGCAGCTCTCGATAAGCTGGGTGAAGCCGGGATCGTCGTTCTCGGAGCCTGCGAGCACGACCTTGCAGCGGAACGGCCACTTCTCGTCGGGCTTGCGGGTCTTCATTTCCTTCGCGGTCTCGCGCAGGTAGGGCAGAATGAGGTACTTCGGGCATACCAGCGATACGAGCTGTATAACGTGGAACTCATAGCCGGTGATGGTCGGATTATCAAGCTTGCGGTAGTCGCCGATCTCGTTTACGACCTTGCAGACCTCGTTGTGCAGCTTGATGGCCTCTCTGAGAGCCTTGTCGGAAACGTCGATTCCGAGGTTCTCATGCAGCGGAGTGAGGACGTGAGCATTCAGCTGTGCCGCGAAGTACTCATAGTCGGCCTCGGTGTTTTTGTAAGGAACGTCGGTGAATTCGCAGAAGAACTTATCGTTCTTGATGACGTCCATGTCCTTGACGGAGTCAAGATGCTTGGGACGGATGTGTTCCTGGAAGCGGCAGGTGACGGTGCAGGTCTCGGTCGCCATCTGTGCGTCGAGGAAGTTGAAGCCGCCTTCGAGTGCACGCTCGAAAAGGCTGCGGCCGTAGTGACATACGCGGGACGACATATAGTAGGTCGCGATGTCGGGTGATGAGCAGCGCGGCGCTCTCAGACGAACTGCGAAGCAGCCGGCCAGGTCGAGAAGTGCTTCGGGCATAAAGTAGCAGGTATAGCCGATGGCGTATTTACCCTCTGCCTTTGCCTGCTGAACCAACTCGTTGTTGGCATCCTGAAGCAGGTTCTCAAAGTAAATCAGGTGCTTAAGGTCTCTCACGGATAACCCCCCATAAAAAATATTTTGCTGAGTCTTTTAAGGGTATAATTTCACCCTTCTTCTATTTATCCATTGTAGCAAACTGTCATATTATTGTCAATTAAAATTTGTCGGATAAATCAACATTTCGCGCTTTTTTTGGCCTATTTTTGTTATACATATCAGCATAGCGTGTCTAAACCGTAAAATCACTCAAAAATTCTTTAATTTTTTCTGAACACGCTGTGCAGCTTCCCTGTATCATTTCGCTGCTGCCGCCGCCCCTGCCGGACAGCTGCGCGTTTATGGTTTTTGCCGCCTTGCGGAGGTCTGCGCTTCCGCTGCCGATGATGTAGCGGTAGCCCGTTTCGTCGCTTCCGGAGAACACCGCGGCGATGCCCGTACACTTTTTCACGGCCTCGTTTACGAGCAGGCGGAGCGCCGGCTCGTCCAGAGCATCGTCAAACATGCATAGGTTTCCCTCGCACGGCTCTATGGCCTCGGCTCTGACCATGGCAAGAGCGCGGCACAGCTCCGCCGAGCGCGCCTTGAGCTTTTCGTTTTCTGCCATGAGCCTGCGCACGGCGGCTGCGGTCTCGCTGCGCTTTGCCGACAGGAGCGTTGATATCTCCGTGTTGTTCGCGCTGACTATGACCTCGTTATCGTAAGCGTCAAGCCCGCAGAGCATAGTTATGCGCACGCCCTCCCCGCCGCGTCTGCGGCGCTCGGCGGTGAGTATGCGCACGGTGCCGACCTCGGCGGTCGAGGCGACGTGCGGCGCACAGCAGGCGCAGATATCCGTATTTTCAATCTCGACTATGCGCACGTTTTCCGTGAGCTCGATCTTGCTGCGGTACTCAAGCGTTCTGAGCACCTCCTCTGGCGGAAAGCTCGCTGTTACCCTGTAGTTTGCGGCGACCGCGGCATTTGCCTCGCGCTCTATCTCGCTCAGCTGCTCCCAGGTGAGCTCACCGTCGAAGTCTATCGTAACAACATCGCTGCCCATGTGGAAGCCGACATTGTTGTACCCGTATTTCTTATGCACGAGCCCCGACACAATATGCTCGCCGGAGTGATTCTGCATCCGGCGAAAGCGCGTTTCCCAGTCTATCGCGCAGTCGTATATGCGCCCGGTCTCGAGTGGCTGATTTACATAATGCAGTACCTCGCCGTTTTTCTCGTGCGTATCAAACACGCGCACATCGCCGATCACTCCGCTGTCGCCGAGCTGGCCGCCGCCCTCCGGAAAAAACGCCGTGCGGTCGAGCGTGACAAGGTATCGTTCGCCGCTCTGCTCGCAGGACGTGACACGCGCGGTAAAGGTTTTCATGTGGCTGTCAATATAATATAGCTTTTCGGTCATTTTTCGTCACCCCGTTATCTTGTTTATTGAGATAATAGCACTTTATTCCGCAGCTTTCAAGGCAATGCGCAAAATGCGGGTTCAGACGCTGCGGGGTTATTCAGCAGGCAGGCGCGGCAGATGCTGTCCGCGCCGTATTTTGCCCTTATCCCGTCAACTGCGGCGTCAATGCCGCGCTGCTTATTTAGGTTTACATAATCTATAAACATATCCATCTGCTCCTCCCCGTCCGCATGGACGAGCTCCAGTCCGCGCAGACCCATGCTGCGCAGAGGGGACGAAAAATCGTGGCTTTGGCGCACGAGCTCAAGCGCGCAGCCGGCAAGCTCGGAGGTAACGTCGCTTGCGTATCGCAGGCGCACCCTGTGCGTCTCCCAGCGCAGATCGTCCGCACCGCGCAGCGCGATCTCCACCGTGCGGCAGCGCAGCTTCTGCCTTCGCAGACGCGAGGCTACGCTCTCGGCAAGCATCAGCAGCGTTACACGGGCCTGACGCTCGCTGACAACGTCGCATGCAAGGGTCACGCTGTTTCCGACCGACTGCGGCGGCTCCTCCTCCCCGGCTCTGCGCACGCGCGAATCGTCCATGCCGTTGGCATAGCGCCAGAGCGCAGCTCCGCCCTTGCCGAAGCGGGCGCGCAGAAGCTCAGGGTCGCTCAGGGCGATCTCTCCGATCGTCCGGATGCCCATACGCGCAAGCTCGCGCCGGGTGCTGCGTCCGACCATCAGCATATCCGAAGCCGGAAGGCCCCAGACCATGCTTTTAAAATGCTCCCTGTCGATGACCGTCACGGCATCTGGTTTTTTATAGTCCGAACCGAGCTTTGCCAGCACCTTGTTCCACGATACTCCCACGCTGACGGTGAGCCCCGTTTCGTTCTTTACGCGGCGGCGTATCTCGTCGGCGGTCCTGCGCGGGTCGGGGCAGGCAAGGCAGTTCGTGATATCCAGCCAGCACTCGTCAATGCCGAAGGGCTCGCACAGGTCGGTGTACTCGGCATATATCCCGCGCACGATGGCCGAATACTTAGCATAGCGCTCGAAGTGCGGCTCGACTATCCGCAGCTCCGGGCACAGCTGCCGCGCCTGCCATATCGCCATGCCGGTTTTGACTCCGGCACGCTTTGCCGTCTCGTCCTTGGCCAGCACTATCCCGTGCCGCAGCTCCTGCGAGCCGCACACGGCAAAGGGCTTGCCCTCAAGCTCCGGCATGTACAGGCGTTCAACGCTTGCATAGCACGAATTTATGTCCGAATGTAATATTGCTCTGTCCATATGCCGCATCTCCGTTTAAGATAATACTTGCATTATACATCGCCTTTCCGGATATGTAAACAGCTAATTTTATCTTTTTCGGATATTTTACTTGCATTCAATATTGTTTTGCTGTATAATACGGGCATATCAGAGAAAAGGAGACGCGATATGCACGGAAGCATCGGTGAGATATTGAATTCAAAGCGGCGTGAGCTCGGCTTTTCGCAGTCGGAGCTTGCAGCCGCGCTGGCCTCGGACGGCATTGAGGTCACGAATCAGGCCATTTCGAAATGGGAAACCGGCAGCACGCTGCCCAATGCAAAGCAGTTTTTGGCGCTGTGCCGCGTTCTGGAGATAGACGACATTGCAGCCGCCTTCGGCACCGTGGGCGAGAGCGGCGTGCTCGCGGGCCTGAACGCCGCAGGGCGGAGAAAGGCGCTGGATTACATTGACCTGCTGCGCGGCAGCGGGCGCTACGGCATACAGCCCGAGCCCGCGAAAACGCGCATGCTGCCGCTGTATTCGCTGGCGGTATCGGCCGGCACGGGGCAGTTTCTCGACAGCGAGGATTACGATATGACCGAGGTCGGGCCGGAGGTGCCGGATGGCGCAAACTTCGGCGTGCGCGTCGCCGGTGACAGTATGGAGCCGCGCTTTCACGACGGGCAGACCGTCTGGGTCAGCCAGCAGCACAGTCTCATGACGGGCGAAATCGGCATTTTTCTCTACGACGGCTGCGCATATCTCAAGCAGCTCGTAGCCGGTGACGGATATCTTGCGCTGCACTCGCTCAATCCGGAGTATCCCGATATCCGCATATCCCCCACCCTGCCGCTGCGCGTGCTGGGCAAGGTGCTCGCGGCATAAGCTGCGCATGGCTCGGATGAGCCTCTTTTAAGGCAAAAAAATCCCCGACCGGCGGTCGGGGATTTTTCATGTTCAAATCAAATTACTTTGCGGCCTTTGCCTTCTCGCACAGGGCGGTGAAAGCGGCGGGATCGTGGATAGCGGTCTCGGACAGCATCTTGCGGTTCATGTCAATGCCTGCGAGCTTCAGGCCGTGCATGAAGGTGGAGTAGTTCATACCGTTTGCCTTGCATGCGGCGCTGATACGGGTGATCCAGAGCTGACGGAAGTCGCGCTTTTTCTGCTTGCGGCCGACGTATGCGTAGCGGCCGGACTTCATCATCTGCTCCTGAGCCATCTTGTAGTGACGGGACTTGTTGCCCCAGTAGCCCTTTGCCAGACCAAGGATCTTGCTTCTATGTTTACGGGTCATCATTGCGCCCTTAACTCTTGCCATTTGTAATTCCTCCTATCAGTAACAGTCAGCCCTTAATTATTTGTAAGGGATCATCTTTTTGATGGTTGCCGTGTTGGTAACGTCGGCGATCGCGCCGGAACGCAGACGGCGGCAGCGCTTGGTGTCCTTCTTAGTGAGGATATGGCTCTTGTATGCATGAGCGCGCTTTACTTTACCGGTCTTGGTGAGATTGAATCTCTTCTTAGCACCGCTGTGGGTCTTAAGTTTAGGCATAGTTATTTTCTCCTTCCGTATGCTGCTATTATCAGAACAGACTCTGTAATAACCTGTCAGTTGTTTTCCTCCGCCTTTGCGGCGGCTTCGGCCTCGGCCTTCTTTTTGGCTGCTTCCTTCTGCGCCTTCTTGACTGCCGCGGCAGACTTCGGGGACAGGAACATGGACATATTGCGTCCTTCAAGCTTGGGGGGCTTATCAAGGTTTGCAACCTCTTCGCACTTTGAAGCAAAGTCGCGCAGGATGACCTCACCCAGATGAGTGTGCGCCATTTCTCTGCCGCGGAAGCGGATCGAGACCTTGACCCTGTCGCCGTCGGCCAGGAACTTGAGCGCGCTCTTGAGCTTTGTGTTCAGGTCGTTTTCGCCGATGCCGGGAGACATGCGGATCTCCTTGACCTCCATGACACGCTGGTTCTTCTTGGCTTCCTTTTCGCGCTTGGACTGCTCAAAGCGGTATTTGCCGTAGTCCATGATCTTGCAGACGGGGGGCTTTGCCATCGGGGATATCTTGACAAGGTCAAGCTCCTTTTCCTCCGCAATTTTCATGGCGGCTTCCGAGGACATGATCCCAAGCTGTTCGCCGTCGTCACCTATAACGCGTATTTCCTTGTCGAGGATCTCTTCATTGATCTCATGATTCACGCTTGCGATTGTTAAACACCTCCATAATGCAAAAAACGGATGCCTTACAGCATCCGCGCAGACAAAGCCCCGAGGGGGGGCGATGCTATTGACCGAAGCGCGCCTTCTGCGGCTCGGTGAGGTCGGGGATGCCGTACCTACTTTGTTTTCAGCTTTACTAATATACCAGCACTTTCATGCCTTGTCAAGGCTTTTTTGCGGATTTTCACGGCGGAGAGGCTCTCCGCCGTGAGTTTTTCTAATCGTCGCTTTTACCGTGAAAGGCGTAATAGGCAAAATACGCCGCCGCGCCGCCCGTGAGCACGCTCCATACGCTTGCCCAGCTCTGTGAACGCGGCGCGATAAAATACGAGCCTGCGGCCAGCAGCGCCGCCGACAGTATGAGCCCTATTATGCTCAGCACTCTGCCGGGCTTATGCATTTTCGCCGTTCCCGCGCTCGAGCTCCATTGCGAGCTTTACGATGCGGCTCGTTCCGAGGCGTGTCGCGCCGAGGGCAATGAAGTCCTCCGCATCCTCGAGCGAGGCGATGCCGCCGGCCGCCTTGACCTGAAGCGTATCGGGGCTGAAGCGGCGCAGAAGCTCGACGTCGTGGCGGGTAGCTCCGCCCTTGCTGAAGCCGGTCGAGGTCTTTATGAAGTCGGCGCCGCACTCGGAAACGATGGTGCACAGGCGCATCTTCTCCTCGTCGGTCAGCAGGCAGCACTCGATTATGACCTTGAGCACCTTGCCGAGGCAGGAGCGGCGCACGGCCCTGATATCCTCCGCGACATCCTCCCAGCAGCCATCCTTGACCATGGAGAGGTTAATGACCATGTCGATCTCGTCGGCTCCGTTGGCGACGGCGTCGGCAGCCTCGAAGGCCTTTGCGGCCGAGGACATGTAGCCGTTGGGGAAGCCGATAACGGTGCATATCTTCATTCTGTCGCCGACATAGCGCTTTGCGCCGGGGACGTGGCAGGGCGGGATGCACACCGACGCGCAGCCGTATTTTATCGCCTGATCGCAGAGCTTTCTGATCTCCGCCTCGGTGCAGTCGACGCGCAGCAGTGTGTGGTCACAGTAAGACAAAAGTTCCTTTATATCCATGAGCTTTGTTCCTTTCGAAAAAACGTTGACACTATTATATTTCATTTCGCCGTCATATTCAAGCGTTTGTGCCTAATATACTCTAACAAAAACTATTTGCAAGGACAGGAACGAATATATGGATGAAAACACAAGCACGAATTTTGCCCGGCTCATAGGCTGCATGACCGCGCCGCCGGTATTTTCGCACGCCTCACGCGGCGAGAGCTTCTATACCTTCCCGCTCGAGGTCGCGCGGCTGTCCGGCGCTGCGGACACGATAAACATCATATCGCGCCGCGAGCTTTTAAGCGGCATTGAGGCGTCGGATATCGAAAAGCTCTGCATAATCGGCGAGCTGAGGTCGTTCAACAACAAAAGCGGCGAGGGCGCAAAGCTCGTCATAACGGTTTTCGCAAAGGAGATATCCCCAGCCTGCGGCGATGATCTGAACCTTATCCGGCTGACGGGCACGCTGTGCAAGCCGCCGAACCTGCGCGTAACGCCCATGGGCAGGGATATCTGCGATCTCATGCTGGCGGTCAACCGCCGCTACGGCCGCTCGGACTATCTCCCGTGCATCACCTGGGGACTTCGTGCGCGCGAGGCCTCTTACTGGGACACGGGCACGACGGTGTCGCTCGAAGGGCGTATACAGAGCCGCTGCTACATAAAGCTCATCGGCGGCGAGCCTGTCGAAAAGACCGCCTTCGAGGTCTCCGTGACGGAGATCGAAGAGGTATAAGCGAAAAGGCTGCACCCGGAAGATATGGGTGCAGCCTTTTAAATTACAGATCGTTAAGGCAGATATCCGCAAGGCTCTCGCGCCTTACGGCGACATAGCTCTCTCCGCCGGAGAGCATGACTATCGGCGGGCGAGGCACGCGGTTGTAGTTTGAGGCCATGGAGTAGTTATACGCGCCGGTCGTGCACACGGCGACGGTATCGCCGCGCTCGATGCTCTCGGGCAGCAGGATATCCTCCTGGATTATATCGCCGCTTTCGCAGCAGCGTCCGACGAGCGAGCAGCGCATCATGCTCTCGCCCTCCCGCTCCTGCGCGGCAAAGCAGCTGTGACGCGCACGGTAGAGTGCAAAGCGCGGGTTATCGCCCATGCCGCCGTCTACGGACACATAGTCCTTGTATCCCTTTATGTGCTTCACTCCGCCGACGGTGTACAGCGTCATGCCGGCATCGGCGACTATGGCGCGGCCGGGCTCCATGAGTATATGCGGCATATCCAGACCGAGGGCTGCGCACTCGTCCTTTATCGCCTGCGCCACCTCACCTATCTTTGTTTCTACGACAAGATACGGATCGTCGTCGGCATAGCGCACGCCGTAGCCGCCGCCGAGGTCGAGCTCGCGCGAAGTCATGCCGTAATTATCTCTCATAAGTGCGATAAAGCGCAGCATTATTACGGCGGCACGCTCGAAAACGTTCTCTTCAAAAACCTGCGAGCCGACGTGGCAGTGGAAGCCCGCGAGGTCAATGTGCGGCATTGCAAGGGCTCTCGCCGCGAAGGGCTCGGCCTGTCCGGTCTCTATGGAAACGCCGAACTTGGAGTCCACCCCGCCCGTGGCCATTGCCTCGTATGTGTGCGGGTCTATGCCCGGAGTCAGGCGCAGCAGCGCCTTCTGGACGATACCGCGCCGGGCCGCCTCCGCCTCGACGGCATCGAGCTCGTCCTCGTTGTCTATGACAAAGCAGCCGATGCCGCAGTCCATTGCAAAGGCGATATCCTCCTCGGTCTTGTTATTGCCGTGGAAATACGCATTTTCCAGAGGGTATCCGGCAAGCTTTGCCGTGTATATCTCGCCGGAGGAGACAACGTCGATGCCCATGCCCTCCTCGCGCATTATCTCGTAGATTTTTTTAAAGGAATTTGCCTTGCTCGCATAAAGCGCCTTTGAACCTTCTCCGAAATGCTTTTTGAATGCCTCGCGGTAAACGCGGCAGTTGGCGCGCACTCTGTCCTCGTCGATGAGGTACAGCGGCGTACCGTAGCATTCGGCAAGCGCCCTGACATCCTGGCCGGCAAAGCGGAGAGCTCCGTCCTCGCCGCGGCTAACGTTTTCGCAGATCATGACAATTTCCTCTTTTTTTCTACAGTTTTGCCGCATCTATACGGCATGCGCGTATTATAGCTAACAGTTTCTTAACATTCAAGCTTTTAAATATATTTTTATAATATGATTTCTATACGGCCTGCATATGAATGAACATTTATTTCCTCGGCGGTATTATCTCTATCCAATAGCCGTCGGGGTCCTCGAGAAAATATATGCCCATTTTGGGGTTTTCAAAGCATATGCAGCCGAGGGCTTCGTGCTTTGCATGAGCCTTTTCGAGATCGTCGGCGACGAACGCAAGGTGGAACTCCTGCTCGCCGAGGTCGTAGGGCGTATCGCGGTCGCGCAGCCATGTGAGCTCAAGAGTAAAATCGGTTCTGCCGTCGCCGAGGTAGACGAGCCTGTAGCTCCCGTCGGCCGCGTTCTTCTCACGCACGGGCTTTAAGCCGAGCGCCTCGTCGTAGAAGCGGAGACTGCGCTCAAGATCGAACACGTTGAAGTTGAAGTGATTGAATGAAAACATACCGCACCTCCTGCGTTTATTTGGCTTACATTTTATTATGTTTCAGGGCGCAATGCAAGCAAAAAACTTATTGGCATTTGCCTTCGCTTGCTTTATAATATATTGTAAATATTTATTGCGTGCGGAGATATGATATGAACTATTCCGAGCTTATAGATAAATACGTTCCGGCAGACGACGTTTTCCTGTTCAACACCGGCTGCGCCGAAAAGGCATGGCTGCTGCTCGGCTGCCGGTATATTGAGGAGATCAAAATGCACCGCTTTGCGGTCTGGGCGCCGAATGCGCGGGCCGTGTCGCTCGTCGGCGACTTCAACGGCTGGGACCGGATGCAGACGCCTATGGAAAAGCGCGGCGGCATATGGTACTGCTTCGTCGCGGGGCTTTCCGACGGCCAGCTGTATAAATACTGCGTGACGACGGCCAAGGGCAAAACGGTATGGAAATCCGATCCCTTCGCTCAGTGGTCGCAGTCGGGCGTCAACACAGCGTCGAGGGTGTGGACAGGCTCGCACGTCTGGCGCGACGAAAAGTTTATGAAAGACCGCGCGGAGCGAAACTGCTTCGAAAGCCCCATGTCGATATACGAAATGCACCTCGGCTCGTGGAAAACGCCGGAGGGCGGCGTGAACTACGCCTCGATCGCGCCGGAGCTTGCGCGCTACTGCACCGAGATGGGCTATACGCACATCGAGCTGCTGCCGCTCACGGAATACCCCTACCCCGGCTCCTGGGGCTATCAGGTCACGGGCTACTATGCCCCCACCGGCCGCTACGGAACGCCCGACGAGTTTGCCGAATTTATCGACACTCTGCACAAGGCCGGCATCGGCGTTATCATGGACTGGGTCCCCGCGCATTTTCCGCGCGACGAGCACGGCCTTGCGGAATTTGACGGCACGCGGCTTTACGAGTGCAAGGAGGAGCGCATGGCCTCGCATCCCGAGTGGGGCACACTGATATTCGACTATGACATGCCGGAGGTGCAGTCGTTTCTCATATCCTCGGCCTGCTTTTTCTTTGAAAGATACCACATTGACGGCATACGCGTCGATGCCGTGTCCTCGATGCTGTATCTCAACTACGGCCGCAAGGACGGCGAATACACAAAAAACCGCGACGGCGGCAACATAAACCTCGGCGCGGTGAGCTTCCTGCGCAAGCTCAACACCGCGGTTTTGTCGGGCTACCCCGGCGCGATCACGATAGCCGAGGAATCGACGGCCTACCCGATGGTCACAATGCCGCCCTCCGTCGGCGGACTCGGCTTCAGCTTCAAGTGGGACATGGGCTATATGCACGATACGCTCGACTATTTTTCCGCAGACCCCCTGTTCCGCAAGGGCTGCCACGATAAGCTGACGTTTTCCATGATGTACGCGTTTTCGGAAAACTTCATTCTCGCCTATTCGCACGACGAGGTCGTGCACGGCAAGCGGTCGATGCTCGATAAGATGTTCGGCAGCTACGAGCAGAAGTTTGCTACGCTGCGGGCGCTGTACGGCTATCAGTTTGCCCATCCGGGCAAGAAGCTGTGCTTCATGGGCTCGGAGTTCGGGCAGTTTATCGAGTGGAACTATGAGCAGGAGCTCGACTGGCTGCTGCTTGACTATCCGATGCATGAGAAGCTGCGCGAATATTACGCCGCTCTCAACCGCTTCTACCGCTCCTGCCCCGCCCTGTACGAGGTCGACAAGTCCTGGGACGGCTTTAAGTGGCTGAACGTAAACGACAAGGCGCTCAGCTCCATTGCCTTCCTGCGCTCGGCAAGGCCCGAGAGCGGAAGCTATCTCGTCTGCGCGTGCAACTTCATTCCGAACGAACACAGGGGCTTTGTCATCGGCCTGCCGCAGCCGGGAAAGCTTCGTGAGATACTTTCGAGCGACGACCTGAAATTCGGCGGCAACGGTTTACATAACGCAAAGACAATACACAGCCGCGATACCGGCTTTGACGAGCATCCGTACAGTGCGGTTATCGATCTTCCGCCGCTGTCGGCAGTTTATTTTGAATACATTCCGGAAAGGGTGACTGATAAAAATGAAAAAGCAGTTCAGAAGCATTCTTAACGAAAAGGGCCGCAGGGAGCTGCCTAATATTCTGCTTGCGGCAGCCGAATGCGCTCCGCTTTCAAAGACCGGCGGCCTCGCCGACGTTGTCGGAACGCTGCCGAAGGCGCTCAAAAAGCTCGGCTTCGACGCGAGGGTCATCACTCCGTATCACCGCTGCATAAAGGACAGGTACGCCGACCGTGTCGAGCACATGTTCGATTTTTATGTAAACCTCGGCTGGCGCACGCAGTACTGCGGCATCGAGCGTCTGATGCTCGACGATGTGTGCATCTATCTTGTTGACAGCGAGTTTTACTTCGGTGATAAGATATACCGCGGCGGTCAGGCCGAGGGTGAGCAGTACGCCTTCTTCACCCGCGCCGTGCTCGACGCCATACCGAACCTTGATTTCACTCCCGAGATCATCCACTGCAACGACTGGCACACTGCCATGCTGCCGATGCTCGCCAAGACGCAGTACGGCGGCGCGATGCAGAGCTCCCTGCGCTGGCTGCTGACGATACACAACATTGCGTATCAGGGAAAATTCGGCTTTGACTACGTTCAGGATCTGCTTGGCATCGAGGATAAATACTACACGCCGGAGTTCATGGAGCTCAACGGCTGCGCAAGCTTTCTCAAGGCCGGCTGCGTGTTTGCCGACAGGATAAATACCGTCAGCCCCACCTACGCCGAGGAGATCAAGACAGACTACTTCGGCGAGGGGCTCGAGGGCATTCTTTCCGCGCGCTCAAATGAGCTGAGCGGCATCATAAACGGCATAGACACCCGTGTTTTCAATCCCTACACAGACCCCGCCCTTCCCGCGAGATATCACAAGGGCAGGCTGAACGGCAAAAAATTATGTAAACTTGAGCTTCAGCGTGATTTCGGTCTCGAGCAGCGCGCCGAGTCTCCGATATTCGCAATGGTCACGCGTATGACCGAGCAGAAGGGCTTTGACCTTGTAGAGTGCATGCTCGACGAGCTCATGCAGTATAACGACATGCAGTTTTTCATGCTCGGCAGCGGCGACAAGGACTATGAAAGCTTTATGCGCAATGCCGAAAGCCGCTATAAGGGCAAGCTGTGCGCATACATAGGCTATAACGAAGCGTTATCACACCGCGTGTACGCGGGCGCCGATTTCCTGCTCATGCCCTCGCGCTTTGAGCCCTGCGGCCTGTCGCAGATGATCGCCATGCGCTACGGCACTCTGCCCATCGTGCGCGAGACCGGCGGTCTGAAGGATTCGGTAAAGCCGTACAATCAGTACACCGGCGAGGGCACAGGCTTTTCGTTTGCCGACTTCAACGCTCACGAAATGAAGGACGCTATGCTGCTTGCACTCGACTGCTACCGCAGGCCCGAGGTCATGAACTCGCTGATCCGTCAGGCGATGGAGGCCGATTTCAGCTTTGACCGCTCCTCGGAAGAATACGCAATGCTCTATCTATGGATGCTCTGATAAGAAAGGTCAGCACTTGGCGCGGCTATGACGAGCACTGGCGCGGCGGGCGGCTGTATATTGAATATTACGGCGAAAAAAGCTATGAAATGCGCTTTGACGGGCACTACTGGCACTGCACGCAGGAGCTTTCGGAGCAGGAGCGCGAATACCTCTGCTCCGCCGCCGCGCTGGGCGACGCCATGGATAAATGCCTTCAAAAGGGATATCCGGCGGAGAAAATTTACGAGTTTCTGCCGCGTGACCGCTCAGGGCTCATTCCCGCCGAGCTGTTTCGCATGCTCATGGACGATGCGGGACTCGGCATAGACGCCGCTATAGACACGGTAGTGCGCTCCTTCCGCGCTTCTCTTGCCTCGCAGCCGGAGCGCGGCCGGCTTATCGAGCTTCAGCCGAGGACGGCATATCTCGACAAGCTTCTGCGCGATGAGCTGAAGGTTCGCGCTCTTGCATACCATGACGCTTATGACGGCGCTTTCCGCTCGCCGGCGGGCGCAGTCGAGGAAGGCACCGAGATCACGTTTTCCCTTGTCTCCTTCGGTGGCCTTAAGTCCGCCGTTTTGTGCGTATACGGCGACGGCTTCTCGGATGAGATCGCCATGCAGCGCTCGGGGAATACCTTCACGGCGCGCTTTACGCCCGCCTCCCCTGCCGCGCTGTTTTATAAATTCAGGCTCGAGAGCGGATATCTCTGCCCCTGCGGCGACGGGCACTGCCCGCGCCTTGCCGGAGACGATGCCGAGGGCTTCCGCCTTACGGTGTATAAGCGCGGCTTCAGAACGCCCGAGTGGTTTCGCCGCAGCATAATGTATCAGGTGTTCCCCGACCGCTTCGGCTTTTCGCGCGACGGCACGGCGCAGGCCGGTATCGAATATCACCGCCGCCTCGGTCAGACCCCGGAAATGCACGAAAGCCTCGCGCAGCCGGTCAAATGGCAGCCGCGCGTGGGTGAAAAGGACTACGCTCCCGACGATTTTTACGGCGGCACTCTCAGGGGAATACAGGCAAAGCTTCCGTATCTCAGGCAGCTCGGCGTCGGAACGCTGTATCTCAATCCCATCGTCGAGGCTCGCTCAAACCACCGATATGATACATCAGACTACGAAAAGGTCGATCCGATACTCGGCAGCACGGATGATTATGTAAACCTGTGCCGCGAGGCCGCAAGGCTCGGCATAAGAATAATAAACGACGGCGTTTTCTCACACACGGGCGCCGACAGCGTGTACTTTGACCGCTTCGGCAGCTACGGCGGCACCGGTGCATACGCAAGCAAGGCATCGCCCTATTACGGCTGGTTCGATTTTCGCTCATACCCCGACGATTACCGCTGCTGGTGGAACTTCAGGGATCTCCCCGAGGTCAACGAGGAGGACGAAAGCTGGCAGGACTATATCATCCGCGGCAATGACAGCATCGTGAAGCTCTGGCTGCGGCGCGGAGCGGGCGGCTGGAGGCTCGACGTTGCCGACGAGCTGCCGGACGACGTGCTTGAGCTCATCCGTGAGGCGGCCAAGGCCGAAAAGTCCGACTGCGCCATAATCGGCGAGGTCTGGGAGGATGCCGTGCTCAAGATAAGCTACGGCCACAGACGCACCTACGCCCTCGGCGGAGCGCTCGACAGCGTGATGAATTATCCCTTCCGCGCGGCTGTTATCAGCTTTGCCCGAGGCGAGACCGACGCCTTTGCTCTGCGCGACTTCCTGCTTTCGCAGCAGCACAATTACCCGCAGCCCATGTACATGGCGCTTATGAATCTGCTGTCCTCGCACGATGTCGAGCGACTGCACTCGGCTCTCGGCGCGGACTGTGAGCTCAAGTCCCTCGACCGACCTTCACAGGCGGCGTTCGCGCTCACGCCGGAGCAGTCGGAAAAGGCGGACAGGCTCCAGAAGCTGTGCGCCGCGATACAATACTGTGCGCCCGGCGTACCCTGCCTGTACTACGGCGACGAGGAATGCCTTGACGGCGCGGGCGATCCGTTTAACCGCGCACCCTTCGAGCCGTCCGTCAAAGGTTTACATAACTTTTATGCCCAACTCGGTGAAACGCGAAACGGCAGCGAGGCGCTCTTATCCGGCAGCGCGGAATTTTACGCCCCCTCGCCCGACGTGCTGATGATACTGCGCAAGTCGGAAAATGAGCGTATTCTGTGCATTGCAAACCGCGGAGAATGCGAGTTCCGGCTGTGCGGAGATATGCTCGGAACGGCTGAAAGCTATATCGTCCCGCCCTGCTCGGCGGAGATATATAAGTTAACATAATACAGAGAGGTATGGATATGGATTACAGTGAGGTTCTCGAAAACGCAAAGAAGAACATCGGCCCGAACTGCAAGGTCTGCCCCGAGTGCAACGGCCTTGCCTGCGGCAACATCATGCCCGGTCCCGGCTCGAAGGCACCGGGCAACGGCGCAAACGACAACTGGAAGGCATGGAGGAGCATAAAGCTCAACATGGACACGATATGCCCCGACGAGCCGGTAGATACCGGCATCGAATTTCTCGGCAGGCAGCTTTCCATGCCGCTGATCACGGCGCCGGTCGGCTCGCTCAGAGCGCAGTACAATCCCACGGACGATATCCGCGACTACAACGAGTGCTGCGTCGAGGCCGCCGAAAAATGCGGCATCGTCACGAGCTTCGGCTGCGGTCTCGACCCGCGCCCGTTCCCGCACGGCTGCAAAATGACCAAGGAGCACGGCGGCATAGCGATACCGGTCATCGATCCGCTGAACATGGAAAGCGTCCTGGAAAAGCTCGATATGGTAAACGAGGCCATGCCCTTTGCGGTGTCCTTCGTTGTCGATTCCGCCGGGCTTCCGCATCTCAAAAAGATAAGCCCCGATGCCGGAAGCAAGAGCGCAGAGCAGCTCCGCATACTGTGCGAGCGTGCGAAAATGCCCATGATAATCAAGGGCGTCATGACGGTGCGCGGCGCGGTGAAGGCTGCGGACGCCGGAGCCGCGGCGATAATCGTTTCAAACCACGGCGGACGTGTTCTCGGCGGTGCCGCCGCGACGGCTGAGGTGCTGCCGGAGATCGTTGACGCGGTCGGCGGCAGGGTCAGGATCATTGTTGACGGCGGCATACGCAGCGGCACGGACATTTTCCGTGCGCTTGCAGTCGGTGCGGACGCGGTAATGATCTGCCGCCCCTTCCTCATAAGCTATTACGGCGGCAGGACCGATGGCATCGTCAGCTATATCGAGAAACTGCGCGCAGAGCTCAGGGACACGATGTACATGTGCGGCGCGAGGAAGATCAGCGATATCGACCGCTCGATGATAAGGCTGTAAAATCAAGCTTGACATTGACGGCGTATTATGCTATAGTCCGTCGTGTTCACTCGGAGGGCGGGTTGTTCATAAGAAACGACAGCCGGACAAGAGTCAGACTGAAATGTCTGCTTCTTGTCCGGCTTTTTTCGTGCAAAAGGAGGACGACAACATGGATCTTCTAAACGGAAAGATCAAATCTCTGTATTTCAAATACCTGTCTGCCGCCTTCGGCAGCGCCATGATCACGTCGGTATATTCCATCGTGGATATGGCGATGGTCGGGCAGTATCAGGGGCCGGAGGGCACGGCAGCGCTGGCGGTTGTCGCGCCGGTGTGGAATATCATCTACAGTCTCGGCCTGCTCATGGGCATCGGCGGCAGCGTGATCTTCAGCACAAGGCGCGGCAGCGGGCACGGCGGCGGAGGCGAAAACCAGTATTTCACGGCCGCCCTCATCGGCTCGGCGGCGCTGGCGGTCATGGCGTGGCTCGGCGTAATATGCTTTGAAGAGCCCATACTGTGCTTTTTCGGCGCGGATGAGGCGCTGCTGGCTCCGGCGCAGGATTATATGCGCCCGATAAAGTATGTGTTCCCGCTGTTTTTGTTCAACCAGATGCTGGCCGCCTTCCTGCGCAACGACGGCGACCCCGGGCGTGCAACGCTGGGCGTGCTGTCCGGCGGCATATTCAACGTGTTAGGCGACTATATCTTCGTGTTCCCCTGCGGCATGGGCATCTTCGGCGCGGGGCTTGCGACTGCCATCGGCTCGGCCATCTCGTTTATCGTCATGCTGACGCATTTTGTGAGCCGCAGGAATACGCTCAGGCTCGTTAAGCCCGAACGGCTTGCGCACAAGCTCGGGGAAATTTCCGTCACCGGCTTTTCCACCTTCTTCATCGACGTCGCAATGGGCATCCTGACGGTGCTGTTTAACCGCCAGATCATGCGATATCTCGGCTCGGATGCGCTGGCGGTATACGGCCCCGTAATTCAGATCAGCACCTTCGTGCAGTGCTGCGCGTACAGCGTCGGGCAGGCGGCTCAGCCGATCATTTCGACAAACTACGGCGCGGAAAACGGCGGGCGTATCCGCGAAACGCTGCGCCTTGCGCTGTGGACTGCGGCGTTTTTCGGCCTGTTCTGGACGGCGCTGAGCATGATCTGTCCGAACCTCTACATCCGCATTTTCATGTCGCCCACGCAGGAGATACTGGAGATGGCTCCCGCCATTATCCGAACATACTCCGTCTCCTTCCTGCTGCTGCCGCTGAACATTTTTTCAACCTATTATTTTCAGGCCATCATGCGGCCGAGGGCGGCGTTTGCGGTATCGGTCGCGCGCGGACTTGTCATAAGCGGCGCTTTGATCCTGCTGCTGCCGCAGCTTGCCGGTGCCGGCTCCCTGTGGCTCGCCATGCCGCTTACGGAGCTGCTGGTCGCTGTATATGCCGCAGCCGCCATTGCAGCATACACAAGGGCACTGCCTGAAAAGGCCGCATAAAATTCAATCGCCGGAGCATTGCCCCGGCGATTTCGCATATTCACTTTACTATTGCGTTCTGCATGATCCATTCGCCCCATTTTTTATATGCGCTGCCGTCGGGGTGGATACCGTCGGAGGTAATATCAGAAGCGAGCGTGCCGTTTGCGTCGTCGAACAGCTCGTTGCATTCAAGATAGAACACCGTCTCGCCGTCGGCAAGGGTCTTGGTATAGTCGTTGAGATTGTTCAGGTTCGTATTGTTGACCGCCGTGCCGCGCGAATCCTGCGTTGCGGAAACGTGGAGGTTCGACATGATGTAGATGATGGCATCCGGCTGGGCGGTGCGGAGGCTGTCGATAAGATTGCTGTAGGTCTGCTTGAGCGCGTCTATCGAGCCGCCGATGTCGTTTATGCCGAGCATGACGTAGATCTTGCCGAACTGCCTGCTTTGCAGCAGCGCCGGAAGCGTCGTTGTGCCGACGCCGTCGACGTCCGCGCTCGTAGTCATCGCGCCCGTGAGGCTCAGGCCGACGGTCGTGAAGAAGGTCGCGCCGTCAATGGTCTGCATCATGTCTATGCCGACCATTCGCGAGTCGCCTATAAACAGCGCATCGTCAAAATAGCCGTCGGGCGCGGTGGTGAACTGAAGCGGCGTGGGAGTGGGCTCGGGCGTGGGCTCCGTGCTCTCCGCCGGGGTCTGGCTTGCCTGCGCATCGCCGTTATCGGACGTTTTTTTGCCCTGGAGGCTCACGCATATCAGCGCGATAAGCACGATTATCACGACAAACGCAATGATCGCAATCACTTTTTGCTTTTTACTCATTAAACAATATCTCCTTTTTTAAAAAGCTCAGGACGGCACATTCGATTATATGTGCCGCCCGAGCGTGTTATTTTTCAGATGTAAGCTTTACCTGAAGCTTAACGGGATTGTGGTCGGAATACTCAAAGCCCTCGTCAAGGGTCTTGACCGAGACGAGCTCCACATTCGGGGAGAGGATAAAGCCGTCGATGACATAGTACTGCGTGTTCTCCGTGTCGGACGGGTCATAGGGCTGATTGAGCAGCCTGCACGACGGAGTCTCGAGATCGTATGCCAGCGTCCAGCCCTCGGGCATGATATCGTCGGATATCTGTCCGGGCTCCCAGTTTTCCGTGTGCGTGTTGGGGTACTTATCAAGGCCGCCGGGGAATATCTGATTGAAGTCGCCGCCGGCAATGACGTAGTTGCCCTTTTCGTACTCCGACTGGATAAACTCACGCAGCTGCTTTGTCTGCGCTATCTTGCCCTCGCCGTCATCGTAGGCCTCAAGGTGGAGATTGACGATAACGAGCTTGCTGTCGGTTCCCGATATGGGCAGATAGCTCACCAGCAGGCAGCGCTTGAGGTTTGCCATGCTCACGGGCCATTTGAAGGGACAGGGCAGCGATATACGCTCGGCAGAGTCGATATCGTAGACCGTAGTCGTCAGAAGTCCGCTGTTGACCCGGCCTATGGGCGGCACGGGATAGGGCACGAACTTGCAGGAATAGTTGAGCGCATAGGCGCTGTTATTTATGCCGAGCGCATCGACCTCGTTCTTGCCGTAGGTGCGCGTGGAGTTCTGATCGACCTCCTGGAGCATGAATACGGTCGCGGGATCTGCGTCGGAGTAAAGCGTTTTATATATGCCGAGAAGAGAAGCGTTTACCGTGTCCTGATCGGCGGACGAGACGTTTTCGCCTCCGTCCATGAAGAAGTCCGAGCCCTTGCCGAGACCGGCATAGCCGATGTTCCAGCTTATGACCGAAAACTCCTCATTCAAAAACGGCGTAAGGCCGCTCACCTCGGAATTGGCCTCGACCTTGACGTCGGTAACGTCTCCGGGCTTGAACTCCGTGACCGACAGCCAGAGGATAAACGCAGCGGCGCACAGCAGTATGACGCCGAGAATTATCAGTATAGCTTTAAGCAGTTTTTTTGCCATGTCCTCACCTCACCTGAGTATATTATCACAGCCCCCTGCCTTATTCAAGCAAATTCGAGCGGCCGGTAAGCAAATCGACAAAAATGTGTATTTTTGCTTGATAAGGTGCGGATATTATCGTATACTTGAAAAGATATTATTATTTCTGCGGGAGGGCGGAAAGATGAGCTATGAAACCGTAAAAGCAAGCGACCCCGAGCTGTACGCTGCAATGAAAAAGGAGCTTGAGCGTCAGCGCGACCATATTGAGCTTATAGCATCGGAAAACTTCACGAGCCGCGCCGTAATGGAGGCCATGGGAAGTCATCTGACCAATAAATACGCCGAGGGCTACCCCGGTGCACGGTACTACGGCGGCTGCGAATACGTCGATATAGTCGAGCAGCTTGCCATCGACAGGGCAAAGGAGCTGTTCGGAGCCGAGCACGCGAACGTTCAGCCGCACTCCGGCTCGCAGGCGAACATGGCGGTATACCTTGCGCTGTTAAAGCCGGGCGATACGATACTCGGCATGGACCTGAGCCACGGCGGCCACCTGACGCACGGCTCGAAGGCCTCGATATCCGGCAAGTATTTTAACGCCTGCTTCTACGGCGTCGACCGCGAAACGGAGACGATCGACTATGAGCAGGCAATGCGCACGGCCGGCGAGTGCAGACCCAAGCTCATCATCGCCGGAGCGAGCGCGTATCCGCGCGTCATCGACTTCGGGAAAATGCGCGAGATAGCCGACGAGGTCGGCGCATACCTGATGGTAGACATGGCGCACATCGGCGGCCTTGTCGCGGCCGGAGTTCACCCTAGTCCCGTGCCATATGCCGATGTTGTGACAAGCACTACGCACAAGACTCTCAGAGGTCCGCGCGGCGCTATAATCCTATGCAAAGACGAGCTTAAAAAGAAGATAAACAGCGCGGTTTTCCCCGGAACGCAGGGCGGACCGCTTATGCACATAATCGCGGGCAAGGCCGTCTGCTTCAGGGAAGCGATGAGCGAGGAGTTCAAAGCATACCAGCGTCAGACCGTGAAAAATGCGGCGATTCTGGCCGAAACGCTCTCCGAGGGCGGCATACGCCTCGTGTCCGGCGGCACGGATAATCACCTGATGCTGGCCGACACCATGAGCCTCGGCCGCACCGGAAACGAGGTGCAGGAGCTTCTGGACATGGCGCACATCACCGCCAACAAGAACTCCATTCCCTTTGACACGCAGCCCGTTAAGCTCACCAGCGGCATGCGCTTCGGCACTCCCGCCGTCACGACGCGCGGCATGGGAGAGGACGAGATGCGCATGATCGGGCATATGCTCGTCAGGGTCATAAACGAGGGCGAGGCTGCCGTCGAGGACGTAAAGCAGCAGGCACTCGAGCTGTGCGGGCGCTTCCCGCTCTATCCGGAAACGGAGATGTAAAAGAAAATGAGTCGATCATCGCTGAATGTTCTGGGCTGCTACATACTCTGGGGACTGCTGCCGGTATTCTGGAAGCTGCTGGCAGACGTCAGCTCGGTCTATGTTCTTGCGCAGAGGATAGTTTTTTCATTCCTGTTCTGTCTTGCCGCCGTACTTGTCAAAAAGCACGGCAGAGAGCTGAAGAGAATAATCCGTGATCGGGCGCAGTGCCGCAGGTTTATCCTGTGCGGTCTGCTCATCTCCTCCAACTGGGGAGTTTATATCTATGCCGTTGCAACAAACAGGATACTCGAATCGAGCCTTGCCTATTACATAAACCCGCTGTGCTCCGTTCTGATCGGTTCGATATGCTTCAGGGAAAAGCTGAGTGCGCTGCAATGGCTGAGCGCGGCGCTTGCTCTTATAGGCGTGAGCTACTCGGTCATAAACTACGGCTCCGTTCCGTACATTGCGATAGTCATAGCCGTGACCTTCGCGGTGTACAGCGCGATCAAGAAGAACGTGAGCGCCGACAGCGAGACATCCATGTGCATAGAAACTGCGGCCGTTCTGCCCGTCGCCATTGCATTCATCATCTATGCGCAGCTTTCCGGCTATACGACGTTTTCATCGCTCACGACGGCGCAGATGCTGCTGCTCGCCGCAACGGGGCCCGTCACCTCGATACCGCTCATGCTCTTTGCAAAGGGCATAAAAAATACGTCCATCGTCACCTCGGGCATACTCATGTACGTTAATCCGACGCTTCAGCTTCTTGTCGGCGTGTTCATCTATAACGAAGCCTTCACGAAAACGAGTGCCGTGACCTTTGCATTTACCTGGGCCGCCGTAGCGCTTTTCGTATACGACAGCCTCAGACAGCACAAAAAAGGATTGCAGACCTGATCTGCAGTCCTCAGCGTGTCAAAAAAGTCAGTGACTTTTTTGCACGCTTCAAAAACGCCACATTTTTTGTGAAGCTTGCGCTTCACAAAAAATCTCGCTTTGCTCGTCAAAACGCCTGATAAATCAGGCTTTTTTGATGGCTATAATCCAATTCGAGGCGGGTCTTGCCCCCTCGAGCTCCCCCGCTGCGCAGATATCTTCACGCAGAAGCATAGTTTTTTGATAGTCTGAAAAGGATTGCAGACCTGGTCTGCAATCCTTTTTCTTTTCTATATATTCTTACATATACCATGCGCGGCTGCCGTAGGGGCAGAAGCGGTATGCAAGGCCGGGGGCGAGCTTATCGCCGTTTCGGCACAGGAGCTCGTCTGCGCGCACGAACTCATAGCCCTGTTCGGTGAGCGTATCTATGGCGCGCAGCACCGCAGGAACGGTAGCATCCTTGGTGTCGTGCAGCAGGATTATATCGCCGTCGCGCGCATGCTCGAGAAACCAGTTGTAGATATACTCCTCGTCGATACGCACCCAGTCGCGCGGTGAGGCGGACCACAGGACGGCGATGCTGTTTATCTTATTGAGCATCGCGCCGGTGTAGTAGCCGTAGGGCGGGCGCAGGAATTTGGGGTACTCCCCCGTTATGCTCTCGATGAGCCTGTTTGTACGGTCGATCTCATCCTGTATCTCGGCATCCGTGTGCTCGAAAAAGCTGATATGCGACCATGTATGGCAGCCGATGAGGTGCCCGTCGTCGTACATCTCCTTAACGAGTTCGGGTCTGCGCTCGACCTTGCTGCCCATAAGGAAAAAGCTCGCCTTGATCCCGCGCTCGCGCAGTCCTTCGAGAAGCTCGGCGGTATATTTTCCGGGGCCGTCGTCAAAGGTGAGGGCTATCTGCTTTTTTGACTGCGAAACATGCTCGGCCGAGTAGGTTTTCGCATAGGGCGTGAGCAGGAAGCTCACCATGCCGAACACAAGTATGACGGCAATGATCCCCGCCGATGCACCCAAAAGGCGTTTTTTCATATCCTCGCCGCGCCGCTTTTTATCGCGGCCTCCCTGACGGCTTTGGCGACCGTTTCGCCGACGCCATCGTCAAAGGCCTGCGGCAGGATATTATCGCAGCCGAGCTCCGAGTCGCTGACCATACCGGCAAGGGCATAGGCCGCGGCAAACTTCATCTCGTCGTTTATCTCCGAGGCGCGGGCATCCAGTGCGCCGCGGAATATTCCTGGGAAAGCCAGAACGTTGTTGATCTGGTTGGGATAGTCGCTGCGGCCGGTGCTGACGATCGCCGCTCCTGCGCGCTTTGCCTCGTCGGGGAATATCTCCGGCGTGGGGTTTGCGCAGGCGAAGACTATCGCGTCCTTTGCCATGGTCTGCACCATTTCGGAGGTGAGGACCCCCGGAGCGGACACGCCGATGAACACGTCCGCGCCCTTTATCACCTCGGCAAGACCACCCTTTTCGCAGGCGCGGTTCGTTATCTCCGCTATCTCCTGCTTTGCCGGATTAAGGCCGGGGCGGTCTGCGTATATGGCTCCGCTGCGGTCGGTCATCACGACGTTCCCCGCACCGACGGATACAAGCAGCTTTATTATCGCAATGCCTGCCGCACCCGCGCCGGAGGTGACTATCTTCACATCCTCAAGGCGCTTGCCGACGACCTTGAGCGCATTTATGAGCCCTGCGAGCATGATGACCGCCGTTCCGTGCTGATCGTCGTGGAAAACGGGTATATCGCAGCGCTCCTTGAGCTTACGCTCTATCTCGAAGCAGCGCGGCGCGGAGATATCCTCAAGGTTCACGCCGCCGAAGGAGCCCGCAAGCAGGGCGACGGTGTTCACGATCTCGTCAACGTCCTTGCTGCGTATGCACAGCGGGATGGCGTCAACGCCGCCGAACTCCTTGAACAGCAGGCACTTGCCCTCCATTACCGGCATACCGGCCTCGGGGCCTATATCGCCCAGGCCGAGAACCGCCGTTCCGTCGGTGACGACGGCGACGGTGTTCCAGCGACGGGTCAGCTCGTAGCTCTTATTGACGTCCTTTTGTATCTCAAGGCAGGGCGCCGCGACGCCGGGCGTGTACGCAAGGCTCAGCGACTGACGGTCGTTTGCCTTCGTACGGGACGCAATTTCGATCTTGCCCTTGAGCTCATAGTGCATTTTCAGTGATTCTTTCGCGTAATCCATTATTTTTCTACCTCTTTCAAATACTGCTCTCTGCCGAGCCTGTACAAATCGTTTCCCTCGCTGTCGATGGCGACCGTCAGCGGCATATCCTTTACTTTGAGCCTGCGCACGGCCTCGCAGCCGAGATCCTCCCAGCATACGAGCGTCGATTCCTCCACCGAGGCCGCCATAAGCGCTCCCGCCCCGCCGATCGCCGCAAGATACACGGCTCCGTTTCTGACCATCGAGCGGATGACCTCGCCGCTGCGGTTGCCCTTGCCAATCATTATCTTCAGCCCCTCGTCGAGCAGGCGCGGCGAGTACGCGTCCATTCTGCCGGAGGTCGTGGGCCCTGCCGAGCCTATGCAGCAGCCCTCGTGCTCGGGGGTCGGGCCGACATAGTAGACGGCGCTGCCGTTTAAGTCAAACGGCGGCTTTTCGCCTCTGTCGAGGCATTCGCAGATGCGCTTGTGCGCCGCGTCACGCGCTGTGTACACCGTGCCGGACAGCAGCACACTGTCCCCCGCTCTGAGCTTTTTAAGCTCTGCGTCCGATGCCGGAACGTTTATTCTGTATTCCATTGCACACCTCACAGACTAGCGCTCGCACGGCGCGTTACATGGCAGCTTATATTGACAGCGACCGGCAGGCCGGCAACATGCGTGGGCATGCTCTCTATCGCAACGGCCAGCGCCGTTGTCCTGCCTCCGAAGCCCTGCGGCCCTATGCCGAGGGCGTTTATCTTTTCAAGCAGCTCATTTTCGAGCGCGGCATAGTATTCGTCGGGATTGGGCTTATCCAGCGGGCGCAGCAGCGCATGCTTTGCAAGATACGCCGCCTTGTCAAAGCTGCCGCCGATGCCGACGCCGACGATTATAGGCGGGCAGGGGTTTGCTCCGGCCTTCTCGACCGTTTCGAGCACGAAGCGCTTTACGCCCTCCACCCCGTCGGCGGGCTTGAGCATTTTCAGTGCGCTCATGTTTTCGCTGCCGAAGCCCTTGGGCATGACGGTGATGTGCAGCCGTTCGCCGCGCGTGAGCTCAACGCTCAGAAGTGCCGGTGTGTTGTCGCCGGTATTGACTCTGCGCAGCGGATCGCCCACGACGCTCTTGCGCAGGTAGCCCTCGCCGTAGCCGCGGCGGACGCCGTTGTTTACCGCCTCCGTGAGGTCGCCGTCGATGTGGACGTCCTGGCCGAGCTCAAGGAATACGCAGGCCATGCCCGTATCCTGGCACACGGGCAGCGTTTTTTCCGCCGCGATGCGCACATTATCGCCCAGAAGCGAGAGTATGCGCTTTGCTCCCGGATAGGTTTCGCTGCCCTCCGCGCACCGGAGGGCATCCGCAACGTCCGGCGGCAGGCGCAGGTTTGCCTCGATGCACAGCCGTGCAACGGTGTCTTCAATAAGCTTTGCGTCTATATTTTTCATTTCGGTCTCCAAATTTTTATTTCAGGGCAATTATAAGCAAAAATAAAGCGGGAGTCAACGACTCCCGCTTTATTTTCTCCGGCACCCTGAACATTTTAACGGGCGGATTGCTCAATTCCTCCCGCCGCATGTTCCCGGTGCACTCTGTCCGGTTTCGCAGATGACGCTGCGGACAGTCTGCGTCAGTCCCCCCGCATCAATTCCGAAACAGGTCCTGCCAAGCGTATTGCGCCCCGATCACCGAACCGGGAAGCAGATACTCCGATGTGGGCTCCGGCGTATCACGTTCCGGCGAAAGCGCCGCAGATGCGCATGGCACTATCTCAATAAAAGGTCGGGCTCACGCCCTTCCCATAAATGAAATACGGTATCAGTGCTCTTTGCACCATTTGACGATATCGTCAACGCACCAGCAGGGCGGCTCGCCGACGCCGGTGGAAGCCATTTTGAAGGTCGCCTTCTGCGCATCGCTGAGCTCCGTTTTGCCCTCGAAGCGGGCGGCGATCTCCTTATTCTTTATCTTCATGATAAATCTGAAGTGCGGCGGCAGCTTGTTGATATCAAAGCCGCCCTGGCGCGTAAAGAGCGGAACATCCGGGCTTATCGCGTTCTTCCTGCGGCCGACCTCCTCGCTCTTTGCGGAAACGGGGCTCATGCCGACCTGAACGACCGCGCCGATATCATACTTCTTTGCGGCCTTGTCATAGCCCATGATCTTGCCTGCAAACAGCCAGCCGACGAAAATTATCTTCGTGTCGGAGGGAACGTACTCCTTGCCGAGAGGGAATGCCGGAATGTGCAGGCGTGCCGAAAGGAGCTGCGCGTATCTCTTGCAGGAGCCTGTCGTTGATTTATAAACTATTGCGCTGAACATAAAACTATACCCCCTGTATGTTTTTTATTTTAATATAGAATATCACAAGTACCTGTCAAATTCAAGACCAATAAATGTACGATAATGCCAATTTGTCAAATTGACGGAGCGGCGCTACTGCTGCTTGATCTTCCCCGGACTTACGCGGAATGCCTTTGTGAAGGCGCGGTGGAAAGCCGAGTAGTCGGAAAAGCCGCATTCGGCTGCTGCGGCCGAGGCGCTCATTCCCTCGCGTATGAGCCGCGCGGCGAGGACAAGGCGCTTCTGCCTTATGTAATTGTGCACCGTGCAGCCGGTCTGGGCCTTAAAAATGCGCATGAAATGATAGCGGCTCAGATAGCACAGCGCGGCCATATCGTCAATGCTGAGCTCCTTTGTGAGGTTTTCGTTTATATACGACAGCGCCGGAGCTATTCTGCCGCCGTTATCGGACGCGTTTTCATGGCTGTTGTCGCTTATCATGATGCGGTTTATAAGAATAAGCAGCTCGACGAGCAGCGTTCCGCGCAGAAGCTGCGCGCCGAAGAGCTCATCCTCCCTCGCCTTTTCAAGACGCAGCAGCACATCCTTGAGCCGCTCCCTGCGTCCCTCATCCGGCCGCATGAGGCAGCAGCGCCGCTTTTCCGCCGCAATAAAGCAGTCCATAAGCCCTGCCTCGGGCGCTAAGCGCTCGATATACGCAGAGTCAAGATATATTATTATCCTCTCATACGGGACCGAGAGGTCTATCGACGCCCTGTGTATCATATGGTGACGCACAAGGAGGACGTCCCAGGGCTCAAGCTTATAGCTCGTACCCTCGACCGTGTAGTCCACTTTTCCGGAGATAAGGATCACTATCTTGTCAAATTCATGGAAGTGGAAGTCCTTTTCCTGACCCGAGCTGTCCCTGAGATGGAAAAGGCGGAAGTTCTCGTTGAGATATCCGTCGCGCGCGTATTTATACCGTTCTGTCATCGCAATGCTCCAAAAATGTTTTCAAGCAAGATTATATAGCACTTTTTGCAATGTTTCAAGCACTATTGTCAATTTACTTTGCAAATACCGGCTAATATAATCTACTAGAATAAATTTTAAAGGAGTTAAGTCATGGCAAAGAAGACATCCTTCCTGAAGTCCTACGGATTTATAATCTTCATGCTGGCCGGCATCATAGGCGGCTGCGTGGTCGGAGCTCTCAACCCCGTTGTGAAAGACGCATCGGGCGAAGTGATATCCAAGGGCGCTACCGTTCTTGAGCCCATCGGAACGGTCTTTATAAACCTCATGTTCTGCGTCGTCGTTCCCATGGTTTTCTGCTCGATAGCATCGGCCATTGCGAACATGTCCAGCGCAAAGCGTGCAGGCAAGGTCATGGGCATCACCATCGGCACCTTCTTCGTCACCGCGGCGATAGCTGCCGTCATCATGTACATTATCGTGCGCTGCGTACCCATCGTCACCGGCGACTACACCGTCGTTGAGGGCGAGGTCAGCTCCACGCTGAGCCTCACCGACATGATAATCAACTTCTTCACCAAGCCCGACTTCGGCGAGCTGTGGAGCCGCAAGGCGATCCTGCCTCTGATCATCGCCGCCATTTTCTTCGGCTTCGGCATCCAGATGACCGGCGGCAAGGACAGCATGGTCGCAAAGTTCCTGGATAACCTCACAGCCGTTCTCATGAACGTTATCAAGATCATCACCTACTACGCGCCCATCGGCTTCTTCGGCTTCTTTGCCTATCTCGTTGCGACCTACGGTCCCGACCTCATCGGCGACTACAGCCGCACGCTGATCATCTACTACTCGCTGTGCTTTATCTACATGTTCATCTTCTTCCCGATCTACGCACGCTTCGGCGGCGGCAAGGGCGGCGCTAAGGTCATGTGGAAGCACCTGTTCCGCCCGGCGGCGGTATCCTTCGGCACCTGCTCCTCGGTAGCTACCATCCCCACGAACCTTGAGGTCTGCGAGGAGACCGGCGTTTCCAAGGAAGTCTCCAACATAGTCATCCCCCTCGGTGCAACGATGCACATGGACGGCTCGGCAATGAGCGCCATTGTCAAGGTCGCATTCCTGTTCGGCATCTTCGGCATGGACTTCGGCACCGGTCAGGCAGTGCTGGCGATCATCGTCGCGGTATTCTCCTCCGTTGCAATGAGCGGCATCCCCGGCGGCGGCGGTACGGGTGAGCTCGTGCTGTGCACTCTGTTCTTCCCCGACCAGCTTGCGGTCGCATTCCCCATCGCGCTGGCTATCGGCAATCTCGTCGATCCTCCCGCAACGATGGTAAACGCGGCAGGCGACTACGTCGTGTCCTACATTGTCGAGCGCTTCGTCAACGGCAAGGATTGGCTCCAGAAGAAGCTCGCAAAGGATGCTGCAAAGGAAATCGAAGCATAACCGTCTCTCCTATATATGCGCAGAAAGCTCCCATGCGGAAACGATCCGCATGGGAGCTTGTTTTTTGCATCCGGTTTTTATTCTTTTCTGCGGAGGAAGGCGAGCTTTGTTTCGCTCGTGAGCACCGCGAAGAAGATGAGGAAAAAGCCGAGGGCGATGTTGAACGTGAGCACCTCTTCGCCGAGGACGACGGATATCGCCGTTCCGAACACCGACTCAAGCGTCAGAATAACGGCTGCCTGGGACGGCGGCGTATACTTCTGGCCGATAGTCTGGAGGAAGAAGCACATACCCGTGCACATAAAGGTCATGTACGCTATGCCCCACCATGTGCCGGAGGGGATATCGTGCGGCACGGGCTCGAATACGGCAGCGCCCATGAGGCAGATAAGACCGCCGACGGCAAATTGCAGCATCGTGAGCAGCAGCGGATCACGGTCCTCGACCGAGCGGCCGGTGACGATGATGTGCAGGCCGTAGAACAGGCCGCAGCAGACTGTGAGCACGTCGCCTATATTGACGCTCAGATCGTCGTTGAGGCAGACAAAGCCCATACCGGCAAGGCAGACGACGGCGGCAATGATGTTATACCTGTCCGGCTTCTTGCGTGCTATCGCCCAGTACAGGAACGGAACGAGTATGCAGTAGGTCGCCGTGAGAAAGGCATTTTTTCCGGGCGTCGTGTACACAAGGCCGTAGGTCTGGACGATGTATGCCGACGCAAGGCAGGTGCCCATTATAAGGCCGCTGCGCAGGTACCCCCCGTCGAGCTTTTTAAGGCGCGGAAGGCAGGCGATAAGCATCATTATCGCCGCTCCCGCAAAGCGGATGGCAAGCACCCACATCGGGGTGATGCTGTCGAGCGCGGACTTTAAAATGACGAATGAGCTGCCCCATATGAGCGTTGTGCATATAAGGCAGAGCCGTCCGAGATTTGCTTTGTTTTTCATTTTTCTATATCTTCACCATATGCAGTGCGGCGGCACGCAGCATGAGCTTTTTGACCATGCCGCCGTCAAATTCGATCTCTATCAGATAGTCGTTCCCCATCGGGCTCATTTTTATGAGCTGGCCCTCGCCGAAGGCCGTATGGCGCACCCTGTCGCCGACGGAAAACTGCGGCTTTTCGGCCGCTTTGGGCCCGGCTGCGGCGGCAGGCGGCGCGACGGGCTTTTTAAAGCTCTGCGCGGCAGGCGTGCGGCGGGCAAACTCCTTCTGCACCTGCGAGCGCTCGGAATAGCCGTAGCCCTTGGGAATATTGCGCTTTTCCAGATGCTCCTCGGGTATCTCGTCGATAAAGCGCGAGACGCGATTTGCCGTGGTGCGGCCGAAGAGCATTCTCTGACGTGCGCAGGACAGAAACAGGCGTTTCTTTGCGCGCGTTATCGCAACGTAGCAGAGCCTGCGCTCCTCCTCCATCTCGTCTGCCTCGCCGATAGCCTTTATGCCGGGGAAGATGCCCTCCTCGCAGCCGACGACGAAAACGTTGGGGAACTCGAGTCCCTTGGCCGAGTGCATGGTCATCATGACGACGCAGTCGGCGTTCTCGTCGTAGTTATCCATATCGGTGTACAGCGCGACGTCGGCAAGATAGCCCTCGAGACTGGGAGACTCCGTCTCGCTCTTGTAGTTGATTATGCTCGATTTGAGCTCCTTTATGTTCTGTGCGCGCGCATCGTCCTCGACGGTGTGCTTTTCCTCGAGCATGCGCAGATAGCCGGTGCGCTCTACAAGCTGATCGTACAGCAGATCGGGCGCAAGCTCATCCTTCTGCGCGATGAGCTCGTTTATCATTCCGGCAAAGAGCAGCATTCTCGGCGCCGAGCGGCTGAGCTCCGGGTAGAGGTCGGCCTTGCTGATGACGGAAAACAGCGAGCAGTTATTTTCATGCGCTATGGCCGCTGCGGTCTCGATGCTCTTTGCGCCGATGCCGCGCGGCGGATTGTTTATTATCCTGCCAAGGCGCAGATCGTCGTCCGGCGAGGCTATGACGCACAGATAGGCCAGCATATCCTTTATCTCGGCGCGGTCAAAAAAGCCCGTGCCGCCGAAAATTTTATAGGGTATGCCGTTTCGCTTGAAGGCCTGCTCTATCTGATGCGACTGCGCGTTCATTCGGTAGAGCACCGCGTTGTCGCCCCAGCAGGCGCCCTTGCCGTACAGGCCGAGGATCTGAGAGGCGACAAACCGCGCCTCGTCATGCTCATTGTCGGCAACGTAGAGCTCCGGCTTATCGCCCATGTCGCCCTTTGTCCACAGCTCCTTGCCCTTGCGGCCGAGGTTGTTTTTTATAACGGCGTTTGCCGCGCCCAGTATATGCCCCGTGCTGCGGTAGTTCTGCTCAAGACGTATCACGCGGCAGCCCTTGTACTCGTCCTCGAATGAAAGAATGTTCTCGATCGTCGCGCCGCGGAATTTATATATGCTCTGGTCATCGTCGCCGACGACGCAGATATTGCCCCAGCCCTCGGCGAGCTTGGAGGCGAGCATGTACTGAAGCTTGTTTGTATCCTGATACTCGTCGATGAGTATGTATTTAAAGCGTCTCTGCCAATATTGGCAGACGTCCTCGTTTTCGTTGAGGAGCTTTACGGTGTAGTATATGAGATCGTCGAAATCCATTGCACCGGCGGCAAAGGCGCGGCGCGAATACTCGGCGTATATCTCCGCTATTTTGACCCTGCGTGCATCTCCCATCGCCTTTGCGCGGGCATGGTACTGCTCGGGCGAGCAGCAGTCGTCCTTTGCGCGGCTTATCTCTGAAAGCAGCATGCGCGGCGGATATTTTTTGTCGTCAAGGTCAAAGTCGCGCAGGATATGCTTTATAAGGCTCTGACTGTCGGCGCTGTCGTAAATGGTAAAGCTCGATGTAAAGCCCAGGCGGTCGGCGTCACGGCGCAGTATGCGCACGCAGGCCGAGTGGAAGGTGGAGGCCCACACGTCCGCTCCCGCCTCGCCGAGCATTTTGGAAAGGCGCGCTTTCAGCTCGTCGGCGGCTTTATTGGTAAACGTTATGGCGAGGATGCGCCAGGGCTCGACAGGCTCGAAGGCCGCCGTGCGCCGTGCCTCATCGTCAAGCCGTGCCATTGCGTCAATGTCCTCAACGTCGGCGTTTTCGGGAATCTCGTCGCTGTCGGAGGCTTTTCCGAAGCGCATGAGATTTGCGATCCTGTTTATGAGCACCGTCGTTTTGCCGCTGCCTGCGCCGGCCAGTATGAGCAGCGCGCCCTCAGTCGCCATGACAGCCTTTCTCTGCATGGGATTAAGCCCGGCAAACTCGGTCTCTATTACCTTTTTTCTCGCTTCGAGATATCTTGTTTCAAAACTGTTATTCATAGCGTGTTATTTTACCACGAACCCGGCCGCGTTTCAAGAGTCGAGTACCACATGATCGTAGCGCTTTGACGGGCGGTAAATGATAAGCGCAATGAAGATAAGCACGGACGTCGCCGCAAGGCTTATCGGATAGACGTTCATTATCGTCTCAAAGGTACGGCTCATGGGAAAGACGGTGTATATCCATGTTATGCGTATGCCGCACACGCCGAGCATCGTCAGCACGGCCGGTACAAGGGATATGCCGTAGCCGCGCATATAGGCCGACATGACCTCGTACAGAAGACAGAATATATATGAGGTGTAGACTATCTTCAGGCGCGTATAGCCGATCTCGATGACCTCGGGGTCGCTGTTGAACAGGCTGAGAAGAAATCTTCCGGCAAGGAGCATGGCAAAGACCGTGATGCCTGTCGCTATGATATCCTCGATGATGCAGAGCTTCAGGGTCTTGCGGCAGCGGTCGATCTGCGCGGCGCCGTAGTTCTGCCCGACGAAGGTGGTGCAGGCCTGGCCGAAGGAGTTGAGGATATAGTACGCCATGATCTCGACGTTGAAGCCTGCGGAGGATGCCGCCATCGTGACCTTGCCGAGGCTGTTTACGGCCGAGGATATGATGATGTTCGAAAGCGAGAACACCGCGCTCTGTATACCGGCCGGCAGGCCGATCTTGAGTATGCGGCCGAGTATCTTCCAGTCAACGCCCAGCTTTCTGAGCTCTATCCTGACGGAAAGCTCCGTTTTCATGAGCTTCACGCAAAGAATGGCGGAGCTGACTGCATTTGCTATGACGGTTGCGACCGCAACGCCGTCCACAGTCATGTCAAGAACGGTAACGAAGAATATATTCAGTATGACGTTCAGAACGCCGGACACGGCAAGCGCTATGAGCGGTGTTTTCGTGTCGCCCGCGCTTCTGAATATCGCAGACTCGAAGTTATAAAGGAATATCACCGGCAGGCCCAAAAGATAAATGCGCATATAGGTCATTGCAAGCGGGAAAACATCATCCGGTACGTTGAGCATCAAAAGCACCGGTTTTGCAGCGGCCTGGCCGATGAGCATGACTATAAGGCCGCCGAGGACTGCCGCGACGACCGAGGTGTGCACCGCGCGCGAGACCGTTTCCCTGTCTCCCCTGCCGATGGCGTTTGCTATGACGACGTTCGCGCCCAGGGCGATGCCGATAAACAGGTTCAGTATAAGCCCTATGACCGGTCCGTTTGCGCCGACGGCGGCGACCGCCGCGACGCGGTCTGTGGACGCGAAGTTTCCCACTATCGCAACGTCAGACGCATTAAAAAGCTGCCCCAGAATGCCGGTTGCCGCGACGGGCATGGCATAGAGCAGAATCTTATCCCACATTGAGCCGTTGAGCATATCGATTGCAAGGCTTCTTTTTCTCTTTTCCATATATACACCCCACATTATCATCAAAACACCAGCATATTTTAACGCATAGTTTATAAAATTCAAGACCCCTCACATTATTTAATAAATCGTTAATAAGTTTTGGTCAATGTGCAGCATATCAGTTCAAAAAAAACGCTCACGCGCCGCTATGTTGGCGTGTGAGCTCAGCTTAATATTTCGCGCAGGCGTGTTATCGCCCGGCGCTCGAGGCGCGATATCTGCACCTGCGATACGCCGAGCACCCGCGCCGTTTTCTCCTGCGTGAAGCCGTGGTAATAGCGCAGATACAGGGTCTTGCGCTCCTTTTCGGAAAGGCGCTCGATGGCGCAGCGCAGGGCGACATGCTCTATCATGCGCTCCTCGCCGCCGCAGTCGCACAGAACATGCTCGAGCGTAAAGCCCTCCTCACCCGTTTCGCGCTGAAGGCTCTCGGCCTGCCCCGTAGCGGTCTCGGCAAAGGCTATCTCCTCCGGCGTAAGACCCGTTTCGGCGGCAAGCTCCGACAGGAGCGGCGCGCGTCCCAGGCGCTGCTCGAGGGCAGCGCGTGCGTTTTTAATGCGCTGCGAGCGCTCCTTTATGCCGCGGCTGACCTTAACCGTGCCGTCGTCGCGCAGGAAGCGGCGTATCTCGCCGGATATTTTGGGCACGGCATAGGTCGAAAACTGCGTTCCGAAGCTCGGGTCAAAGCCGGACACGGCCTTCAGAAAGCCGAGGCAGCCGAGCTGATACAGGTCGTCCGGCTCGACGCCGCGGCCGAAGAAGCGCCGTGCGATGCTCCATATGAGCCCCGAATTTTCCTCGACGAGCCGCTCGGCGGCGGCCTTGTCCCCCTGCCTCGCAAGGCGGAGGTCGTTGAGCATGCACTCGGTCATCGAAGGTCCCGGCGCCTGCGTATCGTGCGCAGCATGGTTACGCTCGTGCCCTTGCCGGGCGTGCTTTTGACTTTGAGCCTGTCCATGAAGCTTTCCATGATCGTAAAGCCCATGCCGCTGCGCTCCTCGCCGCCGGTCGTGTACATCGGCAGCATGGCCTGCCCGATATCGGCTATGCCGCGCCCCTTGTCGCGTACCGTGATCTCGAGCCTTTCCCCGTCGATTATGCGCAGGCGCATGCTTATTATGCCGATGCTGTCCGGGTACGCGTGGACGATGCAGTTTGTCACCGCCTCGCTGACCGAGGTCTTGATATCGCCCAGCTCGTCGAGCGTGGGGTCGAGCTGCGCGGCAAAGCCGGCGGCAGCGGCGCGGGCAAAGCTTTCGTTTGAGCTGCAGCTGGGGAACTCAAGCTTTATGTAGTTTGTTACCGTCATGTTCTTACCTCCCTTTTTGCGGCGACGGGCAGCAGTCTGTCGATGCCCGAGGCGTCGATCACGCGCAGCGGCTGCAGCTGCACGTTTTCAATGTACATTCTTCCTCCGGCGTTTTTCATTCTCCTGAAGCTGCACACGATGACGGCTATGCCCGATGAATCCATGAAGCCGAGCTGCGCAAGGTCGAGCACGAGATCGCGCGGAAGATAGCGGTCGATGAGCCCTGCTATGCCGCTCACCGCCGTTTTGGCGCTGTGATGGTCAAGCTCACCGTGCAGATACACCGTGAGCCTGCCGTCGGAATATTCCGATGCCAAGTTCATTGTTTCACCCTCCTATGCAAAAAAACTGATGCCGATAATTATCAGCATCAGTTTAAATGTTTATATGTGCAGTTTTTGCCAAAACGCGTCGGACTTATCCGAGATTTTTCAGGCTCTCTTCAAGATTTTCGATAAGCCCCTCGAGCTTTGCCTTTTTCTCGCGCTCTGCGTTTACGACCTTTTCGGGTGCGCGGGACACGAAGTTTTCGTTTGCAAGCTTCGTTATCTGCCCCTCGAGCTGCTTTCTGGCGTTCGCAAGCTCCTTTTCCATGCGGGCGCGCTCCTTTTCAAGATCGACCAGCTCCGCCATGGGCATGAACATGCGCGCATTATCGGTGATGACGGACACCATGCCGTCGGTCGTCTCGGGAAGCTCGGTTCTCACCTCAATGCCGGAGGCATAGGCAAGCTTGCAGATAAACTTCTCGCCGTCGGCAAAGGCCTTGCCCTTGTCGGTGACGATGATGAGATGGCTTTTTCTGGACGGGGGAACGTTCATCTCCGCTCTGCGGGCGCGGACGGCCTTGATGGCATCCATGACCATGCCGAAGCTCGCCTCGTCCTCTGGGAAGCTGAGGCTTTCGCTGTACTCGGGGTAGGGCTGCATCATCAGCGCGTCGCCCTCGTGCGGCAGCGCCTGCCATATCTCCTCGGTGATGAAGGGCATGAATGGGTGCAGGAGCTTGAGTATCTCGACGAGAACGTACAGCAGAACTCGCTGGGCGCTCTCCTTTGCGGCCTCGTCGCCGCCGTTGAGGCGAGGCTTTGTAAGCTCAATGTACCAGTCGCAGTAGTCGTCCCAGATAAAGTCGTAGATCTTGCCTGCGGCTACGCCGAGCTCAAAGCTCTCCATATTATCGCAGACCTCTTTGATGACGCGGTTGAGCTTTGAAAGTATCCATTTATCCTCGGTCTCGAGTGTGTCGGGCAGGCGGTTATCCTCAACGCTGAGGTTCATCATGACAAAGCGCGACGCGTTCCAGATCTTATTGCAGAAGTTGCGCATGGCCTCGCACTTTTCGACGTAAAAGCGCATGTCGTTGCCGGGGCTGTTGCCGGTTATGAGGTTAAAGCGCAGCGCGTCCGCGCCGTACTTTTCGGCCATCTCCAGCGGGTCGATGCCGTTGCCGAGGCTCTTGGACATTTTTCTGCCCTGGCTGTCGCGCACAAGGCCGTGGATAAACACCGTATGGAAGGGCTCCTTCTTCATCTGCTCCATGCCGGAGAAGATCATTCGCGCGACCCAGAAGAAGATGATATCATAGCCCGTTACCATGACCGAGGTCGGGTACCAGTAGTCGAGCTCCGGCGTTTTATCCGGCCAGCCCATGGTCGAGAACGGCCAGAGTGCGGAGGAGAACCATGTGTCGAGCACATCCTCTTCCTGACGAACGTTTTTGCTGCCGCAGTGCGGGCACTCGCACACATCCGTGCGCGAAACGGTGATCTCGCCGCAGTCGTCGCAGTACCAGGCCGGGATTCTGTGGCCCCACCAGAGCTGGCGGGAGATGCACCAGTCGTGGACGTTTTCCATCCAGTTCATATAGGTCTTTGTAAAGCGCTCGGGGACAAATTTTATTCTGCCGTCCTTCACGACCTCGATCGCCGCCTCTGCAAGGGGCTTCATCTTCACGAACCACTGGGGGCTCGTGAGCGGCTCGACGACCGTGCCGCAGCGGTAGCAGCAGCCGACATTGTGGTTATACGGCTCAACCTTCACGAGGTAGCCCTGCTCCTCGAGGTCGGCAACGATGGCCTTGCGGGCCTCGTAGCGGTCCATGCCGTTGTACTTGCCGCCGTTTATGATCTTTGCGTCCTCATCGATGCAGAGTATCTGCTCAAGCCCGTGCCGGAGGCCGACCTCGTAGTCGTTCGGGTCGTGGCAGGGCGTCATCTTGACGGCGCCGGTGCCGAAGCCGAGCTCAACGTATTCGTCGGCGACGATCGGGAGCTTTCTGCCGACCAGCGGCAGGATGGCGTTTTTGCCGACAAGGTGCCTGTAGCGCTCATCGTCGGGGTGGACGGCAACGCCGGTGTCGCCGAGCATGGTCTCGGGACGTGTGGTCGCGATTATGAACTCCTCGTCGGAGTTCTCGATGGGGTATCTTATGTGCCAGAACGAGCCGGGCATGTCCTTGTACTCGACCTCGGCGTCGGAAAGCGCCGTGCGGCACTTGGGGCACCAGTTTATGATACGGCTGCCCTTGTAGATAAGGCCCTTTTCGTACAGCTCGCAGAAGGTCTCGCGCACGCTCTTTGCGCGGGTCTCGTCCATGGTGAAGGCGCTTCTGTCCCAATCGCAGGACGCGCCCAGCACCTTCTGCTGCTCGACGATGCGGTCACCGTATTTATTCTTCCACTCCCAGACGCGATCGAGGAATTTCTCGCGTCCGAGGTCGTAGCGCGTAAGCCCTTCCTTGACGCGCAGCTCCTCCTCGACCTTTATCTGCGTCGCTATGCCGGCGTGATCCGTGCCGGGCAGCCACAGGGCGGCATAGCCCTGCATGCGCTTGTAGCGGGTCAGGATGTCCTGAAGGGTAACGTCGAGCGCGTGCCCCATGTGGAGCTGTCCCGTAACGTTGGGGGGCGGCATAACTATAGAAAACGGTTTTTTGTCGGGGTCTATGACACCCTTGAAGCAGCCCTGCGACTGCCACATGTCATATATTCTTCTTTCTGTCGCAGCGGGGTCATACACCTTCGGCAGTTCTTTCATATCTGTTCCTCCTCGTATTACTTATAAAAAAACTGCGCCCCGATATATCAGGGCGCAGTATTACGCGGTACCACCTGAATTCCGCGCAGCAAAGCGCGCGGCACTCACCGCTCTGTAACGGGAGCTCCCGTCCGGCCTACTGAAGCTTCGGCTCGGCTGCTCGGGACCGACCTTCGGCGCTCTGCTTCGGAAACTTTCACCGGCCGTTTCCTCTCTGAAAAAGCAGCTTTCGCCTACTCCTGTCCGTCATTGCCTTTAATAAACCATATTATATGCACTTTTCACCCGAAAAGTCAAGTCCGGGAATTTTCAGCTCATGCGATAATACTGCCAGCAGTGCAGCTTATCGATAAGCGGCTGCTCCGCATCGCTGTTCACGCCTGTTTTTATGACGGGCACCTCGCGGCGCAGATCATAAAGAAAGCTGAAAAACGGCTCGCTCCGTGCGCAGCCCGCAAGCTCCAGCGTCACCTCGCCGAGAAAGCTTGCGCTTATATAACCGTCCTCGGGCAGGTCGAGCGAGGCAAAACGCCCGGAGAAATCCGCGGTCGCTGCATAGGCGTCGTTTGCCCAGATGACAAAGGGCGCAGAGCAGTTGGATATGACATCGTTTTCGATATCCATGCCGATCTCCTTATACGCGAGGTAATCCGCGCCGAGGTTCGGGCGATGGTCGCCGAAGAACACGAGGATATACGGATCGTCAAGACCGTTGAGATACTCCGTCAGCTCCAGCAGCATATCCGACGAGCACTTCACGCCGTAGGCATACACCGACAAAAGCTCCTCGGCATAGTCGCTCAGCTGCACGCTCGTCTGAACCTTGGGCACATCAAAATCGTATTTTGAATATGTATACGCCTGATGGTTCTGGATGGTCGTTGCGTAGGTGAAAAGCCGCTCGCCGCCGCTTGTGCGCTCGGATAAGAGCGTCTTGAGGTTTTTGAAAAAAGCGGTCTCCGTATTGGACTGATCCTCAAGATCCTCGACAAACACACGCTCCTTTATGCCCAGAAAGCTCAGCGCCGAGTCGCGGTTATAAAACCAGCTGCTGCCCGGATGGAAATAAAGGCTGTTATAGCCCTCATCGCTCAAGAGCGTTGCCATAGAGGGTATCGAGCGGTGGAACGAACGCATTGCAGAGTTTGAGGTCGTGCTTATGAGATTGGTCTGCATGCCGGTGAGTACGTCAAACTCCGTATTTGCCGTGCCCGCGCCGAAGTTAGGGACGACGATATGCCCGCTTATGCTGTTGGGGCTTGCCGCGACCTCATAGAAGCCGCGCATGGGATCGTCCTCCTCGGAATAGGTGAAGGCGTCGGCGTCGGTCACGTCGTTGAAGGCCTCGCACATTATCATGAGTATCTGCGGCTTCACGCCCTCGGACTCTTCGGTTTCCTGCTCTGCGATATAGCTCTCGACCTGCTTTTCCGAATAGCCGTCGGGCTTATCGACCGAATAGAGGCTGAAGTTATAAAGGAAGCAGTAGTTAAGGCCGAGCTCGTTGAACATGGTCGTCATGTTGTACTCCGAGCTCACGGGAAACGAGGCGTAAAGCTCCCTGTCCCTGTACAGTCCGAAGAAGGCCCCCGTGAATACCGCAAGGCTAAGGACGATGCCGATTATTCTCGGCAGGGCCGGACGCTTTTTTGTTCTTCCGAGCCTGACCGCAAGGAATATGAGCGCCGCCGTTGACAGGACGATCAGCGCGATAATGCCCGGATGCAGGTCAAGGCGATAGTCGCCCGAGGCCTGAAGCGCCTCGCGCAGCAGGAGTATATCCGCCGGCACGAGCGGATCGTCGCGCCCGTCGATCTTGAGAAGATTCGCGTATGACAGCAGGCCGAACACGGCGTTCGCCGCCGCTCCGGCTGCAAAGCTGTTTGAAAACACAAAGTAGACAAGCAGCACCAGCACCGCTATCGGCAGTCCGTTGAGAAAAATGAGCATCGGATTGCGCAGCATGAAGCCTATCGTGTGCCGGAACGAGCCGGGCGCTATGAAGACGCACATGGCATAGATCCACGCCGTCATAAGGCACAGCTCAAGCCATATGCATCTGCTGCGGAAAGCTTTCGGCTTATTTTGCTTTTCAGGCTTTCTTTTCATTCGCCGCGCTCGCTGCCCCAGAAGAACAGTGCGACCGTTCCCGGCCCCGTGTGGCTGCCGATGGTCGTGCCGACATAGTTTATCTCGACCTTGCCGTTGAGCTTTTTAAAGCGCTCCTCGATAAGAGCCGCAACTTCCTTTGCGTCCTCAACGCAGCCCGACTGTGAGATATAGCACTTGCCGGAATAGTCAAGTCCGCCGTCGGCGCACTGCTCCATACGCTCTACGATGGTTTTTATGACCTTTTTCTTCGTGCGGATCTTTTCCCTGGGAATAAGTCTGCCGAGGTTATCCATGTTCAGCAGCGGGCAGATATTGAGCATCGTTCCGAAGAAGCCCGCGGTCTTGGATATTCTGCCGCCCTTGACGTAGAAGCTGAGGTCGGTGGAGAAGAACCAGTGGTGCAGGTGAAGCTTGTTTGCCTCTATCCAGTCGTGAGCCTCGTCAATGCTCAGTCCCTCGTCGCGCTTATCGGCCAGCGTGTCCATCAGCAGGCCGTAGCCGGAGGATGCGCCGAGGGAATCGACGATGTATATCTTGCGGTCGGGGTACTCCTCGGCGAGCATCGCCGCCGCGCTGCGCGCGGAGTTCACGGTGCCGGAGATGCCGCTTGAGAGCGTAACGTGCAGGATATCCTTGCCCTCCTTGAGGAAGGGTGTAAAGAAATCAACATATTCCGCGACGTTTACCTGGCTTGTCTTGGTATCGGCGCCCTCGGCCATTTTCTTATAAAACTCCTCGAAGGGAATGCTCTGACCGAGGTCGTCCATATAGTCCTCGCCGTTGAGCATGTAGTGGAAGCAGACATATTTAATATCGCGCGCTTCAAAATGCTCCTTGCTGAGGTCTGCCGTAGAGCAGCAGCTAATTATATAATCAGACATAATTTCCTCCAATAATAAAAAAGTGTGTTCGTATCATTATATACGGACACACTCGGAAATGCAATAAATATTGCAATTATTTTAACTTGTCAGCCGAACATGAGCATGAGATCCTCGCAGCTTGTTACGCCAACCTCCTTGCCGATCTGCTTTCCGTCCCTGAAGGCGATGAGCGTGGGGATGCTCATTACGCCGAAGCGCTGCGCAACTGACGGCACCTCGTCGACATCGAGCTTGCAGACCTTGACGCGCCCCTCCATCTGCTTGTCAAACTCCTCGAGTATCGGAGCCTGCATACGGCAGGGTCCGCACCATGTCGCCCAGAAATCGACCAGCACGAGGCCGGAGGAGGTGACGGAGTCGAAATTATCCTTCGTAAGATGCATTATCATTTTTTATGTCTCCTTTTCCGATATTGTGTTTATATATTCGCAGGCGGAGAGCGCGGCAATATTGCCCTCGCCCACGGCCTTTGCTATCTGATACGGTGCGCCGGTGCAGTCTCCGGCGGCGTAAACGCCCTTGATATTGGTCTGCCCGCCGCGGCCGGTCTTTATGATGCCGCGCTCGGCCTCTATGCCGGAAACAAGGCTCTCCGCCGTGAGCGTATCCTTCAGGATAAAGACGCAGTCCACCTTATATTCGGCTCCGTCGGCAACGAGCGTATCGGCCTTCATGCCGCCGCGGATATCGAGCTTTTCCTTCCCTGTGAAGCAGAGCACCTCGCAGCCGATATCGCGCAGGAAGCGCACGTCCCGCTCCGCCTCCTCGCCGTCGCCTATCACGGCCACGGTCCTGCCTCTGTACAGCATTCCGTCGCAGGTCGCGCAGTAGCTCACTCCCCTGCCCAGAAGCTCCGTTTCTCCGGGGCATATCGGCCGGCGGCTTATGCCGCTTGCGACGATGACGGCGCCCGCCTCGTAAAACTCGCGCCCGACGGCGACGCCTACCGTTTTGCCGAGCGGCACGACGCTCAGCGCACGGCCGCGTATGATCTCGGCTCCGCTCTCCTCAAGCTGGCGGCTCATGGCATTTATTATATCTCTGCCGCTGCCGGAGATGCCGGGATAGTTCGTAACGCTTTCGGCAAGATAAAGCTTGCTGCTCTCGGGCGGATTTGCGATGACGCCGGTTTTTTTGCCCCTGTTGCAGGCCGTGAGCGCCGCCGATACTCCGGCAGGGCCCGCACCGATAATGAGAATATCGAATTTGTTGTCCATGCTTATCACCCATGAGTATATTATCACAGTCTGCGCGTTTTCTCAATCGCATATGCAACAGAATGCAGAATTAAATTTAATATTGTAATTGGCTCAAATATCGTTTATAATTTTACTATTCAAGCTGACAGGAGTATAAATCATGGAAGAGACAAGCAGAAATTTTATTGAAAACTTCATCGACGAAGATCTTGCCGAGGGCGGCAGATTTGCCGGTATGCAGGTGCATACGCGTTTTCCGCCCGAGCCGAACGGCTATCTGCACATCGGCCACTGCAAGGCACTTATCATAGACTTCGGCACCGCCGAGAAGTTCGGCGGCATATGCAATCTGCGAATGGACGATACAAACCCCGCCAAGGAGGATACCGAGTACGTCGATGCCATCCAGGAGGATATACACTGGCTCGGCTTTGACTGGGGCGACCGCTTTTTCTACGGCTCGGATTATTTTGAAAAGACCTACGAATACGCGCTGGAGCTCATAAGGAAGGGGCTTGCCTACGTCTGCGAGCTCACGCCCGAGCAGTTCAAGGAATACCGCGGCGATACGACAAAGCCCGCCGTCAGTCCCTACCGCGACAGACCCGTCGAGGAAAACCTCGAGCTTTTCGAGCGCATGAAAAACGGCGAGTTTCCCGAGGGCAAATATACGCTGCGCGCAAAGATAGACCTTGCCTCCGGCAACTTCAACATGCGCGACCCCGTGCTCTACCGCATCCGCTATATCGAGCACCACCGTCAGGGCACGAAGTGGTGCATCTTCCCCATGTATGACTTTGCCCACCCCATCCAGGACGCGCTCGAGGGCATCACGCACTCGCTGTGCTCGCTTGAGTACGAGGATCACCGCCCGCTGTACGACTGGGTCATCAATAACGTTTCCGTTCCCTCGAAGCCGCGCCAGATAGAGTTTGCACGTCTGGGCATAAACTACACCGTGCTCAGCAAGCGCAAGCTCAGAAGGCTCGTCGAGGAGGGGCTTGTCTCCGGCTGGGACGATCCGCGCATGCCGACGCTGTGCGGTCTGCGCCGCCGAGGCTACACGCCGCAGTCGATCCGCAATTTCTGCGAGAGGATCGGCGTGGCAAAGGTCCCGAACACCGTCGAGTTTTCCTTCCTTGAGCACTGCCTGCGCGAGGATCTCAACGACAACGCCCAGCGCGCAATGGCCGTTCTGCGCCCCGTGAAGCTCACGATAACGAACTATCCCGATGGTCAGAGCGAGGAGCTCGACATTGAAAATAACCCCAACGACCCCGATGCCGGCACGAGAAAGGTCACGTTCTCGCGCGAGCTGTGGATCGAGGCCGAGGACTTCCTCGAAACGCCCGTTCCCAAATATAAAAGGCTCTTCCCCGGCGGCCCCGAGTGCCGTCTGAAGGGCGCGTACCTCATCAGCTGCACAGGCTGCGTCAAAGACGCCGACGGCAATGTCGTCGAGGTGCTTGCGACCTACGATCCAGAAAGCCGCGGCGGCGATCCCGCAGACGGCCGCAAGGTCAAGGGCGCGACGATACACTGGGTCGATGCCGGCAACTGCACCGACGCGGAGGTCAGGCTGTACAGCAACCTCTTCTCCGACCCGGACCCCGACGCTGCGGACAAGGACTATATAAGCTGCCTCAACCCCGCGTCGCTCGAAATACTCACCGGCTGCAAGCTGGAGAAAATGCTTGAGAGCGCAGCCGCTCCGGCGCAGTTCCAGTTCCTGCGCATGGGCTATTTCTGCGTTGACAGCAAGGATTCTTCTCCCGAGCATCTCGTGTTCAACCGCGCGGTCGCGCTGAAGGACAGCTTCAAAAAATAAAGGAGGAGCATATGGATTACACAGCAGCGCTCATAACCGTAAGCGACGGCTGCGCTTCCGGCAAAAGAGCAGACAAGGTCGGACCCACGGTGATAAAAATGCTCGAGGAAGCGGGCTACCGCGTCATTTATCACGGACTTGTGCCCGACGAGCGGCACGAGATATCCTCGGAGTTTATAAAATGCTCCTACGAGCTCGGCGCGGATCTCATCGTCTCGACCGGCGGTACGGGCTTCGGCAGGCGCGATGTCACACCCGAGGCCACGCGCGACGTCATTTCGCGCGAGATACCGGCCATTCCGCAGGCAATGCTGCACTACAGCCTTGAGCTTACGCCGCGTGCCATGCTCACGAGAGGCGTTGCCGGCATCCGCGGCAAGAGCCTTATCCTCAATCTCCCCGGCAACGAAAGCGGCGCAAAGCAGAACCTCGGCGCCGTGATCGACGTCCTCGCGCACGCGATACAAATGATATCAAAAGACGAATAAACATTGAAAAACCACGGTTTTTAACCGTGGTTTTTCAGCTCTTCAAGCGTCATTATCTTCGCGCCGGCGCGCTGCATGTCCTCGAGGTTTGACTGCTGCACCGCGTCGCTTATCGACGACGTGCAGTCGCTGAGCACCACGACGTCATAATCGAGCGACAGAGCGTCGTAGCAGGTCGTGCGTATGCAGTTGGGCGTTGTCGTACCGGCGAGCACGACCGTCTGCACCTTGAGCCTGCGCAGAATCAGATCGAGGCTCGTTGCGAAAAACGCCGAATACCGCGGCTTTATGATGACGCGGTCGCTCTCCGAGACCTCAAACGACTCCGGGAAGGCATCGGACATGTCCTCGCGGCATACCTCCGACAGGGGCCTGCCGCCATCTTTCCAGACCTTTGCCCTCGCCTTTTCGACATCGCTGCCGTCGGCGCGGTAATGGCGCACGGCGTAGATCAGCGGCAGCTCGCGCTCATGGAAAAAGCGTATCGCCTCGGCGCAGGCCGGCACCGTTGCGGCCGCTCCGGCGATGCACAGCGGCGACGAGGGCGCGATAAAGCCGCGCTGCATGTCTATCATTATAAGTGCTGTACTTTTCATTTTCTCCTCCCGTCAGCTTATTGAAAATATCATAACGCCGCAGGGAGAAAAAGTAAAGGGTCGTCATTGACGACCCTTTAAAACCAAAATCAAACTTCCTGCTGCTCGAGCATGGCGGCGGCAACGATATAGACCGAAACTATTATCTTCGCCGATGCGCCGCGAGTTGCCGTTGCATTCGGGCGGAACGAGCCGTCCTCATAGCCGTTTATGATCTCCAAGGTTGACATAACATTCACGGCCTCACGGTAGCTGTTCGCTATGCTGTCCGAATCGGTGAAATTGCTGTCGGTATTGTACCGCGAGACCACATCCTCGCCGACAAGCTCCTTGAGCAGACGGTAGGCAAAGGTCGCCATCTGCGCACGGCTTATGCTGTCGTTCGGGCGGAAGGTGCCGTCCCCATAGCCGGAGACGATACCGCTGAGATAGCCCCAGAGCACCGCATCCTCGTAGGCATCGCTTATACTCGATGCATCCTTGAACTCAAGATAACCGTAACCCGAAACGTCGGGCTGGCCGCACATATTGTACAGCATCGTGATAAACTGCGCTCTCGTGACGCTCCGGTACGGGCGGAAGGTATTGTCGGGATAGCCGTTGATGATATCGGCTGCATAGCCTGCAACGATGTAGTCGTGGAAGGCGCAGTCAATGTCCGTGAACGGGTCGCTTTCGTCGGCAAAGTAGACCGCAGCATTTACCAATCCGTCATTATCATAAGAGTCGTAGGGATATTCTCCGGTGAAAGTCACTTTTTCCTTCCACTCGCGCAATGAGCCGCCATAATATATGCTTTCAAGTGCACCGCAGTCAACAAACGAAGTTACATTGACTGTCTTAAGGCTTGATGGGAAATATATCTCCTTCAAGCTTATGCATGAGTGAAATGCATACTGAGATATGTCGGTCAACGAACTTGGCATCTCAACACTTTCCAACGCCGTACACCATTCAAACGCATACTCTCTGATGATCGTAACGCTATCCGGAATAGCAATGCTCTTGAGCGCCTTGCAGCCACTAAATGCGAGTCCGCCTATACTTGTTATGCCGTTTGGAAGCTCTACACTCTCCAGACTGGTGCACCATTGAAACGTACCAGTTTCAAGACTCACAACTCCGCTTGGGATAGTTATCTTCTCAAGCCACACGCAGTAGAGAAATGCATCTCCTCCAAGCTCCTTGAGCCCGCTTGGCAGCTCTATGCCCGTAAAACTGCAGCGGCTAAACGCGCCGGAGCCAATGGAAGTTACCCCATCGGGTATCGACAATTGCTTGAGCTTCGAGCACCCGGAAAACGCATCCCGACCTATGCGTGTAAGAGTTTCGGGCAGGCTCACACTGCTTACGTTGCCGCATGATTCAAACGCCGAACTGCCTATAGTTGTGATTCCCTCGCCTACAACGATGCTCTTTATGTCATCTTCGGCACTATACCACGGTTGTTCAGTCGACCACCCAAAATCCTGCATCGGTCCCGTTCCGCTTATGGTAAGCACACCGTCCTTGAGCTTCCAGGTCACATTTTCTCCGCACTCGCCGCTGAGCTCCTCACCGTCGGCAAACGCAGCCGCCGGTACAAGCGTCAGCACCAGCAGCAGCGCAAGTATCAGGCTTAAAATTCTTTTTTTCATTGTTTCGCCTCCTTTGTTTTCATTTTACATTAGCTCCATACTTAATGCAACGTGAAAAAATGGCTCCCCGGGGAATTTCCGGGGAGCCTTGGATTTATCGGGATTATTTGTTTGCGCTTGCGCGGTACATGAAGGTCACCGCCTGACCGCGGGTGCAGGTCTCGGACGGGGCAAAGGTCGTGTCGGTCTTGCCGTTCGTGATGCCGTTTGCTACCGCCCACGCGACTGCGTCGCAGCAGTAGGAACTTTCGTCAACGTCGGTGAAGCCGGTGCCGGTGCTGACCTTCGGAGAGCCGGCTGCGCGGTACATAAAGGTGACGATCTGGCCGCGGGTGCAGACTGCATCCGGGCTGAAGGTCGTTGTGGTCGTGCCGTAGGTTATGCCGTTTGCGATCGCCCACATGATAGCGTCGTAGTATTCGCTGTCGGCGCTTACGTCGGTGAACGGGTTGACCGTGTCGGCGGCAGCCGCGGGAGAGCCCGCCTCACGCCACAGAAGCGTCACGATCTGTGCGCGGGTGCAGCCGTCGTTGACGCCGAAGCTGTCGTCGGTCTTGCCCTTCGTTATGTCGTTTGCGTATGCCCAGCTGATCGCGTCGGCGTAGGGGCTGGTCTCGGCAACGTCCTTGAACGGGTTGACGCTGGGATCCTTTGCCTTGCAGACCGTGCAGACGCCGTCCTTGTAATCATGTGCGAGCGCGGGAACGACTTCCTGCTTTACGAAGATCTCATTGCATTCCGAGCAGTGCTTGCCTTCGGTAAGGCCCGTCGCGGTGCAGGTCGCTGCGACTGCCGCGTCGGTGACCTCGGTGTGACCCTTTGCGTCGACGTAGCTGCCGACGAAGCTGCTGCCGCAGGAGCACTTATAGGTGGTGTAGCCCTTCTCCGTGCAGGTCGGCGCCGTTACGGTCGCTGCATAGCTGTGGCTGTGGCCGTAGCTGGGTCTGACGGGCTCAACATAGTCGGGGTCTATTGCATGGCAGACGGTGCACTCGCCGTTTACATAATCATGTGCGTATACGGGGGTCACTTCCTGCGCAGTGAGAATTTCACCGCAGGCAGAGCAGTGCTTACCCTCGGTAAGGCCGGTCTTGGTGCAGGTGGCTTTGACCGCCTCATCGGTGACCTCGGTGTGACCCTTGGCAGGGACGTAGCTGTCTTCATAGCTGTCGCCGCAGGCACAGGTGTGCGTCGTGTAGCCTTTTTCGGTACAGGTTGGTGCGGTAACTGTCTCTGTGTAGCTGTGGGTATGAGTGGGAGTTTCTCCGGAATCTTCTGCTCCGCAGACAGTGCAGACGCCGTTCACGAAGCTGTGACCGAGTGGATCAGTCCAGTTGTCATAATCCCAGCTGCCGCAGACAGAGCATGTGTATTTAGTATAACCTCCGTCGGTGCAGGTAGGTGCAGTGACTTCTTCCGTGTAGCTGTGACCAAGCGCCGGAATCGTCTCGCCGCTTTCCACCACTTCGTCGCAGACAATGCAGACTGTATCGCCGGTGTAGCCGTTCATGTCACAGGTGGCTGTTCTTGCGCCAGTAATTCTGGTTTCCTGGTGACCCTTGGCAGGAATCACTTCCGACGTTGCGGTGACTGCTCCGCAGACGGCGCAGTACCTGCTTTCTGTATTGCCGGCTTTGGTGCAGGTCGCTGCGACAGCTCTTTCGTTAACAACCTCCGTGTGTCCTGTCGCCGGAATTTCTCCGCCGACTATAGTTTCACCGCAGCGGGTGCACTCGCCGGAGCCTGTATAGCCGGGCTCTGTACAGGTTGGAGCTTTAGCAGTATCATTTTGGAAATCGTGGCCGAGGGCGGGGATTTCTTCGCGGCCCGAAATAAGATATCTGCATTTTTCACATTTAACATATTCAGTCCAGCCGATATCAGTGCAAGTGGGAGCAATTTTCTCTATTGTGATCGGTTGATGATCGAGCTTTGCAATTTCTTCGCAGCCCGTTTCTATCAAGCCGCAGGCGCACTTTGTACCGGCTGTATATCCAACCTCCCAGCAGGTGGCCTCAACAGTCTCAACAGCGACATACTCATGCTGGTGGCCATAATGAATTTCTGCGTCTGTAAGGTTTTCGTTGCCCTCGCCTATGGTTATTTCATTCCACTGCTCTTCAGTGCCGGAAAAGTAAACATCTGCTATATTTTCACAGTCAAAGAATGCGCGCCATCCGATGTTTGTTACGGTGGACGGTATGTATACTGTTTTCAAATCACCGCAGTATATAAATGCTTCATCTTTAATATTTTCTAATCCGTCAGGTAATATTGCACTTTTTAATGCATAGTTGTTATAGAATGCACGTATGCCGATGTTTTCTACGCCGTCCTTTACAGTGACGCTACTTGACAACGAACCTCCCAGATACAGCGGATATATAAGCAGCTCGCTCCCATCCTTACTGTAGAGCACTCCGTCGACTGCGCAGAGATACGGATTTTCATCGTCAACAGTTATTGTCTCGAGACTAAACAACGAACTTGGATGCGTCACAGTTTTAACGTCCCTGCCAAAATGTATTTCTTTTACATTATAGAATTTATAATAACCTCTAAAAAACGTTGTTCCGTCTTCACATACGATTTTCAGCGTATTTTGAAGGAACGGCTCAAAATGAATAATAGCATCCCAATAACTGACATCATCGTTTGCTCCACTTATTGTAAGCACGCCGTCTTTCGCGAGCGTCCAGACGCTTCCGTCTTCGCCGGTATACGGTTCGGGAATGCTGTTTCCGCAAATAGAGCACACACCTTCATTGTCAAATTCATGAAGAGTGTTTTCTTCCATGCATTCATATCCGCCGCACATAGTGCACTGGTGGGCATCATTGAACTTATGAGATCCATCTGTTTCGCATTTGTAAATGCCGCAGTTCTGACACCAGTTGTTGTCGCCATATTCGTGGGGGATAGGCTGAATCCATTCTTCTGAATAATAACCGCACTTAGTGCATGTAACCGCTTTCCAGCCACCGTGGCTGCACGTTGCCGCTTCTGTAACTTCCTCTACACAATCGTGTTCGTGATTCTGTTCACCGAATATATAATCCCATTCGCCCCACTTTATATTCTTGCCGGTTACTGCATCGTAGTCCGGAAGGCTGTTGCCTGAAACATCTATTCCGTAATAATCGGCGTTGGAATTCAGCTCTATGCGTGTCAGCTGATTGTTCCAACAGTAAAGCCAGCTCAGGCTTGCCGGAAGTGTGGGCAGTTCGGTGAGCTTATTATTATAACAGTAAAGCCAATTCAGGCTTTCCGGAAGTTCGGACAGCGCTGTGAGATCATTATTTGAGCACTGAAGTTTATACAGTTTCGTCAGCGAGCTTATCGCGTTGATGCTGGTGAGCTTATTGACAGAGCAGTCAAGGTAAGTCAGTTCTGCCGGAAGTGTTTCAGGCAATGCTGTAAGCTGATTGCTGGAGCAATAAAGATAGGCCAAGCCATTCGGAAGCTCGGGCAGCACAGGGAGCTGATTAAGTGAGCAGTCAAGCTCAGTCAGGCTGTCGGGAAGCTTGGGCAGCGACGTAAGATTATTATATTCGCAATTAAGATATTCCAGTGCTTCCGGAAGTGCAGGCAGCACGGTAAGCTGATTGCTGGAGCAATTAAGCCTTTTCAAAGTTTCAGGAAGCGAAGGTAATACGCTGAGCTGATTGTTAGAGCAATAAAGATATTCCAGTGCTTCCGGAAGAGCGAGCGGCTCGGTAAGCTGATTGTCTGAGCAATCAAGGCTATTTAGGCTCTCCGGAAGCTCAGGCAGCGCGGTGATCTGATTGTTAGAGCAATTGAGATATTCCAACTTTTCCGGAAGTGCAGGCAGCACGGTAAGCGGATTGTCTGAGCAATTAAGGCTATTTAGGCTCTCCGGAAGCTCAGGCAGCGCGGTGATCTGATTTCCGCGGCAACTAAGTATCTCAAGACTTTCTGGAAGTGAAAGCATCTCGGTGAGCTGATTACCTGAGCATTCAAGATATGTCAGTGAAACCGGAAGCTCAGGTAATTCTGTAAGTTTGTTGCCAAAACAACGAAGTGTTTTCAGCGACGTAAAGTTCTTAATGCCTTCCAAGGACTCAATGTTACTGTTGTAAACATTCATTGTCTCTACATTTGCAATTTCATTCTTGCTGAGTTTGCCGTCGCCGTTGAAATCACAGTTAACCAAAACATACTGCCTGAAAACTTCATCAGGGAAATTTGTCGCATTAATTTCTACAACGGTAGTGGCTTCTCCGAGATAAAACACTTTAGCCTTGTACTGTCCGTTGGGATCAATGCCGAAGGAAAGCTTATATTCCACACCGGCCTGCAGCTCATACGGGAAGCTGATGCTGTAACAAAGATGCCATTCTCCGGTTTCTTCATCAGTTATCGATACGGTATCGCTTATGTTATCGGCATAGAGCTTGCGCGGCTCACCGTCCCCCTGTGCAAAAAGGACCAGACTTTCGCCGGACACATTCATGTACGGGCATTCGACGTCTATACGATACTCGCCATCCGTATCAGGCGTGAACGTGAATACTGCGTTTTCCTCTGAGTTTTCCTCCTTTGTAAAGGACACATACTCGTCGAGCTTCATCACCACGTCGGCGAGCGCTGCGGCGGGCACAAGCGTCAGCAGCAGCACAAGAACGAGGTTCAGAGCCAACAATCTCTTTGTTGTTTTCATTCTCTACTTCTTCCTTTTAAATAATTTTTTAGCCGGCAGACTAACAGGAGCGCCGTGTCTGTCCTGACATCCGCACAGCCGCAAATCTATTTTACCACTTATTACCCGCGCTGACAAATATAAATAGTCACCAAATTTTGTGTTAACATTTTGTGCATAATTTTATATTTGCTTATATTTATGCAAAAAGCTCCCCGGGGAATTTCCGGGGAGCCTGGGATTTATCGGGTTCATTTGTCTGCGCTTGCGCGGTACATGAAGGTCACCGCCTGACCGCGGGTGCAGGTCTCGGACGGGGCAAAGGTCGTGTCGGTCTTGCCGTTCGTGATGCCGTTTGCTACCGCCCACGCGACTGCGTCGCAGCAGTAGGAACTTTCGTCAACGTCGGTGAAGCCGGTGCCGGTGCTGACCTTCGGAGAGCCGGCTGCGCGGTACATAAAGGTGACGATCTGGCCGCGGGTGCAGACTGCATCCGGGCTGAAGGTCGTTGCGGTCGTGCCGTAGGTTATGCCGTTTGCGATCGCCCACATGATAGCGTCGTAGTACTCGCTGTCAGAGCTCACATCGGTAAACGGGTTCTTCACGTCAGCGGAAACCCCGGGAGAGCCGGCCGCGCGATACAGGAAGGTCACGATCTGTGCGCGGGTGCAGCCGTCGTTGACGCCGAAGGTGCCGTCGAGCTTGCCGGTGGTCACATTATTGTTGTAAGCCCAGAGGATCGCTCCGTAATACGGGCTCTCGCTGTGCGCATCGGGGAACGGATTGAATGTGGGATCCTTCGCGCTGCAGGCGGTGCAGACGCCGTCCTTGTATTCATGCGCAGCCATAGGAACGGTTTCCTGCGCAGTGAGGACAGTATCGCACACCGAGCAGTGCTTACCCTCGGTCAGGCCGGTCGCGGTACAGGTCGCCGCGACTGCCGCGTCGGTTACCTCGTTGTGACCCTTGGCGTCGACGTAGCTGTCCTTATAGCTGTCGCCGCAGGCACAGGTATGCGTCGTGTAGCCTTTTTCGGTGCATGTAGGCGCGGTAACTGTCTCTGTGTAGCTGTGGGTATGCGGGGGAACGTAGTCGGGATCCTTCGCATTGCAGGCGGTGCAGACGCCGTCCTTGTATTCATGCGCAGCCATAGGAACGGTTTCCTGCGCGGTGAGGACAGTATCGCACATCGAGCAGTGCTTACCTTCGCTCAGGCCAGTCTCTGTGCAGGTGGCTGCGACTGCCGCGTCGGTTACCTCGGTGTGACCGAGGGCGGAGGTAATCTCCTGCTTGACAAGAATTGCATTGCAGACTGAGCAATGCTTACCTTCAGTCAAGCCGGTTGCGGTGCAGGTCGCTGCGATTGCCGCATCGACGGCTGCGGTGTGCCCCAATGCCGGAATTTCTTCGCCGACTATAGTTTCACCGCAGCGGGTGCACATGCCCGAGCCTGTATAGCCGGGCTCTGTACAGGTCGGAGCTTTAGCAGGATCACTCCGGAAGTCGTGGCCTAATGCGGGGAGCACTTTCTGTTCAACGAGGACTTCGCTGCATACCGAGCAGTGCTTACCCTCGGTCAAACCGATCGTGGTGCAGGTAGCCTCGACGGCCGCATCAGCGGCTTCGCTGTGGCCCCTGGCTTCGATTATTTCCTGTGCAAGCAAAACTTTGCTGCATCTTGAGCAGTGTTTACCCTCGGTCAGCCCGGCCTCTGTGCAGGTGGCTTCAATTTTTTCGTCAATGACATCTTTGTGGCCAAGTGCGGGGAGCTCCTTACCGGTGGCGGTTGCCTGGCAGCGTGAGCATTTGCCCGTACCGGTATAGCCTTTTTCGGTGCAAGTCGGTGCCACAGCAGCTCCGTCTCGGAAATCATGGCCGAGTGCGGGGATATCTTCCCACCCGGACATAACACTGCCGCATTCGTAGCACACCGTGCCTGCAGCGTGGCCAACCGTAACACAGCCGGGTTCAACCGCTTCACGTTCGATAAGCTTATGCCCGATCATCGGTGTCTCTTCCTGCTTTACAAGTACTGTTTCGCAGACAGAACAATGCTTGCCCTCGGTCAGACCGGTTTTCGTGCAGGTGGCTGCAATTGCCGCATCGGTAGCCTCTGTGTGATCCAATACGGTGGTAATCTCCTGCTTGACAAGAATTGCGTTGCAGACTGAGCAATGCTTACCTTCCGTCAAGCCACTTGCGGTACAGGTCGCTGCGACTGCCGCATCGGTAGCCTCTGTGTGATCCAATACGGTGGTAATCTCCTGCTTGACAAGAATTGCGTTGCAGGCTGAGCAATGCTTACCTTCGGTCAAGCCGGTTTTCGTGCAGGTTGCTGCGATTGCTGCGTCGGTCACTTCCTTGTGGCCGAGTGCAGGAATAGTTTCCTGCTTGACAAGAACTTCTTTACATACCGAGCAGTGCTTACCTTCGGTCAAGCCGGTTTTCGTGCAGGTTGCTGCGACTGCCGCGTCGGTCACTTCCTTGTGGCCGAGTGCAGGAATTTCTTTGCCTGAGGCAGCTGCCTCGCAGCGTGAGCATTTACTCGTGCCGGTATAGCCTTTTTTTGTGCAAGTCGGTGCCACAGCAACTCCGTCTCGGAAATCATGGCCGAGTGCGGGGATATCTTCCCACCCGGACATAACACTGCCGCATTCGTAGCACACCGTGCCTGCAGCGTGGCCAACCGTAACACAGCCGGGTTCAACCGCTTCACGTTCGATAAGCTTATGCCCGATCATCGGTGTCTCTTCCTGCTTTACGAGGACTGTTTCGCAGGCAGAACAATGCTTGCCCTCGGTCAGGCCGGTTTTCGTGCAGGTGGATGCGACGGCCGCATCGACAATCTCGGTGTGGCCGAGCACAGGAATAGCTTCCTGCTTGACAAGAACTTCGTTGCATACTGAGCAATGCTTACCTTCCGTCAAGCCAGTTGCGGTGCAGGTAGCTGCAACTGCAACGTCGATGACCTCCTTGTGGCCGAGTGCAGGAATAGCTTCCTGCGCAACAAGAACTTCTTTACATACTGAGCAATGCTTACCCTCGGTAAGGCCGGTTTTCGTGCAGGTGGCTGCAATTGCCGCATCGGTAGCCTCTGTGTGATCCAATACGGTGGTAATCTCCTGCTTGACA
>CAVJKX010000013.1:0-51582 GCA_963650165.1 bacterium
TCGCGATATCCTTTTTTCTTTTCCTGCTCTGTAACTTATCATTGACTAACCTACACGCCTGATAATAAACGAAAAAGATGCACCTTCAGATAGGAAGGTGCATCTTTTATACCGTATTTCATTTCATTTTTTTGTCCGGTTTTATCCGTTAACCTCGAGGCCGGTCTCCTCAAGCGCCTGCCGCAGGTCGTCGATGATATCCTCGGCGTCCTCGATGCCCACGGAGAAGCGGAAGAAGCCGTTGTGGAACTCCTCGGGATAGAGGTACTGACGCTCATCGTTCTCGCCGAGGAACACGATGAGGCTCTCGTCGTGTCCGAGGGACACGGCCGAGGTTATGACCTTCAGATGGCTCACGAATTTATTGTGCGTGTCGTGGTCGGCCTTGAGCCCAAAGGACATCACGCCGCCGAAGCCGGGCGACATCTGCTTTTTTGCTACCTCGTGACCCTTGTGGCTCTCAAGCCCCGGATAGGCCACGAAGCTGACGCAGGGCTGCTTTTCGAGCCAGTGCGCTACGGTCATGGCGTTTTCGTTGTGCTGGCGCATACGCAGCGGCAGCGTCACCGAGCCGCGCATGATGAGCCACGCGTTGAAGGGGCTGATGGTCCCGCCCAGATTGATCTGCGACTGCGCACGGATCTGATCGAGGTACTCCGTTTTGCCGATGATGGCGCCGCCCATGGAGTCGCCGTGGCCGTTTATGTACTTGGTGAGGCTCTCGACCGCAAAGTCAGCTCCCAGCTCGATGGGGCGCTGGTTAAAGGGCGAGGCGAAGGTGTTGTCCACGCTCAGGAGCGCACCGTGCCGGTGGGCTGTCTCCGCAATGGCTGCGATATCCGAGATCATCAGGGTGGGGTTGCCCGGCGTTTCTATATGTATGAGCTTGGTGTTCGGGCGGATGGCCGCCTCCACGTTTGCGGGATCGGTTGTGTCAACTATCGTGGTCTCGACGCCGAATTTGTTGTTGAGCAGCTCGTTTAAGAGCCTGTACACCGCAATGTATGTGACGCTGGAGAAGATCACATGGTCGCCCTTGTTAAGCATTGCGAAAAACAGTCCGCTGAGCGCCGCCACGCCGGAGGCCAGCACAATGCAGTCCTCGCCGCCCTCGAGCGAAGCGATCCGCTCCTGCAAATACTTCTGATTGGTACCGCCGTTGCGTGTGTAGAGATTTGCTCCGGCATCGGACCAGTTCATATCCGCGGGGTCATACGGCAGCGCGTAGCTGTTGGCCATGGTGATCGGGCGCTTTATCGCGCCGCTGTCCTTATCCACATCGTTGCCCACATGGACTGCGCGGGTGGCAAATTTAAGTGACTTTTCCTTTCCTTGCGTTGACATTTCGTGTATCCCGCCTTTCATAAGTCTACCAATACAGTATGGTTATAGGTAATGGTATATTAGCACGCCCTCCGGCCGCTGTCAACAGTTATGCCCACGCTGCGGAAAGAGAATATGGCATTGTCGGCGACACAATAAGACAGAAAAAACTATTCCCTGCATACCGAAATATGCAGGGCATTTTAATATCCGGATATGCGAACGAGCATATACATAAAAAAAGACCCGAAAGTTTACACTTTCGAGCCTTATTTGTTTGGTCCGAGTGACTGGATTTGAACCAGCGGCCTCTTGAACCCCATTCAAGCGCGCTACCATCTGCGCTACACCCGGATTTCCAACGCCCGATTATATTAACACAATTGCGCGGCAATTGCAATACTTATTTTAAAAAAATTATCGTTTTTCGCAATTTCCGCACGGCTCCGGCAGGCCTATTCGAGTAATTTTGTACACAAAAAGTCAGATAGCTATTGCTTAGAGCCGGTATTTGGACTATAATAATAAAGTAAATACCCGCGAAGAAAACAAGAGTAAAGAAGAGGAGGAAACGACCATGAAATGTCCTCGCTGCGGACATGAAATGACCCTCGATACCCACCGCAAGTATGCTCTGAACATGTGCTACGAGTGCGGCTACATCGAAGGCAGACTCAACGACGGCCCCGGCAACGGAGCGAGCAACTACGCCCGCCTGAGAACCATGAACTTCAATGAGGCTGTTGCATTTATCTCCGGCGGTCTCGGCATTGAAGAGGCAAAGGTCGCCGACTGGCTCGACAACAAGGAATAAGCCGGCTGACATCGCCCCGTCTGAGCGCGGGGCGATGTTTTTTATGCCTTAACCGCGCTCACGCGTCGGTCTGAGCCTTGACCTGACACTGCATGCCGGTGTTGTCGATGGTGTAATCGCCCGTTAAGAGCAGCTGCGACACGGGAACGATCTTATAGCCGTCGGCAAGCAGTCCCTCGATTATGCCGGGCAGCGCCTCGGGCGTATTTTCGGCGGCATTATGGAAAAGGACTATGCTGCCGGACTTGACGTTGCCGAGCACACGCTCTGAAATTTCGGATGCCGGTATCCCCTTCCAGTCGAGGCTGTCAACATCCCACTGGATGGCGCTCATGCCCATGGCGCCGACTGTGCTTATAACGGTATCGTTATACTCTCCGTAGGGGCAGCGGAACAGTGTGGGCTCCGTGCCTGTCAGATTTTTTATTTTCTCATTCGAGGCCGCGATATTCGACTTTATCTCATCTGCCGAAAGCTGCGCGAAGTGCGCGTGATCGTCCGAATGGCTCATGACCTCGTTGCCCGCATCGTGCAGAGCCTTCACGGACTCCGGATACTTATCCGCCCACTGGCCGACGACGAAAAACGTCGCGTTTATGCCGTATTTGTCGAGTATATCTATGAGCGTCTGCGTGTCCTCGTTGCCCCAGGCCGCGTCAAAGGACAGGGCGACCGTTTTATCGTCACGCCGGACGCAGTAGATCGGAAGCTGCCGCTCGGAGGCCGAAACTCCGACCACCGCGGGGCTGTTCGTCGTCCAGAATATCACCGCCGTGAGCACAACGAGCGCGGCAGCCGAGGCCGCGGCTCTGCGGTTTTTTATTTTCCCCAATAATTTTTTCAAAAAGATCCCTCCCGTAAGGCTTTGTACATTACTATGCCTGTTCGGGAGGGATTATGTATTGCTTCAGCCGAATACCCATTGGTACGTTACGCCGAAGGCCTCGCGGAGAAAGTAGTTTATCATAATGGGCGCGTAGGTCGTGTGAGCCGCCACCGAGCCGACGCTGACACCGAGAGACTGCGCCAGGAGCTTTGCCCTGTATATATGATACTCGCTCGTCACGACCGCCGCGGCGGTGTTCGGATCGTCTCCGCGCGAACGGATGATCGCAAAGCTGTTTTCAAGGTTTTCGAGCGTCGAGGCGGACTTATCCTCAAGGATCACGCGGCTTTTATCTATGCCGTTCTGCGTGAGCCAGACGTACATCGCCTCGGCCTCGCTTATGTTCTCGTCATCCCCCTGTCCCCCGCTGACTATCGCTGTGCTGTCGGGGTGCTCCTTCATGTAGTCAGTAGCGGCGCTCACGCGCTCAACGAGCGAGAGTGACGGCGTATCGCCGTGAACTGCGGCGCCGAGAACGATTATGTAGTCATATTCCCTGTCTCCGTCACCGGAGGCCGCGCCGACTATCGGCACCTCGACGGCAGCAAGATATACGAGCCCTATCGCCGTGAGAATGCACGCCGTGCGCTTTATCCGCATTTTCGGGCTCAGGCGCAGCAGTGCGATAAACGCGGCCGCGTAAAACAGCGTGTATGCGATATAGCCGACGCCGCTGAAGAAAAAGCGCAGGATAAGCCCCATGAGCAGCAGCGCAAGAGGCAGGAAGAGCTTTTTATTCATCCGACAGCTCCTCCCACATTTCATACATTTCAAGAAGCCTTGCGTCAAGCTCCTCCTTCTGTGCTCCAAGCTCCATGAGCTTTTGATAGTCGCTGGCGTTTTCCTGCTCGAGCGCTTCAAGCTCCGCGGTCTGCTTTTCCAGCGCCGCTATCTCGCGCTCAAGCTTTGCAAGGCGCTTTTCCCTGTTCGGTGAGCTTTTCCTTTCCGGCTTTGACTGCTTTGCGGCCCTGGTCTCCGCCTTTGCCGTGCGCGTAAAGACCTCCTGACGGCTGAGATACTCGCGCATCTGCCCGTAGCTTCCGCGATAGTCAAAAAGCTTTCCGCCGTCGAGATACCATATGCGTGTGGCGAATTTTTCGATAAAATACCTGTCGTGCGAAACGAACAGCAGCGCCTCGGTATAATCGGAAACGGCGTCCTCCATCCACTCGCGGCTTGCGATGTCCAGATGGTTCGTCGGCTCGTCGAGGATCAGAAGGTTTATGTCGCTGCCCATGAGCATGCACAGTCTGAGCCTGCTCTTCTCTCCGCCGGAGAGCGCTCCGACGGGCGTGAACACGTCCTCACCGCGAAAGCCGAACGCGGCAAGCCTGTCGCGCGCTTCCTGCGGCTGGCAGCGGCAGTCGTACAGCATCGTATCGAGAAGCGAGCGCTCCTCGTTTGAAAAGCGTATTATCTGCGGCAGGTACGCCGGACGCACGGAGGGGCCGAATTTGATATAGCCCTCGTCGGGTGTCTCCTGCTGCATTATCATTTTGACGAGCGTGCTCTTCCCCGTTCCGTTATCGCCGATAAGCGCAATGCGCTCGCCGCCGGAAACCGTGAGCTCAAGTCCGGAGAAAAGCCTCTTTTCGCCGAAGGCCTTGGAGACATTATGGCACACGAGCACCTCGTCGGCGTGAAAATCAGCCGCCGAGAACTTCGCGGAGAGCTTTTTTGCCTCCGTCGGCTTTGCCGTCTGCTCAAGCTTTGCGATGCGCTTTTCCATCGAAAAGGCGCGCTTGTGCAGCTTGTCGTTGCCCATGAAGGCCCAGAGATGCATCTGCTCGGCCGCGCGGGTGAGCTGCTCGAGCTTGGCCTGATCCTTTTCGTATTTTCTGAGCTTTTCCTCAAAGCGCTTCTGCCGCTCGACGACGTAAAAGCTGTAGCCGCCGGAGTAAAACTCGGCCTTGCCGTCGTTTATCTCGATGCAGCGGCGGGCGATCTTGTCGATAAAATAGCGGTCGTGGCTTATGAGCAGCACAGTGCCCTTGAAGTGCTGGAGATAATCCTCAAGCCACTCGGTCGCGCGAAGGTCGAGGTGGTTCGTCGGCTCGTCGAGCAGGAGTATATCCGTTTTTTCGAGGATGAGCCGCGCAAGGTTCACCCTCGTGCGCTCGCCGCCGGAGAGCAGCTCAAAGGGGCGCTCGCGCATGCTCTGCGGTATATCGAGGCCGTTTGCCACGCGGTTCCGGTCGGTATCCATATCGTAGCCGCCGAGCCGTGCGAAATCGCTCGAGAGCCTGTCGTACTCCGACAGGAGCCTGTCCGACTGGTCGGTCTCCATTCTGTGCGCAAGCTCCTCGAGCCGGGCGCTTATGGCGTACAGCTCGCGGTGCGCGTCCCTGAGAACGTCCTCGGTCGTCCAGTCCTCAGGGTAGACGGGGATCTGCGATATGAGCCCCAGGCGCTTGCCGGAGGCTATGGCCACCGTGCCCTCGTCGCAGTCTATCTCACCCGTCAGTATCTTGAAGAGCGTCGTCTTGCCGCAGCCGTTATGCCCGAGAATGCCGACGCGCTCACCCTCGGCAATGTCGAAGCTGAGCCCGTCAAGTATGTTTTTACCCAATTCAAAGGACTTTACAAGCCCGTTGACGGATATGTCTGTCATTATATTTCTCCCTTACTTGCTCACCGCCGCCTGAAGCACGGTGTTTATGACGCTTCCGGCCGCGCTCAGGCCGCTGCCGCCGTTTTCGACGATGCACGCAAAGGCGTAGGGATGCTCATCGTCGTTGAGAAAGCCGACGAACCAGCCGTGCGCGGCCTTGCCGTCGCCGACCTCGGCCGTGCCTGTCTTGGCGGAGATGTTGAGCCCCGGGAAGCGGTCCTGCCCGTAGTGATACACAACGTTGTAGTTCATCATCGAGGCTACCTTCTGCGCCGTGTCGGACGAGATGAGCTGCGTCGTTTTTTCCGACTGGCCGAGCAGCGAGGGCTCGACGGCCGTGCCGCCGTTTGCATATGCTCCGGCAAGGCGCATCATCGCATAGGGGCATACAAGGTCGTTGTACTGGCCGATGCCCGACCAGGCCATGGCGGCGCTCATGGAGCTGTCCTTGTCGTAATTGCCGGCCTGTGTCGTTATGCTGTCGAGCTTCAGTGACGTCGTTATGCCGAGCTTTTCGGCATACTGCGCGATCACATCCGGGCCGAGCTCAAGCGATATCTCGGCAAAGGCGCAGTTGCAGGAGTTTGAAAGCGCCTGCTCGATGGTCTGCTGGCCGTGCGTGCCGGTGCAGTTTATCGTGACGCCCTTTACGTCAACCGAACCCGTGCAGGTGAAGGTGCGGTGGTACAGATCGTCGATATTCTCTATCGCCGCCGTCAGGGTCACGAGCTTGAACACCGAGCCCGGCGTGAACGCCGCGCTTATGCAGCGGTTTATATACGCGCCGTCCGGCAGCGTATCCGGCGGGTTGAGCGGATCAATGGACGGTGAGGACACCATGCACAGCACCTCGCCCGTTTTGTAGTTATAGACCATGACCGCGCCGCTGCGGCCGTTTAACGCCTCGTATGCCTTGACGTTGAGGTCGGCGTCGATCGTGAGCTGAAGGTTCACGTCCTCCTTCTCCTCGATGCCGGTTATGAGGTTAAAGCCCGAAAGCTCGCGCTTAAACGAGTTCAGCGCGCCCGTGCCGACGTTTCCGACATAATCGCCGGTGACGTGGTAGCAGGCTATGCGCGTATTCGCGTTTTCCGCATAGCTCTTTTCGCCGCCGCCCATCTGAGCAAGCTTCGTGCCGCTGCGGTCCGTTATCGTGTACTCGCTGCCGGAGGTGGACTGGTCAAAATACAGCGCCCAGGTCTCGCCGTCCTTTATATAGCGGCCGACGTACACAAGCAGTCCTATAACAATGAGAAACGCCATCAGAAGCGCGGAAAAGGCGCGGAGAGATACCTTTTTCATGCCGTCTCCTCCTTCTGCTCCTTCTGCGCCGCGCTCTCGCGCTGCTGCTTTTTCGTTCGGGCCTCCGGCGGGCGCACGACGAAGCTTGCGCCCTTGCGCGTATCGCCCGCCTTAATGAACGCAAGCAGCATCCAGCACGCGAGCACCGACGTGCCGCCGCGCGACACGAAGGGGAAGGTAACACCCGTAAACGGCAGGATATCCACCGAGCCGAAGACGTTGAGCGCGACCTGCACCATGAACATGCTCGCGGTCGCGCAGGCCGCTATTGAATAGTACGCGCTGCGGCCGTGGCCGGAGTTGCGCACGGCAAAAAACGCAAGCGCAAGTATCGCAAGCACGGCGCACACGGCGATTATGAGACCGAGCTCCTCGCACATGACGCCGAACACCGTGTCCGTATTTCCGGCAAAGGTGCTCTTGAGCCAGCCGTTGCCCGCTCCCTTTCCGAAAAGTCCGCCGGACGCGCCGGCAGAGAGGGCGTGCGTCTGCTGATAGCCGCCGTCCCAGATATTCTCTGCGTCCCAGATATGCCCCCAGGTCGCAAAGCGCTTTGCCACATGGTCCTTCATCTTCAGCATCAGAAAGCCCGCCATTCCGGCGCCCGTTATGGCCAGCGCCACCGTCGCTATCGAGCCCGAGCGCATGAAGGATATGACGAGGAAGGTCACGAAGAATATAAGCGCCGTGCCGAAGTCGCTGCTGAAGGCGAGGAATATTACGCACAGCGCGGAAAACGCTATGAAGAGTATAAGGTTCTTGGTGCTGAACAGTCTGTCGAGCGTCGCGGCGCCGACATAGATGAACGCGACCTTTACAAACTCCGAGGGCTGGATCGACGTCGTGCCGATAAATATCCAGTTCTTCGCGCCGTACTGCTCACGTCCGAGGACGAGCACCGCGGCGAGGATGAGCACCGACAGTATCGCAAGCGGCAGTCGCATGGTCTTTGTCCTGTCAAGATCGCGCAGCCACCAGCCGAGGGCGAAAAACGCGGTCACGCCCGTAAAGACGATGAGCATCTGCCGGAACATCTCGTCCGGTACGGACGAGGCTATGACGGACAGGCCGATCGACGAGAGGAAAAAGGCCAGCGTTTCGACCTCAAAGCCCGTGCGGCGTATGCTGCGCATGGCAAAATAGCAGAACCACTCGAGCAGTACGAGCAGCGCAAAGCCGAGCATTATGCCCGCAAGATATTCGCTTTCGGCCGTGCACAGGTGCTCAAGCAGAAGCAGTGCCTGAAAAAGAGTCAGGAAAAACAGCGTCACCGCCGGGTGCACGCGCTTCCAGCTCTGCGTTCTGCGAGCCTCAATGGCATCGCGCTGCTTTTCGCTGATATCACGAAAGCGCACGCTGTTTCCGGCGAGGTTGAGAACGTCGCCGTCGCGCACGGCGGTGCCCGTGGCCTGAACCTTTTCGCCGTTTACCCAGACTCCGCCCTTGGAGAAGATATCGAATATGCGCCATGCGCCCTTGGGGCTGCGTATGAGTACGGCGTGCACGCGGCTGACCGAGGCATAGGGCAGGCAGATATCCGCAGACTTTGAGCGGCCGATGAGGTTTTCCCAGTGGTTTATGAGCGCCACCCCGTCGTCCCTGTGGATATATCCCCAGATCTCAGTCTGCGATTTGCTGCCGAGCATACTGCGCATGCAGCGTATAAGCACGATTATCGCAAACAGCGGAAGTATATATGAAGCTGTCCTGACGAGCATGTCAGCCAAGCGAGTCACCTCTTTGAAATTAATTAGTATTGCAATATACTCATCAGAATAATATCATAAAAGCGGCTCATTGACAAGCAAGCCGGATTTATTTACAATAGGTTCATGAATATGAAGAGCTCAAAAACATGGATACTTATCTTTTCTGCCGTGCTTATAATATGTGCGGCGGCCTTCCTGCTGCTCAAAAGCAGCGGAGCGCAGGGCACGATCGCAGTCATACGTCTTGACGGCGAGGTATACAGGGAAATTGACCTTGACGCCGTTGCCGTGGCATATGACATGGAAATCGAAACGAAGTACGGGTATAATAAGCTTCACATAGAGCACGGCGCCATAAGCATCACAGAGGCCGACTGCCGCGACCATATCTGCATCTCGCAGGGCAGGATCAGCACCGCCGGCGTTCCCATCGTCTGCCTGCCGCACAGGCTCACGATCGAGATCGAGGGAGGCGATATAGATGCCTAAGACGAGAAAGCTTGCTCTCATGGCGATGTTCACGGCCGCCTCGCTCATCGTTTTCGTCATCGAGGCACAGATACCCGCTCCCATCCCCGTGCCCGGCGTCAAGCTCGGCCTTGCAAACGTCGTGACGCTAATCGCCATGGTCATGCTCGGGCGGCGCGAGGCGGGAATTATACTGCTCGTGCGCATAGCAATGGGCAGCATGTTCACCGGCGGCGTTTCGGCGTTTATATTCAGTATCGCCGGAGGCGTGCTCGCCTATGCCGTCATGTGCCTGACGCTCCGCTTCTTTTCGGAGAAGCTCCTGTGGGTGGTGAGCGTATTCGGCGCGGCGGCGCACAATTTCGGGCAGCTTTCGGCTGCGGTGCTCATAACGAAAACGAGCGCGCTGTTCGTCTATGCGCCCGTTCTTCTGGCCTCCGCCGTCGTCACCGGCCTGTTCACCGGCCTTGCGGCGACGTATCTTATCCGACGGCTGGACAAAAGGCTCAAACAGTGTTAATATGTTGACATCAAAAAAATTTGGTATTAGGAGTATATTTAAAATGAGCGAATGTACGCATGATTGTTCGACCTGCCAGGAAAACTGCGGCGAGCGCGAGACCCAGGATTTCAGCGCAAAGCTCAACCCGGCAGCCAGCGTCAAAAAGGTCATCGCAGTCGTCAGCGGCAAGGGCGGCGTCGGCAAGAGCCTCGTCACCGGCCTTCTGGCAAGCAAAATGCAGAGCCGCGGCTATCAGGCCGCCGTTCTGGACGCGGACATAACCGGTCCGTCGATCCCCAAATCCTTCGGTATCCACGAGCACGCGCGCGGCACGGAGGATATGCTCATCCCCTGCTACTCGCAGAGAGGCACGCAGATCATGTCCGTGAACCTCATCCTCGACAACGAGACAGACCCCGTCGTCTGGCGCGGCCCCGTGATCGCGGGCGTCGTCACGCAGTTCTGGAGCGACGTGCTGTGGGATAACGTCGACTACATGTTTGTCGATATGCCCCCCGGAACGGGCGACGTTCCCCTGACGGTTTTCCAGTCGCTGCCCGTTGACGGCATCGTGATCGTCACCTCGCCTCAGGAGCTTGTATCCATGATCGTCGCCAAGGCCGTGAACATGGCAAAGCTCATGAACATCCCCGTGCTCGGCATAGTCGAGAATATGAGCTACTTCAAATGCCCCGACTGCGGCAAGGAGTACGAGATCTTCGGGGCAAGCAAGGTCGCGCAGGTCGCCGAGGAGTTCGGCATAAAGCACACAGCGCGTCTGCCCATCGACCCCGTCATTTCGACCATGGTCGACGCGGGCGAGATCGAAAGCATCGACTCTGACGCTCTCAACGAGCTTGCAGACTTCATTGAAAAAGGAGAATAACACATGATAATCGCAGTATCTTACAAGGACAATGAGATATTCGAGCACTTCGGCCACGCCGAGATGTTCGCGGTCTACAAGACCAACGACGACAATACCGAGCTCGTCTCCAAGGAGCTCGTCGAGGTCAGGGAGACCGGCCATCAGGCGGTCGCCGATCTTATGAACAGCCTGCATGTCAATGCGGTCATCGTCGGCAACATCGGCGTTCACGCAAGAGCGGCGCTGGCGGCCTACGGCATCGTTGCGTTTGCCGGCTTCTGCGGAAATTCCGACGATGCGGCAGAGCTTCTCATGCACGGCCAGCTCCCCTTCATCTCCGATGAGGGCGGCGGCTGCGGCAGCGGCGGCTGCTCCGGCTGCTCGGGCGGCTGCGGCGATCACAGCCACGAGGACGGCAGCGACTGCGGCTGCGGCGGAAGCTGCGGCTGCCACTGAGACGGATAATCGGCTATGAAAAAGTCGGGACGGCGATCGTCAGACGATCTGCTGCTCCCGACTTTTTTGATGCAAAAAACAATGCAAAAAAGCTAAGGATAAAATCCTTAGTCTTTTTCTTGGTGGAGATAAGCGGGATCGAACCGCTGACCTCTTGAATGCCATTCCGTTTTCGGAGGTCTGCTTTTTTGTAGAGTTATTAAGCAAAATTTTTTCACATTAAATAATGTAGGCACTGCGAAAAAATCAAAACCACTGCCTACAAACGATAGTTTTATATCCCGCATTTTTGGACGCATTTCAAGCCGGACTGTCAGCTGCGCAAAACAATTTCAGGAGCTCTATCTTTTGCAGCCGTAAAAGATAGAGCTCTTTTTACTTTGCCATGTTAACCCTGTATAAGTTTGAATCCCTGGCGTAAGAAAGCAGCCGCTTCATCGCTGCGCACAACAAACGTGTTAGGCAGTCCGTAAATATTTTTAAACATCTCCTCGCAGCAATCAATGACCGAGGAATCATTTATCGTAACTATACCGCTCTTCTCTTGGGCTGAACCGTTATTGGGAAAGCGATGCGCAAACACGCTCCTGCTGCACATAAACAGAGCACAGCCGACATCATTTCTGTTGAGAATGGGGTTCGAATCATCCAGTACGGTCATCGTGCCGCGGCCGCTTCCAATCTCGTCCAGCAGCGATTCAAGCAGCATTGACCTTTGGCTTTTTTCGAGGCACACTGTTCGGCCGTTAAAATACGTCTTTCCGTCGAAGAAAAAATCTATGACAGCCGAACGGTATACAACCACCGACCATGACTGAAGCGTTTTTTCAAAAAACTCCGACATCTCGGAATACATATTCGGAAGTTCATACTCGGCAAAAAGAGCCCTCTTAAGCTCCGGGCTGAGGAAAGTTGCCGGCATAACATTAAAAAGAGCCGTAAACCTTCCGTTGAGCATGAAGTTTTGGAAATATTTTTTGTTATACAACTCTTCAAAGCTTCTGCGTTCTGTGAGCAGCGTGCGCGTGCGCAGCAGCTCGATCGCCGCGCCGTAGTATTCTGACACCACCTGCTTATCTTTGGTGAAAAACGTTTTATATTTCTGCAAAAAACGGTCGTATGAACCTTCAACGCAAAGCGCGTCTTTGCATATCCATACGCTGTAATTCTCATCATAAGCGTTTGGGCGCATGTAGAAATCGGCTTCTATCCTGCTGTCGAGCGAAAACAGAAATACCAGCATATCACGAATCATTCCACAGGCATATTTGGTCTCTGCGAATGGGGCAAGCATGTCTATATGCACGACTGCATCATCCGCCATATCTTTTATAACCGGCATCCAAAAATCTCTGCATTCACTGTATGAGAAATCCTCACCTGCCGACACGGCAAACACCTTTACCGTTTTCTCGGTGCAGTCGCGTGTTTTTTCAGCGACAACATCTGCCATTGCCTTGTTTATCATCGCCCTTGATACAGTTATCCATGAGATATTGCTGTTATATTCAAAAAAGGAAGGCTTGACACTTCTCGCCGGCGGCTGGGAAGAACGGAACTCGTAGGCTTTTTCAAGGATGCCCCTGATCTCCGCGGCAAGCTCCCCATCGCTTGAACCAGGTTCGCATTCGGTCATGCTGCAAATGGCGTTTTTTTCACTTTCATTAACGTTTTTTGAAATGTACTCGGCTATTTGGGCGAATATTGCGCTGTTATTTTTTGCTGATGGCAATTTTGAATCGTTCAGCCACCGACTTATATACGAAACGTCGTATCCTAAATGAGCTGCCAGCTGGGATTGCTTAATATTAGAAACATCAAGCAGCGCCTTTAGTGTCTCCCCAAATGTCATAAGCCGATTCCTCTCTTATTCACAGTTTCACAAAAAGCATAAAACACAGGCAAGCAAAAGTCAAGCGTATCGGCTCAAAGACACTTGACAGTCAATGAATCGCCTTGACCGTCAAACCAGGTCAAGGCGATTTTTGACGAAAGTTGACGCATTCGATGTCATTTGACTTGTTATTATTTCGACAATATTATGATGTCATCACGGTACGGCTTTGCGTACAGGATCCATACGCTCAGGCCGCCGCAATACCCAAGCCATATGTGAAAGGAGCAACACCACGCATGGAAACGACTTTTTTTGAAATGACCGAACAGGAAAAGGCTCTTGTTTTGGAAGTTATGAAAAATGCACGAAAGCAGGAGTACACACCGGAAAAGCTGTGTGAGATTCAAAAGATCATTGATACTCAATATTTTTACTGGTGGATGAATGATCTTAAAAAAGAAGAGCTGGCAAATGAGATATTTGAAGATGAGCTTGAATGCTACTGCACCGGAGCCGGCTTCTACAAGTCCTCGGCACACGACTGGGCAATCGGAGCAAAGTACTGCAACAGCTTCATTAACAGCGCCCATATGGGACACCAGCCGCTCGTATGGCTTCAAGATGATACTCATGCAAAGGGAATATTCTTCTTTGAAAGTAATATGAACTATTTGGACAACAAAGATCTTCATGAGCACTTCTTCATTTACTGCCATGACTTCGTCAAGCGCAGCAACGGCCGCTGGGCGATCAGTGCTTACCGCCTTATCCAAACGAAGCTGCACGGTGTCGTTCGTCCCGAGACCTTTGTCGCACCGGCAGATTATATATTCCCGCCCTGGGAGGAGGTATAAGCTCAATGAGTACCGGCAAAAAGTTTTCAGGATACACAGTATTCGCAGGCTGTCTGCTTCTCATGATATTTCCCGGCGGACTGCTTTCTTACACAAGCGGTCTGTTTATGTATCCGATATGTGCCGAGTATAACTTTTCAATAACCAGCTACTCCCTGTCGACGGTTGTCGCTGCAGCAGTCAACGCACTTGTCAGCGCTTTTTTCGTGCAGTATCTTGCCCGTGGTAGACGAGGCCAAATGAAATGGCTGATGCTGATATCCGCAATTATCACCTGCGGTGGTTTTGCTCTTATAAGCCGCTGCACACAGCTTTGGCAATTTATTGTGATGGCCGGAGTGTGGAGCCTCGGCTACAATATGCTGTGCTATGTTCCGGTCGGCATGATGATGACAAACTGGTTCGTCAAAAAGCGCGCCCTTATGACGGGCATAGCCTTTGCCGGTGGAAACCTTGGCGGAGCAATATTCAATACGGTCATCTCTCAGATCATGGCCAACCAGGGTTGGCGGAGCGCATACGTTTTCGGCGGCACAGTCTGCTTTATTGCAATTGTGATCGCGATCGTGCTCATAAAGCGCAGCCCCGGAGAATATGGGCAAACCGCTTACGGCGCAGAGGCAGCACCCATCGAAGCCCCCGGGATTGATACAGCAAAAACATGGCATGGCATAGACAAGAAGACTGCTGTCAAAACACCTGCTCTGTACCTGGTCTGTGCCGCATCTTTTCTCACTGGTATATATGCCGCGGGCGTTTGCAACCACGTCGTCACTTTCCTCTGCACCGGCAGCTGGGAGATCACCGCCGCGGGCTTTGTTATGACGGTGTTCACACTGTTCGGTATTATAGGAAATTCCGCGGGTGGCGGCGTCATTGAAAAGATCGGGTTAAAAAGAAGCATAGCGGTCGGAGCAGCATTTATCATTATAGCTCTTATCTGCCTTACCATGGCAAACAAGGTCAGGGCATTGGCCTATGCATGGTGCGCCTTTCAGGGCATCGCTTCCTTCATGGCTATGCTCACACCGTCGCTTGCCGTTTCCGAGGTGTTCGGCACAAAGGCATACACCGCCATATACGGCATAGCCTACTCCTGCTATCTGATCGGCTGCGCGATATCCACCACTGTTGTCGCATTTCTCGCCGAAAGGACAAGCTACACCACCTCATGGATAGCGATAATAATCATTGTCGCTCTGCTTGCGATCCTATACCTTTCGGCCTTAAAAGAGGGGAAAAAGCTGCGTGAGCGCTACCCCGATTAAATACTTTTTTGAACAAGGAGAATACAAAAATGAAAAGATTGGAAAACAAAGTTGCTTTTATTGCCGGCTCGTCATCCGGAATAGGACAGGCTACGGCAAAGCTTTTTGCCGCCGAGGGAGCTAAGGTCGTCCTCTTTGCACGAAGGGCAAAAGAGCTTCACGAAACCGCAGACGAGATCATCAGCAGCGGCGGCGAAGCCATTGCATACGCCGGTGATATTTCCAATGACGCAGCTGTTAGGGCGGCGTTTAACAAAACCATTGAAGCATACGGAACGGTAGACATCGTCGTAAACTGCGCCGGAATCGTTCGCTGGAACGACTGCATCGAGACCGTTCCCGACAGTGACTGCTATGAAATGTATGAGATAAACACTTTGGGTTCAATGAGGACCTGCCGCGAGGCCATAAAGTATATGCTTCCCAAGAAAAGCGGAACCTTCGTCTTCATCGGCTCTGTCGGCGGTCTGCTCGGTCACGGCGGCGTTGCCTATGCCATGACAAAAGGCGGAATGGTCTCTCTCGGCCGCCAAATAGCATTTTCCTATCACAAAGACGGCATTCGTTCAAACGTTATCTGTCCTGACGGAGTCATGACCACCTTCGGCTGTGTCGACGGCAAGTGGGTAGGCATGGATGAACGAACCGTCAAGGCATGCGCCGAGCACGTCTGCCCGGACACGCCGCTATGCACGGCTGAGGAGGTCGCAAATCTTGCGCTGTTCCTGGCCAGCGACGAATCCTCGGCTATAAACGGCCAGGCTATCGTCTGCGATCACGGCGCAACTCTTTAAGTAAAACAGGAGAGCAACATGGAAACTTCCAAGAAAAAATTCTCAGGCTATCTAGTGTTTGTCGGCTGTGCGCTGCTAATGCTGTTTCCGGGCGGTCTGCTGTCATATACCTCTGGTCTTTTTATGTATTCGATCTGCGCGGAATTCAACTTCAGTCTTACAAGCTTCTCGTTGACAAATGTCGCAGCGGCCGGTGTAAATGCTCTTGTCAGCGCTTTTCTTGTGCAGTATCTGTCCAAGGGAAAGCGCAGCCAAATGAAGTGGCTCATTTTCATTGCCGCCGTCATTACCTGCGGAGGCTATTATATGATGAGCCGCTGCACACAGATATGGCAGTTTGTTGTAATGAGCGGCATTTGGAATCTCGGCTATAACATGCTGACCTACGTTCCCTGCGCAATGATGATGAATAACTGGTTCGTAAAAAACCGTGCCACTATGGTGGGTATTGTATTTGCCTGCGGTAATGTCGGCGGCGCGATATTCAGTACCGTTATATCCAACGTAATGGCAAGCTCCGGATGGCGTATGGGCTATATAGTCGGTGCTGTGTGCTGCTTCGTGGGAACCATGATCGCCCTTATCTTCCTCAAGCGCAGTCCGGAAGAATACGGTCAAAAGGCTCTTGGCGCGGACGAAGTCTCCGCAGAAGGCGGCACTCAGGCACAGCCAAAGGTTTGGCTCGGTGTCGATAAGAAAACCGCGCTTAAATCGCCTGTATTCTATCTTGCATGTGCGGCAATGTTTCTTACCGGCATATACGCTGCCGGCATCGCCAATCATGCTGTTACATTCCTGTGCACGGGAAGCTGGGAGATCACCGCGGCCGGTTTTGTTATGACGGTATTTACACTCGTCGGTATTGTCGGCAACGCGGCCGGCGGCGGGATACTCGGAAAGATCGGCATCAAAAAAGGCATATATTTAGGTGCCGCCATGCTTATTGTAGGCATTGCCTGCCTCACATTTGCCAACAAGATCAAGGCTCTCGCGTATGTTTGGTGTGTATGCCAGGGCTTGGCCATATTCATGTGTCAGGTAGTTCCTACAATGGTCATCAGCGAGACCTTCGGTACCAGGGATTTTGCCGGTATATACGGAATTGCATACGCCTGCTATCTCATAGGCTGCGCGCTGTCGACCACTGTTGTAGCAATGGTTGCGGAAGGTGCCGGATATACTGTCGCGTGGATAGCGATCATTGCAATAATAGTAGTTTTGACGGTGCTGCATCTTACATGTCAGAAGCAGGGCAAGAAGCTCCGTGAGCTCTATCCCGATTGACACGGCGTTCTTCAGAAAGGTGATATTTATATGTATGACAATTTATTTTCTCCGATAACGATACGAGGGCTCACACTGAGAAATCGCGTCGTTATGACAGCAATGGGAACTCACTTCCCCGACGAAAACAGCTGTGTGACAAAGCAGCTGATTGACTACCACAAAGCAAGAGCTCTCGGCGGTGTCGGCCTGAGCTTTATGGAATGCTGCAGTGTAAACAAGCAGGCCAGGGTCTCCCGCCAGCCGTCCATAGCGGAGGATCGATTTATCGAAGGTCATAAGGCCCTGTGCAGCGCAATACATACAGCAGGAGGCAAATGTGCGATCCAGCTTTGGGCTCCGGGAGCCGGTGCAGGCAGCGATCCCAACGCGAGGATATATCTGCCGCAAAAATATGAAGGCAGAAATTTCGGAGTCGTCACTCATTTTTCGGGTATGCCGGATGCAGGTTCCGACGCAGAGCTGTCTTCCGAGGTCGAGCCCTACCCGTTTTTTGTTCCGCCTTGGGGAAAGCACGAGCCCGACGGCACGATTCCGGCAGCAACGGTCGAAGACCTGCACGAGGTAGTCAGAGAATTCGGCGAAGCAGCAAGACGCAGTGTTGAGGCCGGCTACGACGTGCTCGAGTTCCACTGCGGTCATAATTATCTGCCGCATACCATGCTTTCGGGAGCATTCAACAAGCGCACCGATGAATACGGCGGCTGCCTTGAAAACAGAATGCGTTTCCCTTTGGAGTGCATAAAGGCTATTCGTGAAAACATGCCGGAAGATATGCCGCTGAGCATTCGCATATCCGTTTTTGATGAGTCCGATCTTCCCGGCGGAAACACAATTGAAGATAACATAGAATTTCTTAAACGGGCAAAGGCAGCAGGTGTGGACATAGTAAACGTTTCACGCGGCAATTTCAGCGGCGACGGCAACCCTTATGAGGTACCCCCGCTCAATTTTGCCCCGGGCTTCAATGTTGAAAATGCAGCACGAATAAGGAAAGAAACCGGACTCATTACTATGGCCGTAGGGCGAATTAATACCCCCGAGCTTGCAGACGGCATAATATCCGAAGGTAAAGCCGATCTCGTTGCCATGAGCCGGGCTCAGCTGGCAGATCCCGAATTCTGCAACAAAGCCCGTGACGGCAGGACTGCCGAGATCAGATATTGCGTCGGCTGCAATCAGGGCTGCAGCGACGGTTTTACCGGCTTACCGCACATTACTTGTCTCCGAAATCCGCTGCTTGGCCGCGAGGGTGAACTGAAAGTGCTGCCAGCAGACAAAAAGAAGAAGGTTTTGATCATCGGCGGCGGAATGGGCGGAATGGAATGCGCCCTGTTCCTCAAGAAAAGAGGCCATTTGCCTGTCATTGTCGACAAGGCTGAAAAGCTTGGCGGCCAGTTTATACTCGCCGGTATGGCACCGCAAAAGCATGAATTTATAAAAGCGACTCGTGATGAGGCAGAAATGGTTCGTGCAGCAGGTATTGAGGTGAGACTGAACACTGCTGCGGATAAAGCGCTCATTGAAGAGATTCATCCCGATGAAGTAGTTATCGCAACCGGTGCAGGTCCCCTGCTCATTCCCATTCCCGGAGCCGAGCTGCCTCATGTAAGCAACGCTCATCAGATACTCGGCGAAAAAGCTTCCGCAGTCGGAGATGTTGTTATCGTCGGCGGCGGTATCGTCGGTGTCGAGGTCGCGGAGTACCTTACTCATTTGGGACACAAATGCACCATAATCGAGATGAAGGGATCAATTGCAAGCGACCTGGGCTTCTACAGAATGATGCTCTCTCAAAAGCATCTTGCAGACAACAATGTTGAGTGCATTGTAAACGCCGCATGTAAGCAGATAAAGGAACGGTCCGTTGTCTATGTCCAAAACGATGTGGAAAAAGAAGTCCCATGTGACAGTGTAGTGATGGCAGCCGGTGCAAGGCCGATTCCCACCGATGAGCTTACGCAAGCCTGCGAAGAGCTTGGTATCCCCTATCATCTTATCGGCGATTCAAACGGAGCAAGAAGAGCGCTCAACGCCGTTGCCGAGGGCGTTGAAACAGCTCTCAGAATTTAAGAAAGGCGGTTACAACAATGAAAAAACTTGAAGGTAAGGTTGCAATAATAAGCGGAGGCAGCGGCGGCGCAGGCACCGAGATATCCAAGCTTTACGCCGCTGAAGGTGCGAAAGTCATTATAGCCGCACGCGGTGAAAAAGCCGCTCAGACGCTTGTCGATGATATTCGTGCGCACGGCGGAGAAGCAATATTCGTTAAAACCGACGTAACAAGTGAAGATCAAATCAAGGCTTGCGTAGACATGTGCCTTGAGAAATACGGGACTATAGACATTCTTGTAAACATTGCGTGCATAATGACCTTGGATACCGGTTATCTTCACGAGTGCCCTATCGAGGACTTTGACAAGGATATAGCGGTAAACCTCCGCAGCGGCTTCCTTTTCTGCAAGCATGTGCTTCCGATAATGGAGAAGAACACTTCCGGCACAATAGTGAATTTCAGTTCAATCGGCGGAAGCCACGGTATACTTGGCCACACTGTCTATGGTGCAGCAAAAGCCGGCGTAGAGTCAATGACTCGCAGCATAACCGCCCAGTATGGCAAAAAGGGGATACGCTGCAACTGTATCAGGCCCGGTGTTATGACCAATCCCACTTGGAAGGATACTCCCGAAGTCAACTGGTATAAAGAATTCATGCTCTCTCATATTCCCGAGCCGCGCATCGGCTGCGGCGCGGATGCTGCCCCGCTTGCGCTGTTTCTCGCCTGTGATGACTCTTACTATGTCAACGGTCAGGTGATAACTTTGGACGGCGGCATGACCTCTCATCAGCCACAGTGGAAAGAAGATATGGCCTTGTCAGCTGACACAATACGATAACAAAAACTACGCCCTGCATATTGAAGTATGCAGGGTTTTTAATATCTGCTACGATGGTATCAATCAAAACGAACGACAAGATTAATACTCAAAATTGCCGTCTCAGAGCGGGCTTTTGAGCAGAGTTTGATCTACCACACTGGACATCTGCACTCACTGCCTTGACGAGAGCAAACGCAAGACAGCTGACATAATGGACAAAATTTATTTATCCTGAGTTTTGGACGCATTTGCGACGGCCGCTAATAGTCCGGCTGTATAATTAGGCTCAAAAAGTTCTCAAAAAGCAAGAAAAAGACCCAAAAGTTTACACTTTCGAGTCTTATTTGTGTGGTGGAGATAAGCGGGATCGAACCGCTGACCTCTTGAATGCCATTCAAGCGCTCTCCCAGCTGAGCTATACCCCCAGACGCATTGGTTATTTTAGCAGACCGAGAGCATATTGTCAACCGTTATTTTAAATTATTTTGTCCGCTGCCGTAATCGTCGTCAAACATATAGGTGACATCCTCCTGATAGCGGAACTTTTTCTCCTTATGTCTGAACAGGCGGTGTATATTGCGGCGGTATTCGATAAGCACGAGCAGGCCCGTCAGCAGGTATATGTTCCTGACTATCGAATCATCGATGCTCATAAACGCGATAAAGCACATCATCAGCGCCGCAATGATCGCCGACAGCGAGATATAGCGGCTTATGATATACACGACGGCAAACGCAATGATGCCCGCAAAGGCGACCTCGCCGCTGACGAAGAAGGTGCCCACGGCCATGGCGATCAGGCTGTGCTCGCCGCGGAAGCGATACAGTATCGGAAAATTCGTCCCAAGCACGACGCAGAACAGTGCAAACGCACTGCCGACGGCCGCGCAGTCGACGATCAGCATGAGAAGGCTTCCGAGCAGCACGGGGATGATGACCTTGAGCGCCTCGATGATGACGATAACGCCGATGCCCTTCCAGCCGTGGCGCTTCAAAAAGCGCGTTATGCCCGCGTTATCGCGGCTGTAGTTGAGGATATTTTCGTGAAAATAAATGTGCGAGGACAGTATCGGCGTGCTGAGGCTGCCGAAGGAATACGCGATCACGGCCGTTACGGCAAGCAGCAGGGCTGTCATTGCTTATCTCCCTTCTGACGTATGACCATGCGGATCGGCGTGCCCTCAAGCCCGAATACGGCGCGGATCTGGTTTTCGATATAGCGCTGATACGAGAAGTGGAACAGCTCGCGGCTGTTGCAGAAAATAACGAAGTTGGGCGGCTTGATGCCGGTCTGGGTCATGTAATAGATCTTGAGCCTTCTGCCCTTATCCGTGGGCGGCTGCACGCGCGCCTGCGCGTCGGCAAGCACGTCGTTGAGCATGCCCGTGGTTATGCGCATATTGCTCTGATCGTTCACGAAGTTTACAAGCTCGAATATCCTGTCGGTGCGCTGGCCGGTCTTGGCGGAGATAAACAGCACCGGCGCATAGCTCATGAAGCTGAGGTCACGCATGACCTCCTTGCGCATTTTCTCCATGGTGCCCGTTTCCTTCTCGACAAGGTCCCACTTGTTGACGACGACGATGCTGGCCTTGCCCGCTTCATGCGCAAGTCCGGCTATCTTCGTATCCTGCTCGGTTACGCCCTCGCGTGCGTCGATCATGATTATGCACACGTCGGCGCGTTCAATGGCCATCTGTGCGCGCATGACGGAAAACTTCTCGACACGCTCGTCCACCCTGCTCTTGCGGCGGATACCTGCGGTGTCGATAAAAACATATTTGCCGTAGCTGTTATCGACCTCGGAGTCCACCGCGTCGCGCGTTGTTCCGGCAACGTTGCTGACTATGACGCGCTGCTCGCCGAGAATATGATTTACCAGCGAGGACTTGCCGACGTTCGGCTTTCCGATAACGGCGACCTTGATGCGGTCGTCCTCCTCCCCATCGTCCTCCTCGGGCGGGAAATACTTCATGCACTCATCGAGCAGGTCGCCCGTACCGTGGCCGTGAACGGCTGAGACGGCGATCGGATCGCCGAGGCCGAGCTCATAAAACTCGTAGATCGCGGGGTCTACCCTGCCGGTCGAGTCCATTTTGTTGACGGCAAGCACCGTCGGCTTCTTCGAGCGCAGCAGCATATTGGCGACGTCCTTATCCGCCGCGGTGACGCCCGTGCGCACATCCGTGACAAGAATGATGACATCCGCCGCGCTTATGGCGATATTGGCCTGCTCGCGCATGAACATGAGTATCTCGTTGTCCGTCGTCGGCTCGATGCCGCCGGTGTCCACGATGTTGAATTTTCTTCCGAGCCATTCGCACTCGGCATACAGCCTGTCGCGGGTGACGCCCGGCGTGTCCTCGACTATGGACAGGCGCTGGCCGCAGAGCTTGTTGAAAAGCATGCTCTTTCCCACGTTCGGTCTGCCGACTATGGCTATGAGAGGCTTTGACATTAAGCTGACCTCCGTTCTATCCGTTCTGATTATATTTATAATACTGCTGCCGCTCGGGCGAGCGGACGGGTATCTTCACCTCGGGCAGAGCGTCGCCGCTGATGGCATCCCACAGGGCGAAGCCGTCCGATTCGATGGGGTATATCCGAACGCCGAGGGCGTCTATCGCTTCCTCGAGCGTGATATCGTCAAGAAAATCAAGCTCTGCGCGCCGCAGCATATTCTGCGACACGAAAAGCCGCTCGCCGAGTTCCCTGCCCTTGAGCTGGGCGATGAGGTCCTGCCCCGTTATGAGGCCCGACACGTTCACGCCGCCGCCGAAAAAGTTGTTTTTTATGGCGTATACCCTGCCGTTTATATTATCATACTTTTCGGCCGCAATACAAATAAGTTTTTCAAAGCACGGCGCGACAGAGGTCCCGCAGGCGATGGAGAACGGAACTCCGTCCGGTCTGTCGGACAGGCTGAGCGCGCTTTTAAACTCCCGCTCGAGCAGGCGTATCATGCCGACACCGTTTTCAAGCTGCGTGTGCTCCTCGTAAAAATCGTCCTCGGGAAGCTCGCGCCCCGCGCACAGATACATCTCGTCCGAGCAGAAGAATATCCTCGTTCCGAATTTTTTGACGCATTCGTCGCCGAAGGCCGTTACCATATCTATGGTCTCGGCCGAGTGCTCGGGCGTGAACGGCGTGAGCGGGTACAGGCCCTCGCGGTACTTCGTGAGCCCGACCGGAACGATCGACACGCTGTGCACCGACGGGTGCATCGCGGCAAGGTCCTCCATTGTCTGCATGAGCGCCTTATCGTCGTTGAGCCCCGGGCAGCAGACGATCTGACAGTTCATGACTATGCCGCCCTCGGCAAAGCGCCGCATGATGCCGACGCATTTGCCCGCGTTCTTATTTTGCAGGAGCTTCACGCGAAGCTCCGGATCGGTGGCATGAACGGAGATATTCACGGGGCTTATGTGCAGGTCGATTATGCGCTGTATCTCGCGCTCGGACAGGTTCGTGAGCGTGATGTAGTTGCCCAGCAGGAAGCTGAGGCGCGCATCGTCGTCCTTGAAGTACATCGTCTTGCGCATGCCCTTGGGCAGCTGATCGATAAAGCAGAACACGCAGTTATTCGCGCAGCTTCTCGGGTTATCCATCAGATACTCGGAAAACTCCAGGCCGAGGTCACGCCCCTCGGGCTTCTCAACGCGCACCGTATGCTCCGTACCGTCTGACCTGCGCAGCGTTATGTGCAGCACCGGCTCATAGGAGAAGTATTTATAATCGAGCACGTCGTGGATGACGTTTCCGTTTATCTTCAATATCTCGTCGCCTATATGCGCCTTGTGCAGCAGCGGGCTGTCGTCATCTATTTTTGAAATAAGGTCATTTTTCATAAGGCTTTATACGCAAAAGGAGGAAGGGGCACGGACACCCTTTCCTCCTTGAGCATTTTAATTACTTCTCGTCAACGGTGAGAACCTTGCGGCCGTTGTACATGCCGCATGCCTTGCACGCACGGTGGGGCATTTTGAACTCTCCGCAGTTGGGGCACTTTACGATGCCGGGAGCCTCGAGCTTCCAATGAGACGAACGTCTCTTATCACGTCTCTGTCTTGATACTTTTCCCTTAGGGACTGCCATGGTGACACCTCCTGAAAAATAGCTGCATATCAGCTTTGATATTATTGATCACTATCCAACAGCTGCCGCAGAACGGCAAGTCTTGGATCGACTTCTTTCCCGCACGCGCAGGGGCCAAGATTCAGATCGGCTCCGCAGCGGGAGCAAAGACCTTTGCAATCCTCAGAGCACAGAAACTTGGTTTCCATGTCAAGGACGAAAAGGGTCGAGAGCGTTTCTTCGAGATCAAGACTGTCCCCGTCGAGAACAAAGACCTCGGGATCTTCAGACTCTCTGTCGGATATGAAGGCGTGGAGGTCCATCACCTTGCTGCTGTCAAACAGTTTACCACATCTGTCGCAGACGCAAGTCATTTCGGCCGTCAGGGTACCCTCGAGTGTCAGGATACCTGCCTCGTTAAACACTCTGCCTTCTGCCGTGGGCGGGGTCTTATACTCCTTTATCGATTCAAATTCCAGTCCCTCCGTGTTCAGCTTGCAGGCAAACGGAACGCTTTTCCCGGGAACCTCAATTATCTGTCTCAAATCAAGCAGCATAGTGCACCTCTCCACAGTCGCTTGAATATTATAGTGGAATAAGCCCCGCTTGTCAACCGGAAAATTCGCTTTTTTGCGGCAAAAGCGCGGAAAAACAGCGTATTGCCAAGGCTCCGCGCAGATGATATAATAAATCATTACATAACGGAGATAAAAACTATGAAAAAAAGCGTTAAAATACTTATTGTCTGCATTCTTATCGCTGCGCTTATCGCAGGCGGCGTTGTCTACCTTATCCTTCAGACGCGCAACGACGAGCTTCTCATAGGCGAGGAGCGTGCGCAGCAGATCGCGCTGAACGATGCCGGTCTTGCCGAAAACCAGGTGTCCAAGCTGAAGGTCAGGATAAAGCTCGACGACGGCGTGTGGTGCTACAAGGTCGAGTTCCGCACCATAGCCCTCGAGTACGAGTACGAGATCGAAGCCTACTCCGGCGCAATACTCGATAAGGATATCGACGACTGAATGGAATCGTCCGTGCCGAAACCGGGCTCGCTTTTGAAGCGGGTCCGGTCTTATTTTATATAAACTGGGCGAAGATGCTTGCGCCTATCACGGTCAGGAGGCCTGACACCGCGATCGACAGGCCGCTCATCGCGCCCTCCGTCTCGCCCATCTCAAGCGCCTTTGCCGTACCGATGGCGTGCGACGAGGTCCCGATGGCAACGCCCTTTGCGATGGGGTCGCTTATCCGGAACATGCGGCACACGGCCGGCGCGCATATATTGCCGACAAGGCCGGTTATTATAATGACCGCGACCGAGAGCGTCACATAGCCGCCGAGCTCCTCCGACACGCCCATGCCTATGGCAGTCGTAATGGACTTGGGCAGCAGCGTTACATACTCCTCATGCGTAAGGCCGAACACTATCGCCGTTGCGAGTACGCATAAAAGCGTTGTGACGACGCCGGACAGTATGCCGAGCATGACCGCTTTTCGGTTTGCTCTGAGCAGGTCCAGCTTTTCGTACAGCGGGACGGCGAGGCACACCGTTGCCGGAGTGAGAAAATAGCTCAGGTACTGCGCACCTGAATAGTAGCTTTCATAGTCGATGTTGAAAACGACCAGTATAAGTATCGTAAGAATGATCGAGATCAGCAGCGGATTGCAGAGTGCTGTCCTGAATTTTTTCTGCAAAAGGCTGCCCACACCGTAGGAAACGAGGCTCACCGTTACGCCGAAAAATACGGAGTTCTGAACAAAGCTCATTATTTCCCCGCCCCCTTCTTTTTCAGCAGAAGCTGCGTTACGCCGCCGCTGACGGCCATTACGATCACCGTGGACACCAGCACCGTCACTGCGTAGGCTGCGAGATTGTTCTTCAGCACATCCGTCGCGGTTATGAGCCCAGCCGCGGCGGGAATGAACATGACCGGCATAGTTTCAAGCAAAAAATTTGAAGTCTCCCTTACATCCGAGACCTTTATTATTTTGAGGCACAGACAAAGGAGCATTATTATCATGCCGTAGATGCTGGCCGGGATCGGCAGCGGTATAAGATGATTGAGCACCTCGCCGAGCAGCGTTATAAATAATATTATTCCGAATTGTTTAAGCGTTTTCATTTCTCGCGCTGCCCGTTTGAAGCAGCCCCTTCCTTTCGTTTGCGCCAAAGCGTTGTTCTGCTTATGCCGAGATACTCGGCCGCCTTCGTGCAGTTGCCCCCGGCCTCCTCAAGAGCACGTTTTATCCTCTCGCTTTCCGAAAACAGCTCCGCCGGCGAGATGCTCCCTGCCGCATCGGGAACGGTGCTCACGGGCTTGTTGCCGATGCGTATATTGCGCCGGTTGAGCTCCTTGGCTATCATCTCAAGCTGCATCTGAGCGGTATCACCGGGCGAAACTATGACCGAGATCATCTTCGCAAAGCTTTCGAGCTCACGAGTGTTGCCGGGCCATGTGTATGTGCACAAAAGCTCCTCGATAGCAGGCTGCATTGCGCCGAACGACAGTGCAAGATCGGGATCCTGCTTTGTTATGAAGCTCATGAACAGCGGCATGATATCCTCCCTGCGCTCGTTGAGATCGGGAAGGTTCAGTTCAAGCACGGCAAGTCTGTAATAAAGATCCTCTCTGAACTGATTGTCGCACACCATCTGCCAGAGATTGCGGTTGGTCGCGGCGATAACTCTCGCGTCGAAGGTTATGACCTTATTGCCGCCGACGTGGATTATCTGCTTTTCCTGGATGGCGCGCAGCAGCTTGGTCTGCATGGGCATGGTCAGCTCGCCTATCTCGTCAAGAAATATGCTCCCGCCGTGGGCAAGCTCGAAGTAACCGGGCTTGCCTCCTTTTTTTGCGCCCGTGAACGCGCCCTCATCGTAGCCAAACAGCTCGCTTTCAAGCAGCGTTTCCGTTATTGCCGAGCAGTTCACGGCAACGAAGGCGTTATCCGCGCGCGGCGAATGATTGTGTATCGACTGCGCAAGAACCTCCTTGCCGCTGCCCGTGCCTCCGGTTATGAGTATGTTGTCGCTGTGCAGAGCAAACTTCTTCGCCGTCTGCACCATCGTATTGAACTCGGCATTGCGGGAGACCATGTCGGCAAAGCTGTAGCTTGCCACAAAGCCCTTGCTGCTGAGCTTTTTTCGTATATAGCGCTCCTTGTTCTGTATCGACTCGACGCTGTCTATGGTGAGCATGACGTTCGACACGGTGCGGTGCAGATATATGGGATAGCCGGATATTATAAACGCATTCTCCCCTATCTCTACAAGATGCCGCTTTATGGGAATGCTGTCCTTGTACAGCACACTCAGCTTATTTTCCTTTATTATGTCGAGAATGTTCTGCCCGACGAGCGGCTGCTGCACGCTGCTTCCGGCAAGCTGACGGGCAGCGCGGTTGCAGATGAGTATCTTGCCGAGCTCATCGGTAAACAGCATTCCGCTGTGCGTGTTGTCTATAGCAAGAGACATGAACTTATTCTCTATCGTCTTTTCGCGCAGAGCCAGAGCCGTTTCATAGGCAAGCTGGATGTATGAGCGGAGCGATTCGCTCGGGTAGACGAACACTCCGTGCATGCCCATGCGCTCGGCCTCATCATACACAAGGCCGCTGCCGATCACGCACTTGCGTCCCTCGCGCTTATATCGGGCTATGATGCCGTCAAGCTGCGCAACGTCGTCGTAATAATCCGAAATTATCGAAACTGAGAGAATGTTGCTTATTTGTTCAAGCATCTCCGTATACTGCCGGAGCGGGAAAACCACGACCGGGTTTTCGTCAAACTCCATCGCTCTGCTGTAGGCCGAGAGTATGTCGTACAGGCTCGGCTCTATGTTTATTATTGGCTTCGGAGTTATTTTTTTCAGAAGCCGCGCATTATAGCCGCTGGAAATGAGCACGTCGGCATCCTCAAGCGCCCGCGGCAGCTCCATGCCCTCGTAAAGCAGCGTTTCCGAAAATACGAAGTCTGCATCGAGATCGAGAAAGTTTACTTCCTGGATAAGCGCCCTGCTCAATGTTCCTATGCTCAAAACACCTATCTTGCAGCGCATAAGACCACCTCCTGTTTCGTATCAGTGAAACCAAGGATAACACACGGCGTTTCATTTTGCAACGCAAACATTTCGGACTCCGTGTCTATTCGTGTTAAGATGTATTTACACCTTCGTTAATTTGCACATTTTTGCACCGCTTGATTTGTCGGATTGTTTCAAAGCCCTTCGGCGCGCATTGTCTAACATGTCCAAAAGCTGACAATCCCTTATATTTATTTTACACAAAATTTTTTAAATAATTTTATTTCCCTTGAGTTTGGTCTGCGTTTTGCTTGATAATAATCATTGAGCGACATCCGCGTTCAAACAGTTAATTCATGGGTCAACCCCAAATAATATTAAAGCGAGGTATTTAAAATGGAAAAATCTCTGTCCCAGCAGGTAGCCGAGATCGGCGCCGGTCTTAAATTTGAAGATCTGCCGGAGCGTGTTGTAAACAACTCCAAGATGTTCATCATGGACCTGCTCGGCAACATCATCGCTTCCCGCCATGTCGAATCCAGCGAGATCGTCCTCAGGACGGCTCAGGAGCTCGGCGGCAAGGAGCAGAGTACCGTTATCGGCTGCAATTACAAAACCTCCGCGCAGATGGCTGCGCTGGTAAACGGCACCTTCGGTCACGCATTCGATATGGATGACGACCACCGCTACGGCACCCAGCACTCCTCCGTCGTCGTTTTCCCCGCAATACTCGCTCTCGCCGAGCAGTACGGAAAGAGCGGCAAGGACGTGATCACCGCCTTTGCATACGGCTCGGAGATCACCATCCGCCTCGGCGAGGCATTTGAAGGCCAGACCTATTATCAGGGCTTCCACCCCACCGGCACCTGCGGCGTATTCGGCGCAACCGGCGGTGCGGCGAAGCTGCTCGGTCTGAGCGAAAAGGAGATCACCTACGCACTCGGTCTCGCAGGCAGCCAGGCAGCCGGTCTGCTCGAGTGGAAGGCGCAGGGCACCTGGTCGAAGAGATACCAGGCCGGTCACCCCGCGATGTGCGGCGTTATCAGCGCTCTGATGGCCAAGAACGGCTACACCGCGCCCACGACCGTGTGGGACGGCCAGGACGGCTTCCTGCGCGCATACTCCTTCAAGGACATCTACAACTACGAGAAGGTCTACGACGAGTTCGGCAAGCGCTGGGAGATGGCCGACACCTCCATCAAGGTCCATGCCTGCTGCCGCTTCTCGGCGCCTCTTGCCGACGCCGGCGTGGAGCTGTACAAGCGCGGCATCGACTACAGGAACGTTGAGCGCATCCTTGCCCGCGTAAACAAGTACTCCATCAAGGTCCTGACCGTTCCCGTGGAGACCAAGGCCGATCCTCAGACCGTCGTTGACGCGCAGTTCTCGCTGCCTTACGCGATCGCCTGCGGTCTCGTCAAGGGCCACGAGAACATCGACGACTACACCAACGAGAGCATCCGCGACCCCGAGGTCCTCGGGCTGGCAAAGAAGGTCGAGTGGATGCTCGATCCCGAGATCGAGAAGGTCTATCCGAAGTACTACCCCTGCACCGTCGAGGTCTACATGAAGGACGGCAGCAAGGAGATCTGCCACATCGAGTATCCGAAGGGCGACCCCGAGAACCCCGTAAGCTGGGACGAGGCAGTCGAGAAGTTCCGCTTCATGGCCGGCCACGAGATGGGCAGCTATAAGATCGAGAAGATCATCGACCTGTGCAGCCGTCTTGATGAGCTTGAAAATCTCGACGAGCTCATAGAGATGCTCAAGTGATCGCACGAAGGAAGTCAAAAGCTATAGCCGGTCTCCGCGCAGATCGCCCCCGGGTCTGTGCGGAGGCCAAAGGATAGGAGCCGAAAATGAGTAAATACAAAATATATCCTCTGCATCTGGGGACGATAAATCGCGAGTGTTCAAATATGATCTACCGCACGAACCCCGGGCAAAAGGTTGACTTTCCGATAGTGGCGTATTATCTGACTGACGGAACCAATCAATTTGTTTTTGACACCGGAGCTTTTGTACCCGACAACGGCTATGTGCCTGTAGGCAAGCCCAACGGACCATATATTCAAACCGATGAGCAGCGCATAGATAACGCGCTCAAAAAGATAGGCGTTGACTGCGATGATATCAAAACAGTGATCCTTTCACATCTTCATTGGGATCATGCCGGTTCATGCCATTTTTTCAAAAACGCAAAATTTATCGTTCAAAAAGCGGAGTACGAATACGCACTTCACCCCATAAAAATTCATCAGTTTCCTTATAGGGAAAGCGAGTTTATCGACCTTGATTTTGAATTTGTTGACGGTGATGTCACCATTGGAGACGGCCTTAGGCTGATAACAACGCCGGGGCACACTCCGGGTTCTCAGACGCTTCTCGTCGACACAAATGACGGAGTTTATGCGCTTGTTGCAGACTTGGTAAACACTCGTGAATGTTGGGAGTCCGATCCGAAACTTGCCAACGGCTATCATACAGACCTTATCGTGCACTATCAGAGCTTTGACAAAGTCGCCGCTTTGGCCGACCATATCTTGGAGGGACACGAAATCAAGGTTTTTGAACATGAATATTATCCATTTTAGAATATTAAGGAGATGACGGAATGCGCAAGAAAACTATTATTGCTGTAATTTTGATGATGATTATGGCCGTTGTTTTGTGCGGATGCGGCAATGACGACACTCAAAAGGCCGCTGACGGCTCAAAGATTGTATTTAAAGTAGGACACGTGCAGCCTGCTGATCATCCGTATCACACGGGCATGGTCAAGCTCAACGAGCTTCTCCAGGAGCGCACCAACGGACAGATATCTCTTGATATCTACCCGTCTTCACAGCTCGGCGCAGAACGTGAGCTGATTGAAGGCGTTCAGCTTGGTACTGTAGATATCGGCCTTGTTACCTCGCCTCTCGCCAACTTTGACACAAGTTGGTATCTGTTCGATATTCCCGGAATCTTTTACACCAAAGAGCATGCATATGAATTTCTGGACGGCGAAAAAGGTCAGGCAATGCTCGACGGTCTTGCCGACAAGAATATTAAAGGCATTTCCTTCTGGGAAACCGGTTTCTTTAACATGTTTGATTCCAAACGCGCAATAGAAGACCCCTCCGATCTTGCCGGTCTGACCATGCGCGTTATGGAAAACGATGCATATATCACTTATTTCTCAAAGCTCGGAGCCAATCCCGTTCCGATGGCATATTCCGAAGTATACACCGGAATTCAGAACGGCACTGTTGACGGTACCGTTATTCCCATTTCGGCTATTTATCTCAACAAGTTTTATACCGTTGCACCGTATGTCACGCGCTGCCAGAACTGGTACTGCCCCGTAACTTTTATCATGAGCACATCTGCCTGGAGCTCCATGACCGAAGAGCAGCAGCAGATATTCCAGGAATGCGCGAATGAAGCAAGAGATTATATGCGCCAGCAGTTGACCGACAGCGAAGAAGCTCAGGTTCAGGCCATGAAGGACGATGGCTGCACCGTTATTGATGTCGACAAGGAAAAATGGAGCAAAGGCGAAGCCGAAGCAGTCCAGGCCGTAAAGGACCTGTTCGTCGGAAAGTATGTCTCCCAGGACGATCTTGATTATATAGCGTCAATCGGCGTGAAGTACAAATAAAGCAGAAAATTGAGCTGCAGCAGATGGCTTTTTCGGCTGCAGCTCAATGCGACCTTAATAATAGGAGGTAGTATTCTTGGAAAACCAAAACAAAGAGCACAAAGTTACTGCCTTTGACAAAGTCATGTTTTTTGTCGGTAAATTGCAGGATGTGTTTTCGATCATTCCTCTAATAGCCATGTGTTTTATAGTCCTTGCGGGCGTCATTATGAGACATGTGCTTGAAATTCCCTTTACATGGGGCGAGGAAGCATCCCGCTATCTTATGATATTTGCGGCCATGATTGCAATCGGCATGGGTGTGCGCGAAAAAGCACATCTCGGCGTTACCATGTTTACAGACGTGCTGCGCGGAAAAGCGCAATTATTTGTCAAGGCTTTTGCTCAAATTCTCAATTTAGCCATCTACGGCGTTCTCGCACACCTTTCCTTTGAATTTGTGATTGCTCAGAAAACATTCGGACAAGTTTCCGCAGCTTTGAAAATCCCAATGTATATTGTATACAGCATTATGCTCATGGGCTTTGTTTTCAGCTGCATCGAGACCATATATGTTATCTATCGTGATTTCATACGCAAAGACCCCCTTGAAACAAAGGAGGAAATCAGTACATGATAGCAATTCTTTTTATTCTCTTCTTTGTGCTGCTGATCTTGGGTGTTCCCATTGCACTTAGCCTTGCAGCTTCCTCAATCGCAGCATTGTATATGCTTGACATCAATCTTATTGTTGTTGCACAGAAAATTTTTGCCGCCATGGATTCCTACAGCCTTATGGCTATTCCCTTCTTTATGATAGCAGGCGGACTTTTGGCCGAAGGCGGCGTTTCAAGGCGTTTGACCAACTTTGCCAAATCCCTTGTCGGGTGGCTTCCTGGCGGATTTGCGGTAGTTGTTTTTCTGTCATCCGCTTTCTTCGGTGCAATCTCAGGCTCATCGGCCGCAACCGTCGCCGCAATAGGCGCTATCATGGTTCCGGCCATGCTCGAGGACGGATATCCTCTCAAATTCTCTCTTGCAACCGTTGCATCAGGCGGTTTTCTCGGCATAATCGTTCCTCCGTCGATACCAATGGTCATTTACGGTCTAGCCGCCGGTGCTCCCGTCGGAGACGTTTTTATGGGTGGCTTTATACCCGGTTTTATGCTGGCAGGCGGCATGGCCGTTTACTCTGTTATTTGGGCAGCACGCCATCCCGAGCTCGTAAAACGGCACAAATTTTCCCTCCATGAAGTATGGGTCACTTTTAAAGATGCAATTTGGGCTCTTATCATGCCTATAATCATTCTCGGCGGTATCTACGGCGGCATATTCAACGCCACGGAAGCCGCTTGCGTCGCAGTTTTCTACGGTCTGCTTGTCGGCATTCTGATTTACAGAGAACTCGACATCAAGCGTATTTGGGGCATACTCAGATCATCCATAGTAACTACCGGCATGTTACTGTTCGTTATTGCTGCCGCAACCGTTTTCGGCCTTGTTCTTACAAGAGAAAATGTTCCTCAAGCAGTTGCAGCATGGATAACGAGCGTCGCAACCACGAAGTTTGCTTTCTGGGCGATGGTAACTGTACTGCTTCTCATTGTCGGTACTTTCATGGATACATGTCCGGCTGTCATGATCCTGACCCCGATATTCGCTCCGGCTCTTTCGGCATACGGAATAGAACCCGTAGTTTTCGGTGTCGTCATGATCATCAACCTCGGTATCGGCCTGTGCACTCCTCCTGTCGGACTCAACCTGTATGTTGCGGCAGGTCTGAAGAAAACAGGTATTAACAACGTTGTATGTAAACACCTGTTCCTGTATTTACTGTGTGCTCTGATAGTTCTTGTGCTGCTGATGGCATTCCCGCAGATAATAATGCTTCTGCCTAACGCTGCGCTGAACTGATAACCTTCTCCCACTGCTGACTCCACAAATAAGGCGCCGGTTGGCGTATGCCGGAACTGCTATTCCTCCGACTGCGTCATATCCCAGCGAGCGCGGCGTTTCAAAATGAAACGCCGCGCATTTTCTTTTTCTGAAACGCCGGTTTCACGGCTCCGGCTGCGGCGCGGAGGACGTGCGGCAAAACAGCCTGAATTCAAGGAGTTTCGCGCAAAATCAAAGCTATGTTTCACGGCGCTCTGTTTTGGCACGGTTTTTGCTTGTATTAAATATTGAAACCATATTACCACGAAAGAAGTGATATCAAATGTACAGACCCGAAGCCGAACGCATCCCCTGCGTTATCATGCGCGGCGGCACGAGCAAGGGCATATACCTTGTGGGCAATCATCTGCCCTCGGATCCCGAGACGCGCGACCGCGTTATCCTCTCCATTTTCGGCAGCCCCGACAAGCGTCAGATAGACGGTCTCGGCGGCGCCGATCCGCTGACCAGCAAGCTGGCTATAGTTGACCGCTCCGAACGCAGCGACGCCGATGTCGATTACACCTTCGGACAGGTGGAGATAAACAGAGCCTGCGTTGACTATTCCTCGAACTGCGGCAACATTTCCTCCGGCGTCGGTCCCTTCGCGATCGAGCAGGGCATGGTCAAAGCGGTCGAGCCCGTAACGCGCGTGCGCATATACAACACGAATACGAAAAAGGTGTTTGAGGCCTATGTTCCCGTGAAGGACGGCCGCCCCTGCTATGCAGGCGACTTCAAGATCGACGGAGTTCCCGGAACCGGCGCGCGTATCGGCATAAACATGGCCGGCACCATAGGCGCAAAGACCGGCAGTCTCCTCCCCACCGGCAATCCGAAGGATATCATTGAGGTCGACGGTTTCGGCAGGCTGGAGGTGTCCATGTTCGATGCGGGCAGCCCCATGGTTTTCGTAAGGGCCGCGGATATCGGTCTCAAAGGCACGGAATCTCCGCAGGAGATCGACTCCGACCCGAAAATGCTCGAGCTTCTGGAAAATATCCGCTGCACGGCATCCGTTATAATGGGCATCGCCCGCGACAGGCAGACGGCACGCGAAAGCATCCGCGCCGTGCCCATGGTCGCCTTCGTCTCCCCCGCTCAGGACTATTACAGCCATATAAACGGCCGTCTCGTCGAAAAAAGCAGCATAGACTTCGTTTCCCGGGACATGTTCATGGGCATCATGCACAAGACTTATTCCGGCACCGCCTCCGTCTGCACCGTATGCGCGGCGGCAACGAAGGGCAGCCTCGTCAGCGAAGCGATAGGACACCCGATAGAAAACGGCAAAGTGCGCATCGGCCACCCCGGCGGCGTTATCGAGGGCGAGGTCGAGGTAACGGACGGCAGGATCACCAAGGCGGTATACGGCCGCACGGCAAGGCGCATAATGGAGGGCTATGTTTACGTTCCCCGCGAAATACTCGATTAAATTATTTTCAAGGAGATATTGAATTATGAGAAACAGTTCTGGCTTTTCCGGCGCGAAAGCGCTCCGCGAACGACTCAAGAAGCCCGGGATCATAGTCGCTCCCGGCGCATACGACTGCCTTTCCGCCCGGCTTATAGAGCAGGCCGGCTTTGAGGCCGCATTCATGACCGGCTTCGGTGCGTCCGGCTCCATCCTCGGTCAGCCCGACTACGGCCTCATGACCATGAACGAGATGGCAACGGTATGCGCGAACATGAATTATTTCCTCAACATCCCGCTCATCGGCGACATCGACACGGGCTACGGCAATCCTCTGAACGTCGTTCGCACCGTGCGCGAGTTCGAGCGTGCCGGAATGGCGGCGGTGCACCTTGAGGATCAGGTGTTCCCCAAGCGCTGCGGCCACATGGAAAAGAAGGCCGTTATCCCCATGGAGGAGCATGTCGAGAAGATAAGAGCCGCCGTTGAAGCGCGTGACGAGATGATGATAATCGCCCGCACCGACGCATACGCAACGCACGGCCTTGACGAGGTTCTGCGCCGTCTCGAGGCCTACCGTGACGCGGGCGCGGATATCATCTACGCCGACGGGCTCACGAACGTCGAGGCGATGCGCGAGGTCTGCAAGATACAGGGCGCTTACAAGTTCGGCAACCAGGTCGAGGGCGGCAAGTCTCCCACGCTCAGCTTCGAGGAGCTCGAGGATATAGGCTACGACATCGTCATCTACCCCGTATGCACCGTTCTCGCCGCCGCTCAGGCGATGCGTACCATGCTCAGCAACCTGCACGACACCCATTCCAACCGGGAGATCATCGAAAAGCACATGGTCACCGGCTTCGGCGAATACAACGACATGGTTGGCATGAAGGCACTCACCGACATGGAGAAGGATTTCCAGGTCGATGTATTCAAGAAAAAGCATGCCGAAGAACAGTAATTTGAAGGAGTGACTGCAATGGGCATGACAATGACCCAAAAGATCCTTGCGATGCACTGCGGCAGAGAGTCGGTCAAGGCCGGCGAGCTCGTGAACGCGAGGCTCGACCTCGTCATGGGCAGCGACGTCACCTCCCCCATAGCCATAAAGGCCATGGAGCGCTATGGCATGGACACGGTGTTTGATCCCTCGAAGATCGTTCTGGTCATGGATCATTTTGCTCCGAACAAGGACATTCAGGCGGCGCAGAACTGCGCGATGGTGCGCAAGTTTGCCCGCAAAATGGGTATTGATAATTTCTATGACGGCGGCCGGATGGGCATTGAGCACGCGCTTTTGCCCGAGCAGGGCTTTGTGGCCCCCGGTGAGCTCATCATAGGCGCGGATTCGCACACCTGCACCTACGGCGCTCTCGGCGCGTTTTCAACCGGCATCGGCTCGACCGATATGGCGGCAGGAATGTTCTCCGGCATGAGCTGGTTCAAGATACCCTCCGCCATACGGGTGCGGCTGCACGGCTCGTTTCCGAAAAACGTCGGCGGCAAGGATCTCATTCTCAGCCTCATCGGCATGATAGGCGTTGACGGAGCAAGATATCAGTCGCTGGAATTCTGCGGCGACGCCGTTGCCGGCATCCCCATGCACGACAGGTTCACCATCTGCAACATGGCTATAGAGGCAGGAGCCAAAAACGGCATATTCCCCGTCGACGGCAGGACGATCGAGTACATCTCCGGCAGGGTGAACAGGCCCTATACCATCGTAAACGCAGACCCCGACGCCGAATACAGCCGCACGATCGACATCGATCTGTCCTCGCTGAAGCCCGTGGTGGCAGCGCCCAATCTGCCGTCGAACGTCAGGGAGGCGGCATCCTTCGAAGGACTGCACATAGACCAGGTCGTCATCGGCTGCTGCACGAACGGGCAGATAGGCGATCTGCGCTCCGCGGCCGGCATCATGCGCGGCAGAAAGGTAGCGCCTCACATTCGCTGCATCGTCATTCCCGCGACGTGGGAGGTCTACCGTCAGGCGATGCGCGAGGGCATAATCGATTGCTTCCTCGACGCGGGCGCTACGGTGTCCATGCCGACCTGTGGTCCCTGCAACGGCGGTCACGTCGGCGTTCTGGCCTCGGGCGAACGCTGCGTATCGACCACCAACCGCAACTTCGTCGGCCGAATGGGACCTCCGAGCTCAGAGATATATCTTGCAAGTCCAGCAGTTGCTGCGGCATCCGCCGTCGCGGGCTGCATAGCCGTACCGGACGCTGAGGAGGTGTGATGATGGCGAGCAAGGTATTCAAATACGGAAACAGCGTCGACACCGACGTCATTCTTCCGGCGCGCTACCTCGCGCTGTACAAAGACGAGGATCTTGCCGCGCACTGCATGGAGGATATCGACGCCGCCTTTGCCGAAACGGTTGACAGGGGCGATATAATCGTCGCAGGAGAAAACTTCGGCTGCGGCTCATCGCGCGAGCACGCGCCGCTTGCCATAAAGGCCTGCGGCATAAGCTGTGTCATCGCGGCATCCTTTGCGCGGATATTCTACCGCAATGCGATAAACATCGGGCTCCCGATACTGGAATCTGCGGAGGCCGCCGCCGAGATAAGTCCCGGTGACTATGTCGAGGTCGATCTCGAAAACGGCATCATACACGATCTGTCCACCAACAAGAAATACTACGCGGGCGGTTTTCCGCCTTTTATCCAGAAAATGATCGACAAGGGCGGTCTGCTGCCCTATCTGTCGGCCAAAGAACGGTGATCGGAGGCAATATGTCCATATATAACGACGCTATGACGATAATCGACAGCGCAATAAAGTCGGCGCTGCCCGACGCAGCCGTCAAGAAGGCTCTGACCGAAGCCGATTTCGGCGGGAGGAAAATTCATCTCGTTGCAATAGGCAAGGCAGCGTGGCAGATGGCAAACGCGGCATACGAGGAGCTCGGCAGCGGGATCGCCGACGGCATGGTCATAACCAAATACGGCCATTCGGGCGGCCCGATAGGCGGCTTTGAGATCTTCGAGGCCGGTCATCCGGTACCGGATGAGAATACCTACAGCGCGACCTCGGCCGTTGTCGAAAAGGCAAAGCTGTGGGGCGAGGGCGACGCGGTCCTGTTTCTCATCTCCGGCGGCGGCTCGGCTCTGTTTGAAATGCCGCTCATTTCGGCGGAGGAGCTCCAGGAGCTGACCAACCAGATGCTCGCCTGCGGAGCGGACATCGTCGAGATGAACAAGATCCGCAAGCGACTGTCGGCCGTAAAGGGCGGCAGATTTGCCGAGCTGTGCGCTCCGGCGAAGGTGTATTCGGTCATACTCTCCGACGTCCTCGGCGACCCTGTGGACATGATAGCCTCGGGCCCTGCCTATCCCGACAGCTCGACCTGCACCGACGCGCTCGGCATTGCCGCAAAATATTCGCTGACGCTCTCGTCCGCGGCGCTTTCGTGCCTTAACCGCGAGACGCCGAAAAAGCTCGACAATGTCGAGACCTATATAAGCGGCAGCGTGCGCCAGCTCTGCGAGTCGGCAAAGCAGCAGTGCGCTCTTCTCGGCTACGAGCCGTTCATTCTCACCGATATGCTCGGCTGCATAGCGCGCGAAGCGGGCTCGTTTCTTGCCGCGATAGCGAAAACCTATGCCGGCTGCGGCAGGTCGCTTGCGTTTATAGCGGGCGGCGAGACCGTCGTCAGGCTCACCGGCAAGGGTCTGGGCGGGCGCAATCAGGAACTTGCCCTTTCCGCAGCCGCAGGCATAGACGGGCTGGATAACGTCGCCGTATTCTCCGTCGGCTCGGACGGTACCGACGGCCCCACCGATGCCGCGGGCGGCTATGTTGACGGCACAACGGCCTCCGTTCTGCGCGAAAGCAGCATAAGCATAGACCGCGTTCTGGCCGAGAACGACTCATACCACGCACTTAAAAAGTGCGGCGGACTCATAATCACCGGAAACACCGGCACAAACGTTAACGATCTTTCGGTTCTTCTTATAAGAGCCCCCGAAAAATAAACAGGAGGAAATAAAATGGCAAAGTACAATAAAGTCAGCCCCGAGATCGCCGAGCAGCTTCGCGCCGTCGTCGGCGAGGGACGTTTTTACTACGGCAGCGACGTTGAAGAGCGCTTTTCGCATGACGAGATGCCCATATACGGCAAGGCATTCCCCGAGGCCGTCTGCATAGTCGAGAGCACGCAGGAGGTCTCCGAGATCATGAAGCTGTGCAACGACAACCTCATTCCCGTCACTCCGCGCGGCGCGGGCACCGGTCTTGTCGGCGGCGCGGTCCCCATCGCGGGCGGCGTTGTCATCTGCATGGAACGCATGAACAAGATCCTTTCCTATGACATGAACAACCTCGTCGTGCACACGCAGGTGGGCGTCCTGCTCAAGGATCTCGCCGCCGATGCCGAGGAGCACGGCCTCATGTATCCTCCCGATCCCGGCGAAAAGACCGCGACTCTCGGCGGCAACGTCTCCACCAATGCAGGCGGCATGAGAGCCGTAAAATACGGCGTAACGCGCGACTACGTTCTTGCGATGAAGGTCGTTCTCACGAGCGGCGAAGTGCTTGAGATCGGCAAGACCGTTTTCAAGACCAGCTCCGGCTACAGCCTGCTGCACCTCATCATCGGCTCCGAGGGCACCCTCGGCATCATCACCGAGCTCACTCTCAAGCTCGTCCCAAAGCCCAAGATGGACGTCAGCCTCATTCTTCCGTTCAAAGACGTTGCCAGCTGCATAGCCACCGTTCCCAAGATAAAGCTTGCAAATCTCGATCCCCAGTCGATCGAATACATGGACGCGGATATAATCGAGACCTCCACTGCATATACGGGCAATCAGATCTTCCCCAAGGAGTGCAGCGGCGAGCACGTCGGCGCATGCATTCTCGTTACCTTCGTCGGCAACAGCGAGGAGGACCTCGACAGCCGCATGGAGGGTCTGGCGGCAGTCGCCGAGGAGGCCGGTGCTCTGGACGTTCTCGTTGTTGACTCGCCGACGCTCAAGAAAGAGGTTTGGGCGGCGAGAAGCTCGTTCCTCACGGCCATCGAGACGAGCACCAGGCTCGTTGACGAACTGGACGTTGTCGTTCCCGTTGACCGCATCGCCGAATTCCTGCTGTTCACCTGCAAGGTGAGCGAGGAGGTCGGCATCCAGCTGCGCAACTACGGCCACGCCGGCGACGGCAACCTGCATGTTTACACATGCAGCAACGACCTTCCCGAGGAGGAGTTCAAGCGCCGCGTGAAGATCATCATGGACAAGGCCTATCCCAAGTGCAAGGAGTTCGGCGGTCAGGTCTCCGGCGAGCACGCCATCGGCCACGCCAAGAAGGACTATCTGCGCGATTCCATCGGCGATACCGCCTACCGTCTCATGGGGCAGATCAAGAAGGTATTCGACCCCAACGAGATACTCAATCCCGGCAAGACCTGCACGGATATCTGAGCGGAGCAGGCAAAATGCTGCCTCCCTTTTTCGGAGGCAGCACGGACTATCAAGAAAAGGAGATCGGTATGTTAAAAATTCTCGTCTGTGTCAAGCAGGTGCCTGACATGGATCTTGTAAAGATGGATCCCGAGACCGGAAACCTTGTGCGCAAGGGCGTTCCGACGCTTCTGAACCCTCTTGACACAAATGCACTTGAGGCCGCCGTGCGTGTAAAGGAGCAGTACGGCGGCGAGGTGAGCTGCATAAGCATGGGCCCACCCGAGGCTGAGAGCGCACTGCGCGAGTGCATCGCTTCCGGCGCCGACGGCGGCGTTCTCGTATCCGGACGCCCCTTCGGCGGAGCGGACACGCTCTCTACCAGCTACACCATAGTTCAGGCCTCGAAAATGCTCGGGGAATTCGACCTCATCTTCTGCGGCAAGGAATCGCTCGACGGCGCCACGGGGCAGATGGGTTCACAGCTTGCCGAGCGCTTTGACGCATCGCAGATATCCTCCTGCCTTCTCATCGAGGAGATAGATATGCAAAAGCGCACGATAAGGGCAAAGCGTCAGCTCGAAAACGGCGTTGAGACCGTTGAAGCATCGCTTCCCTGCCTTCTCACGGTCGAAAAGGCGAACTATCCCGCCCGCATCCCCAACTTCAAGAGCAAGATGAAGGCAAAGAAGGCTGAAATAAGGGTGCTGACCGAAACCGGCATAGACGGGCTTGACATGTCGCTCGTCGGCGTGCCCGGCTCCGGCACCATCGTGCCCGAGATCTACCCTCCCGAGCTCCCCGAGCCCGGTCAGATCATCGACGAGGGCTCGGCCGAGGCTTCCGCCGCAAGGCTTATAGACATTCTTCTTGAGAAGGAAGCCATTCTACCCGCAGGAGGCAGGCTCTGATGAATAAAAAAGATTACAAAAACATGTGGGTATACATAGAGCATGACGGCAGCAGCGCGCATCCCGTGGGTCTTGAGCTGTGCTGCGAGATCAGAAAGCTGTGCGATGCTTCCGGCGATAAGCTGTTTGCCGTCATCGTCGGCGATCTTCCCGACGGCGAGATCGGAAAAGTAGCAGACTGCGGCGTTGACGGCATCATACGCGTCTCCGGCGAAAACTGCGGCAGCTACAACACCGACGTTTATGCGAACATATTCACCGTTCTTTCGAGAAAGTACCTGCCCTCGGCAATATTCGTCGGCGGGACCGTAAACGGCCGCGACTTTGCGCCGCGCTTTTCCGTTCAGCTCAACACCGGCTGCACCTCGGACGCGATGGAGCTGGCATATGACCCATCTTCCGGCGATATACGCTTTATCGAGCCTGCGGTCGGCGGCAAGATCATGGCCGTCATAACCGTTCCCGTTCTGCGTCCGCAGGTCGGAACGATACGTCCCGGCACCTTTAAATACGCCCCCGCCGGCAGGAAAGACAATATCGAGCTCATAAACGAGACGATCGACTTCCCTTCCGAAAGGCTTCGCTGCCGCAGCATCGGCTTTACGCCCGACGAGTTTGACCCCGAGTTTGATATCGCAAACGCCGACACCATCGTATGTCTCGGCAACGGCCTGTCCGGCGAGGATGAGCTGCCGCGCTACCGCGAGCTTGCCGCTCTTCTGGGTGCAAAGCTTGCCTGCACGAGGCCGCTGTTCGACCGTGAGATATTCCCCTACAAGCTTCAGGTAGGTCAGTCGGGCGTCATGATAAAGCCGAAGCTGTATATAAGCTTCGGAGTGTCGGGCGCCGTGAACCATGTTGCCGGAGTGGACGCGGAGCTCTTCGTCGCGGTGAACAGGGACGCAAACGCACAGATATTCAATTACTGCGATCTCGGCATCGTCGGAGACATGAACGAGGTCTGCGACGCCATGATCGCCCGTCTGAGGTCACGCCTGTGAAGCATCATATAATCGTCAAATACACGAGCGAGGTCACGGACAAGGCCGCGATGCTCGAGAAGATAAAAAGCCTGTTTTTAAATGCCGCTCCCATACGCGGAGTTCACTCCTATTCCTTTTACACCAACTGCGTTGACCGCGAAAACAGGTTTGATCTCATGATCGTCGCAGAGCTTGACGGTGACTGTCTTTCAAACTGGGACGAGTCGCCGCTGCACAAGGCATGGCTGAACAATTTCGGCCGCTATGTTGCGCAGAAGGCCATTTTCGACTGCTGACTTTTCTCTTTCTCCCTTCCCATTCCCACAGCAGGAAGAGGCATACCGCTTTCGGTATGCCTCTTCTATCATTTTTTATCTTTTCCTTCTCACCGCCGTTGACGGGATCAGGGCATTTTCTCTGTATTTTGCAACGGTGCGGCGCGATATGCCGACGCCTCTTTCGCCGAGCGCCGCGGCTATCGCCTTATCGCTGAGCGGGGAGCGGGGATCCTCTGCCGATATGAGCTCCTTTATCATCTGCAAAACGGCATCCTCCGTCACATTCTCATTGGCCGCATCCTTTTTGAAGAAATCGGTCAGGCAGAACACGCCCCAGCGGCAGGATATATACTTATTCCTGACAGAGCGCGAGACCGTTGACGTGTGCACTCCGAGCTTCGATGCAAGCTCTCCCATGGTCAGCGGCTTCAGCGGCGACACTCCGTCGGCGAAAAATTCGTGCTGAACCTCGAGTATACCCGACGCGCAGGCCATAAGCATGGACGCTCTGCGGTCGATGCAGCTCATCGCCCATTTCGCCTGAGTGAGCTTTTCCTGAAAATATGTGCGTTCCTCCGGCGAAAGCTCCTCGCGTTTGGACATACTGAGATAAAAGGCGTCTATACCGTAGGTCGGCATATATCTGTCTGCAAGTGCGATCGCAAGGCCGTTATTGTCCTGCACGACCTCGACATCGGGGCGGACATACACCGTCTGCCTGCCGCCGTAATAGCCGTTCGAGGGATTGGGCTCAAGCCCGGATATAAGCGTCTTTGCGTCCTCGACGCGCCGGACCGTCACGTCAAGCTGCGCCGCTATATATTTCAGCTGCCCCTTTGCGAGCCTGTCAAGGTACTCAAGGCATATTCTCTCCGCGACCTCATCGTCCTCGCCGCGGCGTTTCAATTGCAGCAGGAGGCATTCTCCCAGGCTTCTCGCGCCGACGCCTGCCGGTTCGAGGCTCTGGAACACCCTGACCGCGTTTTCATAGCGCTCCGCGCTGCCGCCGAAGGGATAAAGCTGCGTCTCCTCCTGCGGAAGATAGCCGCGCTCGTCCATTTCCTCGGCAAGCCACAGCAGCTCACGCCGCAGGAGCTCCGGAATGCGCAGATAATTTATCTGCTCCCTGACCGCCTCCGAAAGCGTATTGTGCGGCTTATCCGCTATGGTGCGGGACATGACGTTCGGGTCTGCGGCAGCACGGGGCGAATACGCTCTTTCGTCTCTCCGGACGCGCTCGCGCGGCGGCTTTATCTCGATAAGGGGGTTTTCCATCGACAGCTCGTTTATATAGGTTTCAAGCTCGTGCGAGTCCATCTGAAGCAGCTTCATCGACTGCTGCATCTGCTGATTAAGAACCGTTTTCTGCTCATTGGTGAGCTTGATATTCACGCCGGGACCCCCTTTCACATTTATTATATGTATTATAGCATTTTTCCGGGGTCTTTTCTACTCTTTTATATGTCACAAAGCTCTTTATATTCGCGGTATTTCGTGGTATAATCGCAAAAAACGCAAACGACTGAAAGGAATTGAACATATGAAAAGGATCATCGGCACAGTTCTTGCCGCCGTGCTCGCGGTTTTGCTGTGCGCATGCACAATAACGGACGGAGGCACGGCTCCCGCCGCGACGGATACGCCCGCGCCCGCGCAGGATCTTTCCGTGTACGAAAAGGCCGAGGGCAAGCTTGAAAAAGAAGTGTGGTACAATGCAAACGGCCTGAAATTCAGCACCGTCAGCTACGAATACGACGCCGAAGGCCGTCTCGTAAAGGAAACGACGCTCGGCATAAACGACGAGCCCGTCGGATACAAGGAATATACCTTCGGTGAAAACGGCCTTGTCGATACGATGGTAAACTATGCGGCCGCCGGCCCCGAGGAATACACCGAGGAGTACCGCGTCTTGTACGAGTACAACGAGACAGGGCTGAAGATGAAGGCTACCAACATGATCGGCGGCGACGTGACCGCCGTCACGACCTACGCCTACGAGGGCAAGAAGATCGTCAGCGAGAAATATTACGAGGGCTCTGAGCTGGTAAGCGACATCTCCTACGAATACGGCGGCAGCGGCGAGCTTGCAAAGCTCACGCGGCAGGATATGCTCGAGGGCGGCTCGACGGTGGAAAGCTACAGCTACGGCGACGACGGTCTTCCCGTCAAAATGGAATCCTCCGTTGACGGAGCAGTGGTCAGCCGCACCGAGTACAGCTATGACGGGCACGGAAACGAGCTGTCGGTCAGCGTTTACGGCCCCGACGGCGCGGCCATAAGCGTCACGAAAAACGAATATGAGTACGACGAACCGGGCAATATCATAAAGTGCACCCGCACTCAGGCCGACGGCGGGCAGAATACAGTCATAGAATATTCCTGGAGTTACGTCAAGGGCTGACGAATTAACAAATAATTTATATATTTCTTCGGCGACTGTGATATTATAAATTGTTGTAATTACAGTCATTAACAAGGTGAATTTCCCATGAGAGAAAAATTTGCGCGCTTTATGGCAGGCCGCTGCGGCATTGATCAGCTCAACAGGTTTTTGTCCGTCGTGAGCCTTGTGCTGATGATCCTTGCGGTCGTGTTCAACGGAACGGCCTTTTCGAGGATCGTCTGGCTCGCCGCGTTTTTCCTGCTTATCGTCATTTATGCGCGTATGCTGTCGAGAAATTTATACAGGCGCAGTGCGGAAAACAACCGCTATATGAAAATGCGCATGAGCGTGAGCGGCAAGCTTGAGATGATAAAGGTGCGCTGGTCCCAGCGCAAGGACTACAAGTTCTTCACCTGTCCGGCATGCCACACGACGCTGAGAGTTCCCAAGCACAAGGGCAAGATCAACATAGTGTGCAAAAAGTGCGGCAATTCGTTTACGGGCAGGACCTGATATGTTTGGCTTTGTAACGGCGGATCTTGCCGGACTTGACGAGAGCCAAAGACAGCGATACAAGGCGTATTACTGCGGTCTGTGCCGCAGCCTTGGTCAGCGGCACGGAAGCCTCGCGCGCTTCACGCTGACTTATGACATGGCCTTTCTCGTCATGCTGCTCAGCTCCCTGTACGAGCCGGACGACCTCAGCGGCGAAGCCCCCTGCCCCGCGCACCCGCTCGGCAAACGTGCATTTATTCAGTCCGGGATCAGCGGCTACGCGGCGGATATGAACGTTGCGCTGGCATATCTCAACTGCCTTGACGATTGGAACGACGAGCTCAACGCCGCGGCGCTCGGCTCGGCGAAGATCCTTGAGCCGGCATATAAGAAGGTCTGCGCCGGGTATCCGCGCCAGTGCGGCGTCATAAAAAGCGCGATGGCGGAGCTGAAGGATATCGAGGAGCGCAGAGAGCCGTCGGCGGACGCCGCGGCGGCAGCCTTCGGAAGGCTCATGGCGGAGCTTTTCGTCATGCGCGAGGACCGATGGCAGAACGACCTGCGCAGCTTCGGCATGGCGCTGGGGCAGTTCGTCTACGTCATGGACGCGTGCATCGACCTCAAGGGCGACAAAAGAGCATATAAGTATAACCCCTTCGTTTACCTGTACGGGCGGCTCGACGAGCAGGAGAGATTCAGGTCCATCCTTGAGCTTCTGCTGGCCGACTGCGTAAGGAGCTTTGACCGGCTGCCGGCGGTGCGGGATGCGGACATAATAAAAAATATACTGTGCAGCGGCGTGTGGATAAAATTCAACCGCCACTACGGAACGGACAGTAAGTAAGGAGCAGTACCGAATGGCACGGGACCCCTATGAAGTCCTCGGCGTTTCAAGGAACGCAAGCGACGAGGAAATAAAGAAAGCATACAGAGAGCTTGCAAAGAAATATCACCCCGACCGCAACCCAGGTGACGCTGCGGCGGCGGCGAAAATGAACGAGATAAACGCGGCCTACGACCAGATCAAGAACGGCGATACCGGAAACGGCGGCAGCTACGGCGGCGGATACAACGGCTACGGCGGTTTCGGAGGTTTCGGCGGCTTCGGCGGAGCATATGAGCAGCCGCAGGAGCGTGCCGAGTGCCGCGCGGCCGCAAACTACATACGCAACGGACGGTACAACGAAGCGCTCACGGCGCTCTCGCAGGTGCCTCTTTCCGAGCGCGACGGGCGCTGGTACTATCTGAGCGCCGTAGCGAATATGTATCTGGGCAATAAGATAAACGCCCTTGAGGATGCAAAGCGCGCCGTCGAGATAGACCCCGACAATCCGAACTACCGACAGCTGCTGAACCGGCTGGAGAACAACGGGCAGTATTACCGGCAGTACAGCGGGAACTACAACAACTCCTGCTGCGTCTGCGACGACTGCTGCACCTCGTATCTGTGCTGCTCATGCCTGACCCCCTGGGGCGGACTGTGCTGCTGAACGGAAAAATTTCGGCTGAGGCATTGCCTCAGCCGTTTTTCATTCAAATATCGCATTTACCGTTTCGTTCGTGAATTCCTCAAGCGCGGCAAAGTCAACGTGCGGATTATACACACGCTCAAGCTCGTCGTGGTATTCCTTGGCGCGGGCAAGACAGCGCACCGCCTCGCCGAGGAGCTCACGCCGTAGCTTATCGCGCCTGCGCAGAGCCGCTCGTGATGCACTCAGCGCCGCAGGTTCAAGAAGCGCGTCGAGCCGAACGTGCCGCCACGGCTCTTTTATCTCCGCCGCCGAGGACGAAACGAAGCCCAGCCCGCACTCCGGCAGGAGCAGCGCATCCGGCTTTTCCGGGCACAGCGGCGACAGGCACAGCACGGTCTCCGCACCGCGCAGCAGCGCCTCACGGCGCATCTGCTCAAGGTAGGTTTTCGCAAGACCGCAGCGGTCGTCGAGAAGATATATTCGTTTACATAACTTTTGAATGTCCTCTGTGAGCGTCAGCTCGCCCATGCAGCTTATGCATCTGATAAAGCGCTGCCGCACGCGCGGCGAAGCGCCGCCTTTTCCGGCAGTCCCCAGCTCTGTCTGCGCGGCGGAGCGTGCGCGTTTCCTGACTTTTTCAAGCGTACCGGCGCTTACCGGCTCCGGTATCTCCGCGCGCTCAACGCTCGCCGCCGCGGCAAGATAGGCATATGCCTGCCTGTACATGGCGCGGTATTTCTCCGTATACAGTTCGATGCGCGGGTCGCTTACACGTTCGCAGAAACGTCCAAGGTTAACATAATCAGAATTATGCGCAAAGCTTTCGGGCTCGCGGACATGCGGCGCGGTGGCATCCATGAAGCCGAGGCCGAGCGCCGGTATGTACACCGCGTCGAGCGAGTCGGGGTCGCCCGAGCACAGGACGCACTCGGTATCGTAGCCGCGCTGCGCGGCGGCGCGTGCAAGGCTTCGCATAAAGCCCGATTTTCCGCCGCCCGGTCCCGCCTTTATCAGGTGCAGGAAGTCTCCCCCGCTGCGGCAGAAGCCGCCGTAAAGCGAGTGAAAGCCGCCGCCGGAATTTGCGCCGAGAAAGTAGTTTACGTTCAATTTGCCTCACCTCCCTGCATTTTATGCCCGAAGGGCCGTCCGCGGTGTGCGCATTGTTGACAATTCAGCGGCGTGATGGTAAAATAATCAGGCATTTGCCGGTGTGGTGGAATGGTAGACACGGCGGACTTAAAATCCTCTGATGCTTGCGTCGTGCCGGTTCGAGTCCGGCCACCGGCACCAAAAATGTTTTACGGTCGATTTCCTCACGAAAAGGAAAAAAATCAACGAGGGCGAGGTGCCGCAATATTATGTGGAGCACAGCCATGAGCCGATCATCACGCCGGAGGAGTTCGACAAGGTACAGGCAGAATTTGAGCGGCGCAAGCGAATCAGCCGCCAGTACAGCGGAAAGAGCATTTTCTCCTCCCGCATCGTCTGCGGGGACTGCGGTTCCTACTTCGGCTCAAAAGTCTGGAATTCGACCTCGAAATATCGCAGGGTCATCTGGCAGTGTAACGGCAAATTCAAGGGTGGGCACAAATGCGAAACACCCCATCTGGACGAGAACACCATCAAGGCAGGGTTTGTAGCCGCCGTGAACGCAATCCTCGACAGCAAGGACAGCATCCTTGAGGATTGCCGCCTGATGCAGTCCACGCTGACAGACTGCACTGGCATTGACACTGAAATCGAGAGTCTGCTTGAGGAGATCGATGTGGTGACCGAACTGACCAAACGCTGCATTGCGGAGAACTCACAGACGGCGCAGAACCAGGAAGAATACACCGCCCGGTACAACGGCTTTGTGAAGCGGTACGAAAAAGCCAATGCCCAGCTATGAAGCAGTCTGCTTGATAGCTGGGCGCTATTTTCGTTTATTTGCTTGAAGCATCGTGCGTGATGCTGACGCTTTCTCTGCTGTAAAGCCGGTCGTCCTGAATCAGCCGCACAGCAAATTTCACGAGTGCCGGGATGGGCGTGGTATAACCCTTTGCCGCTTTGCCTTTGACCGTAAGGACAAAATCATCCTCGTCACCCTCACCGAGATAACCGGGGCGGAGGACGGTGTAGTTCAGCGCACTCGCCTCCACCACATCAACTGCTTTACGATTAGGAATCTGCGCAGGCTCATTATCGAGGTTGTCCTCGCCGTCGATGTCATAGGGGATTTCGTTGTAGATACCGACTGCACCCATGAAAATCAGACGCTTTACATCGTTTGCAGTCATCGCGGCAACAATGTTTTCTGCGACCTTGGGCAGCACATCACCGGAGATAGCACAGTAGACAACATCCTGCCCCGGCATTACGGCTTTCAGATCTTCGAGATTTGCCGCATCGCCGTTGACCACAGCAATGCGGTCGGTGTCGGCGTACACATCCTTTGCATGGCGGGCAAATAGGGTGAGATGACAGTCCGTATCCGTAAGCAGCTTTTTCGTAAGTGCGCTGCCTGCCGTGCCGGTCGCACCCAATAACAGAACATTCTTCATTCTGCTGCCCCCTTTACCACGTCAGTGAAAACTCAACAAGTTCCGGTGTTTCCGGCTTACCGATGAGCGGCTCTTTTTTGTCGAGTGCAGAAAGCTGTGCTATTTCTTCGGCGGTCAGTGTAAAATCAAGCAGGTCGAAATTCTCTTTGATATGCTCCGGCTTGGTGCTTCTGGGAATGACGGCAACGCCTTTCTGCGTCAGGAAGCGGAGCTGCACCTGTGCCGGGGTCTTGCCGTATTTCTCTGCAAGAGCAAGCACAGCCGGTTCGCTGAACATTTCATTGCGGTTGCCTTGACCCAGCGGCGCATAAGCCATGTGCGCCACCTGCTTTTTGTCCATCCAACTCCGCTCAACGCTGCGCTGGCAGTAAAGGTTCGTTTCAATCTGATTGACAGCAGGAACAACCTTGTTGTAGGCAATCAGGTCGAGGAGCTGATCCGGCTCAAAGTTGGAAACGCCGATGGCGCGGACTTTCCCCTCGGCGTACAGCTTCTCCAAAACACGCCACGCCGCATAGTAGTTGGCAAACGGCCAATGCAGGAGCAGCAGGTCGATATAGTCCGTCTGCAAATTGGTGAGCGACTGCATGACCGTCTGTTCGGCGTTCTCGTAGGACTTGAAGTTCACCTTAGTGACGAGGAATAGCTCCTTGCGGTCAATGCCGCTCTGCTTGATTCCGTCGCCCACTGCCTTTTCATTGCCGTAAGCCTCCGCCGTGTCGATCATACGATAGCCGTTTTCGATTGCCGCAGCAACGGCCTTGGTGCAGGCTTCACCGCCGAGCATGAAAGTGCCGAAACCGACAAGCGGCATTTGGATGCCGTTATTCAAAGTTAAAAAATCCATGATTCCGTCCTCCGTTTTCATATTGCACAGACATCCGTTCTATGCTATAATCATTGTAACAAGTTCGAGTAACACGAAGTCAAGGGGCTTTTGAAATTTTTCGGAGGACATTATGTACTATACCATAAAACAGATGGCAGAGATGTTTGATGTAACGGAGCATACCCTGCGCTTTTATACGGATGAGGGGCTGCTGCCCTGTGAACGGGACGGCGGCAACCGCCGGGTGTTCAACGAGGAATCCGTCAACTGGATGCAGGGCATCAAATGCCTGAAAGGCTGCGGTGCTTCCATTGAGGATATTCGGGAATACTGCCGCCTTTGCCTGCTGGAGGAATCGGAGGAAAATCTGCGGGCAAGGTATGCTATCATTCTAAAGCAGCGTGAGGAAGCCTATAAACGAGTGGAAGAAGCCAAGGCTACCGCAAAGTATATGGACGACAAGGTTGCACACTACGAAACCATTCTGGCCGGACTTGCCCCAGATGATACCAACCCGAAGAACTGGACGGCGGACAACCGCCCTTCACACGAAGCAAATGAGGCGTGAAGCTAAGTTTCGGATCAACAAAACGCTTCGGCAATGGAGGGAAAAAGGGCAAAACGCTGCACCCCCCTAAAAATTAGAACTGCCCCCCTCTGAACCGGAGTTGCACCCCCTTTAAGAGTTTCTATCAAAATTACGGTTCTTTGCCAGGTCGGAGCAGGCGGCAGAAGCCTGCTCCGGCTTATTTTTATTTCCGTGCGCCGCCGAGGCGGCTCTTGAAAAAAACGGACACTGTGGTATAATACAGGCATAAAAATATTTGGGAGTGGATCTTATGAAAAAGAACGCAAAGCGCGGCGGCACCGTCGTCGTTGTCGAGGCTCAGAACGAGGACATGAGCCCGCTGGAGCTTCTGCAGCCCGGAAAGCTGAACAGGCGCAACGTCATGCACCTCATGCGCAAGGTCGATATCAAAAAGGTCGGTCTTGCCGCAGGCGGCGCGGCGGTCGTACTGTCTGCCGTCAGCCTCACGGGGCGCTACACCTTCTACAAGGGCATCGTATCGGGCGAGCTCAAACGTCAGCTCTCGCCGGTGAACAAAAAGCTCGATGAGCTCAAGGTGCAGAACGCAGAGCTCAGAGCCGAGGTCGAGCGGCTTCAGGCACAGCAGGCCGAGGACGAGGAAAAGTAAGCACAGACGTAAATATCCCGTACCGTTTAAGCGATTGAACTGCACCCCATTTGTTAGACAGTATGGTATACTGTTTAGGAAATGGGGTGTTTTGCTATGCCAAAAGGAGTACCAAACAAACGATATACGCCGGAGTTCAAGAGAATGGTTGTAGAAACCATGAAGA